>CALJUX010000079.1 GCA_937978655.1 uncultured Chromatiaceae bacterium
CGAGATGGTGATTCGTGACTGGAGTTCAGACGTGTGCTCTTCCGATCTGGCTGTAACACTTTTTGCACCACGCCCCGGCTGTAGTCCTTTTTTTGTTCGGTCAGCCGGACTTGTACCTGTTCCCCTGGCAGCGCGCCTTCGATAAAACAAATATGGCCCTGATGGCTGCTGATGCCCTGCGCTTCATGGTCCCAGCGCTGCACTGTCAGCACTGCATGTTGCGGCCCGGTATTTTTTTTCTTTGTCTGATAGATAGTTACCATAAATTCCGTTCAGGCTCAGCCCGTTGTTTTCACAACAGTTTTCCCGGAAAACTGCGTAGGTTTTTGCCGGGTGTTATGTCATGATGGATCACCGATAGCCCATTGTAGCAAGCAGCGCCTCAGATGACGAAAATTGCTTTACGCGATTGGATCCTGTTAATCACTTTATTACCAACCTTGCTGGCCAGTGCCAGCCTCGGCGGTTACTTCAGTTATGTCCGTTTTGCTGATTTATCGCGTTATCTCGCCGAGCAAGCCAGTAATATTGCCGAACCGCTGGCGATTGCCGCGAGTCAGGGGCTCATGACACAAGATAAAGCCTATCTGCAACGTCTGCTGAATGTCAGTCATCGTAAAAACTCGCCGCTAGTGCGCACTATCGCAGTGTTTGATCACCAGCATCAGCTGGTCGTCAGTTCCAATCTGCATAAAGATTTTGCCGCGCTGCGTTTGCCAACTCAGGCTGAATTGCCGGCACAGCCACAAATCAGCGAGCAGGACAATTCGCTGTTGATCCGGGCCCCAATCGCGCTTGAGATCAGTGACATTCAGGCGCTGGCACTCAGTGCCCACGGCAATGATGCCCAGACCGCCCGCCTGCTGGCCACTGAAGGCCGGCTCGGTTATGTGCTGGTGCAGATTGATAAAGATAAAGTGATGCTGGCACAGCACAGCTCGATGCTGGTGACGTTATTGCTGGTCTTGCTGGCACTGAGCCTGGCCTTATTGTTGAGCCTGCGGCTGTTAAGCCGGCTCAGCCAGCCGTTGCAGCAATTGATACTGCAGATTGAGCGGCTGGCGGAAGGCCGCTTTGAAAAACATCTGGATGAACCTTTTATCGGAGAGTTTGAGCTGATGCGCCTTGGCGTCAATCAGCTGGCCAACGAACTGAAACACTACAAAGACGAAATGCAACACGCGGTTGATCAGTCCACCAGCGATCTGGTACAAACCATGGAACAGCTGGAAATGCAAAACGTGGCGCTGGATATGGCGCGGCGTAAAGCACAGGACGACAACAAACTTAAATCTGAATTTCTCGCCAAAATGAGCCACGAACTGCGCACGCCACTTAATGGCGTGATTGGTTTTACCCGGCAACTGTTAAAAACCCAGCTGACCCACCATCAGCAGGACTATCTCAATACTATCCAGAAATCCGCCAACAGCCTGCTGTCGCTGGTCAATGACGTACTGGACTACGCCAAACTGGAAGAAGGCAGGATGCCGATGAACCCGGAACCTTTTTCGGTGCGTGATCTGGTGCATGACGCTGTCGAGCTGCTGGCGGTCAATGCGTTTGACAAACAGCTGGAACTGGCATTACAGATTGATGCGGATGTACCGGACTCACTGATTGGCGATCCGCTGCGCATCAACCAGATCCTGATGAATATTGCCGGTAACGCGATTAAATTTACCGAACACGGCAGTATTGTGATCCGCCTGCAATATCAGCCAACCACCGATGCGACAGTGTTGCTGCATTTTGAAGTGCAGGACACCGGGATCGGCATCTCACCCACCCAGCAGGAACAGCTCTTTCACGGCTTTGCTCAGGCCGATGGCAGCATAGGCCGGCGTTATGGCGGCACCGGCCTTGGGCTGATTATTTCGCAGCGTCTGGTAGAAGCAATGGGCGGGCAGATTGGTTTTCACAGCAAAACCTCCGAAGGTTCGACATTCTGGTTCAGCCTGGCCCTGCAACCGCATCATCTGGCAGCCAGCGAACCTTTGCCGGTAGCTGCACTGACGGGAAAATCCGTCTTGTATATCGAGCCGCAGCAGCACTCGCGTGAATCGACGTTAAACCTGCTCAACAGCTGGGGCATGCAGGTGTCGGCCTGTGCCACGGCTGCCCAGCTGCAACAGGCGCTGGCGCAACAGGATCAGTTTGATATTGCGCTGATAGGCCGCACCGTCTCGCTGGATCAGCTCAACCCCATCATTGAACTGATCCGGCAAATCAAACCGCATTGCCAGTATCTGTACCTGCTGGTCAATTCGTTATCACCCAACTTGCGTGAGGCTTTATTGCAAAGCGGCGCGCAGGCCTGTCTGGCCAAACCGGCGCACCAGCGTAAACTGGCCGCGACGCTGGCCCGGCCTTACAATCAGCAACAAGCCGTCAGTTTGCCTTCGCCGGCAGCGCCGAAAGCGCGGCTACGGGTGCTGACTGTCGATGACAACGAAGCAAACCTGAAGCTAATTAATACCTTGCTTGGCGAACTGGTCGAATCTGTCGATTCTGCCAGCCAAGGCGCCGAAGCCTGGCAGCTGGCGTCACATGCCCATTACGACATCATCTTTATGGATATTAATATGCCGGTGATGGATGGCATCAGCGCCTGTCAGCGCATCCAACAAAGCTCGTTAAACGAAGACACCCCAATCATCGCCGTCACCGCTCACACCTTGCCCGGCGAGCGCGAACGCTTGCTGGGGCTGGGTTTCTGTGAGTTTTTAAGCAAACCGCTGGACGAACAAATGCTGCAGTATGCCTTAAAAGAATGTTGTCCGGCCTTCAGTCAGGCCTGCCTGCCGCCGGTTTACCCGTCGCCGGCGCCGGCCACAGAAGCACCGCAGTTGCCGCAAAGCCGTCATGTCGACTGGACGCTGGCGCTGCAACGGGCCGCCGGCAAAACTGAACTGGCGCGGGACATGCTGCAGTTGCTGCTGGCCAGCCTGCCGCAAACTTTGGCTGATCTGGAAAAATACCGGGAAAGTAATCAGCGGGACGCTTTAATTCAACTGATCCATAAACTGCACGGCGCGACCTGCTATACCGGCGTCCCGCATATCAAAGCACTGAGCGAAACGATTGAAACGCAGCTGAAAACCGGCGCCAGTCTGTTACAGCTGGAACCGGAATTGTTTGACCTGACCGATCAGTTGCAGGATCTGCTGGCCGAATCGCAGCGCTGGGCGTCTTAACCACAGGCCCGGCGCAGCACTCAGGATTCAAAAATCACTGTGGCCATGGCAAAAGCCTGCTCATCGCTGATTGATAACCAGGTGTGATGCACGCCGAGTCTGGCCGCCAGCTCG
Source organism: uncultured Chromatiaceae bacterium (assembly GCA_937978655.1). Lineage (GTDB taxonomy): Bacteria > Pseudomonadota > Gammaproteobacteria > Enterobacterales > Alteromonadaceae > Pararheinheimera. Next base: position 3,312 of record CALJUX010000079.1, read on the forward strand.
GCCGCCGCGCCCTGCAGCTCAAGCACAGGGCGACCGGCTTCATCATTGCGCACATTAAAGTGCTGAAAGGAAATTCCCCGGCCAATGCCGGTGCCAAGCGCTTTGGCAGCCGCTTCTTTGGCGGCAAAGCGCTTGGCAAAATAGCGGGCAGGCTGGGCGTGGGCAGCATAAATGGCCTGTTCGGCCGCCGTCAGCACGCGCTCAGCCAGCCGCGGCGAACGCGCCAGACTTTGCTCAATCCGGCTGATCTCAACGATGTCGGTGCCAAGGCCGAGGATCGCCATCAGCGGCGCGCCTCCACCATCAGACGTTTCATTTCCGCTACCGCAGGGCCAAGACCGGTGAAAATCGCCTGGGCAATAATGGCATGACCGATGTTCAGTTCATGCATTTGTGGAATAGCCGCAATCGGCTGCACATTGTGCACATGCAGGCCATGACCGGCGTTGACAATTAAACCCAGCGACGCGGCATATTCAGCTGCAGTGCGAATACGTTCCAGTTCCGCCTTTTGCTGTTTCGGGCAAGTGGCATCGGCATAAGCACCGGTATGAATTTCGATATAAGGCGCGCCACTGCGGGCTGCAGCTTCAATCTGCTTGTGGTCGGCATCAATAAACAATGACACCAGAATGTTGTTGCTGCTGAGTTCATCCACCGCCGTTTTGATGCGGTTGAACTGGCCGGCGATTTCGAGCCCGCCTTCGGTGGTCAGTTCCTGGCGTTTTTCCGGCACCAGACAACAAAAATGCGGTTTCAGTTCAAGCGCAATACGCAGCATTTCATCGGTCAGGCCCATTTCAAAATTAAGCCGGGTCTGAATGGTCTGGCGCAGTAAAAATACATCGCGGTCCTGAATATGCCGGCGGTCTTCGCGTAAATGCACGGTAATGCCATCAGCGCCATACTGCTCAGCCAATAAAGCAGCATGCACAGGTTCCGGGTATTGACTGCCACGCGCCTGCCGCACTGTGGCGACATGGTCGATGTTAACGCCTAAATAAATCGGTTGCATGGGATCTCCCTGACGCCATCCGGCGTGATTTAAATATGTTAATCCTGACGGAATAATTGCCGGCTGTGCAAAGGGGCCGGCCCCAATAAAGGCCGCAACAGCTGGCGGTTTAATTGTTTGGCGCAGCGTAAGCTGGCACTTTGCCAGTCGCCACGACTGATAGCGGACAGATCAGCGCCGGACCAGCCTTGCGGCGCAGCGACAAAACCATATTCGTGTTGCCACTGATAATAACAGTCAGTTTTTAATAACTCGCCCTGCGCATCGACACTGCAATCTACCGGTACCCCAAGCTCCTGCAACAGCAATAGCTCGGTTTGACGCAGCACTTGCTCGAGCTCAGCCCGGGCTTGCTCGCTGTTCATTGCCAGCTGCAACGCCCACAGGCTTTGCACAGCTTGCTGATAAATATCAAACAACGCATCGGCGGGCGCTGTGGCCGGAAATAACCGGCAAATCAGTTCGTTCAGATAAAGCGCGCTGAACAGCCATTCCCCTTGCAGCGGCAAAGCGGCCTGCTGCTCTTCGATACGCCGGACTGTTCTGAGTTCGCTGTGGCCGCTCAGTTCAACCCAGCACAAACAAAACAGCGGCCACTGACTTCGGCCGCTGTGTTTTTTTGCTGGCCGGCGGGCGACAGCCCTGATCCGGCCCTGCCCCGGGATCAACAGATCCAGCAGCAACTTTTGGTCCTGAAAGGCCACGCTGTGCAGCAAATAGGCTGAAACGGCGGGCCCGGCCATTAATCTTCGCCGTAACCCAGACTACGCAAAGCGCGCTCGTCATCGGCCCAGCCAGATTTCACCTTGACCCACATCTGCAAAAACACTGGCTGTTCAAACAAATCTTCCATGTCTTTACGGGCTTCAGAGGCAATAGTTTTAATCCGTTCGCCACCTTTGCCAATCACCATCCGTTTTTGCGTATCGCGTTCCACCAGGATCAGCGCTGCAATGTGATAGTGCTTTTCTTCCCATTTAAAGCGTTCGATTTCGACCGTGACCGAATAAGGCAGCTCGTCGCCAAGAAACCGCATCAGCTTTTCGCGGACGATTTCTGATGCCATAAAACGCTGCGAACGGTCGGTGATGTAATCTTCCGGGAAGAAAAATTCGCACGGCGGTAACTGACTGTGCACAATTTCCCGCAGCTTGCTGACGTTGGTGCCTTTTTCTGCCGACAAAGGCACGATTTCCAGAAACTGTAACTGGCTGCCAAGCCATTGCAGATGCGGCAGCAGCTCTTCTTTATCTTTGTATAAATCGACTTTATTCACCGCCAGGATCACCGGCTTTTTCGCCACGATTAAGCGGTTTAACACCATCTGGTCGTCGTCGGTCCAGCGCGTACCTTCGACCACAAAAATCACCAGCTCAACATCTAAAATCGAGGTGGCGGCGGCTTTATTCATCAGCCGGTTAATGGCGCGTTTTTCTTCGCTGTGCAAACCGGGGGTGTCGACATACACCGTCTGATATTTACCGACGGTATCAATACCAACGATGCGGTGCCGGGTGGTCTGCGGTTTTTTTGACGTGATACTGACTTTTTGGCCAATCAGCTGATTCAGCAACGTTGATTTACCGACATTGGGCCGGCCAACAATGGCAACCAGCCCGGCGAAGGTGTCACCGGCGGTTTCTTGCAACAGATCATTCATGTTTTAATTGCTCCAGGATGGCCTGAGCACAATCCTGCTCGGCTTTGCGTCTTGAACTGCCGCTGGCTTGCACCGCTTCCCGCCCGGCCACGATGCAACGCACGGTGAAGGTCTGGTCGTGAGCGTCGCCTTCCACCGCCACCACATCATATTGTGGTAACGCCAGACGCCGGCCTTGCAGGTATTCCTGCAATAAGGTTTTTGAATCTTTTTGCACACCGGGTTCGATACTGTGTAAACGGCTGCCGAACCAGTGCAGGATCCGATCTTTACAGGCATCAACACCGGCGTCGAGATAGATAGCGCCTAACACAGCTTCTACCGCATCAGCCTGGATCGATTCGCGCCGCGAACCACCGCTTTTCAGCTCGCCGGGGCCAAGTCGCAAATGTTGCGCGATCTCCAGTTCTTTGGCGATCTCCGCCAGCGTCACCCCTTTAACCAGCGACGCCCGCATCCGGGTTAAGTCGCCTTCGCGGGTTTTCGGAAAATTCTGGTACAGCGCTTCGGCAATCACCAGACCTAAAATGGCATCGCCGAGGAATTCCAGCCGCTCATTGTGTTGGCCTTTGCAACTGCGGTGTGTCAGTGCCTGCTCCAGCAAAGCGCTGTTGCTGAACTGATAACCGAGCTTTTTCTCAAGTTTACTTAACGGAGGTAACATTCCCGACCTTATTCAATAGTGCCAAGGCGTTCAAACCGCACGCCCACCGGTACCCATGATGGCAGCCAGTGATTCGGATCTTCACTGAATTCAAAACTCATCCAGATAAAAACTGCTTTGCCTACCAGATTCTGTTCTGGCACAAAACCCCAGTAACGGCTGTCGCGGCTGTTGTCACGGTTATCACCCATGACAAAATAATGGCCGTCCGGCACGACAAATTCGTTGGTCGCCACACCGGGCTGGCGGTAGTAATTATGGATCGGTTCCGGCAGCATCGCATTTTGCAGAATGTCGTAAGACTTGGTCAGTCCCTGCTCAGTAAAACGCTTCAGCGGGTAAGGCCCAAGGAAATACTCGCCTTCATTCTTAAATTCCTGCCGCAGCGGCTCTACCGTTGGGCATGGCTGACCACTTTGTTTGTCACAAGCACGCTGAATAAACAACTGCTTGTTTTTATAAATGATTTTATCACCCGGCAGGCCAATCACCCGCTTGATGTAATCTGACGTCGGGTCTTCCGGGTACTTAAACACCGCCACATCACCGTGCGCGGGTTTACCGGTTTCGAGCAATGTGCTGCGCCAGACCGGGTCCTTCACGTCATAAGAAAATTTTTCCACCAGAATAAAATCACCGACCAGCAAGGTTGGCATCATGGAACCGGACGGGATCTGGAATGGCTCATAAATAAAAGAGCGGAAAATGGTGATCACTGCGATTAACGGGAAAATATCCCGTGCCGTTTCAGTGACATAAGGCAAAGGCGCATCTTTCGCGCGTTTCGGTTTAAACACTAAGCTATCGATAAGCCAAATCAGCCCCGACAGCAGTGTCAGGACAACCAACAGAATTGCAAAATATCCAGCCATGAGTTTCTCGTTCCTCGTTCAGATAACTATCTGAGCTTACTGAAAATTGCAGGCCGCAGGTAAGCGTCCCGCCGGATTATATTGTTACCAGCTGTAAGCCGTTTTGCAGAAAAAACAAAGCACCGGTCAACATCGCGGTGCTCTGCGCTGCAATAACAGTCTGGTTATTTGCCGACTTTCAGAATGGCCAGGAAGGCTTCTTGTGGCACTTCCACATTACCGACCTGCTTCATCCGCTTTTTACCTTCTTTCTGTTTCTGTAACAGCTTTTTCTTCCGGCTGATATCACCGCCATAACACTTGGCCAACACGTTTTTACGCAGCTGTTTGACTGTCGTCCGGGCGATAACATGAGCGCCAATCGCCGCCTGAATGGCGATGTCAAACATCTGGCGTGGGATCAGTTCTTTCAGTTTTTCCGCCAGCTCACGGCCACGGCTTTGCGCAAAATCGCGGTGACTGATAATCGCCAGCGCATCAACCCGCTCACCGTTGATCAAAATATCCACGCGCGACATATCAGACACCTGGAAACGCTTGAAGGCGTAATCCAGCGATGCGTAGCCGCGACTGGTTGATTTTAACCGGTCAAAGAAATCCATTACCACTTCGGCCATCGGCAATTCATAGACCACCGCCACCTGACGGCCGTGGTAGGTCATATTCATTTGCACACCACGTTTTTCGATACAAAGGTTAATCACGTTACCTAAATATTCCTGCGGCACCAGAATATGCGCTTCAACGATAGGTTCGCGAATTTCATCGATGTTACCGACCGGCGGCAGATCACTTGGGTTATCAACCATGACCAGTTCACCGGCCTTAGTTAGCACTTCATAGACAACCGTTGGCGCTGTGGTGATGAGATCCAGATCGTATTCACGTTCCAGGCGTTCCTGAATGATTTCCATGTGCAGCATGCCAAGGAAACCGATACGGAAGCCAAAACCCAGTGCGCCTGAACTTTCTGGCTCATAAAATAATGACGAGTCATTTAAGCTGAGTTTTTCTAACGCATCGCGGAAATCTTCGTAGTCATCAGAGGAGACTGGGAATACACCGGCATATACCTGCGGTTTGATACGTTTAAAACCCGGCAACGGCTCTGTGGCCGCATTTTTTGCCAGCGTCAGCGTGTCACCAACCGGAGCACCTTTGATTTCTTTGATGCCGGCGATGACAAAGCCAACTTCGCCGGTGCTCAGAATGCCGGTGTTGGTGGCTTTTGGCGTGAAGATACCGACTTTGTCGACTTCATACACTGCACCGCTCGACATGATCTTGATTTTGTCTTTGGCCTGAATTTTACCGTGTTTGACCCGGACTAACGACACCACCCCCTGATACGGGTCGAACCAGGAGTCGATGATTAAAGCCTGGGTTGGAGCGTCAACATCGCCTTCCGGGCAAGGGATGCCTTTAACGATAGTTTCCAGCACATCTTCGATACCAACACCGGTTTTGGCAGAACACTGCACAGCACCGATGGCTTCAATGCCGATAATATCTTCGATTTCTTCGGCAACACGGTCCGGCTCAGCCTGTGGTAAGTCGATTTTGTTCAGCACTGGCAGAACTTCAAGGTTCATTTCCAATGCGGTGTAGCAGTTGGCAACCGTTTGTGCTTCTACGCCCTGCCCCGCATCAACTACTAACAAAGCGCCTTCGCAGGCCGCCAGCGAGCGGGAAACTTCATAAGTGAAGTCGACGTGGCCTGGCGTATCGATAAAGTTCAGCTGATAAGTTTCGCCGTCTTTGGCTTTATAATTCAGCGTAACACTCTGGGCTTTGATGGTAATGCCGCGTTCACGTTCCAGATCCATTGAATCCAGTACCTGTTCCTGCATTTCCCGATCTGACAGACCGCCGCAGAACTGGATCAGCCGATCCGATAACGTTGATTTACCGTGGTCGATGTGAGCAATGACCGAGAAGTTACGGATATGAGATATTTTTGACATTTTTTCCAATCAAAACTGAGCTGTAAAGCCGTAAGTTGTGTGGCAGGCGACCTAGCCGCTACCGCTTGCGGCAGATTAAAATTGCCGCGAATTGTACTCTAATTCCCTGATGCTTGCACTGTGTTCTTCAAAGTGGCGCGCCGTCAGCCGACGCCTGTGCCAGCGCAATCTCCGGCAGTACCCGTACCAGCCGGACCTGAAGCTGATCTACCCGCTGCCTTTCTGTGCGCCGGACGAACCACAGGGTCAACGTCGTGCTCAGCAGCGCGACAGCCAGCTGCAGCAACTCAGGCCACAGCTGCACATGACCAAGCACCAGTGTGGCCATAAACACCAGCAAAGGCAGTAAATAGACCAGCAACGCCGAATGCAAGACGGCCCCTGGCTCAACACTGATTTCGACCCGCTGACCAGGCAACAGATCGGCAGCACCGGCTAAAAACAGCTGTTGCTGACGCTGCGGCAAGGCTTTGGCCACCAGGCCACTGCTGCAGTTGTCCTGCTGCTGACATCCGCTGCAACTGGTTGAGACCGGTGTTGACAGCCAGACGCCAGCAGCCTCTGCCCGCAACACCGTCGCTTTCACCACCAGTGCTGAGGGGGTTATCGGCTCCGATGTCGGCAAGCTATGGCAGGATTTATCTTCTGAAGGCATCGTCATGCTGGTTACCAGGGCAGGAAATGTCGCCGATTTTAGAGCAGCAGGCCGCTGAACTCAATGTTATGTCGCGGCACAGTGCTCAAAGCGGCACGGATCTGTTATTCCACAGCCGCCGCCAGTCTGGCCGCCAGTTCTGGCCGTAGCGGCCCAATGACCGTGATATCCAGATTTTGTCTGGTGGTGACCAGAATGGTGGTGGCGCCGTCGCGCAGCTGTTGTGCTGGCAAACGGGCGCTGGGTTGCACAAACACCGAGATCTGATGTAAACCATCACTGAGCAGCCAATTGGCCAGCACCGGCACACTGCGGGTGCTGACCGGCGCCTGTTCAGGCAGCAGTTGATAACCGTTTGGCAGCCAGTTCAATTTAAATGCTTGTTGAGGGGCAGTGCGATTCACCAGCGCATGCGGCTGCGCCGGCAGCTGCGCGCTAATCAGACTTTGCAGTTCTGGCGGCAGACCCGGTTTGAGTTGAAGATGCACCACCATCCAGCGATCCAGCACTTCGTTTTGTTCATCGACCGTATCCACGCGCAGCGGAAAACCGGTTTCAGCATCCTGCCACAGCCAGTAACTATAACGGCTGGCATCGCGGGCACTCAATCGCAACAGCTGGGCTGTGCGCCCTGACAGCGGGACGCTGCTGCCCGGCACTATGTCATACAACTGCTGTATCACTGTCAGCGGCTCAAACAAGACCGCCGGCAACTCTTTGATGGAATCGTTCTGGGTCACAATAACGGGTGCGTCAGGTGCCGCATAATAAACTTTATCACCGCGACGGAAGGTATCAGTACCGACGCCGTCCTGCAGCAGCAGACGCTCCAGCTCCAGCGGAACCGGCAAAGCGCCGGATTGTTCATGAATACCATGCAACCAGCGGTAAGTAATCAGCTGGTTTGGCCGCACCTGAACAAAAGATACATCAAAATTAAATTTGCGGACCGCTTGTTGGGTCCGCTCAAACTGCTGCCAGTCGTCGGCAAAGGCAGACAGACTGCACAGCGTCAGCCCGATGTGGCAAAAACGCCAGACCCGAAAGCGCATATCGGTCCATCTCACTGTTGCTGACCTTTGCCCTCATCTGCAGCGGCATTTTTTGCCTGCTGCGCTGCCGCCTGCTCCATCAGCCGGATTTGTTGCTGGCGGGCCTGCATCAATTCCTGTAAACGCCGCTGTTGCTCCAGCTGCTGCTGTTGCTGCTGCGGAGTAAAACGCGACTCTACCGAGGTCTGACTCAGACTGACCGGCGCAGCAACCCCACCTATCGGGCTGGTCTGCAATATCGGCAGTGGCGCGGTCAGCGCCTCATCAGGTTTCTGCTGGGACTGTTGTACCCCCACCACGGCAACGATCGCCACGCCGGCCGCGATAGCCCCCTGCATCAGCATTTTCCACCAGCCCTGGTTGGCCGCAGGCTGAGTTCCGCCGACAGCGTCGGCCCTCGCCTGTTGTAACACCGGCACTGGTTCTGCAGCTAACTGGTGCGGCGCTTCGGCATCAAGCAAGGTGCTGAAGCGGTCCGCAAAATCAAAATCAAGCTGCGGTGCCAGTTCTTGCCGGAGCACAGACCCCGCCAGCTGATAGCGTAGCCAACTGGCCTGCAGATCAGGATCAGACAATAACGAATCGAGCTGCTCTGCACTGACGTTTTGATTGTCACTGGCCGCGGAGAGCCATTCTTGATGTTCAGACGACATACTAATTCCTGTCTTCGTTGATAAATCAGCCAATTAGTGGCTTCAACTGGGTGTCGATGGCTTCCCGGGCTCTGAAAATACGGCTGCGGACGGTGCCGATTGGACACCCCATCACTTCAGCAATCTCTTCATAACTCAGACCTTCCAATTCACGTAACGTAATGGCGGTACGCAATTCTTCCGGCAATTTCTCGATGGTATCGAATACCACCTGGCGGATCTCTTCGGTCAGTAACAACTTTTCCGGCGAGTCCTGTACTTTTAAAGCGTCACTGCCTTCATACGAATCTGCATCATCGGCATCGACGTCGGTTGACGGTGGCTTGCGGCCATTGGCAACCAGATAATTCTTTGCACTGTTTACAGCGATTCGGTACAACCAGGTATAAAATGCGCTGTCACCACGAAAACCAGGCAGTGCGCGGTAAGCTTTGATGAACGCATCTTGTGCCACATCTGCCACATCGCCGTGATTAGAGACATACCTTGAGATTAAGTTCGCCAATCTGTGCTGATATTTTCTGACCAGCAAGTTAAAAGCAGCTTTATCCCCTTGTTGTACCCGTTGGACAATCTGCCAATCCAATTCTTGCTCGCTCATCTGGGAGCCGTTCCCCTGTCTCAATACTGCTTTAATTTGTCACTGGCTCTTCTCAAGCGTACTCACTCAGACGAAGGGCTGCGGAAAAAGTTCGGTTTCACTGATAAAAAAGTTACAATACGATGATCGCCCTGCTGTTTTTTGGCATAAAAAGGCGTTTTTCGTTCAGATCATTTGCAGGTTGCGAGCCGTGCGAACGGCTGCGACAAGGCAACAGATCTGATTAAGATCCTGTTTTTTGTCGGGTAAGTGTATCGCATGCATCATCAAAAAGAACATCGCTGTGACGTTTTAATTGTCGGCAGTGGCGCTGCAGGTCTTAGTCTCGCGCTGCAACTGGCAAAGGATCTGCACGTGATAGTGCTCAGTAAAGGCCCGCTGCGTGAAGGATCTACCTTGTACGCCCAAGGTGGAATTGCCGCGGTGTTTGACGAAAACGACAGCATCGCCTCCCATGTCAATGATACGCTGATCGCCGGCGCTGGCCTTTGCGAAGACGCCGCCGTGCAATTTACCGCCGAAAACGCGAAATCCGCGATGGAATGGCTGATAGCGCAGGGCGTGCCTTTTGATCAGTACCGCGATGACGACGGCGTGCTGAAATATCACCTGACCCGCGAAGGCGGCCACAGCCACCGGCGCATATTGCATGCCGCCGACGCCACCGGCCGTGCCGTGCAAATCACGCTGGTTGACCAGGTGCGACAGCATCCGAATATCCGTTTGCTGGAAAACTATAACGCCATTGACCTTATCACTGACGCCAAACTGGGCATCGACGGCAACCAGTGCCACGGCGCTTATGTCTGGAATAGAGCGAATGAGCAAGTGGAAGTGATTGCCGCCCGCTTTGTGGCCTTAGCGACCGGCGGCGCCAGTAAAGTGTATCTGTATACCTCAAATCCGGATGTGGCATCAGGTGATGGTATTGCGATGGCCTGGCGCGCCGGCTGTCGCGTCGCCAATATGGAATTTAATCAGTTCCACCCGACCAGCCTGTATCATCCGGACGCACAAAATTATCTGATCACCGAAGCAATGCGCGGTGAAGGCGCTTATTTAAAACGGCCGGATGGCAGCCGTTTTATGCCGGATTTTGATGAAAGAGCCGAACTGGCGCCCCGCGATATCGTCGCGCGCGCCATCGACTTTGAAATGAAACGCTTGGGTGTAGCCTGTGTCTATCTTGACATCAGCCATCAGCCGAAAGATTTTATCCTCGAACATTTCCCGACTATTTATGCCAAATGTTTAAGTGTCGGTATCGACATCACCAGACAGCCTATTCCAGTGGTGCCAGCCGCGCATTACACCTGTGGCGGAGTGATGACCAATCTTAACGGTCAGACTGACATGCCAAACCTCTATGCCATTGGTGAAGTCGCCTACACCGGTTTACATGGCGCCAACCGGATGGCGAGTAACTCTTTGCTGGAATGTGTGGTGTTTGCGCAAAGCGCGGCGCGACATATTCTGCAGCAGTGGCCAGCGTCAAAACCAACACCGGTGCTGCCAGACTGGGATGAAAGTCGGGTCAGTAATTCGGATGAAGAAGTGGTGATCACCCACAACTGGCATGAACTTCGGATGTTTATGTGGGATTTTGTTGGCATAGTGCGCACCACCAAACGGCTGGAGCGGGCACTACACCGGGTGGAACTGCTGCAGCGTGAAATTCAGGAATACTACCGCCATTTCCGTGTCAGCAATAATTTACTGGAACTGCGTAACCTGACGATGGTGGCGGAACTTATCATTAAAAGTGCCATGCAACGCAAAGAAAGCCGGGGCTTGCATTACACGCTGGATTACCCGGAGCAGGCAGCGCACAGCAAGCCGACTATTCTGCAGCCGGGGCGTGACTAGGCCATTCGCCAAAGACCATACTAAAGAAAAAAGCCGGATTTATTTTCCGGCTTTTTTGTACCTCAAGGCACAGTCAGACGACTGATTGTGCTGTGGTTTCCGCTTTCTTGCGGTATTTAATAATCAGCATCACCACATAAATCTGCAGCGCTGCCGTGGCGAGTTGCCCCAGGATTGACTGCAGCTCAAAATATTTTTCCGCATAAATGTACAGACTGATATTGCCAAGCGCAAAGGCCGCCCAGGTCAGGGCCGGTACGCCGGCAGACTCTTTGGTACGCAGCAGATGGACCAATTGCATCAGGGTCGCGATAGGAAAAATAATTGCCGGAATATAACCAACCAGTTCCACAAAACTCATCTGAGATCCTTATTTCAGCTGAAAAACGCTGCTGTTATTCTGATATACGTCAGCGCAGCCACTGCGTCCGGGTTTGTCGCGCCTGCTGCCAGTGCAGTTGCCGCACAGTCCGGGCCAGCAGACGAAAATCAGCTTCAGCTAACGCGTCGCGGAAGATCCAGCGCCGGCCGGTCTGCCCGTCTGCAGTCTGCCACAGCAACCAAACGCCCAGCCAGCAGATCTGTGTTTGCGCGCACAACCTGCCAGCGCTGATGTCAGCGGTCACTCCCGCCACCCGGTCAGCCCATTTGAACTGTAACTGAGGATGCAAAGTCAGCACAATGCCGGGGCGTGCCAACTCAGCGCCACACAGATAAAACACTGGTAACCAGCAAAGCGGTAACCACCAGGGGGCTGCAACCGGCGCCAGCCAGCCCGGCACCAGCCAGGCAAACCACAGCGCCAGCATTAGCAGGCACCAGTAACATCGCCGCGGCCAGACCGACTGTCGTATCAACAGGTGCCGGCCTGACATCGGTTACACCCGAACCCGGTTCAGGATCACCTGCACCAGTGCCTGCAACGCAGGATCCGGCGACTGGGCATGGCCCATAAACCAGGCAAATAAATCCGGGTCGTCACAGGCCAGCAGGCGTTCAAAGATATGTTTTTCCGGCTCCGTCAGCGCGTCATACCCATGTTCAACAAAAGGCGCCAGCAGCACGTCCAGCTCCAGCATGCCACGACGGCAGGCCCAGCGTAATTTCGGTTTGGTCATTAATACAGTCATAACATTCCTGTGGGTAACGTGTGAAACGCCGATGCGGATAAGGGTTAAATTCTAACAAAAAAATCGGCCGGGGGTTGTGCTTTTGCCAGCAACACCCAATGATCAGGCTACTGTAAATGGTTTCAGTCGGGAGTCCTCCGCTGTTATGCAAAGTTTCTGGATGAGTGCTGAGCAACTGGCTCAGCTGTCAAACAATCTGTCTTCCGCTTTTATCAGTCCGCTCCCGGCGTTTCAGCTGCTGAAAATCAGCGGCGCTGACCAGCAAAAGTTCCTGCAGGGTCAGGTGACCTGTGACGTCACGCAAATCAGCAGCGAGCATTTCCTGCGTGGCGCCCACTGTGATGCCAAAGGAAAAATGTGGGGGACATTTCACTTATTGCAGGCGGGCGACGACTTATTGTGGCTGGCTTTTCGCGACGAACTGCAGGCATCGCTGGCGCAGCTGAGAAAATTCGGCGTGTTTTCTAAAGTCAGTTTCACCGAAGTGCAGGACCACTACGCCGTGTTTGGTATTGGCGGGGCCGACAGCGCGGCTTTACTGGATCAGCTTGGTTATCCGCAACCGGCGATTGGCCAGCAACAAGCCGTGGCCGGGGGCTATTTATTAGGCCTCGCCGCCGATCACTTTGTATTAATTCTGGCCGTCGACGCCGCGAAAACCTTGTGGCAACAGCAACAGGCGCTGATGGCCGCGCCGACCCGCTGGCTGGCCCAGCATATCGCGCATGGTATGCCGTATCTTGAGCAGCCATTGCTTGGTGAATATGTGCCACAACAACTGAACCTGCAGGCATTAGATGCCATCAGCTTTACCAAAGGCTGTTACATGGGCCAGGAAATGGTGGCGCGGATGAAGTACCTCGGTAAAAACAAAAGAGCCATGTACCTTTTACAAGCTCAGACCGGACATACGCCAGTGGCCGGCAGCGATATTGAGCTGCAACTGGAGCAAAACTGGCGGCGCAGCGGCGTGGTGGTCAATGCGGTGAACATTCAGGGCCAACTGCAACTGCTGGCCGTATTGCCCAATGATATCAGCACAACCGACCATTTCCGGCTGGCGACAGAACCCGATGTCGGCTTACAATTACAACCTTTACCTTATTCAATCACCCCCTGAGGTCCTCATGACTATTCAACACAATAAAGTCGTCGCCATGCACTACAGCGTCAGCGATGCCAACGGCAACGAACTCGACAGCTCTTTTGGCGCCGAACCTTTAGTGTTTATCCACGGCACCGGTTCGCTGATCAGCGGCCTCGAGAAAGTTCTGACCGGTAAACAAGCTGGCGACAAGTTCACGGTTGCTATCGCTGCTGCCGATGCTTACGGCGAACGTCACGACGAGCTGACTCAGGCGGTGCCACGCGCTTTGTTTGAGGGGATGGAAGTTGCAGTGGGTATGCGGTTTCGCGCTGCAGGCCCGGACGGCAATGAACAATCCGTGATTGTACTGGATGTGACCGACGAAGAAGTGGTGGTCGACGGCAATCATCCGCTGTCTGGTATCGATCTGACGTTTGATATCGAAGTGCTGTTAGTACGCGACGCCACTGCGGATGAGCTGGCGCACGGCCATGCCCACGGCATGGATGGCCATTCCGGTCACGATTAATAGTAACGGCAGGCCGGCGATCCGCACGGCCTGCCGCCTTCGGCGCTGCCGGAGTCTTTTTACCGCCCTGCTGTACTTCCCATCACTTGGTCAGACCAGAAAAACCTGTTATAAAATGCCATCACCTGTTGTGGATGCGCCTGATGTCCAATTTGTCATACCAACCTGTGGTCACGCCGGCCCCTGCCACGCTGATCAATCACGACGGCCAGTTGCAGCAGGGATTATTTGACGCCTCAGTGCCCAAGCTGAATCTGCCCGCTTTCCGTTTACAGTCGGTGATGGACCAGCAAGTCAGCCGTCTGACCCAGCATTTTGCCTATAAACAATTTCAGTTTGTCTGCATCAGCGGCCCAGACTGGCTGCTGGCCGTCGCTATTGCCGATGTACGTTACCTTTGCTCCGGTTTTGCTTATTTGTATCAACAAGGTAAACCTGCACGCGAATTTGCGCTGTTAGCGCCACTGGGTTTTGGCTGTCTGACCAGCGAGTCGGCGCAACAAGGCCGGGCAAGTATGGGCAAAGGCACAACACAGTGGCAAATCCACTGCGCCGCCACCGGCTGGGCTTTGTCGGTGCAGGCGCCAGGCTTAGCAGCAGAGTTGCAGCTGGATTTTGACCAGCAACAGCCGCTGGCCCTGGCGGCGCCGACCGGCTACAACGGCTGGACTTATACCGAGAAAAACAATGCGCTGCGCGTCAGCGGCAGCTTGCTGCTCGATGGTCAGTCATTGGATCTGACTGAAGCCCGTGGTGGTATCGATTTCTCCGCCGGTTTTATGCGCCGTGAAACCAGCTGGCGCTGGAGTTCAATCAATACCCTGCTGGACGGTGCACCCTTTGGCCTGAATCTGGCAGCCGGTGTCAATGAAACCGGACTTTGCGAAAACGCTCTGTGGTATCAGGGTAAAATCCAGCACTTAAGCCCGGCCCGCTTTGAGTTTGATCGCGGTCAAGCCACGCCGTGGCACATGACGACATTATGCGGTGAAGTCGACGTGACCTTCAGCCCAGACTTTTGCCGGCAGGAAAAGCTGCAGCTTGGTTTGCTGGCCAGTAATTTTCGCCAGTATGCAGGGTATTACAATGGTACAGTGCGGCTACAGAGTGGCCAGATCCTGCAGCTGCAGAATTGTCTGGGACTGGCAGAAGACCACTACGCCAAATGGTGATCCGGCCCGGTCAGTGTTCTGGCATTGGACTGAATTGACGTTTTAACACAAGGAGTTGCTATGTATTTTTCCACACGTCTGCTGAGCTGTGGCCTGATGTTGTCTGTGCTGACCGCATGCTCGCCCAAAGAAGTCGGTGATGTCAGCCTCGGGCTTTTCACCACAAAAGATATTAAAATTCAGACATTTAACGACCCGGCCATTGCCGGCGTCACCTGCCATATCAGCCATGTCGAAGCGGATTTATCCTTGGCGGATCCGTCCGATATGTCGATTGCCTGTCGTCAGACCGGCGAAATTACCGCACAGATGCTCAGCAAAATCGACAAATCCAAATCCGGTGAAGTCATTTTTACCGCGTCCAAAAGCATTTTGTTTAAGCATTTGAAAATCCGCCGGATTTTTGATGCCGATAACAGAACACTGGTGTATTTGTCTTATTCAACCAAAGAAAGCGCCGGCAGCGACAAACACTCGCTGACCACAGTCCCGCTGTGGGGCAGCAAAGCCTGGCAAGAGCTGGAAGCACAACAACAGGCGGCGTCTGCCGGCAAATAAATCCAGCCGCGGTGGCACGAGGCCTGATTGGCCGCGTGCCGGCGGTGGCTGCGTTGGTTGGCGGCGCAAATTACAGTTCAGCCCACATCCGCAGCAGATTATGATAATGCCCGGTCAGTGCCAGCACTTCACTGCAATCGCCCAGTTGCTGGCGCAGGCTCTGGATTTGTTGGTCCAGCGAATACAACAACGCGCGTTTGGCATCATCGCGAATTTGGCTTTGGCTCCAGAAAAAACTGCACACCCGCTCGCCACGGGTGACCGGCAGTACCTGATGCAGGCTGGTCGACGGGTATAAAATCAGGTCACCGGCCGGCAATTTGACCTGGTGTTCACCGTAGGTATCCATCACCTGCAATTCACCTCCGTCGTATTCATCCGGTTCGGACAAAAACAAAGTCGAAGACACGTCAGTTCTTAAACTTAAAGTGCTGCCCGGTAAAATCCGGATTGCGCCATCGACGTGCAAGCCATAATGCTCACCACCGCTGTAGGCATTAAATAATGGCGGCACAGTGCGCAGCGGCAAGGCCGCCGACAAGAACTGCGGATGTTGGTATAACCGCTGCAAAATCAGCGCACCCAGTTCACGCGCCAGCGGGCTGTCGACAGCTAACTGGCGGTTATGCTTCACTTGTGCCCCTTGTGGCCCGACCGTAGCCCGGCCGTCGGTCCAGCCACTTTGTGCCAGCAAACGACGAAATTCAGCCACTTCCGCTTTGCTTAACACGGCAGGAATATGTAATAACATCAGACACCTCAATGGAAAAAGGCAGCGATTTGGCTGCCTTATAAAACGGAACGGTTCGTCGTGTCAGAACGCGACATTTACCCCCAGCTTCGCAGAGCGCGGTGTGCCGTTAAAATACCGTGAACCACCGTTGTTCAGACCCTGGATATATTCTTCATCCAGCAGGTTATACAGGTTGAACTGCACTGTGACTGTTGGGTTGACTTCATAAGACGCCATCGCATCGGCCACCCAATAATCCGGCACTTCCAGTACTGAACTGGTCAGCGGGTTCAGGTTGGTGGTATTCGAACGGGCGACCGAATCGTTATAACGCACACCACCACCGACTTTCAGCTTGTCGTATGTGTAAGTCCCCCACATCGTGAAAGTGGTCTTTGGCGTCCACTGGATCACCGCACCTTCAGTCGGCGAGGTGCTGTAACGGGCGCCGCGGGTGATTTTCGGGTTCAGCAATGCCAGACCGGCGTTTAACTCGAAATTGGCAAATGGTGAACCGACCAGCGCGAACTCCACACCACGGACGGTCTTTTCACCCAGTGGCACATAAGTGTTCACATCATCGCGCACCAGCTCGTTTTTGTTGATGGTTTCAAACACGGCTGCGGTCGCAAACAGGTTTTTATCCAGCAGCTGCCATTTGGTGCCCAGCTCCAGATTAGAGCCTTTTTGCGGGTCCAGCATCGGGTTATTCTGGTTAGTGGCCGCAGTGCTCAGTGAGAAACTGGTACCGCCTGGTGGTAACTGTGAAGTCGCGTAAGACAGATAAACAGAACCATTTTCTGTTGGCTTATAGTTAGCGCCGACTTTGTAACTCAGCAAATTATCTGACTTGCGGGCTTCTGAGCCCAGCAGAGTGCCAAGCGGAATGGTTTGTGGCGTGGCGGCCGCTTGCACAGTGATCAGGTTGGTATCGGTGTTGTAATGCTCGGCACGGACCCCGGCGCTGATTTGCCACTGCGGATTCAGGTCAATAGTGTCGAGGAAATACAGCGCTGCTGTGCTGGTATTGCCGTCGGTCTTGGCGCCGGTACGCACCGGCATGACAAATACATCAGCCGTAGACGGGTTGTACAGGTTGGCATTAACCTGCGTGGTGCCGGCCGGTAAACCCAGCGTGTAGTTCAGCTGGCTTTCAAAGCTGAATTCTACGCCGGAGGCGATGTTGTGCGTCAAGGTACCTTGTTGCAGCGTGGCATTGAGGTTGGTCTGGTTAATCAGAATTTGGTTTTGCTGATCTTTGCCCTGACGCGAGCGGGTCACCTGCCAGGTATCCTGATTGGTTTTTGTTGCCGTTGGGATCACCAGCGCATTCATGCCAGTCAGCACATAATCCTGCGACGACACCCCATAACGGCTGGTATTCTGTAATTTGATATTGTCGGCAAAATCATGCTCAACCCGCAGCGTCAGCATGTCGGCGACTACATGGTCAAAATCGTTTTTGCTGCCGTAGAAATTACTGACATCAACTTTGCGGTACGCCGGGCCATCACCTTTCGGGAATGCTGCGGCATAAACACTGCTGTAAAAGCCTTCGGTACCGACGGTTGGCAAACCGCCGTCCTGAATATTGTCCTGCTGTACATGCAACAGGTTCAGTGTGGTGCGGGTTTGGGTATTGAGGCCAAACGCCAGCGAAGCGGCGATGCCGGTGGTATTGTTTTCTACTACATCGCGGTCAACCACGCCGCTGTCCTGGCGCAATAAGTTCACGCGAATAGCGGCATTGTCGATGGCCAACGCCTGATTCACATCAGCGCTGACGCGTTTGTGTGAACCTGACCCCACTGTCGCGCTGCCAGTGGTGAAGCTGTCCAGCGTGGCCGCTTTGCTGCTCATATTGATATAACCGCTGGACGCGCCACGGCCGTTATCGACGCCAGCCGGGCCTTTGGCGATTTCGACTTGTTCAGTGTTAAAAGTATCGCGACTGATAGTGCCTAAATCGCGGATGCCATCCACGTAGATGCTACTTTGTGTATCAAAACCGCGCATAAAAATCGAATCACCGGTGGCGGTGTTGCCGTTTTCACCCATCAGCATGGTGATGCCCGGCGTGTTACGCAAAGTTTCAGACAAAGTGTTGGCTTGCTGTTGCCGGAACAGCTCTTTTTTCAGCACCACAATTGTTTGCGGCGTATCGACCAACGGCTTTACCTGCTTGGCGGAGCTGGCCTTTTCGGCGATGAGTTCGGTTGAAATCGCACTGCCTTTGACTTCCACTTCGGCCAGTTTGCCGGTGTCCTGTGCATAAGCTGCCGGCATCGCCAGCAGCAGCGCCGACGCCAGAGCAGCCGGATACGGTTGAGAATGTTTCTTTGATTTGATTAACGACATGGTCAGATCCCTTTTTACTGCCGGTAAGGCTGCTTTATTTTTCGGGCGCCATGTTATCGAGATCTATTCTTATTTGCAAATAGGAATTACTCCTATTCGTGTTTTGTTGATATTCGGTTTGCACTGATGCCGGGTTTGGTTCAGACATCTTCTGGCTGGCAATAAGCGGATCATGGCTTATAAAAAAACCACCCGAAGGTGGTTTTTTTCAAGACATCAACAGCTTAGCTGCCGTGTTTGTCGGTATGACGCATATGCGGGAACAGGATCACGTCGCGGATGCTTGGCGCGTCGGCCAGTAACATCACCAGACGGTCGATACCAATGCCCTGGCCTGCGGTTGGCGGTAAACCGTGTTCCAGTGCGGTAACAAAATCTTCGTCGTAGTACATGGCTTCGTCGTCACCGGCTTCTTTTTGTGCCACTTGCTCGCGGAAGCGTTCGGCCTGGTCTTCAGCGTCGTTTAACTCACTGAAGCCGTTGCCCAGTTCACGGCCGCCGATGAAGAATTCAAAGCGGTCAGTGATCTCCGGGTTGTGGTCGTTGCGACGTGCCAAAGGCGAAATCTCAGCCGGGTATTCAGTGATAAAAGTTGGTTGTTGCAGCTTGGTTTCGACCAGCTCGTCAAACACTTCCATCAGAATACGGCCGTGACCGTAATTGGCTTTGACTTCAATGCCTAAGGATTTTGCCAGTGTTGCCACCGCTTCACGCGTGGTCAGCTGCTCCAGCTTCACATCCGGGTTGTAGTGCAGGATAGATTCTGTCACTGACATGCGCGCAAATGGCTTGCCGAAGTCGAAAATATGGCCCTGATAAGGCACTTCTGTGGTGCCGAGCACTGACTGCGCTAAACCGCGGAACAGTTCTTCGGTCAGGTCCATCAGGTCGTTGTAATCGGCATAAGCCCAGTAGAATTCCAGCATGGTGAATTCCGGGTTATGCCGGGTCGACACGCCTTCGTTACGGAAGTTACGGTTCAGTTCAAATACTTTTTCAAAACCACCAACCACTAAGCGTTTTAAATACAGCTCTGGCGCGATACGCAGGAACATCTGCATATCCAGCGCATTGTGGTGGGTTTCAAACGGACGGGCTGAAGCGCCACCCGGGATGCTTTGCAGCATTGGGGTTTCGACTTCTAAAAAGCCCTTGCTGTTAAAAAACTGGCGAATGTACGCCACTGTTTTTGAACGGATTAAAAAGGTTTTGCGCGATGGCTCGTTCACAATCAGGTCTAAATAACGCTGACGGTAACAGGCTTCCTGGTCGGTTAAACCGTGGAATTTGTCCGGCAGTGGCCGCAGTGCTTTGGTCAGCAAACGGATCTCATCGAGCCAAACGGTCAGTTCACCGGTCTGGGTTTTAAACAGCGTGCCGCTGCCACCGATGATGTCGCCTAAGTCCCACTTTTTAAAGCCTTCGTTGTAGACGTTTTCTGCCAGGCTGTCGCGTGCGACATACAGCTGAATTTTGCCGCCAACGTCCTGAATCGTCGTGAAGCTGGCTTTGCCCATAATACGGCGCAGCATCATCCGACCGGCCACAGTGACACGGATTTTCTTCTCTTCCAGCTCTTCTTTGCTCAGGTGCTCATACTGCGCCAGGATCTGGTCTGAAGTGGCGTCGCGGCGGAAATCATTCGGGAATGGATTGCCCTGCTCACGCAATGCAGCCAGCTTATGTTTCCGCTCGGCGATCAGCTTATTGACGTCCTGATGTTCTTCAATCGGATTGTTTTGCTCAGACATATTCAGTTCCTGATTTTAAGCGAAAATTACAAACCGGCTTTTAAGCTGGCTTCGATAAATTTGTCCAAATCCCCGTCCAGCACTGACTGGGTATTACGGGTTTCGACACCGGTACGCAAATCTTTGATGCGCGAATCGTCCAGCACATAAGAGCGGATCTGACTGCCCCAGCCGATATCGGATTTGGTGTCTTCCAGTGCTTGCTTTTCTGCATTTTGTTTTTGCAATTCAAACTCATAGAGTTTGGCGCGCAGCTGTTTAAATGCGTTGTCGCGGTTTTTGTGCTGCGAACGGTCGTTCTGACACTGCACCACGATATTGGTCGGTAAGTGGGTGATCCGCACCGCAGAGTCGGTTCTGTTGACGTGCTGACCACCGGCACCAGAAGCACGGTAGGTATCGATCCGCAGATCTGACGGATTGATTTCAATTTCAATATCGTCGTCAATTTCCGGTGACACAAACACTGAGGCAAATGAGGTGTGACGGCGGTTGCCGGAGTCAAATGGACTCTTGCGCACTAAGCGGTGCACGCCGGTTTCAGTGCGTAACCAGCCGTAGGCGTATTCACCAGTGAATTTGATAGTACAGCCTTTGATACCCGCGACGTCACCGTCGGTGACTTCATACAGTTCCGGGCTGAAGCCCTTGGCTTCACCCCAGCGCAGATACATGCGCATCAGCATGCTGGCCCAGTCCTGCGCTTCAGTACCGCCAGAGCCGGACTGAATATCGAGGAAGCAGTTGTCAGCATCGTGTTTGCCAGAGAACATCCGGCGGAATTCCAGTTTAGCCAGCTGGGCTGCGAGGTCTGCCAACTCGGTCTGTGCTTCGGTAAAAGTCTCTTCGTCTTCGGCTTCCACCGCCAGCTCAACCAGACCGGCGACATCTTCGAGGCCTTGGTCCAGTTTATCGATGGTACTGACGATTTGCTCCAGCGCCGAACGCTCTTTACCCAGCGCCTGCGCTTTTTCCGGATTATTCCAGACCGCAGAGTCTTCCAGCTCGCGGGAGACTTCTTCTAACTTTTCTTTCTTTGCATCATAGTCAAAGATACCCCCGAAGCACATCGGTGCGTTCAGCTAAGTCTTTGATACTGTTGTAAACTGGATTAACTTCAAACATGATTTTGCCAGGCGCCTGAAAAAATAGGCGCCGATTGTAGCAAAATTTCAGCCTGAGGTGCAGCCTTTTGCGGCTTTCCGGATGGCCGTGGTTGCCAGTGTCAACCGATTCAGGCCGGCCACAGATGCCGCACCAGCAATTGCAGATTCTGCTGGTCGCGGAACTCATTGATATCCAGCTGATATGCCAGCTCCACCTGCTGAATTTGCGGGTTTGGCCAGCTTTTAACGTCGGCATTAAACCAAATCGCATCAAACAGTTTGCCGTCAGCACCCTGCAACATCATTTTCAGGTGTTTTTCCGCCAGCAGACGCTGTTGCACCAGCTTAAAACGACCATGGAACACCGGTTCAGGAAACGCCTGACCCCAGGGGCCGGCATTTTGAATCAGCTGCGCCAGACTGATATCCAGCTCCTGTGGCTGCAATTCGCCGTCGCTGTACACCAGCGCTGTTAAATGCTCCGGCTGAATAAAACGGCTGGTCTGTGCCGCCAGCGCCTGCACAAACAGCTCAAACTGTGCTTCGGCAATGGTCAGCCCCGCCGCCATGGCATGGCCACCAAATTTTTTAATCAGGCCTGGTTCGGCGGTGGACACCGCCTCAAGTAAATCGCGCATATGCACACCGGGCACTGAGCGGGCGGAGCCTTTCAGCTCGCCGTTATCGCCACGGGCAAAGGCAATCACCGGCCGGTGCCAGGCTTCTTTAACCCGCCCTGCCAGAATGCCAATCACGCCCTGATGCCAGTCATGCTGGTACAGACACAAACAAGCTGGCAAGTCGCTACTTGTTAATGACAGCCGGCCGAGCGCTGCCATCGCTTCCGTTTGCATGCCTTGTTCAATCTCGCGCCGTTCCAGATTCAGGCTGTCGAGTTCTGCCGCGAGGCGCCGTGCATTGTTGATATCAGGCGATAACAAACAGGCGATGCCAATCGACATATCGTCCAGCCGACCGGCCGCATTTAGCCGTGGCGCTAAGGCAAAACCAAAATCCTGCGCGCTGAGCCGCCCGGCTTTGCGGTTGGCGACATCAATCAGTGCCTGAATACCAGGCCGCACCTTGCCGCTGCGAATACGCTGCAAGCCCTGATGTACCAGAATGCGGTTGTTACGATCCAGCGGCACTACATCGGCCACAGTGCCAAGTGCAACCAAATCAAGCAGCTCGGCCAGATTCGGCTCCGGCAGCTGGATAAAAGCCCCCTGCTCGCGCAGTGCGGCCCGCACCGCCAGCAGCAGATAAAACGCCACGCCCACGCCAGCCAGCGCTTTACTGGGAAACTCACAGCCGGGCTGATTCGGATTGACTATCGCATCGGCGTCCGGCAGTTCGCTGCCGGCAAGGTGATGGTCAGTCACCAGCACACGCACACCGGCCGCTTTGGCCCGTGCCACGCCTTCGATAGCCGAAATGCCGTTATCGACAGTGACGATCAGCTCAGCACCATGCTTCAGTGCCAGCTCAGCCATTTCCACCGACAGGCCATAGCCGTATTCAAAGCGGTTTGGTACCAGAAAATCGACGTTGGCAAAACCCAAAGCCCGCAGGCCGGCCAGCAATGTCGCCGTACTGGTGGCACCATCCGCGTCAAAATCGCCGACGATCAGAATACGTTGTTGCGTCAGACGGGCGTCCAGCAGCAACGCCACGGCCGCCGGCATGCCCTTCAGCAACTGATATGGCAGCAGTTGCTGTGCGCTGCGGCTCAATTCATGCTCATCAGCAATACCGCGGTGGGCGTACAGCCGTTGCAACACCGGATGCACCGGCAGAGAAAAAGCGGCCGGTGCGAGCACCGGCCTGAGTTGTAAGGTTTTATCAAGCGTCATCTGGCTTATCTTTTCGCCAGTTGGGTCAGCGTTGCAGCCAGTGCTTCAGCCGGCTGGTAGCCTGGGATCAGCGTGCCGTCCGGCAGCACTAAAGCCGGGGTTCCGCTAATGCCAAAACTCTGGCCTAAGTGATATTGGGCTGCGACATTATTGTCACATTTGGCCACCGACACGTCGCTGCCGGATTTGGCTTTACTCATCGCGCCTTGTTTATCTTTGGAACACCAAATGGATTCCAGCGTGCTGAACGTCTGACTGTTCTCACCACCACGCGGGTACGCCAGATAACGGATGGTGATGCCGGCGTCTAAGTAATCCTCGATTTCACTGTGCAGCTTGCGGCAATAACCACAGTCGGTATCGGTAAATACGGTGACGACAAACTTCTCGTTTTTCGCTTTGAACTCAATGGCAGATGGTGTCATCTTGCTGATGCCCGCCTGGCGCATCGGCTTCATCACTTCTTCATTGATATGAACTTTATTTTTTAAATCAAAGACTTCGCCCTGAATTAAATAGCGGCCATCGTTACTTGCGAAAAACAAACCACGGTCGGTGAACACCTGCAATAATCCGGGGACCGGCGCATTGGCCACCGATGTTGGTTTGAGGCCAATTTCTGCCATCAATTTATGCAGCTGCTGGTCTGCCGGCGCGGCCAGCGGCGCACCTGCGGAAGCAGCGAACAACGGGGCGGCCGGCAGGGCCAGCAATAAGGCTGCAATGATCTGTTTCATAAAAATTCCTTGCTCATCCTAACCTCGCGGATGATGTAACTGATGTAACTGTTTGAGCCGCAGCTGCGCGACATGGGTATAAATCTGGGTTGTCGACAGATCACTGTGACCCAGCAATAACTGTACGACCCGCAGATCGGCACCGTGGTTCAGCAAATGCGTGGCAAAAGCATGCCGAAGCGTATGCGGTGACAGCTCTGCGCTGATGCCCGCCACTTTGGCATAAAACTTAATCCGGTGCCAGAACGTCTGTCGCGTCATTTGCACACCCCGCAGACTGGGAAACAACACGTCTGAAGGTTCACTCAGCAGCAAAGGCCGGCCATGGGCCAGATAACGTGCCAGCCAGTCAGCGGCAGCTTCACCAAAAGGCACCAGCCGTTCTTTGGCACCTTTGCCAGTCACCCGCACCACGTTCTGGCGCAAATTCAGCTGATGCAAGGTCAGACTGACCAGCTCTGTGACCCGTAAACCGGACGCATACAGCAGCTCCAGCATCACTTTATCGCGAAACTGGATGGCTTCATTTAAATCCGGGGCTTCCAGCAAGGCACTGACATCCGCTTCCGATAACGACTTTGGCAACGGCTGGCCCAGTTTAGGATTTAAGATGCCGGCCAGTGGGTCCTGTGCAATGCTGCCACGCTGATGCAGCGTCTGAAAAAACCGCCGCAGACTGCTCAGGCAGCGGGCGGTGCTACGCGGCGACAGTCCCAGGTCATAACGGTGTGCCAGATACAGTTCCAGCAGCGCAGGGCTGGCCAGTGCAAACGGCTGACCTTGTTGCTGCGCGAACAAAGCAAACTTGCGCAAATCGGTGCCATAAGCGGCCAGCGTATGGCGGCTGACGCCATCACTGAGCCACAGCGTATCAAGAAACTCTTTGATCTGCGCTTCACAGGCCGGATCCAGCGCACTGCTTTTTTTGCGGGCATCAGCCATCAGCAAACTCCTGCGTGCACTTGGGTGTCAATGCGGGCTCTGTTACAATCGCCGCCCTGCACTACAAGGTGATCGCACCGGGCGAAGGCACTGCCAGCGGTTCGACAAAAGGTTCGAGAAATGAATATTGCCATTTTTTATGGGTCCACCACCTGTTACACCGAAATGACCGCCGAGAAGCTGAAAGTTTTGCTCGAATCGGATCCGGCGTTGCCGGGGCCGGTCAGTGTATCACTGCACAATATTAAACAGCAGCCACTGCAACGGATGCAGCAGTATGATGTGCTGGTCCTCGGCATTTCAACCTGGGATTTCGGTGAGTTGCAGGAAGACTGGGAAGCGCACTGGGACGATATTCGCGACGTCAATCTTGGCGGTAAA
Source organism: uncultured Chromatiaceae bacterium (assembly GCA_937978655.1). Taxonomy (GTDB): domain Bacteria; phylum Pseudomonadota; class Gammaproteobacteria; order Enterobacterales; family Alteromonadaceae; genus Pararheinheimera. The sequence goes on from CALJUX010000079.1 coordinate 28,651, forward strand.
ATTGTCGCTATTTATGGCATGGGTGACCAGATTGGCTACAGCGAATGGTTTGTCGATGCGATGGGCATGCTCAGTGATGCGATTGCCGACCAGGACTGTCAGCGCATTGGTTTCTGGTCCACTGCTGGCTATCAGTTTGATAAATCCAAAGCAGTGACCCCAGATGGAGAATGGTTCGTTGGCCTCGCCCTTGACGATGAAAACCAATACGACTTGTCGGATGAGCGCTTGCTGCGCTGGGCAAGCCAGCTGGTCAGTGAAATCAATGAGCTGGGCTGATCACGCTGGCAGCACCGCTGCAGGCCGCACCACTGCTGGTTTTTCCGCCAAATCAATCCTAACTGACTGATTCCGCTCAGTCTGCTTCTGGCGGAAAAAAGTGCACAAATGTTAAAATAACCCTTGCGTCGCGGTTTTTCTCTGCATAGAATGCGCCACATCGAAAGGCAAGACAGTTGAAAGACTGCTCGCGCAAAGCTTCGGGTCTAAGGGTGAAATCACCTATGACAGCCGGGCCGCCGTTCCCAACTTACTTAGGGAATGAAGATAGACAAAACGCTCCGGCAGTTTTGTATCTGCGCAGACTCTCTGCTTGCCTTTCATCGAATCCCCTGACCTGATAAATGCCTGTTGGCACCGGAGTTAACGATGAATTTCAAGACACTGACTTTAATTGCTGTTGTTGTAAGCCCACTGTTCGCAATCGCTCCAGCCAGTGCTGATGATCAAATCGCGCAATCTCTGTGTTCTTATGTTGCGGCCAATGACAAAAACAGCATCCGCAAAACCCTGTCTGACAGCAAACTGCGCATCAAAAACGTTTACGACGGTATCCAGTGTGACGGTCTGCCAATGATCCGTTTTGCTATCAAACACAATGCCGCTGATGCTGCTGAATTCATCGTCAAGCAGTTACCAGGCAGCCAGGTGTCGAAATCAGGTGACGTCGAGTGGGCCCAAAGCAACGGTTTTGCTGCATCGCCAATCATCGAAACGATCAAAGCGCGCAGCGCCAGCTAAGCACTGAATAGCCCCCTTATTTACTGCTGTGCTTCAGCCCGCAATTGCGGGCTGATTTCATTTTGGAACCAATGTTGTAGATTAGGTTCTGCCCGCACTAACACCACCTCAGTACAGCCATTAAAACCGGCATAAGCCCTAAGCGCTTTGGCAAACTGCTGCATAAACCGGTTTTTCCGCAGCCACTGCGGCGCCAGCTGCAAGTGTTGTAATAACAACACCCCTTGGTCGCGCTGCGCTTTGACATCCACCAACCCGACATAGGCTGTGCCATAAAACACCGGCAAACTGTAATAACCGAATTGACGTTTTTCCGCTGGGACATAGATTTCCAACTGATAGTCCGCCCCAAACCAATGTTGTAAACGCTGGCGTTGGATCAACAGATTATCAAAGGGGTTCAGTAAATAGACCTGAGTCGCCTTCGCTGGCAGCTGCCATTGTGAGGTATTTGCGTAATAACTCTGGCCCTGATACTGAAAACACTGCAGCACGCCGCTGTGCACCAGCTCTTTTAGCAGATGGGTCACCGCAGCTTTCATCCCAGGGCGCAGATAACTGATTTGACTGGCGGTGGCCGCCACGTGGCACTGCAAAAAACGCTCAATCAGATGCTGCGCATATTCACGCTCATTTGGGACCCGGCAATCGGTGCCGGCCGGTAACACCCGCTCGGTCAAATCCAGCACTTTCTGAAAACGCTCGCGGCGCACCACCATCAGCTCGCCTTGCATAAAGAGTTGCTCCAGCGCCTTTTTGGCCGGCTGCCAGTCCCACCAGGGGCCACTGGCTTCAGTCGTTTTGGCAAAGTCCGCGGCTTTTAACGGCCCTTCGGCGCGAATGCGGGCGCGTACTTCGCGCATTTGTTGGTGGTCCGGCGTATACCAGTGTTTCTGGCCTTGCTGGAGCTGTGCTTTACGATACAGACTGAAACGAAAATCCTGCATCGGCAAAAACGCGGCGGCATGCGACCAGTATTCAAAAATCTGCTTATTTTCTAATAAATCATCCAGCCACTGCGGCTGATAGTTTTTCACCCGGTTAAACAACACATGGTGATGGGCGCGCTCGACGACGTTAACCGAATCAATCTGCACATAACCAAGCTGTGCAATCACTTGTAATGTGCCGCTGCGCCGGCTTTGCGGGGTGCTCAGTTGCTGCTTCGCCAGCAGCAACTGTAAAAACTCATCTGGTGACAGTGGCAATGGCGTCGACATGGCATCCCCTTAAAAATTCAGATAAAAATCCGCCAGCAGCTGGCGATAAGCCGGACTGTAGTGCCCTTGTTCGTCGCGCACCAGCAATACCGGCAGCCGTTCGGGGGCGGCCGGAGCAAGCCCAAGCTCCAGCAACAGCCGCGCCGGGATTTTATCTGGCTGACTTTGTACCGCCTGTGACCTGATTAAATGCCAGCCGCTATCTTTCGCCAAAATCAGCAAATGCTCAGCTTCTAATACCGGTAAAATCAAACTGAAACGCCCGGTTGGCGCAAGTAATGCCGCGGCAGCCTGCAATAATCCGGCAAATGGCAGCTGGTCATTGTGGCGTGCCAGTTGTTTTTGCCGGTCTGGATTGGCCAAAGCGGCAGTGAAATACGGCGGATTGGACGTGATCTGCTGATAGCGGCGCTGTGCCAAGTGGTCAGCGCTGCCCGGATAGGTTAAAATATCCCGTTCGATCACCCGGATCCTTGCAGACCAGGGGCTGGCGGCCACATTAAATCGGGCTTCTGCCGCTGCGGCAGCGTCAAGCTCGACGGCGTCAATCTGTTGCGAAGGGCCGGTGCGCTGCGCCAGCATCAGACTCAGAATGCCGCTGCCGCAACCAATATCCAGGCAATCGCCGCTGGCCGGCACTGAAGTCCAGGCGCCCAGCAACAACGCATCAGTGCCGACTTTCATCGCACAGTGCTGATGTGACACAAAAAATTGTTTACAACGAAAGCCTGCAGCCATGACGCCCCGCGCAAAAGGTTGCAGTGTAACGGATGCCTCCGCTGTCAGTACAGCGTGGCGCCGCCCAAGTTAACCCAGAAGGTATTTGACTGTGACTGACCTGACGAGCCCGGATGAGATCCTCCGCTTTGCTGATTTTGATCTGGACCCTGCGCTGGCCCGCGCTTTGGCTGAAGCTGGTTTTGAAAAACCGACCACCATTCAGCAACAAGCGATCCCGGTGGCCCTGGAAGGCCGCGACATTCTGGCCAGCGCGCCAACCGGTACCGGCAAAACCCTGGCGTTTTTACTGCCGGCGTTACAGTATCTGATTGATTTCCCACGACGTGAGCCAGGCTTTGCCCGGGTACTGATCATGACGCCGACGCGCGAACTGGCGTTTCAGATTTTTGAACAGCTGCAGCTGCTGACCAAACACAGTGACCTGAACTGCGGTGTGATCACCGGTGGTATCAACTACGGCAGCCACAAAGAAACCTTAGAAAAAAATAACGACATCCTGGTCGCCACGCCGGGCCGGCTGATTGAATACATGAACGAAGAAAGCTTCCAGTGCGACGAAGTGGAAGTGCTCATTCTCGATGAAGCCGACCGCATGCTGGATATGGGTTTTGTCGCCGAGATGGACCGCATTATCAGCGACGCCAGACGCCGGCGCCAGACCATGTTGTTCTCCGCTACGCTCGAAGGCGTTGCGATTGAACGTTTTGCCAAACGCGCGTTAAAAGAACCGGTGACTGTCGAAGCAGACTCACCGCGCCGGGAAAAAGCCAAGATCCAACAGTGGATCCATCTGGCGGACGATGCCGATCACAAGCTGGCGTTATTAACCCATTTGCTGCAACAGCCGGAGATGACCAAAGTCATCGTCTTTATCAAAACCCGTGAGCGGCTGGCGAGTTTAGCCGGTCAGCTCGAATCAGCGGGCTTAAAAACCTGCTGGTTACAGGGTGAAATGCCTCAGGACAAACGCCTGCTGGCGGTGTCGCGTTTCAGTAAAGGTCTGGTGCGGATTTTACTGGCAACCGACGTCGCAGCGCGGGGCTTGGATATCGATGACATCAGCCATGTGATTAACTTTGATATGCCACGCACGGCCGACGTTTATGTGCACCGCATCGGCCGTACTGGCCGCGCCGGTAAAAAAGGCATCGCCATTTCATTAGTTGAAGCGCATGACATCGATATGGTCGGCAAAGTCGAACGCTACACCGAAACGCCGTTAAAACGTCGGGTGATCGACAGCCTGCGGCCAAAACATAAAGAAGCGCGGCCTTCGACCAAAACCAAAAAGCCAAAAACAGTCGCGAAGAAAAAGGCGCTGAAAAAAGCCGCCAAAGCGAAATAATGCTGGCTTAGCCAGTTAGAGGGCGACCTGTTCAGGTCGCCCTTTTTTTCGTCTGCAGTGTGCAGTCTCGGCTCAGACTGCGGTCAGTTTTTCAGGCAAACCGACGCACTGCCCTGCACTGGCACGCCGCTATGCAACAAACCACTGAGTTGCACCTGCACCTGACCGGGCAGCCAGTTGCTGCTTTCGTTGGCAAAATGGCAGAGCAAATCAGGCACAGTATCAGCATTTAAATCACTGCTTTGACAGGCCGGCGCTTTGCCTTTGACCCTGAGCTGTAAATCACCGAGTTTCAGACTGCTGTCGATTCGTAAATCAGCCACCCGCACTGTACTGCTGCCATAAATTGCCGTGGTCAGCATGCCATTTAACTTCGGATTGATACAACCCGTGCTGTCGGGCCGGATGGCAAACTGTAGCGGCAGTACTTCCGGTACAAAGTTACAGTCAGTGCACACGGGGGTAATAGCGGCCGCCAACGCCTGCACCAGCGCCGGCGGCGCATCCGGGGCAAAATTCACCCGCAGCGTATGGCTGGCATCGAGCTTACCGTTTTGCAACGGCGCCGGATGACTGGCGCTGGGCCACTGCCATTTACCGCGAGAAGGCGTCTGCATTGAAGTTGCAACAATAAATGCTTGATCAGGGGTCAATTGCGGCGGCTCCTGACTCAGCACTGTGCCATCTGCAGCCGCCGGTTCACCATTGAGCGCACAGCGCACCACTTTGAGCTGACGAGCCTGTGCGCCTTGTTGCAGCGGGTTATCACTATCACTTTGATATACGGCTGTCGCCATAATACTGCCGGCCGGCCACGAACTGCCGTCGGGCAACAAATGACTGGCTTCGCTGCCACACTGCAGACTGTTAAAATTCGCCACTGCCCCCACCGCCAGCGGCGACACCACGCTGCTGTTGATCAGCGTCAGCACGGCGCCAATCGAAGCGCCACCCGCTTTGATCCCGGTTTGAATGGCCGGGTTTGGATCTGTCCAGTTGCTGATGATGTCATAGGTCAGGTCGACGACCAGCGGTAATACAGTGGTGCCAGCGCCGCTGTACTGATATTGCTGGAAGGCCAGCAAATTGGCGTTATTGCGGCTGATGTCCACCGGCAACGAACGGCCTTTGAGTACCGGCAGCGCGACCGGACCACTAAAACTCATCTCGCCATAAGTTTCCCCCAGCGCGTTGCTACCGAGCACAGGCGCAAAACTCTGGCGGAAATTACCACTGCCAAGCCAGATCGGAAGAGCGTCGTGTAGGGAAAGAGTGTAGATCTCGGTGGTCG
>CALJUX010000080.1 GCA_937978655.1 uncultured Chromatiaceae bacterium
AACTCGTGACCTCGACCTTGGCAAGGTAGCGCTCTACCAACTGAGCTATGCCCGCTTCATCTGAAAAGGCGTTTGCCTTAACACGAGCTGCATTCTACTGGGTTTAATAAATCCGTCAACTCAAAACTTGGCACTGCCGAACTGTTTGCTCAATTTTTAGCAAACCTGCAGCTTTTGTATGCGAAGCGCTTAATTTTGTTGCAGATATTTCCAGGCCGCCTGCAAATAAACCACCATAGACCAGACGGTCAGTACAGTGGCGGTGAATAATAAAAACATGCCTAAATCATTAATCCATTGTACCGGTTGCCAGATTAAACCAATCAACGCCAACATCTGCGCCGCCGTTTTAAACTTGCCCATCACCGACACTTTGACCTGCGCACTTTTGCCAAGGCCAGCCATCCATTCGCGCAGACCTGAAATGATGATTTCGCGGCTGATCATGATAAAGGCCGGAATAGTCACCCAGAGTGTTTGCATGTCGACTGCAATCAGCACCAAAGCCGCAGCGACCATCGCTTTATCCGCCACCGGGTCGAGAAAAGCGCCAAAAGCGGTCGATTGCTGCAGTTTACGCGCCAGATAACCGTCTAAGGCATCGGTAATAGCCGCCAGCCAAAATACAAAAGCAGCGAGAAAACGGGCATGTTCGTGAGTTGAATAAAAGCAGAAAACAAAGACAGGAATTAAGAAAATCCGGAACAAAGTTAACAGGTTAGGCACATTCCACATCAATAAGTCTCAATTCTGGGCATTTTTTTAGTTGTTATGACAAGCCTGGTAAATCAGTTCAGCCTGCGCTTTAGAGATCCCCGGCACTGTTGCCAGCTCAGCCACTGATGCTTTCAGCACGCCTTGCAAACCACCGAGGTATTGTAACAAAGCTTGCCGGCGTTTCTCACCTATTCCGGCAATATTTTCCAGCGGGCTTTGGGTGAACTTTTTACCGCGTTGCTGCCGGTGTCCGGTAATGGCAAACCGGTGCGCCTCATCGCGGATATGCTGGATCAAATGCAGCGCCGGGTCATCGGCCGGCAGATTAATCGCATGCTGGATTGAGTTGATCAGCAAAGTTTCCAGGCCTGGTTTACGGCTGGTGCCTTTGGCGACCCCTAGTAACAGCGGTTTTTTCACTAACGGCCAGTCGGCAAAAAAATCGATGGCCTGACTGAGCTGCCCAGCGCCGCCATCTATCAGGACAATATCCGGCACCCTCGCCTCATCCGTGAGTTTGCCGTAACGTTTTTTCAGCGCAAAACGCATCGCGGCGTAGTCATCGCCCGGCGTCACGCCTTCGACATGAAAACGGCGGTACTCGGCTTTATCCGGCCCTTTGTCATTAAACACCACACAAGACGCCATGGTCTGATTGCCCATGGTATGGCTGATATCAAAACATTCCATCCGCTGCAGCAATTCGAGTTTTAACACTTGTTTCAGCGCGCGATAACGCGCTGCCATATGCGCAGCCTGACTGACTTTGGTATCGCAGGCGGTGCGGGCGTTTTTATTGGCCAAATCGAGATAACGCGCTTTTTCGCCGCGTTTTGCCGCGTTTAACACCACTTTGCGCCCGGCTGCGGCACTGATGGCTTCAGCGATACTGTCGGCATCTTCCAGTGTTTCACCAATGACGATTTCGCGCGGAATGTGCTGGCCGCCCATGTTGTTTAAATAAAACTGCAGTAAAAAAGCCGGGAAAATTTCTTCGGCTTCCGTTTGTTGCGGCAGTTTCGGGAAATAGGTTTTGGTACCGAGAATCTTCTGGTCGCGCACATACAACACATGCACTGCCGCCACGCCATGCAGATAACAAAAGCCGAGGATATCCATTTCTTCATGGTCACCGCTGACTGCTTGTTGCTCCTGCACTTTACGCAGAGCGATGATCTGGTCACGTAACTGCGCCGCCAGCTCAAAATCAAGCTGGTTGCTGGCGACTTCCATTTGTTGCACCAGATCGTCGATGACCTGCTGATTTTTGCCCTGCAAAAACAACCGGGTGAGCCGCACCTGCGCGGCATAGGCCTCATCCGAAATTTTACCTACACAAGGCGCCGAACAGAGTTTTAACTGATATTGCAGACAAGGCCGGGTGCGGGCACGATAAAAGCCGTCTTCACACTGGCGCACCGGAATGACTTTCTGCAACAGCTTCAGGCTCTCCCAGACCGCACCTGCACTGGGATAAGGGCCAAAATACTGACCCGGAATTTTTTTCGGCCCCCGATGTGAGGTGATGCGCGGGTGCTTGTGATCGGTCAGCAAAATATAAGGAAATGATTTGTCGTCGCGCAGCAATACATTGTATTTGGGCATGTATTGCTTGATCAGGTTGTTTTCCAGGATCAGCGCTTCAGTTTCGCTGTTGGTGACAGTGAACTCAACAAAGGCAATGTTCGCCACCAGCGCGCGGGTTTTGATGCTGTCGACATTACTGCGAAAATAGCTGGCCAGGCGTTTTTTTAAGTCTTTGGCTTTACCGACGTAAATGACCTGCGACTTGTCGCCGTACATACGATAAACACCAGGCGAGCCCGGCACAGTTTTTAAAAAAGCACTGCTGTCAAACGGCGGCATCAGCGTCTCACAATCCTGGGAAAATGGGGATCAGGCAATATTGATCATGCCGTGGCGAATGGCCAGATGGGTTAATTCCACATCGCCACTGATCGCCAGCTTTTCGAACATGCGGTAACGATACGAATTGACAGTTTTGGCGCTGACATTCAGCTTGTCGGCAATATCATTGACCTTTTCACCCTGGGTGATCATCAGCATGATTTGCATTTCCCGGTCGGACAGCTCGTCAAAGGGGTTATTGCTGTTGGACTGAATTTTACTGAACGCCATTTTCTGCGCCACTTCGTCAGAAATATAACGATGGCCATCAGCCACGCGTTTTATCGCCGTGATCATCTCAGAAGGCGCGGCATTTTTGGAGATAAAACCCGAAGCCCCCATCTGCATCACCTTCGTTGGCACCGGTTCTTCGCAGGAGACTGACAGCGCCAGCACACGAATATCCGGACAATAATGCAAAATGCGTTTGGTCGCGTTCATGCCACCGATGCCGGGCATATTCATGTCCATCAGCACCACATCAGGAGGCAGCTGCCCTGCGGCTTCATTGCGGCAGTATTGCACTGCCGCTTCGCCTGAGCTTAAATCAGCGACAACCCGGATCCCGCGTTCTTCCTGTAAAATCCTGCTGATCCCGGTCCGGACCAATTCATGATCATCCACTATCAGAACGTTAATCAATTGCGACGCCTCTTTATTCAGGAACAGGAAGAAACAGCTGAAACTGCGTTAGCATAGCCGAGTGAATTTGATTTTGCTATGGCAAAAACTGCTGGCGAGCTCTGACCCATTAATTGCAATAAAATCAGAAAGATAAACTGAGAACGCGAACTGCAGACGTAAAAAAACCACCCTTAGGTGGTTGATTTAGTGGCGGAGAGAAAGAGATTCGAACTCTTGAAGGGCTACTAACCCTCGCCGGTTTTCAAGACCGGTGCATTAAACCACTCTGCCATCTCTCCGCGATAGGCGGCATAATAAGGAGCCACCGCGACCTTGTAAAGTTCTTTTTTAGCTGCATCAGCGCGTTTGCTCAGCTTTTGTCCAACCGCAGGTATTTTTAACCGTTGTCACTACTGGTCCACCCTGACAGTAAGGCCGGGCTTGCGTACAATAGACAAAAATCAGCAAAAGTCCCTGCCATGAACAACAGCAAGAAAAAACGCATTTATGTCGCCTACACCGGCGGTACTATCGGTATGCAGCACTCAGCCAATGGATTTGTGCCGGTGCCGGGTTTTCTCAGCGAGACAGTCCGCAAGATGCCGGAGTTTTACCGCGCAGAAATGCCGGAATTTGACATCCACGAATATCACCCGGTGATTGATTCGTCGGACATGACACCGGCGCACTGGCTCAGCATCGCGCACGACATTCAGCAGCACTATGCTGACTATGATGGTTTTGTCGTGTTACACGGCACCGATACCATGGCGTATACCGCATCAGCCTTGTCTTTTATGCTGGAGGATTTGACCAAACCCGTCATCATCACCGGCTCGCAAATCCCACTGGCGCAATTACGCTCTGACGGTCAGGTGAACCTGCTGAATTCGTTATATCTGGCGGCCAATTATCCCATCGCCGAAGTGTGTCTGTACTTTAACAATCAGCTGTTTCGCGGTAACCGCGCCACCAAAGCCGACGCGGACGGCTTTAATGCCTTTGCCTCGCCGAATTTCCCTGCGCTGCTGCAGGCTGGTATTCATATTGAAGTCAAAGCCGGCGCTTTGTTTCAGGGTACTGTGAAACAGACCCTGCAGGTGGCCGAAATTACGCCACAACCGATCAGCGTCGTGACTTTGTATCCGGGCATCAGCACTGATGTGATTGCCAATATGGCCGCCGCACCAGTGCGGGCGCTGATCATTAAATCCTATGGCGTGGGCAATGCGCCGCAGCAGCCGCAACTGCTTCAGGTTCTGCAGCAGGCCGCTGAGCGCGGCACTGTCATCGTCAATTGCACGCAATGCTTTAAAGGCAAAGTGAATATGGGCGGTTATGCCACCGGCAATGCGCTGCAAAAAAGTGGCGTCAGCAGCGGTTTTGATATGACGCTGGAAGCAGCGCTGACCAAACTGCATTATTTGCTCAGTCAGCCGCTGTCGGCAGACGAAGTCCGCCAGCAGATGCAGCTGAATTTACGTGGTGAGCTGACGGTTTAATCTTGCGGCCTGATTTCAGCCATAAAAAAACACCGGGAGTGGTTTTTAACGACGCAAAGCGTTGGCTTGAAAGGAGAGCGCCATGGATGGCAGCGAATAAAAAAACCACCGTCCGGTGGTTTTTTATATCGCTCAACAGCTGTTAGGCTAAGTACAAAGCCCGGACCCGCGCCAGTAACTCTGCTTCGCCGGCCTGCAGCGGGCCATGCTGTAACCAGCGGCCCAGCAGCTGATTCTGGCTGATATTATCGCCGCTGTTGTGTTTGTCACTGAGTAACTGCATCTGCACCCGTTGCCGGTCGGCTGTCAAGGCCGTCGGTGATGGCACGCCCGCGGCCCACTCCAGCGCCAGCGTCAAATCAGCGCGGCTCATGCTCTCTTGCTGCTGATTAAACACCAGACGATATAAAGCCGGCAGCTCTGCCGCCTGCAGCTGCGGGTTTTCCAGCGCGCTGAACAATTGCTGGAATTGGCCCTGCTCTGCCTGCTTCTGCACCGCGATGAGCTGCTCGCTGATTTGTTGGCGCAATTGCTGTTGCTGCTGACGTAAATCTCTGTCCTCGCCGGTTTCCACCTCGTTCAGCTGCTGCAATTGCGTGCGTAACTGTGCTTCAGTCAACTGGGTAAAAGGCACTGCACTGACTTCCGCCAGCAGCGTTGTGATATTTTGCCTCCAGGCATCCAGCTGCGCCGACTCCGCATCGCGTTGCTGCTGACGACGGGCAAAGAAGGCGTCACAAGCAGCACGAAATTCGGTCCACAGCTGCTGGTCCAGTTTACTGCCGGCAAAACCAATTTGCTTCCACTGCTGTTGTAACTGCTTGACCTGTTCAACCTGTGGGCCAAGGCCCTCTGCAGCGAACGCGGTCGCCTGAGCGATCAGCTGCTGTTTTGCTGCCGCCGCTTGTTGGTAGTTTTGTTGTTGTAACTGTTTCAGCGGGGCCAGCGCATTTTTATAAGCCTGCTGTAACGCGTCAAACTGGTCGCGGCCCACAGCGCCGGCTTGCTGCCAGGCTTGTTGTTGCTGTTGCAGGAAAGAATCTAAAACCCGGCCTTGCGGCGGATTGGTTTGAGCCTGTAACAAAGTATCGATGATCTGCTGGCGGCTGATTGCTGCCTGCGCCCGCTGTTGGTCCTGCAACGCATAGAATTCGCGACAAGGCGCAAACGCCTGTTCCGACAGTTGATTAAACTGCTGATTCAGCGCGTCATCCAGTTCAGCATCGGCACGGCCTAAGGTGTTCCACTGCGCCCGGGCTTGTTTAAGCTTATTGGCTCTGGCGCTGATGGAAATCGTCTCATCAGCAATGAGTGCCTGCAGCTCAGCAATTAATGCCTGTTTACGCGGCGTGGCGATATAAGCCTGTAAATCGGTCAGTTCAGCGATGAGTTCCGCACAAAGCTGCAGTTCTTTATCCAGCTGCGCCTGTTGCGCCGCATTCAGCTGTGTCAGGTCCTGCTGAATGCCTTTCCATAAGCCAAACAATACTTTAAAGCGGCCTTCAGCGTGCAGACGCTTAAACTCCGCGACTTTACTGCGCAGCTGACGCAGCTGTTTTTGTTGCTGGGCTAATAGCGGTTCACAGTGCTCCCGCCATTGTGTAGCCAGCGCGGTGTAACTGTCGGAGAATTGCGCCGGCAGCAAAGCACCGGCGCTGCGACTGACCTGCTGCCAGTTTTTTTGCCAGACTTTAAAGCCCTGATAAGCCTGTTCGGCCTGCGCCGCTTCCGGCAATGGCTGCGCGGAAAGTTCTGCTAATAAACGTGCTGCCTGGGCTAAGGACTCGGCCAGTTGCGGGATTTGGTCCAGCTGCTGCTGCAGCTGCGCGGCGCTTTGTTCGAGCTGACGCTGCGTTCCCGCATCCAGCTGTTCGCTGCGGATCTGCGCCTGCAGGGTATCCAGAGCCTGTTGCAGGCCGCTGGCCGCCGCCAGGTCGCCGGACGCCAGCAACTGACCTAAATCACGCTGCAGGACCTGCAATTGCAGAGTAAATTGTTGCAGCAGCTTTTGCTGCTGCTGTTGTTGCTGTTGTCTGGCTTGCTCAGCGGCTAAAGCTGCCAGCTTAGGGGCGAACATCACCTCGGTCAGCTGCACGATCCGTTGATACTTGCCGACACTTTCGCTGGCCTCTTCTGAGGGCAACACACTCAGTTCAGGCTCCAGTTGCTGCCATTGTTGCTGCAGTTCCAGCCATTGTTGCTGTGCCTGCTGGATGTCGGTTTTCTCCCGCACTGCGTTGAGCCGTGCCAGCAATAACACCAGCTGTTTACGCAGCCGTTCTGGTCTTTGTTTTTGTTCGAGCCGGTTGGCAAGCTCGGCCTGTAACGCAGCCTGCAACTTGGGTTCGCAGTGCCGGCAGGCTTTTTCCAGCGCTTTGTCATCGCTGATCACACCGATTAATTGCTGTTTTTGTTCAACAGTTAATACCGCATCCGTCAGTGCGGCTACATACAAATCCTGGCGTTGCAGACGCTGTAATAACTTTAGTTTCAGACTGGCATCGGTCTCAGAGGTCGCCAGTTTTTCCAGCACACTGCTGCGGTGACATTCGTCAATGAACTGCTGTTTCAACTGCGCAGATACCCGGTTCTGCAACAACATCTGCACCAGTTGCTGTTCAGCAAACTGTTTCAGACGCTCCGCTGATTCATGTTTACTGGCCTGCCACCATAATGAAAACTCGTTCAGGCGTTCCAGCGCAGCACGACGCACTGCTTCAGTGCCGTCGTTAAACGCCAGTTCGTGCAAAATTTCTTTTTGTGCCGGCGTTTGTTGGTCCAGTTCAGCGATCGCTGCCTGGCGGATGGATGGATTTTCGTGCTGCCATTTCGGCTTAAACCAGCGCTTAAAGATCATCGTGTGCAAACCTTGCGATTGACTGCTCAGCACTGAATTGTGCTTTCATTTCCGTTTTTGATTTGATCACCATTTGACCATCGGCGCCGATAGTAAATGGCTCTGCTGATTTCAGCACGCGGGCCTGATAGGCCATCACCAGCTGCATACTCTGTTCCTGTTGCTGTGGCGTCAACGGCGTGCCGTCGGCCCAACGGCCGGTGCCGACCGCGTCCAGCAGCTTTTGATAAGTGTCAGCCGACATCGCGCTGACCATCGCGATAAAATCCACGTTACGTCCTCTTAAACATCACCATGCGGACTTTCGAAATAATATAACCGGCTGCACCCAACGCCATCACGGCATAAGTCAGCCAGGACTGCCAGCTGCCTTCTTCCGGCGCACGGAAATACCACCAGACAAAACTACCCAGCAGCAATACCACCGACAGCATTGCATGATTATTGATGCTTTGTGCTAACGCCATGCGTTTATCACGTTGAATTTTTTCAATTTGTTCCGGGGAGACTTCGGCCAGACTATTGCCGCAATGTTGGCAGCTGGCTGCCTTACTGGAGATTTTTTTGCCACAAAACGGGCACGCCACTATCGCCATAATTACCTACCTGAAAAACCCACGGCACTATAAAACAAAAGGCCGGCTTTGCAAACCGGCCTGCTGTGATTATACCCGCGTCAGATCACAACAGATCAATCACGGCGCGCACTGCGATCAGGGTGTCATTGCCCAGCTTTTTCGAGCGCACATCTGACCAGCCAAACTGCGCGTCCGGCAAGTTGGCATTGTCTTTAAATGGCATCTCAAAAGTATAAGCCAGACACTTAAACTGCTCAGCCACCCAGGTCGACGCGATGGTCAGATTGGCCTGACCCGGCGCGTCCAGTTCATAACCAAATTCGGTCTGAAACTCTGGGGTCACCGCCAGCAAGGTTTGCTTAAATACCGTTTCCAACTGCGCCATTTTGGCGTTGTAGGACGGCACGCCTTCGGCGCCCGCGACAAAGTTGTACGGCAGATTTTCATCGCCGTGAATGTCGAGGAACATATCAACACCGGTTTCGAGCATTTTTTGCCGGACTAAATACACTTCCGGGCTTTTCTCCAGCGACGGCGTCTGCCATTCGCGGTTCAGGTTAACGCCGGCGGCATTGGTCCGCAGATGACCACGCACGCTGCCGTCCGGGTTCATATTCGGTACCACATAAAACACGGCTTTATTCAGCAGCTCGCGGGCCACGCCGTCATCCTGGTCTAACAACCGGTCGAGCAGTCCTTCGACAAACCACTCTGCCATGGTTTCACCCGGGTGTTGGCGGGCAGTGATCCAGATTTTTTTCTTGCCGTCGGCTGGTTCGCCAATCACCAGCAAACTCATATCGCGGTTGTCCAGCGTATTGCCTAAATCAACCAGCTGCGCCAGGCCTGTCGCTTGTGCCTGACTAAGCAAATCCATATGACGCTCGTAGCTGTACGGCGCGAAATAAGCGAAGTAACAGGATTCAGCTTCCGGATAATGCGTGATCACCAGATGCTCGCCGTCATATGCGGTATCAACGCGGAACCAGGTTTCACGGTCATAAGACGCGACGGCTTTGTAATCAGCCCAGCCTTTTGGATAGGCGGATGTGTTGACGTTGGTCAGCCGAATAGTATGAGGCTCAAAGCTGTCGCTGTGCAGGCGGAAGTGAAACCACTGATAAAAGTCAGATTGATGGTCTTTGCGGATCGCCAGACGAATGTCGTCAATGCGCTCGGCAGAAATGATGTCGATATTGCCACTGTCAAAATTACTGGTGATTTTCATTGTAGGGGTTCCACACAGGGTAAAAGTTTCGGCGCAGCCTACCACAACAGCGCCGGCGCTGTCTTGTCTGCACGACCAGTGACGCCTGGTTGCTGTAAAAAACCAGACACAGAGCCAAAACTCAGCGCTGGGCACTCACGTTGAGTTGCGCTGTCAGGTCATAGTCGCCAGCACCCGGTTCGCGGCGATAAAAAAAGCCGCCTGTCGGGCGGCTTGGCACTGTTGCACTGTAGCGTCAGAGCGCGACTGGCAGCGTTGGGTACTGGATCCCGGCCATTTCATTCATCACGCGAATGACCTGTGTGCTGTAGCCGAATTCGTTATCATACCAAACGTACAACACACAGCGGTCGCCATCGACAATAGTGGCCTGTGAATCAACCACGCCGGCGTAACGCGAGCCAACCAAATCGCTGGAAACGATTTCTGTGGAATTCGTAAAATCAATCTGATCCTGCAGATCAGAGAACAGCGACACCTTTTGTAAGTAGCTGTTCAGCGCATCACGATCGGTTTCTTTGTTCAGATTCAGTGACAAAATTGCCATCGACACGTTAGGTGTCGGTACCCGGATCGCATTGCCAGTCAGCTTGCCTTTTAATTCCGGCAACGCTTTCGCCACGGCAGAAGCTGCGCCGGTTGAGGTGATCACCATGTTCAGCGGTGCCGCACGGCCACGGCGCTCGGCCTTGTGATAGTTATCAATCAGGTTCTGGTCGTTGGTATAAGAATGCACAGTTTCGACGTGGCCATTACGGATGCCGTACTCGTCATTCAGTGCTTTTAATACCGGCGTGATGGCATTGGTGGTGCAGCTGGCCGCCGACACAATCTGGTCATCCGCGCTGATCATTTTATGGTTCACACCATAGACCACGTTTTTCACATCGCCTTTGGCTGGTGCTGTCAGTAACACTTTTGCCGCGCCTTTGGCTTTAAAATGGATGGCGAGTTCTTTGTCGTCTTTCCAGATGCCGGTATTGTCCACGACTAAGGCGTCGTGAATATCGTATGCGGTATAATCAACCTGCTCAGGTGAATCGGCATAAATCACTTTAATAAAAGTGCCATTGGCTTTGATGCCACCATTTTCTTCATCGACGGTGATGCTGCCGTTAAAGGGGCCGTGAATTGAATCACGTCGTAACAGGCTGGCTCTTTTATCCAGATCACCTTTACGGCCGCCACGTACCACGATGGCTCGCAGACGTAACTTGGCGCTTGGGCCGGCACGTTCGATCATCAGCCGGGCTAACAGCCGGCCAATCCGGCCAAAGCCGTATAACACCACATCCGTCGGTTTGATTTTGTCGTCCTGGCCGAGTAAATCCGCCAGCTCGCGCTGCAGATACTGTTCAAGTGTTAAGCCTTCGGCAGCATTTTTGTAGCTGTAGGCAAATGCCAGCTTACCGAGATCAATCCGGCCTGGCGCCAGATCCAGTTTGCTGATGGCTTCCAGCACCGGGAAGCTCTCACGCAGACGCAGTTTTTGTTGCTCAAAGCGTTCCACGGTTTTGTGCGCTTTGATGATATCAATCGTCGTGGCGTTGACCAGAGGCTTGCCGTAGACCACCAACTCAATACCTTTATTCCGATACAAACGGCCAATAATCGGCTGCATATTTTCGGCGTATTCCTGGCGCTCCTGCCAGCTGCGTTGATACTGTTCTTCGTGAGATAAGGTCATGCTGTTGTGCCTTTTACTTCATAGTTAACGAATGTTCGGGGACAGGTGCCACAGCGGGCGGCACATTGTAATTGAATTCGTAACCCTACAACAACAATTACAAATGATTTTTTCTGCGCTTTTGCGTATGCTGGTCACACAAAGATTGGAGGGACTATGCAGAAACTGTGGCCGTCGTTGCCTTTATTATTGCTGTTGGGCGCCTGTGGTGAAAAAGAATTAAATATCACGCAGGTGTGCCAGGAAAAACCGGGGTTGTGTACAGATTTAGTCGAAGACGGTCATTGTCGGGTCGAGCGCTCTGAAACTATTCTCGCCCGCTATGGCGAACAGAAACTTCCGTCGGATGCCAATAAATACCGGCTGCTGCTCGATTTTGAAAAATATTCCAGATGCATGGAACTGGCCAAAGGTATTGAACACGTCAAACTGAAAGAAAAAACCACCGCACGTGTCAACAGCTACATGGTGTCCTTAAACGAAATCAAACGCTTATCCGACGAAACCGTCACTTCTGATTACCCAGGGTTGTTGTATTACCACTGGTCACGCCATCAGAGTCAGGAACATTTGGAGAAGTTTGAACGGGCGGCCAAAGCCGGTGAGCTGAACACGCCGGATCTGAAATTTGCCCTGGCACGTTATTACATCGAAAAAGACAAAAAACTGGCGATCCAGACGATGTTAGATGCACTGAAACTGTATAAAGCCGGTGAAGTGGTTGATACCGACATCTATACCAGCCTGACCACACTTTATTTCAAACAAAACAAGCTGGCTGAATCTTATCACTGGGCATTAGTGGCGCAGGCCGCCGGTGTCGAGCGCATCGAATTTGATATGATCCTCAAATCTGGCAAAGACAAGACGCTGGATATCAACAAAATTGAAACCCTGGCTGACGAGACTATTGCCAGCCTCGAAACCGGTCAGTTTAAAGCGCCTGTGTTCTGAGCACTTCGGCATCGCCGGAAACAAAAACGCGGGCATCACACCCGCGTTTTTTTCATTGCAAACTATTTACCGTCAAACACCAGCGACACTGAGTTCACACAATATCGCTGGCCGGCAGGCGCCGGACCGTCGTCAAAAACATGGCCCAGATGCGCGTCGCAATGGCTGCAGAGAATCTCAGTTCTTTGCATGCCGTGCGAGCTGTCAGCACAATAGCGCACTTGCCCTGGCAATGCCGCGGAAAATGACGGCCAGCCACAACCGGCGTCAAACTTAGTGTCAGAACTGAACAACGGCTGATGGCAACAAACGCAGCAGTATGTGCCGTTGGCTTCGTTGTATAACAAAGTGCCGCTAAACGGATACTCAGTGCCTTTTTGCCGGGTGACGCGAAATTCTTCCGCGCTGAGCCGTTCACGCCGTTGTGCTTCACTGAGTTTCATCAAGCTGCTCCTTGCCAGATTATTTTACTTTGACCATCGGCCGTTCTGGCTGACTCCAGTCAACATGGAAAAATTTGCCTTTGACCTTATCTGTCCGTTCAAAAGTATGGGCACCAAAATAGTCGCGTTGCCCTTGTAATAAATTCGCCGGCAGCACCGCAGTGCGATAAGAATCATAATAACTCAGCGCCGAACTTAACGCTGGTACCGGCACGCCAACCATCGTTGCTTCGGCCACCGCGCGGCGCCAGTTCATCTGGTTGGTAGAGATCTGTTTTGCAAAAAACGGGTCCACCAGCAGATTAGCCAGCTCATCATTCCGTTCGTACGCATCAGTGATCGATTGTAAAAACACCGCCCGGATAATACAGCCGGCGCGCCAGATCTTCGCAATTTCAGCGAAGTTCAGTTGCCAGCCGTGTTCGGCTCCGGCGGTTTTCATCAGGTCAAAACCCTGAGCATAGACGCAGATTTTGGCGCAGTACAGCGCGTCATGCAGTTGTTTTATCAGGGTTTCGCGCTGCGATTCCAGTGGTTTGTCATGGCTCGAACCGGCCAGAATGGTCGACGCCGCGACACGTTGTTCTTTGGTGGTAGAAATCGAACGGGCATACACGGCTTCGGCAATCGTCGGCGAGGCACAGCCTAATTCCAGGCTGCTGACCGCAGTCCAGAGGCCAGTGCCTTTCTGACCAGCTTTGTCCAGAATGACATCCACCAGCGGCAAGCCGGTTTCAGAATCTTTGGTGGCCAGTACTTCAGCGCTGATCTCCATCAGGTAACTGTTCAGAATGCCCTGATTCCAGCTTTTGAACACATCGGCCACTTGCTGAGCCGACATGCCAAGCGCATCGCGCATCACCTGATAAACCTCACAAATCAGCTGCATATCGGCGTATTCGATGCCGTTGTGCACCATTTTGACATAATGGCCAGAACCCGAAGGGCCAATGTAAGTGGCACAGGCGTCGCCTTCTTTCACCGGATTGCCCGGTTCGTAGCGTTCGATGGCACGGCCGCTGGCCGGGTCGACTTTGGCGGCAATCGCACGCCAGACCGGCTCAATCCGGGTCCAGGCGTATGGGTCGCCGCTTGGCATCAGACTGGGACCAAAACGGGCACCGACTTCACCGCCGGAGACGGCTGTCGAGAAGAAGATAAACTTGCCTTCGTAATGTTTTTCGCGCCGGACTGTATCTGTCCACAGGCTGTTGCCGGTATCAACGACAATGTCGTCAGCAGCAATGCCGGCATCAATCAGTTTGCCACAGACATCATCCACCGGCTTACCGGCGGGCACGGACAGGATCACTAAATGCGGTTGGGTCAGGCGGGACAATAACTCGGTATAAGAACTGCAGGCCACAACACGGCCACCCTGACCGCCGGTTTCCTGAACATCCTGTGTGATCACCGACTCGAGCTTTTTGTGGTCCAGATCAAAAGCGGCGACCCGATAACCATGGTCCGCCAGATTCAGGATCAGGTTTTTCCCCATCACCCCTGCACCGACAAACCCGATGTCACACAATTGCGTAGACATTGTCATTCCCATTCCTCAAAAGCTGCTGTGGCAAAATGCGCGCGATTATACTGAAAAAAACTGCGCCCGGCAGCGACAGTACAAAAAGTTTATGCTGTTCGGACCATTGCCTGACTGATCCATAACGACATCGATTGGCCTTGCTGCAGATAGCTGCTGTCCGCCGGTTGGACCGGAGACACCAGCCCCATCTCAATCGCCGTATCCATGACACAATGCCAGTGCTTGTCGGTCAGCTGCAACTGCACCGGCTCGCTGGCAGCATTAATCATCAGCAGGATCTCGGCGTCAGCACCACTGCTGGAAATCACAAAATAACAATATTGTGTCGCCGGCAAATGCCAGTCAGCTTCAGTTTTTTCGCTGCCATCGGCATTCAGCCAGTGCACCTGATGTTTGTCACCATGACGTTGATATTGATCATCGAGCAACGACAACTGTTGCAAGCAGGGATACTGCTTACGCACCGCAATCATCTGCTGGACAAAACTCTGAAACTGCGTGGCGTGATAATCCAGTTGCCAGTTCAGCCAGCTCAGTTCGTTGTCCTGACAATAAGCGTTGTTGTTGCCTTGCTGGCTGTGGCTGAGTTCGTCACCTGCCAGCCAGTGGATCATGCCCTGACTCAGCATCAGACTGGCCACCAGATTGCGCTTGTGCTGGAAACGCCGCTGCAGAATGTCAGCATCGCTGCTGGGGCCTTCCACACCAAAATTCAGACTGAGGTTATGGTCGTGGCCATCGCGGTTTTGCTCGCCATTCAGCCAGTTATGTTTGTGCAGATAACAAACCACATCATGTAAGGTAAAACCGTCATGATACGCCAGATAATTCACCGAGCAGGCCGCCGGCTTGTGATGTTTCTGGAAGATGTCACGCGAGCCCAATAACCGCGTGGTGAATTCATTCAGACTGCCATGATCGCCACGCCAGAACGAACGCATCGAATCACGGAATTTGTCGTTCAGTTCCGACCAGTGTGCCGGAAACTGGCCAAGCTGATAGCCATAAGGCCCGACATCCCAAGGCTCAGCAATCAGTTTGGCTTGTGACAGCACCGGGTCTTGCGCAATGATTTGCAGGAAAGCCGCCACCGGTGTAAATCTTTTGTGCTCGCGCGCCAATGTCACCGCCAGGTCAAACCTAAAACCGTCGACCTGCATCTCGGTCAGCCAATAACGCAAGGCATCCAGCACCAGTTTCTGTGCCGCCGGATGCGCCAGATTCAGCGTATTGCCGCAGCCACTGTAATTACAATATTGCCGGTAATCGGTGATATCCGCATGATTTTCAAACAGATAATACTGCCGATTGGCGAGGCCCCGTAAACTCAGGTTATAGCAGTCGGCTTCGGCTGTATGGTTAAACACCACATCCAGAATGACTTCAATGCCGTGCTGATGGCAGGTCCGCACCAGCGTTTTGATTTCCTGCACCGCATCGGCATGCTGATAACGGGGGTCCGGCGCAAAAAAACACACCGGGTTGTAGCCCCAGTAATTGGCAAGTTTCAGTTTTTCCAGGCGCGGTTCGGTCATAAAAGCGGCGATCGGCAGCAACTGGAGGGTGGTCACCCCAAGATGTTTCAGATGACTGAGCACCGCTGGATGAGACATACCGGCATAAGTGCCGCGCAGTTCCGCCGGGATTTGCGGGTGCAGCATCGTCATACCTTTGACATGCGCTTCATAAATAATGGTTTTTTCGCGCGGGATTTGCGGTTTTTTACTGCCCTGCCAGTCAAATTCGTCAAGCGCCAGCACCCCTTTGGCCAGCATATAATGACTGTCGCTCTGGTATAAGCGCTCGTTAAAGACCACAGCCCGGTTCAGTTTGCGGGCATAAGGGTCAATCAGCAAATGCCGTGGTTCAAAAGTCAGGCCCTGTGCGGCCTGCTCCGGTCCGTCTGCGCGCAACAGATATAAACTGCCAGGCGGGATATGCCGGACCTGTAAATGCCAGATATCGCCGGTTCTGGCGTCAAACGCCAGTTCTGCCAGCGGCTCTTCGGTATCCGGACAAAACAGACACAAGCTGAGCGCACTGGCATCCGGCGCATACACCGCAAAGTTCCAGCAACCACTGGCCACATCCGTGCAATGGGCGCCCAATGGCGCTGCACAGCCAAATTCCGTCAGTAAATCTGCATTCATGACCAGCTCTCTTTACCGGCTACTGCGCAGATATAAGGTTGATAACGGCGGCAGATCCAGTGGCAGCTGCAAATCAGCTGCCGCGTGCAGCCGGGGGCCAACCGCATAATTGCTGCCCCAGTAATAAGTCGAATCGGTATTGAGGATCACCTCATAATCGCCCTGCGCCAATACCGGCAACGCAAAACCACTGCGTGGCACCGGCGTAAAGTTACTGACGACATACACCACATCACCGCTGCGGTCATAGCGGCGGAACGAGACGGTGCTGTGATCGGCATCCTGATGGTCAATCCAGGCAAAACCGGCGCCCTGATGGTCCAGTTCATACAGCGGCTTACAACGGCGATACGTATGATTTAAATCGCGAAACAGCTGCGATATACCACGATGTTTGGCGAAATCCAGCAAAAACCACGGCAATGCCAGATTGTGATTCCATTCAGTACCCTGGCCAAATTCATTGCCCATAAAATTCAGCTTTTTACCCGGATGGGCAAACATAAAGGCATAGTAGGCGCGTAAATTCGCCGCCTGTTGCCACTCGTCACCGGGCATTTTATTCAGAATACTGCCTTTGCCATGCACCACTTCGTCATGCGACAGCGGCAGAATAAAATTCTCGTTGTAGGCGTATACCATCGAGAACGTCAGGTCATTGTGATGGTATTTGCGATAAGCCGGATCTTTGCTGATATAGCGCAGCGTATCGTTCATCCAGCCCATATTCCATTTAAAGCCAAAGCCGAGGCCGCCCATATCAACCGGGCGGCTGACACCGGCAAACGAAGTCGACTCTTCGGCAATCGTCATGGCCTTCGGATGTTTACTGTAAACTTCCTGATTCAGCCATTTCAGCAGGCTGATGGCTTCATAGTTGTGATTGCCACCATCGATATTTGGGATCCATTCACCATGTTCGCGCGAATAATCGAGGTACAGCATCGATGCCACCGCATCGACGCGCAAGCCGTCGATATGGAATGTATCCAGCCAGAACAACGCACTGGCGACTAAAAACTGCCGGACATAATCTTTGCCAAAATCATAAATGCAGGAGTTCCAGTCCGGATGCCAGCCACGACGCGGGTCGGCATATTCATACAGATGACCACCGTCAAAACGGGCTAAACCATGACCGTCTTCGGGGAAATGCGCCGGTACCCAATCTAAAATCACCCCGATGCCGGCCTGGTGGCAGGCATCGACAAAGGCTTTAAACTGATCTGGCGTGCCAAAACGTGAGGTCACGGCAAACATGCCCAGCGGCTGATAACCCCAGGAACCGGTGTAAGGATGTTCCAGCACCGGCAGCAGTTCGATATGGGTGTAGCCCATATCCAGCACATAAGGAATAAGCTGCTCCGCCAGCTCCGGATAGCTCAGAAAACTGCCATCAGCATGGGTACGCCAGCTGCCTAAGTGCACCTCGTAGATACTCATTGGGCTGTGATAAGGCTGGTGCTCACGCGCCTGCCAGGCGCTGTCCTGCCACTGATAACGGCTGTGGTCAAACACCAAGGATGCATGCGACGGAAATTGCTCGGCGGCAAAGGCCATAGGGTCGGCTTTATGCGGCAACAGGTGCCCGGCCGCATCTTTAATTTCAAATTTGTAACGCACGCCAGCCGCAACTTCCGGCATCACCAGCACCCAATGGCCGCAAGCCGTGCGCTCCATCGGATGACAACGGCCATCCCAGTTATTCATGTCACCAATCAGGCTGACGCTGCTGGCATGCGGTGCGTACACTGCAAATCGTGTTGCCTTCACGGTCTGTTTGCCGGCCTGCAGCGTAATCAGCTGAGCACCTAATTGCTGATACAGGTTTTCCGGTCTGGTGTTGACGTGGTGTACCGCAAAAAACGCTTCGTCTTTAAACTGATAGGGATCGACAAGGCTGTAGCTGTGATGACTGGTTTTTACTTCCAGGCGGTATGGCAACGGGTTCTTCCGCCGCGGCAGCTGCAGTTCAAACAGCCCAGGCACGGCGCTGACCGGCGTCATAGTCCCGAGCGCTTTGCCGTCATCCAGCGCCATAACCGCTACCTGCTGTGCAGATGGCAAAAAGGCCCGGATCATCAGGCCTTTTTCTGCAGTTTGCCAGCCCAGTACAGCAAATGGCTGCGCGCAACGCACGTCGTTTAAAGCTTGAAGCAGATGGTCTGGCATAACAAATCCTGTGTCATTAAAAGCGGGAACTGCGCGAGTTCCGGCAGAAAACCACCGGAACTATATGCATTAAGATTACGAATATAAGCCTGTTCTGCGGTTCGCTGTCAATTGCTTCAGGTGAGAACTGATATGTTCCTGCTGTTCCAGTTGTTCCAGCGTCATGCTCAGTTTGCGTCGCCAGTTCGGATATTCGTCACTGGTGCCCGGCACGTTAACCGGTTCTGTCATCTCCATCCAGTCTTCCAGCTGCAGACATAACAACTGACAACTGCCACGCGCCAAATGCTGTTGCAAGGCGAAACTGAGGGTGCGGTCCATGCCCAGATGTTCAACACTGCGCGGATAATCCGCCGGTAACATGCCGTGGCCATGCAACGAATCCAGAATACGCTGCTTCGATTTATGCCGGTCTTCATACAGACCTGGCAAAATCTCTTCAGTGTAAAGCCCCAGCTGCAGACCCAGCTTTAAATCTGAGCAATGCCAGAAACCAATTAACGTTGGCATATCGTGGGTAGTCAGTGCCGACATAGCCTGCACCGGATAATGCGCGGTAGAGGTATAACCGCCATCTTCAGCCTGTTCGAAGAAGAAGATCCGGTACGAATACATGCCAAATTGCTGCAGCAATTCAAAAATCCCATCCGGCACTGTGCCTAAGTCTTCCCCAATCACCACCGCCTGCTGGCGCTGACTTTCCAGCGCCAGAATGCCGAGTAAGTCCATGATTGGATAATACAGATAAGCGCCCTCACCAGCTGATGCTGAGCCTTTTGGCACCCACCATAACCGCAACAACGCCATCACGTGGTCAATCCTGAGCGCACCAGAGTCGCGCATATTGGCGCGGAACAGGTCAATCATCGGCTGATAAGCCTGACGGAACAGTTCATACGGATACATCGGCGGCAGACCCCAATTCTGGCCTTTAGGTCCTAAAATATCTGGCGGCGCACCAACACTGGCGTCACGGCAATATAGCTCAGGATTGGCCCAGATCTCAGTCGAGGCTTCACTGACTCCGACGGCTAAATCGCGGTATAAACCGAGCAACATGCCGTGCTCTTTCGCCTGTTGCTGCACTGCGGCCAGCTGCTGCTGCGCACAGAATTGCAGATAACTGAAGAAACCGATGTCATGCTGATTGGCTGCCGCGAATTGCTGCACGGCTTCGCTGTCAGCGCTGCGGTATTGTTCCGGCCAATTTGGCCAGCCCCAGGCGTGCGGGTCTTGTGCAATCAAATGCAGATGTAAAGCGTCATAGAGCGCAAGCTGGCGCAGGCTATCGCCGCCTTCTGCGACAAAACGGTTAAATTCCGCCGCCAGCGCCACGTCTTTTTGGCCATGGTCCAGATACCACTGATACAAAGCACGCAGCGCTGCCAGCTTCAGCTGCATCACGCCGCTGTAATCAACCCAATGCTTGTCGCGTTGTGTCTGCAGCTGCGCCTGAAAGTCAGGTTGCGCCAGCTGTTGTTGCAAAGCATCGCACTGCTTGAAGCCCGGCATTTGCGCCACGCTCAGATAAATCATATTGAGCCAGCGCCGGCTCGACGGGCTATAAGGACTCGCCGACTCCGGCATCGCCGGATACAAGGCATGAATAGGATTCAGACCAACAAAATCAGCGCCCTGTGCCGCCAGGTGTTTCACCAGCCGGCCTAAATCGGCAAAGTCACCCACGCCCCAGTTGCTGTCTGATTTCACCGCATACAGCTGGACCGAAATACCCCACTGTTTTTGCTGCATAAATGCTTGCGGCTGATAACAGCGTTCCGGTACCACAATCAGTGACTGGCTGAAATCGTCGTCATCGCCGTCAATTTTCAGTGCCAGTTGGTGGTAACCGTATGAAAGTTGCAGCGGCAGCTGGAATTCGTATTGCTGGTACTCGACTTCATCGAACACCGACACTTGCGTCAGTTCACCGTCTTCGACCGCAACCAGACTGAATTGCTGTTGCGGACCATTTTCCGCCGTGACAGTGACCGACAACTGCTGATGCACCAGCGCCAGCGGCAGGCGCAATTCGAGCTTGTACTGCTCGCCGCGGTTTTGTACTGACACCGGGTCCAGCGGCTCTGCCCAGTGCAACAGCTGGCGCTGGCGCAGCTGCGCCGCCGCTTTAGCCTCATCACTGACGTCAAAACCCAGCGCCTGCAGCATGCGTAACTGATCTTTTTCCGCCACTTCAGCCGGATCGCCCCAGGCATCAGTAAATTGCGTTTCAATGCCATTAAAGCCGATCAGTTCGGCCAGCAGTGTTTTGTCCATAAAGGCTCCAACTCGGTTTCGTCGCTTGGTCCATGCCGGATTTACACAGGGAACTGTACCCGGCTCCGGCTTTTGAGACTTTTTTTATCATCTGCCCGCAGTATAAGACTTTAAAAAACAGCGTCGATGGCAAAATTGCAGATTACGTCATTAAATTACATAAATACGATTGCATAACAAATTTCCGCTTGAAAATGGCGCAAAAAAATGTAATTTTACTACACAATTCGTCTGCATCAGGGGTGACTTATGACAATTCGTGTCGCGATCAATGGTTTTGGCCGTATCGGCCGCAATGTTTTACGTGCTTTATATGAAAGTAAGAAGTCATACGATATTAAAGTGGTCGCCATCAACGATTTAGGCGACGCGGCGATCAACGCTCACCTGCTGAAGTACGACACGGCGCATGGCATTTTTGCCGCCAATGTCGAGCATTCTGACAAAGCGATTTATGTCAATCAGGACGAGATCCTGACCTTAAGCGAACGCAATCCGGCGAATCTGCCTTGGGCTGATTTAAAAGTGGACGTCGTACTGGAATGTACCGGCCTGTTCACTGACCGCAAATCGGCCGGCGCTCACCTGCAGGCCGGCGCGAAAAAAGTCATCATCTCAGCACCGGCCAAAGATGTTGATGCTACTGTCGTTTATGGTGTGAACCACGATGTGATCACCCCGGAAATGACCATCATTTCGAACGCCAGCTGCACCACGAACTGTCTGTCACCGATTGCCAAGCCACTGAATGACATTCTGGGCATTGAATCTGGCCTGATGACGACCATTCACGCTTATACCAACGATCAGCGTTTATCTGATGTGTACCACACCGACGTTCGTCGTGCGCGCGCAGCGGCGATGTCGATGATCCCAACCAAAACCGGTGCAGCAGCCGCTGTGGGTCTGGTTGTGCCGGCGTTAAAAGGCAAATTCGATGGCCTGGCCGTCCGCGTGCCGACTATTAACGTGTCTTTAGTTGACTTAACTTTTATCGCCGGTCGCGAAACGACCATCGAAGAAGTCAACCAGATCATCCGTGACGCTGCGGCGCAGTTCCCGATGAATCAGGTGCTTGCGGTCAACGACCTGCCGCTGGTGTCGGTCGACTTCAACCACAACCCGATGTCATCGATTTTTGATGCGACCGAAACCCGCGTCAACGGTCGTCTGGTCAAAGTGATGGCCTGGTATGACAACGAGTGGGGTTTCTCCAACCGCATGCTCGATAACACTGTGGAACTGATGAAGTCTTAAGCCGACTTTAGCGAACACAAGGCGACTGCGGTCGCCTTTGTTATTTCTGTCTCCGGCGCACAGTTTCGTAAGCAGCACCGACCAGTGAAAATCTGCCCGCCCGTGCTTGCTTAACTGAACTGTGCAGCACACAATCAAGGCGCATTTCACCGCTAAGAGCTTCAATTTATGGCCAATTTTATCCATCTGGACGGTTACGCCCATCTCGTTGCTTTACCTTGTATTCGTTTTAGTTTTGCCGACTATAGCGCGGTCGTGTCGCTGTATGGCGGACAAGTACTGTCGCTGAAAAAAGCCGGTGAAGAATTACTCTGGTTATCCCCAACCACAGACTGGCAACAGCAGCAGCCAATTCGCGGCGGCGTGCCGGTGTGCTGGCCCTGGTTTGGCCCGGCCAGCCCTGAATTGACCAAAACTGTAGTGCCGAATCACGGTCTGGCCCGCACCGCGATGTGGCAACAAGTGGCGGACGAGAGCTGCAGCGACCACGCCTTGCTGATTTTGCAGGCTGAATTTGACAATATTCCCTGGCACAACGGCAAGGTACGGCTGCAATGCCAATATCAGCTCAGCGACAAAGGCCTGCACTTGCACCTGCACTGCAGTGATTTAACGATGCAGCAGGCTGCGCTTCACAGCTATTTTGCCTGTGATGATGTCCGCCTGGCCACTGTTACGCCATTGCCGCCGACTTTTATTAACAAAGTGGCGCCGGCACAAACAGCCGGTGCGCTCAATTTTGGCGAAGAAACCGACCGGATCTATCCGGGCGCAGCGGCCACATTAACGCTGCAAACGCCAGCAACGCTGCGGTTACAGCAGGTCGGTCATGACGCATCTGTGGTGTGGAACCCGGGACAGGTTAAAGGCAGTGCCGCGCACGATGTCGGCGCAGAGCAATGGGCGAAATTTGTTTGCGTTGAAACCGCGCGGTTAGCTTTAGACGACAACACCGCACTCAATCTGCAGATGACGGTAGGCCGCGCCGGCTGACGCCAGCAACTTAGTGGCGAAATACCACAAACTGATCCGACAGGCGCTGCTCAGCGCCTTTTTCATCGATAAACAACAGATCCAGCTGCCAGCGCATCTGTTCATCAGCACAGGCCCCCAGCAGAAACTGGGTTTGCCAGGTCAGTTGTGTGGGATCTGCGTTTTGTTGCCGGTTAAAAAACAACGGCAGCGTTGGCATATCCATACTCAGCCCTACTAACACGGCTTTGTGCAGCTGCCAGCCCGGCGGGGTATGAATATCAAGCTGCAGCGGCGACTCAGTCTGTAACCGGGCCGGCTGATAAATCAGTGCCGCAGGCCCCTTTTGCACCAGCCGTTGCGACTGCGCAGCCGGCGTCTGCGGGGTGCAGGCGCCAGCCAGAAAAATCAGACACAAGCACAGCAAATTTTTCGCAGACATCGGTCATTCCCTTTACAGCACACGGCAGTATTCTATCCTATTCCCACAGCTGCGGAAATTGTTGCTTCAATTGAATATTTTCTGAGCAGCAACATTGTTCTAAATCATAAAACCGGCGTATCTGCCTATCTTTTTAGGGGTAAAGCTCGTATGATCCGGCGCAAAGATAGGCTGTGAAAGTGTGCTGAGTCAGTGGTTTGGCGGCAATTGCAGCGTGTCTAAAATAAGAAAGGTCGCCCTCGGGTGTTTTCATTTACTAACTAGCAAAAAACTGCAGCGGAACTCAACATGAGCCATACACAATCGTTAAATGTTGACTACAACTACACAGTTGTCCGCCTATTTGCACTCACAACAGTGTTGTGGGGCATAGTCGGCATGAGCGTGGGTGTTTTAATTGCGGCACAACTTTACTGGCCAGCACTGAACTTTGATACTGCCTGGTTAACTTATAGCCGTCTTCGTCCTCTTCACACCAACGCGGTGATTTTCGCGTTTGGTACCAGCGCCTTATTCGCCACGTCTTATTACGTGGTTCAGCGTACCTGTCAGGTCCGTCTGTTTGCCGAAAAGCTGGCCATGTTCACCTTTGTTGGCTGGCAGGTTGTGATTCTCGCAGCAGCCATCACGCTGCCGATGGGTATCAGCCAGAGTAAAGAATACGCTGAGCTGGAATGGCCAATCGACTTACTGATCACTGTGGTCTGGGTCAGCTACGCCATCGTGTTCTTCGGTACTTTAATCAAACGTAAAACCAGCCATATCTATGTGGCCAACTGGTTCTACGGCGGTTTTATTATCACTGTTGCGGCGCTGCACGTCGTCAATAGCATGGTGATCCCGGTCTCTCTGACCAAATCCTATTCTATTTACGCCGGCGCTGTCGATGCGATGGTGCAATGGTGGTACGGCCACAACGCCGTAGGTTTCCTGTTAACTGCGGGTTTCCTCGGTATGATGTACTACTTCGTGCCAAAACAAGCTGGTCGTCCGGTGTATTCTTACCGGCTGTCAGTGGTGCACTTCTGGGCACTGATCGCACTGTACATCTGGGCAGGTCCACACCACTTACACTACACCGCCCTGCCGGACTGGACTCAGTCTGTTGGTATGGTGATGTCAGTGATTCTGTTCGTGCCAAGCTGGGGCGGTATGATCAACGGTATCATGACGCTGTCAGGTGCCTGGCATAAACTGAAAACCGACCCTATCTTACGCTTCCTGATTGTTTCACTGTCTTTCTACGGCATGTCGACTTTCGAAGGCCCAATGATGGCTATCAAATCAGTAAACGCCTTGTCTCACTATACGGACTGGACTGTAGGTCACGTGCACTCTGGTGCTTTAGGCTGGGTTGCGATGGTTTCTATCGGTGCCCTGTATCACCTGATCCCTGCAGTATTCGCGCAAGGTCGTATGTACAGCATCAAACTGATTAACACTCACTTCTGGTTACACACCACTGGCGTAGTTCTGTACATCGTTGCCCTGTGGATCAGCGGTATTATGCAAGGCATGATGTGGCGTGCAGTGAACACTGACGGCACTCTGACTTACAGCTTTGTCCAGTCGCTGGAAGCTTCATATCCGTTCTACCTGATGCGCTTCATCGGTGGTTGTTTCGTCGTCGCCGGTATGCTGGTAATGGCTTACAACGTGATTAAAACCGTACGTGCCAAACAAGGTACGTTAGAGCCAATCGCAGAAGCGGCATAAGGAGTCAGTCATGTCTAAGAATTACCACGAGTTTATTGAGAAAAACGCCGGCTGGCTCGGCATCATGACCGTTGTTGCCATCAGCTTCGGTACTATGGTTGAGATCACGCCGCTGATGTTTCTGAACGAAACGACTGAACCGGTCGACAATCTGAAACCTTACACTGCGCTGCAGCTGGAAGGCCGTGATGTGTTTATCCGTGAAGGTTGTACCAACTGCCACAGCCAGATGATCCGGCCGTTCCGTCATGAGACTGAACGTTATGGTCACTACTCTGTTGCCGGTGAAAGTGTCTGGGAACACCCGTTTCTGTGGGGCTCTAAGCGGACAGGGCCTGACCTGGCCCGTGTCGGCGGCCGTTACAGCGACGACTGGCACTATGCTCACCTTATGGACCCACGTTCTGTTGTGCCTCAGTCCAACATG
Organism: uncultured Chromatiaceae bacterium; assembly: GCA_937978655.1. Lineage (GTDB taxonomy): Bacteria > Pseudomonadota > Gammaproteobacteria > Enterobacterales > Alteromonadaceae > Pararheinheimera. Next base: position 25,458 of record CALJUX010000080.1, read on the forward strand.
CCTGGTTATCCCTGGCTGGATACGACTGTGCTGGACGGTCAGCTGACCGCGAAGAAAATGGCCACATTTAATGTGCTGACCAAAGGCAAAATGCACAAGGACGATGCTGACGGTGTGATGTACTCCGCGGAAGAAATTGCCGCGGCACAAGAAGCCGTGAAAGGTAAAACTGAAATGCAGGCCCTGATTGCCTATCTGCAATCACTGGGCACCGCACTGAAGTAACCGCCATGGACTTCGTGACAGTACACAGCATTTTCACCGTGATTATTTTTGTGGCTTTTATCGGCCTGGTGGTGTGGTTGTTTGCGTTCAAACGTAAACCCGACTTTGACCAGGTCGCAAATGTGATATTTGCCGACGATAAAAAGCCACAACAAAAACAACAACAGGAGTCGGATCATGAGTAGCTTTTGGAGTGCTTGGATCATTGTATTTACACTGGCATGCCTGGTCGTGTGCTTTGTGTTACTGACATGGAACCTTAAGAACCATGTAGGTGTACCAGAAAACGAAACCACCGGTCATGAGTTTGACGGGATTTCCGAAATCAATAACCCGCTGCCGAAGTGGTGGACCATTATGTTCTACGCCACCTTCGCCTGGTCGGTGTATTACTTTGCCGCCTACCCGGGCCTGGGTAGCTGGAAAGGCCTGTTTGGCTGGACCAGCTCAAACCAGGGCGTGAAATCGCTGGCTGAATCTAAAGCCGCCGTCGAAGCGAACAAAGCTGCCGGTACGCCGTCTCAGCTGGACGCTGAATACGTCAAAGCGGAAGGCACTTTTGCCAAAGAGTTTGCTAAATACACCAGCCGTCCGGTTGAAGAACTGGCGTTTGATAAAGACGCGCTGAAAGTCGGTCAACGTCTGTTCCTGCAAAACTGTGCGCAATGTCACGGTTCAGATGCCCGCGGTCAGCGTGGCTTCCCGAACCTGACAGATAACGACTGGTTATATGGCGGCACTGCCGACAAGATCGTCGAAACCCTGCGTCATGGCCGTAAAGCGGCAATGCCAGCCTGGGGCGAAGCGCTCGGTGACCAAGGTGTGAAAGAGATGACGGCCTATGTGCTGAGTCTGTCAGGCCGTAAAGTCAACGATAACGACGCTGCTGCCGGTAAAGCCAAGTTCGGCATGTGTGCTGCCTGTCACGGCATGGACGGCAAAGGCTCTTTAGCCCACAACCTGCCGTTTGGAGCACCGAACCTGACTGACAGTACCTGGTTATACGGCGGTTCAGCCGGCACTATTGAACAGACTTTACGTCTGGGCCGTAATGGTCAGATGCCTGCCTTTGGCGAGCGTCTGGGTGAAGACAAAATCCACGTGATCGCGGCGTACGTATACCGCCTGTCACGTCCGGATGAAGCCAAATAAGCACCATGTAGTGATGACCACCGAAGCCCCCTTGTGGGGCTTCTTTTTATCTGCCTGAGGAAGTTCCGATGTCAAAACCCTGGTATAAACAAGTCTGGCCCTGGATCCTGATCAGCCTGCCGGTTTTTTCGGTGTTGAAGGCAGTCCACACTGTTTACATCATGAATCAGCAAAGCCCGGATCTGGTGATCGACGACTACTATGCTGAAGGCAAAGCCATCAATCAAAATCTGTCCAGATACCGTGAAGCGGCAGCCCGCAATCTGCACGCCAGCATTCTGCTCGCCGGTAACAAAGCCATTATCACTTTTACCGCCAACAATATTCTGGATAAAAATATCAGCCTCGATTTTGTCCATGCCACCATCGCCGCCAAGGATTTTAAAGTCGTGGCCGAGCGCAGTGGTGAAGCCATGTATGTGGCCGAGTTGCCGTCTACCCTGAACGGTAAATGGAATCTGGTAGTGCATGACAGTGGCAGCCAATGGAAATTGCGCGCCAACCTGAGCCTGCCAGCCACTGCAGCTATCCCGCTGACATATTAATACAACAACAGACAGATCCCATGTTGCAACAGCGCTGTTTCCATTGCCATGAACCTGTCCCCGCAGCAGTGGACTTCCATTACGACGTGCTGGGGCAAAGCCAGGTGTTCTGCTGCGCCGGCTGCCAGGCCGTTGCTGAAACTATTGTCGCCCAGGGCCTGACTGATTATTACAAATTCCGCAGTAAAGCCGCCGCCAAGGCCAATGCCGTGCCGGAAGAGCTCAAAGCCCAGTTACACAGCTACGACAGTGCGGATGTATTGCAGGACCTCAGTCAGAGCGTCGGCGATGCCCAGCGCATTGAACTATCGGTCAGCGGCATGAGCTGCGCGGCCTGCGCCTGGCTGATTGAACGTCAGCTGCAGCAAAATCCGGCGGTACAACGCGTCAGCGTGAACTCCGGCACCGCACGTTGTGAGCTGATTTGGTATCCACAGCAAGCCCCGTTAAGCCAAATTCTCGGCGCAGTCAGTCAGTTAGGTTATCAGGCCAGCCCTTTTGTGGCCGATCAGGAAGAACAGCACTTTCAACAGGAGTTAAACGCCTATCTGAAGCGGCTGGCGGTGTCCGGTATTATGACGATGCAAGTCATGATGCTGGCATTTGGTCTGTATTTTGGTGAATTCAGCGGCATCGAAGCACAATATGAGGGCTATCTGCGTTGGGTCAGCCTGCTGCTGACACTGCCGGTGATGGCCTACTCGGCGCTGCCCTTCAGCAGCAGCGCCTGGCGCGCGCTGAAGGCCCGCGAGCTGAATATGGATGTGCCCATTACGCTGGCACTGTATTACACCTTTGCCGCCTCACTTTATGCCACGGTGTTTGATACCGGTGAGGTGTATTTCGAATCCGTCTGCATGTTTGTGTTTCTGTTGCAGCTCGGCAAATTTTTTGAATTCCGCGCCCGCAAGCAAGCCAGAGATGCCACCAGCAACCTGCTGAAGGTGATGCCGGTCAGCGCCACATTGTGGGATGGCTCGCAAGGCAGCCCAACGTCGGCGCGCCGGCTTAAAAGTGGTGACCACATCCTGGTCAAAGCCGGCGAGATAATTCCTGCCGATGGCGTGGTGCAATCGGGCATCAGTTCAGCCGATGAGTCGATGCTGACCGGTGAGTATAAAGCGGTGGCCAAACAGCCGGGGGACGCGGTTTTGGCCGGCAGCATTAATCACGATGGGATCCTGGTGGTGCAGGTCCGCAGCGCCCTGACCGAGTCACGTCTTGGCCAAATCATCGCCCTGCAGCAACAGACACTGCACCAGAAGCCGGCGCTGCTGGAAAAAACGGACCGTATCGCACGTTTTTTTGTGCAGCGTTTGCTGATCATTGCCACCCTGACCTTCAGCGCCTGGTATTTCTGGATAGATCCGGACCGGGCATTTTGGGTGACGTTATCGGTGCTGGTGGCCACCTGCCCTTGTGCTTTAAGTCTGGCGACACCAACCGCAATCACCTGCGCGCTGGCGCAGTTAAACCGCCAGGGCATTCTAATCAAGAATCAGCAGGTGCTCGATGTCCTGCCACAACTGAGCAAAATCTTTTTTGACAAAACCGGCACCCTGACGCAGGGGCGGTTCAGTCTCAGCGAGGTGCGTGTTTACCACAATGCGCTTGGCAAAACCGAGTTACTGGCGTTGATGGCGGCTTTAGAGCAACAATCGGAGCATCCGATCGCCCGCGCCTTCGCGCCTTATTACCAGCAAGCTGTAGCGGCTGAGCAGGTGAGTCTGACTGTCGGTGCCGGTTTGTCCGGGGTGTATCAGCAGCAACAGGTCCGACTTGGCAGTGCGGCTTTTTGCGGCCTGGTGCCAACAGATCCGCGGGTCGCCGACGCCCAGGTTTGTCTCAGCATTGCCGGAGAACTGGCGGCGACAGTCCAGCTGTCGGACCAGCTGCGTGCAGAAGTCCCTGCCCTTATGCAAAGATTGCAGGCGTTGCGGCTGAAACTGGCGATCCTGACCGGTGACGCGTCAGCGGCCGCCGCCGCCGTAGCGACGCAATTACATATCAGTGAATTATGGCAAGGCTGTAGTCCCGAGCAGAAAGTCAGTGCTATCAGTCAGGCGGTTAAGGCTGGCGAAAAGGTCCTGATGGTCGGCGACGGCATCAACGACAGCCCGTGTTTTCACGCCGCGCATGTTTCGGTGGCGCTGGATAGTGGCACAGAGCTGTCAAAGAACCAGGCCGATGTCGTGCTGCTGCACAATAATCTGCAGCAGCTGGAAACCCTGATCGCAGGTGCGCGCCGTGCCAAGCGCGTGGTCCGGCAGAATCTGTGGTGGGCAGCGTTGTACAATCTGGTTATTATTCCACTGGCCGTCTGCGGATTTGTTTCGCCTTATGTCGCAGTGATCGGTATGTCCTGCAGTTCCTTGCTGGTGGTGTCCAATTCATTACGGTTGCTCAAAGCATGAGTATTATTTACGTCCTGATCCCAATTGCGATTTTGTTTGTGCTGATTGGCATTGCTATTTTCTTCTGGGCCGTGCGTTCCAAACAATTCGACGATCTGGATAAAGAAGGTTTCAGCATTCTGTTTAACGAAAAAGCCAAGACGCCGCCTGCCGGCAATGATGCGTCGCATGAGGCCGGAACATCGCGTGAACCCTGATATTTTTGCCGCGTTTTTGATTGGTTTTTTAGGCAGCGCCCATTGTCTGCTGATGTGCGGAGGCCTCGCCGGCGCATTACAGATGATGATGCCGCCGACCACTGCCCGCCGCGCCTGGCTGCAGTTGGTGCTTGGCGCCGGGCGGATCAGCAGTTATGCCTTGTGTGGTGCGCTGTTTGGTGGCCTCGGCGCCGGCATCGTCGGCAGTACAGGCGTGGCGCCGCAGTGGCTGCAACTCTTTGCCGGGCTGATGTTGCTGGCGATGGCACTGTACATCAGCCGGCTGTGGTTTGGCCTGCTGAAGCTCGAACGCGCCGGTCAGCATTTGTGGCGGGTGCTGCAACCACTGGCCCAGCGGTTGTTACCGCTCGACAGCACGCCAAAAGCGTTTGGCTACGGCCTGTGCTGGGGCTACCTGCCCTGTGGTCTGGTCTACTCAGCGCTGAGCTGGAGTCTAGGCAGTGGCAGTGCTGTCGACGGCGCACTGTGGATGGCGTTGTTCGGACTTGGCACATTGCCGGCGGTGTTGCTGGCCGGGCATGCCGCAGCGCTGTTACGCCAGCTGCAACAGCATACGCTGGTCCGTTACATTCTGGCGGCGCTGCTGGCGTTGTATGCATTCCAGACAATTTACCTTGCACTTCGTGCTCTGGTTTTTTAAGCTGGGCTTCTTTTGGATAGAGTTTGGAAACCTGCAATGAGTTCACCTTCCAGCATTAATTGTCAACACTGCGGTTTTAGTCAGCTCTGCCTGCCATTTACCCTCAATGAAGCAGAGCTTGATAAACTGGATCAGATCATCCAGCGCAAGCGGCCATCGCACAAAGGCGATCATTTGTTTGAAGCAGGCAAGCCGTTACAGGCTTTGTATGCGGTGCGTACCGGCTCTTTCAAAACGTACACCCTGACCGAGCAGGGTGAAGAACAAATCACCGGCTTTCATCTGCCGGGCGATGTGATTGGCTTTGATGCCATCGGCGATCAACAGCACCCCAGTTACGCGCAGGCGCTCGAAACCGCGATGGTTTGTGAGATCCCGTTTAATAACCTCGATCATCTGTTGGACCAGGTGCCGAAGTTGCGTCAGCAACTGATGCGACTGATGAGCCAGGATATTCATGGTGATCAGCAGATGATGTTGTTGCTCAATCGCAAAACAGCGGAAGAAAAACTGGCGGCATTTTTGACCAACCTGGCGCAGCGTTTTGCCAGCCGTGGTTTTTCACGCAAAGAATTCCGTCTGACGATGACCCGCGGCGAGATTGGGAACTATCTTGGCCTGACGGTTGAAACCATCAGCCGGCTGTTAGGCCGTTTTCACAAAGATGAGCTGATCCATGTCGACGGCAAATTGATTACTATCGCCAATTTTGACGAATTAAGCCGGGTTGCCGGCATGGCACAGATCGGCCGCTAACCGCGCCCCGTCCGCAAAACCGCCTGATGGCGGTTTTTTTATGGCTGTGAGCCCGCCAGCGGCATTGTCTGCACGGGCAAATCATCCTGGCTTGATCCATCACAACATCCGTCACTGCGAAGCAGCTTAACTTAGCTACACTGATTCTGTACCTGTGACTGCAAAGGAGATTGATGATGGCAACATATCAGGATGTGCTGGTGGTGCTTGATCCCAGTACGGAGGCGCAGAAAGCGCTGGCCAGAGCCATTGAGCTGGCTGAACACACGGCATGCAAACTGACAGCTTTTTTATCGATTTACGATTTTTCTTATGAAATGACCACGATGTTATCCGGCGAGGAACGTGAGTCCATGCGTCAGGCCGTGATTGCAGATCGTGAAATTTGGATCCAGGAGCTGCTGCATCAGGCGCGCAGTCGCGGGATCCAATGCAGTGCGCGGGTGGTCTGGCATAACCGGCCGTTTGAAGCCATAGTTCAGGCCGTCACTGAACACGGCTACGACTTGGTGATCAAAGGCACCCATGATCATGATGTGCTGAAGTCGATGATCTTCACCCCAACCGACTGGCACATTCTGCGCAAATGCCCTTGCCCGGTGTTGCTGGTGAAAGAACATGCCTGGCCGGCACAAGGTAATATTCTCGCCGCCATCAATGCCGGCAGTGAAAAACCGCATCACAAGGCACTGAATCAGATCATTATCCGTCAGGCCAAAGCCGTTGCGGCCATGCTCAATGCCAAAGTGCATCTGGTCAATGCTTACCCCGGCACGCCTATTCATGTGGCTATTGAGATCCCGGAATTTAATCCAGTGGAATACAATGACAGCATGCGGCATCACCATGTCGATGCCGCAAACGCGCTGGCAGGCCAGTTTGACATTACCAGCGATGCGGTGCATGTACAGGAAGGGATGCCGGAAGATGTGATCCCACGGGTCGCCACAGCGCTGGATGCCGAAATGGTGATCATCGGCACTATAGGCCGGACCGGCCTTTCAGCAGCAATCATTGGCAATACCGCCGAGCATGTGATTGACCGGCTTGATTGTGACGTGCTGGCGTTAAAGCCCGATACGCCGGCCTGAGCGGCCTGCGCCCGTATCTGTGCCCGCCGTCAAGAATTGCAATTGGCAAGCGGGCACGATCCGCTATAATGTGCGCCTTTTTGACTGCACAGGTAATATCATGTCCCACTCCGCTGAAGCCAAAGCGCAATACAATCTGAACAAACTGCATAAAAGACTGCGCCGTGGCGTCGGTCAGGCCATTGCTGATTTTGGCATGATTGAGGAAGGCGACAAAGTGATGGTCTGCCTGTCAGGTGGCAAAGACAGCTATACGCTGTTGGATATTTTACTGAACCTGCAGCAATCGGCCCCAATCAGCTTCAGCATTGTGGCGGTGAATCTGGACCAGAAGCAGCCCGGCTTTCCGGCCGAAGTACTGCCAGGCTACTTAAGCGCTATTGGCGTTGATTTTCAGATAGTCACGGAAGATACCTACGCGATTGTCAAAGAAAAAATTCCGGAAGGTAAAACCACTTGCTCCTTATGCAGCCGGTTGCGCCGTGGCATTTTATACCGCACTGCCAAAGAGCTGGGAGCGACCAAAATCGCACTCGGCCACCACCGCGATGACATGATCGAAACCATGTTCCTGAATATGTTCTACGGCGGCAAAATGAAGTCAATGCCGCCGAAACTGATCAGCGACAACGGCGAGCATATTGTGATCCGGCCATTGGCCTATTGCCGGGAAAAAGATATCGAAAAATACGCCGCCGCCCGCGAATTCCCCATCATCCCCTGCAACCTCTGTGGCTCGCAGGACGGTTTACAGCGCCAGGTGGTGAAAGAAATGCTGCAGGACTGGGATAAACGCTTCCCGGGCCGGATTGAAACCATGTTTCAGGCCATGCAAAACATTGTGCCCTCGCACATGGTGGATAAAAACCTGTTTGATTTTGCCGCCGTCACCAAAGCCCGGGCAGCAGAGTTTGCCGGCGACACCGCCTTTGACAAAGAGTCAGTACCGGCCAAACCGGTCGGGTTGTTGGAAGAAGACGACGAAAGGCAACACAATGACGTGGTGGTGCAGCGGCTGGAACTGAGCCTGTAACAGCTCCTGACGGTTTCAGGCGCTTAAAGCGCCTGAAACCAGCTCCAGATCCCCAGCGAATAATCGGCAAACAAATCAATTCCCAGCGCCGATTTTAATAAGTACAGCAGCAATAAGCCCAATACAGTACTCAGCAACAACAACATGCTCAGCAGCACGGCTTTTACCAGTAAGCCTGCCTTGTGGCTGCGATGCTCACTGCGTTTGTTCCGTCCGGCGACCAACACATAATAATATCGCCAGCTGCCAAATCCGACCGTGCCGCGCAAATCAAATTTGTGCTTGCCCCACTGCCTGGCGCCAAGCGCGACCCGCAGATAACTGAGCTGCGCTTCGGTAAAACTCTGCTGCACTTCGGCGGGCATGCGTTCCAGCAGTTTGCGCATGGCCGGGTCCTGACGGATATCATCTGCAGGTTCAGTACTCATCAGCTTCAGCCTTGTTGTAACCAGGCGGACAGCTCCGCAGTTTTCGCCTGCATCAGCGCAACATCGCCCCGGCTTTCGACATTCAGCCGCACCAAAGGCTCAGTATTAGAGCTACGCAGGTTAAACCGCCAGTCGGCAAATGCCAGACTGATGCCGTCAGTGGTATCCAGCTGTTCGGCCTGTGGCTGATAACGAGCCAGAATTTCTGCCAGTTTGGCCTGGGGCCTGGCAAGAGTAAAATTAATTTCGCCGCTGGATGGGTAGGCCGCGATGCGCTCTGCAACCAATGCCGACAGTGGCTGTTGCTTGACACACATCAGTTCTGCCACCAGCAGCCAGGGGATCATGCCACTGTCGCAATAAGCAAAATCGCGGAAATAATGGTGCGCGCTCATCTCACCGCCATACACCGCATCCTCAAGCCGCATCCGCTCTTTGATAAAGGCGTGACCGGTTTTTGACTGAATGGCCTCACCGCCGGCCTTGTTGACTAAATCAATCGTGTTCCAGGTCAGACGCGGATCATGGATGATCCGGGCGCCGCGGTGCTGCTGTAAAAAGGCTTCAGCCAGCAGCCCGACGATGTAATAACCTTCAATAAACTGACCTTGCTCATCAAATAAAAAGCAGCGGTCAAAATCGCCGTCCCAGGCCACGCCAAAATCAGCCTGATGCGCCAGTACCGCTTTGGCTGTATCGGCGCGGTTTTCCGGCAATAACGGGTTTGGAATGCCATTGGGGAAAGTGGCATCCGGCTCGTGATGCACTTTGACAAACTGCAGCGGTAAACCCAGGGCTTCACAGCGGCTTTCCAGCGCGTCAATCACATGGCCGGCGGCACCATTGCCGGAGTTGACCACTATTTTCAGCGGCCGGAACAATGCCGGACGAATATAACCAAGCAGATGCGTGACAAAATCGGCTAACACCGACTGCAGTCGATACTGGCCCCGGGCCGGCACTGGCGCAAAATCACCTTGCTCAGCAAGCGCTTTAATCTCAAACAAACCGCTGTCGCCGCTGATAGGCCTTGCGCCCTGTTGCACCAGCTTCATGCCGTTGTAATCGAGCGGATTGTGGCTGGCCGTCACTTCAATACCGCCACACACGCCTAAATGAAAAGTAGCGAAATAAACTTCTTCAGTGCCGGTCATGCCGAGATCAATCACATCGACACCGGCATCCATCAGCCCTTCGGCCAGCGCCAATTTCAGCCCCTCAGAGGTTGCCCGGGCGTCGCCGCCGACGACAACAGTCTTCGCCTGCAGATATTGGCCAAAAGCGCGGCCAATCCGATAGGCCACATCTTCGTCCAGTTCATCGCCCAAACGGCCGCGGATATCATAGGCTTTCACACAGCTGATTTTGCGGTACATCTCAGTTCTCCGCTCCATCTCAGGTCCGCCCATAACGGTCGGCAAAGCGCACTATGTCGTCTTCGCCGAGGTAAGAGCCGGACTGGACTTCAATCAGTTCCAGCGGCACTTTGCCGGGATTTTCCAGCGCATGGACTGCGGTGATAGGAATATAAACCGACTGATTTTCGGTCAGAAATTGCTCAGCACCATTGATGGTCACTTTGGCAGTACCGGATACCACAATCCAGTGCTCGGCACGGTGATGATGCATCTGTACCGACAATTTCGCACCGGGGTTCACGGTAATGCGCTTGACCTGAAAACGCTCGCCGTTATCGACTGAATCGTATTTGCCCCAGGGCCGGTACACTTCGCGGTGGAAAGTGACTTCGGGCCGCTGACTGGCTTTGAGCTGCGCCACGATGTGTTTGACGTCCTGCGCCTGATCTTTGTGCGCCACCAGCACCGCATCTTTGGTGCTGATCACGACTAAATCCTGCACGCCCACAGTCGCCACCAGCTGCTGTTCCGACCGGACATAGCAGTTCTGGCTATTGTGGGACCAGATATCGCCCTGATGTACGTTGCCTTCGGCATCTTTGTCACTGACCTGCCACAAGGCGGCAAAGCCGCCGACATCATTCCAGCCTGCGGCTAAAGGCAGCACCACCACACTGGCTGGCTCGTCCCGGCTTAACGGCTCCATGATGGCGTAATCTACCGAATTATCCGGACACGCCTCAAACGCCGCTTTTTTCACCCGGATAAAATCAAGATCCGGACTCAGTTCCGCCATGGCCGCCTGACAGGCGCTCAGCATGGCTGGCTGATAGTGTCCGAGCAACTGCAAATAACGGTCGGCACGACACATAAACATGCCGCTGTTCCAGTAGTATTCGCCACTGGCCAGATATTGTTCTGCCGTGGCTAAAGCGGGCTTTTCGACAAACGCACTGACCTGATACGCATTACCAGCGGCCACGCCACGGCGGATATAGCCATAGCCGGTTTCCGCTGCCGTCGGCACTATGCCAAAAGTGACCAGTTTGCCTGACTCGGCCAAGGGTTCGGCCTGTTGCACTGCGCGGCGAAACGCCGCTTCATCGGCAATCACGTGATCAGCCGCCAAAATCAACAACAGCGCCTGCGGATCTGTAGCCATCGCTTGTAATGCAGCCAGTGCAATCGCCGGCGCCGTATTGCGGCCAACCGGTTCGAGCAGGATTGCAGCGCCCTGTACGCCGAGCTGACGAACCTGCTCTGCCGCGATAAAACGATGATCTTCATTACAAATCAGTAAAGGCGGCTGATGGACCAGCCCCTTAAGCCGCAACAACGTTTGTTGCAGCAGTGTGGCATCACCATTCAACGCCAAAAATTGCTTCGGGTAGTGACCACGTGAAAGCGGCCACAACCGCGTCCCTGAGCCACCAGCCATTATGACGGGAATAAACATAGGATTGTCCTGTGTATACGAATATGTAAACGAGTCTGTCGAAAGCGCTGTTGTCTGTCAAACGTGTGGCCGGTGTGGCAGAAAGACCTGTCAGGAAGCCGGACACAGCTGGCGCCGGACCTCGGGCCAGGCGTCATTTGCCGCCATGCGCTTTCGCAGGTAAATACAGTGCTGCCGCTCAAGCTGATACTGTTTTATCAGCCGGATGCTATTACCTTGCAATGGGCCGCCCATCGCTGCTGCGACTCTGGCAAATACCGCCGCTTTTTGTGCCACAGTCAGTGCCGCCCAGTTTGAGAAACTGACAAGTAAAATCTTTTCATGTACTTCCGGCAAATAACCGCCATGGCGCGCCGCGAGTTCCAATTGTGCCAAGCCGTCGGCCAGTCGCAGTTGTACCGTCGCCAGGAAATAACCGTAGTCGGCATAGGCCACAGGCCAGTCTGGCCGCTGGGCTATCGCGTGCTGATAAATCTGCTCATTTTTACTGATTGCAGCCGTGGACAGCTGGCCACTAAACCAGGCCCACTCGGCAATTTTAGCCGCCATCAGCTGATAATGCGGATTCTGTGGCTGCCACGCCAGTGCCGAAGCGATTTGCAGCTGCGCCCGCTGTAATTGTTCAGCATCAGGTTTATCTGAGGCTTTTTGCCATTGCTCCACCGCATAAGCGGCCGGGAAATAATACAGACTGGCAATACCGGCTTTGGTCACCAGCCACATCGCCACCATTAATGCCAGCATACTGGCAACGATCAGCGCCCGGCGTAGTACCAACGCACTCATGCCATATCCCCAAAATGAAGCTGTCCGGTGATGAGTGCCGGATTGTGCAGCGCCAGCGCCATAGCATATTGCTCGTCGGCCAATTCAGTCAGACAACGCACCGCAGCGGTTAATTTAGGCGGCCGGCGATCAATATTATGACAATCACTGGCGACCACATGGAACAGCCGCTGTGCGACCATGAATTCAGCGCATTGTTGATGGCGCGCACCCAAATCGCCTATCAGCGAACTGCCCGTCAGCTGAAACAAACAACCGGCCCGTTTTAACGGGGCAAGACAATGGAAATTCGCCTGGATATCCCGGTTACGTTCCGGATGTGCAATCATCGCAATCACATCGTGTCGCGCCAGCCACTTCAGCAATTTGTCCGTACCGGCCGGCACATGGCTGTGTGGCAATTCCAGCAACAAGACTTTCTGCCCCTGCCATTCGCCCAAAAACGGCAACAAGCCCATTTCCAGCGCCGGCATCAGCTGATCGGTTAACCGCACTTCGGCGGCGGCTGCAAGGCGGATCGGCAATTGATGTGTCTGGATCAACTGCCGCGCATCCGCCAGCGCACTATTGATGGTGGCGGGTTTATTGTCGAAAAAACCCGGATTAATATGTGGCGTTGCCACCATCCGGGTGATGCCATCAGCCACAGCCAGTCGCAGCAACGCCAGCGTCTCTTCCGGGCTTGCGGCCCCGTCATCCAGACCGGGTAAGATGTGGCAATGCAGATCGATCATTCCTTGTCCGTATTTTCCGCGTAATACCGGTAATAGCCAAAGTTACCGTAATAACGCTCAGCAAGTTTTAAATCCAGGTCATTCAGCACCACCCCAACCACCCGGGCATGGGCATTCACCAGTTTAGCCAAGGACAGTTTAATCAGGCCGGACCGGGTCTGATCAGCCCGCACAACCATCACCGCCGCATCAGTCTGGGTCGACACCACCAGCGCATCACTGACCGCCTGCACTGGCGGCGTATCGATAATAATCTTCTGGTAGCGCCCTCTGAGCTGGGTTAACAGTTCCGCCAAGGCGTTCCCTGACAATAACTCCAGCGGATTTAACGGGATAGAACCGGCAGGCAAAATATCAATGCCCGAGGCCTCATCGCTGATAATGCAATCTTCCAGACTTTCAGTGCCGGTCAGGTAGTTGGCAAGGCCAGGTTGAAACGCCGGCAGGCCAAAGCGCTTAGCAATGGTCGGTTTACGCATATCCGCGTCAATCAGCAACACAGACTCAAGTTGTTTAAACGCAAACGCCAGATTGCTGGCCACGGTGGATTTCCCCTCTTCAGGGATAGACGAGGTCACCATCAGCACCTGCAAGGGACGATCTAGCCCCAGCAATGACAAACTGGTGCGTACCGAACGCACCGATTCAGAAAATTGCCTCGCATCGGTGTCAAAAAAGGCACGGTTTTTCTCGGTGATGGCCTTTTTCCCCGGCACTTTAGGCACGACGCCCAAAGCCCGTTGCTGCAACACACTTTCCACCTCGCGTGTGGTTTTAATAGTGTCGTTCAGCGAGTCCATCACAAAGGCCACTATGACGCCAAAACCCAGCGCGGCGACAAAGGCCAGCAGCACAATCAGCTTCTTTTTCGGTTTAATCGGATCCACCGCCGCCACCGCGACATCGGTAAAACGGGCGACAGCAGAATTAAAATTGCCAGTCACTTCCGTTTCTTTTTGCCGCGCCATAAAAGTATCAAACAGCTGACGGTTCGTTTCCACTTCCCGCGACAAGCGCTGATACTCGGCTTCTTTACCGCTTAAATCCTGATATTGGCCTTTGGAACGCTGCATTTCCGCTTCCAGTGCCGCCAGATTCTGCGTCACGGTGTTGGCTTCTTCGGCGATGCCGTTGATCAACTTCTGAATTTGTTCATGCAGATTCTGTTGAACGGTACTGAGTTCAGAGCGCGCCGACAGCAATTTAGGATGCTTTGGCCCATAAAATTTACTGAGTTCTGATACCTTGCGCTCGGCCGAAATCACCGCAGCTTTTACTTGCTGCACCCCAGGATGCGCGGTAATTTCCGGCAATGACTCGAGGCGACTCATATCGTTGGCACCAAACTGGCCTACCGCACGGACAAAGCCGTCGATCTGCGCTTTTTTACTGCGCATCAGGGTCACTTCCTGCCCCAGCCGCTCCAGTTCCTGACTGCCCAGACTGCGCACACCAGCGACATCAATCAGCCCTTCACGCAGACGAAAATCCTGTAACGCTTTTTCTGAAGCATCCAGTTGCAGACGCAGTTCGCCAAGCCGGCCACCTAACCAGTCATTGGCTTTTTGCGTGATGCCCATTTTGGCCGCCAGCTGTGTATCGATATAAGCCTCACCAATAGCATTGGCGACCTGCGCAGCCAGTCGCGGGTCATTGGCTTCATACACAATGTTCACCAACTGTGTCTTTCGCACCGGTTCAATTGACAGGCGCTCGACGAAGGCGGCGACCAGTCGCTCGCGATCGCGCAGTTGCTGTTCAGCTGCAGACACTTGTTCGCGGTTAGTTGCCAAAAACGGCAATAACTGCTGAATGCTGTCGCGCAGACCGGGTTTTGTCATAAATTCCGGATGTGTCGACAGCTGCAGTTTATCGATCACGGTTTCGGCGATGCTGCGGGATTTCAGAATTTCAAACTGGGTCAGATAATATTCCTGCTGTCCGGAATTGATCCCATACACTTCTTCAATTTTGACCGCTTTGGCCTGTTGCGCTTCAATCAGCAAGGTCGCTTTTGCGCTATAGACTGGTTTCATATTCAGCACGACAAAAACGGTCAGTGCCGAAACCAATACAGCAAGCGCGAGAATGCGCCATTTGGCCCGGTTGATTACATTAAAATATTTTCTTAAATCAATCACTTCGTCTGCGGAAGACTCGATCTGTCCTGTCGTACTCGTCATCAGAAAAATCTCTGTTCAATAGTCACAGTATCACCAGCACGGATTTTACTGTTCAGGTCGGCGGTCACTTTATTGGCCTTATCGCCTTCCCGGGCAACAAAGATCTTCTCTTTGGACGCGCGCTCGGTCAGACCACCGGCCAAAGCTACAGCCTGGTCCACTGTCATACCCGGCTGATAAGGATAACCACCAGGCTTTTTCACTTCGCCATGGATATAAAATGGCCGGTACTGCACCATGCCGACGAACACATTGGGCTCGACAAAATAATCACCTTTCAGACCGTTATAAATGCGTTGTTCCAGCTGTTTTAACGTCATGCCGGACACTTTTACCGTGCCAAGAAAGGGGTAATTTAATGTTCCGCTGTCGGTCAGCTGCACATCTAAATCCAGCTCAGGCTCACCAAATACCTTAATGCGGATCGCATCGCCAGGGCCCAACACATAATTATCTGCCTCCCCACTGGCGATTGGCTCAGCCTGCTGTGCAATCGCACAGAGGCTCAGAAACATCAATACCAGGCTAAAACATCTGATCAACATCATCTTCCCTTACAGAGTCATCTGGAAACTCAGACCATACACGGTTCTGTCATACACGATAACCCCCAATGTTGAAGTGCGGTCTTCAACATTGACAAAACCCGTCACGGTTAACCAGCGCAGTGGCTTAGACTCCAGCTCCGCCGTGATAATTTTTCGGGTATCTTCGCGCCCCAGGGTATTACCGAGCTGCAATACCCGGTTGTATTCATCGGTCTGATGCTCATAAGCCAGCTTCGAACTCAGCTGTTCTGACCACTGATGATTCCAGCCGATGGCATAGGTGGTTTCGATGATATAGTCCGAATTGACATTCAGGGCGTCAACATCTTTGGCCCGACGTCCGGTCGAAAAATCAAAGCCGGAGTAAGTCAGTGGCAGCCACTGCACAATGGCCTCCCAGGAGAACCCGCTGAATTTTTCCCGGGCCGCCAGATCAAAGTCTTTATCCTGGTAACCCAATTTCAGAATACCGGTGGTTAAAGCACTGATATCCCACTCAGCACCCAGCCGATAATTTGTATCTGTGTTATTGCGTGAACCTGATAAATCTTCGGTTTTAAAATTGATATCAGCAGAAGACAACTCGGCGACCAGCTTAAAAGCGCCGGCGGTCTGATAGACAAATCCGCCGCCAATCTGGCGCAAGTCGTGATCACGGTACTGTGTTAAATCGCGGAAGTTGTCGTATTCCTTTTGATAATAACGGGTATTGGCCCGCAGTTTTCCAACGGAACCTGAACTACCGTATTCATAATCCGCCTGGAAATTTTGCGCCGTAAAACGGGTTTCTTCCGGTTGCAGGTTACCACGCCCTTCGGAGACACCGGTGCCGCGGTCTTCATGCAACCAGCTGTTATTGGCTTTGAACTTCAGATTATGTGCACTGCCGGGCGACAGTCTGGCTTCCGCTTCAAGATAACCATCAGTAAAATTATCGGCACTGCTGTCAAAATACACGGCGTTTTTCAACGCGGCAGCAAAACCGTAGCTACTCGGTCCGTCCACCAAATTGGCTTTGAGCGTGGGCGCCAGTGTCGAAACCCAGCTGGAAATAGTCGCGGCTTTGTCGCGGACCACGTTGTCATCATGTTTCAGCTCGGCTTGCAGCGACGGGATAAAATCGATACCGGATTCAGTCCGGATCACCCCTTCCTGCTCCTGCGCATAAGCCACAGTCAGGTTGCCGGCGATGACCATTGCGATACAACTCAGTTGAAACCCTTTCATTTGACGTAATTCCTGTTTAATACACATGCTGACCACTGAATCCCTTAAATACTGTCTTGAAAATTATCTTAATATCAAACCACAATGACCAATTACGGATGTAATACAAGTCATATTCAACACGTTTTTCCATTTTATCCAAAGTGTCAGTTTCGCCCCGCCAGCCGTTGACCTGGGCCCAGCCGGTGATGCCTGGTTTTACCTTGTGGCGCAACATATAAAACGACACCTGGCTACGGTACTGCTCGTTATGAGCCACAGCATGCGGTCTTGGTCCGACAACCGACATCTGGCCAAACAGTACGTTTAAAAACTGCGGCAGTTCATCTAATGAAGTCCGTCTGAGCACAGCACCCAGCACAGTCACCCGCGGGTCGTTACGGCTCGCCTGAATCACCGTACCAGAATTTTCCATCACTTTCATGGTGCGGAATTTGTATACCCCAATCTTCTTGCCATCCAGGCCATACCTGTCCTGTACAAACAGCACTGGCCCGGCAGACGTCAGTTTGACTGCCAGCGCAATCAGCACCATCAGCGGTGACAACAGCAGCAAAGCAAACAGACTGAACAGAATGTCAAAGGTGCGTTTCAGATAGTTCTGCACACCATAGTGTGGCGATTCAAAAACCGAAATAGTGTCAATTTCGCCGACGCTGCTGAGCCGGCCATGCATCATGCTCATCAGCAGGAAATCTGGCACCAGATAAACATTCAGTGTGGTATCCCCCAACTGCTGGACGATTTGCTGAATGCGTTTGTCCGCATGCAATGGCAGGGCGATATAAAGGCGGGAGATCACCCCTGACTGGGCCGTCATCACCGATTCGGTAACATTGCCAAGCAGCAGATTACGATATTCTGCCGGGAAACGATCAGGCTCACGGTCATCAAAAAAACCAATACATTCAAAGCCAAGCTCGGGATGAGCTTTAATTTCCTGAAACAGCTGAATGCCACGCGGGGTCAAACCAACAATCGCCATTCGTTGTAAGTTTACACCACGTCCAACCTGAACCATACGGATCATCCGGAACACCAGCCGCCAGCTCAGCATGAGCATCGCCGAGCCACCATACCAGCCAACAACCACAACCCGGGAAAAGGTTTCACTGACTTTAAACAGGAATAACACGCTGAGCATGCCGGCAAAACAAATCGCCAGCAGCAGGCAGACCAGCCACAGCATGTTTCTGAATTGATTTATCCGCCAGGGACGGTAAAGCTGAAGCGCTTCAGCGATGTACGAACAGCCCGCGATATGGGCTAACAGCAGGATCAGATAATTTTTATCAAAGGGCACACCGTGCAACTGACAACTGAGCAACAGCACGCCAATATAAATCGCGATATCCAACAGCCGGTGTATAAATGCAAAACCGTTGCCGGCAGACTCAAAATGACTGGACTTTTTCGGCACGCTATCTTCCATGAATAAGTTGTATCGAGACGTCACGCGGCGATTCTACCCTTGATAGCAATAGCTTGCCAACCGAAAGTTGTCGCGGAGCCCCCATCTGGCCAAGGTCCGCATCTGGCGACTAAGTCGTTAAATAACCACAGGCTTTCACTAAACTGTGACGATGTTATGATAACCGCTGCTAATTCTTTTCCGACAGATGGCCACAGACAAATGCAGAAATCTCAGTTATCGCCGGCAGTCATATTGAGCTTTTGCCTTGTGCTCACTGGCTGCAACCTGCCGCCGTCTGACCCGGTGGTCGCGATGCAGGATGCAGACGCCGGCATGGTGCGGCCACTCAGTGCCGAAGTCGCAGAAACCTCTGCACTGGCCTGTTTGCCGTCTCAGCAGTTTTTGACGCTGAATGACTCCGGCAATCCACCCCTGCTGTATCAGTTAAACGCGAACGGCGATATCACCGCAACCATACAAACCGACGCGACGAACCAGGATTGGGAAGCGTTGGCCATCCATCAGGGACAGCTGTGGATTGCGGATATCGGCAATAACACCGGCGAGCGTACGACGATACAGCTGTACCATGCGCCCCTGCCGGCAGACAGGCGTCAGCCAATGAGGATGAAAAGCAACACACTGCGTTACCCCGGGCCGCCATTGGTAAACCCGTCGCCTTACCAACATGAACGCGACGCTGAAGCGCTGGTCAGTACCGGCAGCCAATTATTGCTCTTCTCGAAAAACTGGCTGGGGCCGCAAAGCCGGGTCTATGCCGCAGATACCACACAGCCAACATCGGTATTAACACTGGCCGGCATCACCGCGCCGCTGCCGGGATTGATCACTGACGCGGCATTTTCGGCGCGTCACCGGGTGTTTATTATCGCCGGTTATCAGAACTTCCGGCAAAATCCGCTGCCCTTGCTGATCAGCGGAGATTTTTCACCTTTTCTGGCAGTCCTGGACATGCAATTTCAACTTATTCGCAGCGTGTCACTTGATACCGGCGGTCAACTGGAGGCAATTTGCCTCGATGAAGCGGAAAACATCTGGTTATCGCAGGAAAAGTCTGCGCAACATCAGGCTAAACTGTGGCGCTGGGGCACTTTAGAGCAGCTGCTGAAGACAACGGATTAAAAAAAACACAAATATTAACTTATTTTTTCCGCTGCCAGCCCGTTATAATAGGCGTAGGTGTCCATGTTTCTGACTGTCTGGGCTTAAACATCGCATATTTGTCAGTTTTGTTTACATGCGCCTAATTTCAACAGGATAGAAAATAGCTTAAATCAATAACTTACGCAGTGTGGCACATAAATTGCCAATGCTATTGTTGTGAGATTTAATTCTGCCACAGGAGTGTCTGGAGTGAGCAAGCATATGTACAAAGCATTATTCGTAGTCGCAGCGCTGGCTGCAGGTCAGGCAAGTGCGACTTTAGTCACCAACGGCAGCTTTGAGAGCAATCCGAATTCAGGCGTTGTTTATGACGGCAACGCCCAAAACAAACCAATCGGTACATTTGACGACTACGGCACGCTGGGCAAAGGCTACAGCTGGGCGGTCGCCGGTTCTTTACCAGGCTGGAATGTGTTTTACGGACCCGGTGTAGAAGTTCAGTTCAACAATACCTTAGGCTTTAACGCGCAGGACGGTAACCGTTATCTGGAAATGGACACCCACTTTGCCTACAACAAGCCAGGTAACAGCAACTCAGGAATTTTCCAGCAGTTGTCCGGGCTGCAGGTCGGTGCCACTTACGAATTGTCGTTCTGGTATCGCGCACGCACCACAGCTGCAGATGACAACGGCTTAGGCGTGTACTGGGAACCCGATGCGTCCTTGTTAAGCCAGTCCAACTATATTTCCAACGTGGACTACAGCGTTCAGGCCGGAAACGACAAAGCCTGGACCCAATATAAAGTAACGCTGGTTGCCTCTTCCAGCCAGATGGTACTGGGTTTTGGTGGCTTAGGCGACAAACTGTATAACGCGAACGCTGCTGCAAACGGCAATGGTAAAGGCGCATTACTGGATAATGTCAGCCTGAACTTCATCAAAGCACCAGTAACAGCACCGGCCACTGCAGGTTTATTTGCGCTGGCTGCTTTCGGTTTAATGCTGCGTCGTCGCCAAGCGTAAACTCATTGAGTGTGTAAAGAAGGAGTCCGGATGGGCTCCTTTTTTTATTCGCCAGCGCTACCCAACAACGGCGCGGGTCATTCCCGTCCTGTGGTTTTGATCAGGCTCTGCAGCGAATACCAGACCGCAACCGCCAGCAGCAGTCCGGTGATTGACATGACAAAATCATCAAGTGACGCCGTACGAAATGTCAGGGTTGACTGAAACCATTCGTCCCCGGCATAGGCAAATCCTGTCAGGATAAATGCGCCGGCTTGCAGCAGTGGCCGCAGGCGGTACAACCGCATCAACCAGCCAACACAGAGCGGCAGTGAAAAACCCAGCAACAGATGCATATTCTTGTCCGAGCCCAGCAGGTGCTCAATCTGCATCACCAGTGGTTGCCCGGCCAGTAAGTAGCGGGTGGCCCAGATCCCAAGCAACACCAACAACAACAGCATGACAACAAGGTCCAGCAGCACACGCACGCGACGTAAATATTTTCGGCTTTTGGATCCTGACATTACCAAATTTCCCTGTCCTTACCTGCCAGCACTGCCGGTTCAGGCTTTACGCTGGTTAAACCACAACCACAAACGTGGGAACCAGCGCCCCACCACAGCTTTGATATACAACAGCGGCCAGAATAGGCCGCCATATTGACGGATAAAATACAGCCACTCTGGCAACGGCGGGCATTTAGTCGGAAGTGTCATCCAGCGGACCCGCTCTGCCATCGGTACGGACACATCTTTAATCGAACCTTTGAGCGGGTTTAAGGCACAAGCCCCGAACAAGCCTGGGGCTATCAACAGCGCGAATCCGGCGCGACGCAGCCGAATACTGTAATCAAAATCACCCATACTGTGCGTAAAACGGTCTGACAAAATCCCAATGGTCTGAGCGGCCTGTGCCGGGATCAGACATAAGTTGCCATTGACATAATCACACAGCTGGGCTGTGTCCCCCGGCGTCACCACCGGGCCGATATTCAGCGGCAACCAGCGAGAAGCGGCACGACGGCCACCGTAGCTGAAAATGTGCTGCTGCGGGTCCTGCATGGTGCCAACCACAGCCCCGACACAAAAGTGCCCCACCTGTTCCGGCGCAGCCCCTGTTTGGCCAGGATGATGCCGGTCATAACAATCCACCAGGCGCTGCACCGCATCAGGCAACAAGGTCACATCATCGTTGAGCCATAAATAAAAATCGGCCGGACTTACCATTGCCGCCAACCAGCACTTGCGCATACCACCGTTCCAGAACAAGCGGCCATTGCCCTCAAGCAGCTGCACGGCTGGAAAATGCTGCTGTACTGCCGCAGCAGTGCCATCCTGACTGCCGTCATCAACTAACCAGACGGTCAGACTGACATTTTGACATTGCTGGGCAAATAAGGACTGTAAACAACTTAAAGTTTTGGCTTTACGATTGTGGCAAGTGAGCAGCACAGCTATCTGACGCATTACAGCTGCCTCAGCACTTTTGCCGGTTGCCCGCCAGCCAGACAACCAGACGGAATGTCTGAGACGACCACAGAATTTGCCGCGATCACAGCGCCTGCGCCAATCCGAACGCCTTTTAACACGACGACATTCATGCCAAGCCAGACATCATCGGCAATATCCACGGCCGCACTGGCGCCCGGTTCGCCGCGCTGACGTGCCAGCGCATCGGTGGGATGGCGGTCGGTGTCGGTGATAGTCACGTTAGCACCACACATCACGCGCTGACCCAGCGTGATCTGCTGCTGCGCCGCGATAACGGTGCCACTGAAGCCGCAGCCGTCGCCGACTTGCAATGTCGCGCCGGCGCCAGCGCTGAAAAAGCAGCGGCGGTTAAGGCCAATAGTGTTGGACGATGGCGCGGAACGAAACACCAGGTCACGCCCAAGGACAATGCGCCCGGCCGGGTGGCGAATAAACCGTGCAGTCCCATAAAAATGGGCAGGCCCGCTAAACTCTACGCCCCACAACCAGCCAACACCACGCATCAGCAGAGTACACAGCTCACGCGTAATAATTTGCTGTAACTGAAAACAACGGTAGACCAGAGCGCCCTTCACATTTGTTCCTTCGCTTGTGCCCCATCCAGGCAGATATTCAAAATAACATCAACATTATCATAAATTTGGCTACTGGTCCTGCCATCAGTACTGCGCCAGTACCCGGCGACAGCGCCGGATAGCAGGGATAGCTACAGCACATTCGCCCAGCAGCATGGCAAATAACGCCCCCCAGAGCCCGCCGCAGTAAAGCCCAAGCAACACCAAAGGCAGCGTCACCAAGCTGGCCCGCCAGGTCACCCTGGCCAGATAGTGAAATTGATCTACCGCCTGCAATAAAGTGCAGGCGGGACTTCGTATACTGCGTAGTAAAGCCGCGGCGGCGATAAAACCCACACAAGCAATAAAGGATGACCAACTGCTCTGCTCAGGCCAAAGCCATGTCGGCGCAAGCCATAACAACAGCAACAGCACGAGCAGATTCAGCACAAACGCCAGCAGATTCAGCCAGATAAATGAACGCCACAGCGCCCGCAATGTGGCACCATCGGCCGCCGCCGCCGCGCGCGCCAGCCGGGGTCTTTCAATCTGCGCCAGGCTGCTTTGCACCAATGTCATCGGCCGCAAAAACAACCCGGCGGCCGCAACCGGCGCAAAAGCGGCGGCACCTTGCAACAGCACTATCAGATACTGATGACTATTGGCGGTGAGTTCCGCAGTCAGTACACCAAACAACGCTGGCTTGCCTTGCTGCTGATAACCATGACGACACAAACGCCAGTCTGACCGCGCTTGCACTGCCGCCTGCAACAGTCGCCGACACGGCCACAAACCGGCTATTGCCGCGACCATCAGGATCAGGCCCGACGATGATATCGTCACCCATTGCAGCCACCAGATCAGCGCAGCCCCGGCCAACGCGGTCAGACTGAAACTCAAATCAGCGGCAATGACCTGCGCCGGCGCATCATTTTGCTGCACACAACGACAGAACCAGCGCAGCTGCAATAACACAGAACTGCACAACAACAGCACCACCGCATCGGCCGCAACGCCCTGCAACCACAACACCACACCTTGCACTGCGGCAAAGAGCAGCGCCAGCAAAAATGCCAGCGCCAGCATCGGCCTCACTGTGCCAGGACTCACCTCGCCATGACGGCTGGCGATTAGCAAAGGCGCACCAAACAGTGCATTGCTGAGGCTATAGGCAAAGGCTTGTAATACCAGATAAAAGGCAAAAGCGCCGTAAACAGTGTTATTGCCCTGCAGCAACAACAACCAACCGAGCAGAAATGACGACAAGGCATAAGCGCTGTTGGCGAACAGCGCCCACAACCGGCGGTCTTGCCAGCGCTTCATCCGCGCCGCCCAAGCAATAACAGGCACAGCAATGGCCGCGGCATGATCAAAGCCCGATAAACTGCACTGAGCAGATAAAACAGCAGAAAAGGCATGCACAACAGAAGGATATCCAAAGAAGGCTGTGGCACGCTGTGATGCCAGCACTTGCCGGCTAAAGTTAACAGCGGTTCATGCGCGGCAAAGACAAAAAACACCGTATCGCTGCGCACACCGGTGCTTTGTGCCGGCAACGTTTCCGACTGCAGTTGACCGGCCTGGCGGATCGCCAGATTCCAGACCCACAAGGTGCCGGCCAGAATTGAGGCGGGCCAGACCCAGCCAAACCATGTTGCCCCGGCTTGCCCGGCCGTGACAGCAGACAGCAAAATCAGACCGGCCCATCCCGGCAACAGCACCCGAAATGCCCAATCCGGCAGCTTCAGGCTGGCGCCTTGTAAGGCCACCACCGCGCCGAGACCAAAAAACACTGTAGACACTAACGCCGGCTGAAACCAGGGCCATTGCTGAAACAAAAACAGCGCAACCAGACCCAAGGCGGCCGTGATCCGCAACAGCCGCCACAACCAATAAAACAGCGGAGCCAGCAGAGTCAGCAACAATAAATCGCGGATAAACCAGAACTGATAGGCCAGCGGATTACGGTCAATCCCAATGATTAAGCTGACAAATTCGGCGACAGATCGGGCTCTGGCACCAGCCGGGTTGTTCACCCAATGCGCGGGGCCAAACCACAGCAACAGGTTATACGCCAGAAACAGCAACAAGCCCCAGCTCAACAGCGGTACACCGAGGCGAACCAGCCGGTGCTGTGCCAGTTGCCGGTATGCCGGCCAGGTGTTTTGCCAGTGTCTGAACAGCAACCAGGCCGCACAGAAAAAAAACAGCGGCCTTGCCACGCGCAGGGTTTGCTCCAGCATCAGCCAGAAAGGTGACGGAGCGAGGCGCAGCAATGGCAACGTGTGCAGCATCAGCACGGCCAGCATGAGCGGCACCCGCAACCGGTGAATGGCAAGGCTCAGTGTGGGAGCGAGCGGTGCTGCGGCCATTTATCAGCCGAAATAGGCTTTGGTGTGCTGATGCACCGCCGGATCAGCCAATAATTCGGCCACAGTAAACCAGCGATAGCGGCCATGTTGCTGTGGCGGCAGCGCCTGCAGATCGCTTAAGTTGTCACCAACCGCCAGCTCACAGGCGATGGCCACATAATGGGTCGATGGTGTGTCACCAAACACCGAATCCGGGTAAAAATGATCAAAAGGCCGCAACCACCCCACATCCGCGAAGGGAAAAGCGATGCCAAGCTCTTCGCTGGTCAGGCGGTTAAAAGCACAGGCCAAGGCCTCCATTTTACGGATCCGGCCGCCGGGCACAAACCAATACCCCTTTGCAGGTCTGTTCATCCGCTCGCCCAGCAAAATCTCGCCCTGGCTGTTACGCACAATCAAATCGAGCGACACCAGCGGTGTCGCATCAATCACAGTGCTGAACAGGGCATCAGCTAAAAACATCAGCGCCTCCGTCAGGCCCGGAACGAGTCCTGATGGGCTAAAAACCATTGATAAGTGCTGGTAAGCCCCTGCTCCAGCGAAGTACCTGCTTTCCAGCCGAGCGCCGCAAGGCGGCTGACATCCATCAGCTTCCGTGGGGCCCCATCTGGTTTGCTGCTGTCAAACGCAATACTGCCCTGATAGCCCACCACTTTAGCCACGGTTTCAACCAGCTCGCGAATAGTGCAATCGACGCCGGAGCCGACGTTAATATGGCTCAACATCACGTCGGTATGCTGCTGATAGACACTGTCGGCAAGGTTCATCACAAACACACTGGCAGCAGCCATATCATCGACATGCAAAAACTCCCGCATCGGTTTACCGCTGCCCCACGCCACGACTTCCGCAGCGCCGGAGAGCTTCGCTTCATGAAACCGGCGTAATAAGGCCGGGATCACATGGCTGTTTTGCGGGTGGAAATTATCATTCGGGCCATACAGATTGGTTGGCATCACCGAGCGGTAATCGCGGCCAAACTGACGGTTATAACTTTCACACAGTTTGATTCCGGCGATTTTAGCCACCGCATAAGGCTCATTGGTTGGCTCCAGGGTGCCGGTGAGCAGCGCCTGCTCCGTCATCGGCTGCGTCGCCAGTTTCGGATAAATACAGCTGGAGCCAAGGAACAGCAACTTCTGCACTCCGGCCTGATGGGCGCTGTGAATGATATTGCATTGCACCATCAGGTTTTCGTAAATGAAATCCGCCGGGTAGGTGCTGTTGGCGACAATGCCGCCCACTTTTGCCGCGGCCAGATACACCTGATCTATCGCAGCCTCCGCAAAAAAGGCGCTGACCTGCGCCTGCGAAGTTAACTCCAGCTCGCTGCGGCTGCGCAGCACCAGCTCATTGTGCGGGTTTTGTTGCAATTGGCGCACAATTGCCGAGCCCACCATGCCGTTGTGACCGGCCACAAAAATTCGGGTCTTTTTCATCGTCATTTTCAGTTCCATCGGGCCACCGTGAACCACGGCAGCCGCACCAGGCATCAATCCAGCGTTTGCTTATTCCAGCGACACGCTGACGTCATAGCCGTGTTGCTTTAACAAGGCGTGTTGTTTGGCTTTGTTCAGGTCGTGTGCCACCATTTCTGCACACATTTCGCCAACGGTAATTTCCGGCACCCAGCCCAGTTTTTGTTTGGCTTTGGCCGGATCGCCGAGCAGCGTTTCCACCTCCGCCGGGCGGAAATAACGCGGGTCAACTTTCACAATCACATCGCCGACTGATACTTTGGGTGCCCGCGTGACATCGACCGCTGTCACTGTCGCCACTTCATTCACGCCTTCACCACTGAAAGCCAGCGTGATGCCGGCTTCCTGCGCCGCCATCCGGACAAATTCGCGTAC
Organism: uncultured Chromatiaceae bacterium; assembly: GCA_937978655.1. Taxonomy (GTDB): domain Bacteria; phylum Pseudomonadota; class Gammaproteobacteria; order Enterobacterales; family Alteromonadaceae; genus Pararheinheimera. Next base: position 52,062 of record CALJUX010000080.1, read on the forward strand.
CGAAATTTGCGTGCCGGTAGCGATGACAAAATCTTCGGCATGGTCTTGCTGCAACATCAGCCATTGCATCCGGACATAATCTTTGGCATGGCCCCAATCGCGCAGCGCGTCCATGTTGCCAAGGTACAGGCATGGCTCTAAGCCATAGGCAATATTGGCAATAGCGCGGGTGATTTTACGGGTCACGAAAGTTTCACCGCGGCGCGGCGATTCATGATTAAACAAAATGCCGTTACAGGCGTACATGCCATATGATTCGCGGTAATTGACCGTGATCCAATAAGCATAAAGTTTGGCCACCGCATAAGGTGAGCGCGGATAAAACGGCGTGGTTTCTTTTTGCGGAATTTCCTGCACTAAGCCGTATAGCTCGGACGTTGACGCCTGATAAAACCGGGTTTTCTTTTCCAGGCCCAGTAAACGAATGGCTTCGAGTAACCGCAAAGTGCCCATCGCGTCTACATCCGCGGTATATTCCGGGCTTTCAAACGACACCGCCACATGCGACTGCGCGCCTAAGTTGTACACTTCGTCCGGCTGCACTTCCTGCAAAATGCGGGTTAAATTCGACGAATCAGTTAAATCGCCATAATGCAGAATAAAATTTTTATTTTCGATATGCGGGTCCTGATAGATATGGTCCACCCGCTGGGTATTAAATGACGAGGCCCGGCGTTTAATGCCATGCACGATATAACCTTTCTCCAACAGAAACTCTGCCAGATAAGAGCCATCCTGGCCGGTAACACCGGTGATTAATGCGACTTTTTGCGTCATCGTGTTGATTCCTTATTTACTAATTCAAAAACCGCGTGGGCGAAGCGCTCCAGCACTTGCTCACTATTGATATGGTCGACGGCATATTGCCGCGCGATGGTATTGGTGCTGCGGGTATCTGCCGCCAGGCACTGACGCAGACCGGCAATAAAGGCACTGCTGTCTTCCGGCTCCACGCAATGATAAATACCCGGATGGCGTCGCACCAGCTCACCTAATTCGGTGTGTTGCTCGGCAGTCACCAGGGCATGGCCACCGGCCGCCAGAATATTGGTCAGTTTTGACGGTAACACTGCATCGGCCACGCCTTTTTTCTGTACCACCAGATGCACATCGGTCAGCGCCAGAATCTGCGGCACCAAAGCCCAGGCCTGCAATGGTTTAAATTCAACATTTTGTAAGCCCCGCGTAGCCGCATCCGCAGCCAAAGTATCGCGGTAAGCGCCATTGCCGATAATGACAAACTTAACCTGTGGCTGGTCAGCAAAAGCTGCGGCCGCGTCCAGCACAATTTCCAGCCCTTGTTTTTGGCCAATATTACCGGAATACAACACAATTTTGTCTTCCGGCGTAAAGCCCCACTGCGCCCGCAGGCTGCTACTCTCCACCGCCGGATTGACAAAGCCGGTGTCCGACCAATTGGGGAAAAACATCAGCTTATGTTCGGCTACACCTTTGCGCCGCGCTTTGGCCAGCATGCTGTGCGAAATCGACGACACTTTATCAAAGCGGTTCATCAACCAGCGCTCTGCGCCGAGGATGATGCGTTTTTTCGCCGACGGCTGGTCGTCACTGCCCTGGGCTTTGCCGGCCATGCCAAGACCAAACATGGCGTCTACTTCAAAATCCTGAATATGCAAAATGGTTTTGGCCCCGGTGAGAGCGCTGTAAATCAGCGCACCGGGCGCACAAAACAAAGTGGGCTGCACCAGCATCACCACATCCGGCTTTTCCCGCAGCAAAGTTAACAGCCGGCCAAAGGAACTGAATGCAAAGCTGGCAAGAAGCACCAAACGCTTCAGCGTAGTCACTTTTTTGGGCACATACAGCGGATTACGCAGCACCCGCACCTGGCCTTGTTGTTCTGTGCTGTAGGCATTGCTAAAACCGGCATGCACCTGCCACTCCGGATAATACGGCGGTGCCGTCACCACCAGTGTCTCAATGCCCCGCTGCGCCAGCGCCTGCACCATCTCGCCATTGTACTTACCAATCCCGGTCAGCTCCGGCGCATGGTTAATGCTGTAGAGTAAAAATTTCACGCCTTTTCCCTGGCTTTTACCGGCTTCGCCGGATTTCCATAACAAACCATCCCTGCGGGTAGGTCTTGATAGACTGAACTACGGCTGCCAACAACCGAGCCGTCTCCAACAGACACCCCAGGAGCGACAAAAACATCTGTGGCCAACCATGCCTGATCACCAATGAAAATAGGTTTCGCAAAAATACCAAAATCAACTTGTTGGTAATGATGTGAACCGGTACATAAATAGCTTTTTTGCGACACCACAGCATGGTTGCCAATCCGAATTGGACCGAGACTGTACAACACCACATCATCACCGATCCAGCTATAGTCGCCGATCGACACTTTCCAAGGGTAAGTAATAGTCACTGTCGGCCGTATAATGACCTTTTTACCGACTGTTGCACCAAAACACCGTAACAAGAAACGCCGCCAGCCATACATAAATTGCGGCGACCAGCGAAACAAAGTGGCTTGCACAAGCCACCACAATTGTACAGTCAAAGCGTTGCGCCCGCGGAAGCCGGCAGGCATTTTAAACTGCTGAAGATTCTGGAACATAACCGTCCTTGAAATAATCAATTATTTGCTGCAATTGTCGCTGAGACTGAGTCTGAACTTTTGCAAAGCTGGACTGACGAGCAGCCTTGTTTGGCGCGGCAAACACACCCGCAGCATGCAAGACAGCAATCTCTCTGGCGACATCAACCGCTGCCATCGTCTCAGTGAAACAAAAGCCTTCAAACAGTTTAATTTGCTCAGCCATGCAGCCGCGGCCAGTTCCTGCCAGTAAAACGCCTTGCTGTGCTGCTTCAAACAAAACTAAAGGTTCAGCCTCATTCACGTACTTACTGGGGAACAAAAATAAGTCCAGATCAGCCAAAAATCGCTGCTTGTCAGGACCGTAAACTGACCCAATCGACTGAATAAATGGAAATTTGCTGGTTTGCGCCATAACATAGTCTGCAACCTCAGGCGAAGAATAAGGCCCCGCCAGAACAGCCTGAGTGGCCACACCAGACTGATTTAAAGTAATCACCACATCGACGAATTCTCTTAGGCCCTTCTCGAAAGACAGATTTGCTAAATGTCCTAACTTTAACGGTACTCCAGTTGAGTTAAAACCTTGTTGTTCCTTATCAGCATGATGCTCGTCTTGGGCAAAGAAACTCAGATTGCTGATGGTTCGAATAGATTCAGATCGCACCTGATATAGCGTACGCAGCTGGGACGCCATCGGCGCACCCAACACGAGATGCCTGTCTTCAGGTTTTAATAGACGCAACACTAACCTGAACAAAGCAGAGGGTTGATGTAAATAACTAAACGAATGATGATGCAAGACGACCTGAGCCCGGCTGAAGCGCAGAAGTAGTAAAAAACACAGGTCGAATAGCTGTCCTATACCACCATTCAGGGAGCGATAAACCAAAACTGGTTTGTTAAACAGCAAACACAACAAGAGCCGGGCAAACACCAGCAGACTATGAAACAACTTCAGTACAAACCACCAGCGGGTATGAAACAGACCGGCTGCAAATGACGGCACAGTATTAATTAATCGGACATCGACACCTGCCTGCTTACAGCGCAGCCACATTTGTTGATTGATACTCGACATTCCATGAGTCGGCTGAGGCATATCCACCAGAAACAGAATCATATCAGACCCAGAATTTTTGCAAATTTTTCATGCATGGGTGGTGTCTGTAATTTTTCAAAAGTTTCTGAAGCGCCAGTTGCAAGTCTATTCCTCAAGTCTCGATCGTCTTTCAACAACTTTATTTTCTCTGCAAGACTCTGCACGTTTTCTCGTTCGAACAGTAAACCATTGATGCCATCAACTATATAACTTGGTTCAGGTCCCATATGCTTCTTCAAATCTGAATGTACAATAACCGGAAGTCCAAAAGCCATATAGTGCACGACACTTAAACCAGCATCGCCACCGTATGCTCCTGCGAGGCACCTTTTTGCAATATCAAATTGAATCTCTTCATCAAAAACGCTTCCATAAAATATTGCATTAACATACTTATTTTTGATTTTTTCTGAAAAATCAATTGCTACCGCGCCTACTATAAGGACGTTAACGCCACTCAATGCGGCAGCGTCAAGAAGCAATTCAATACCGCAACCGTCACGTATCCTCCCGATATAAAACAACGATTCATCAATACCGGCAGGTGCCTCGCTGCGCTTTTTCATATACAACATATTTTCTGCAACGTGAATCTTTTTGTGCAAAAAACCAAAAGACTTACTTTTTAATGATTCTGAGGAGAAAGTTGCATAGCAAATGTAACCACTTGATAGAAATAGGCTAAAATTATAAACTAAGCTACTAATAAACCCGTTTTTTTTATAACCTCCCTGACCATGAATAAAAAATTTCTTTCCAGAAAATCTCGAATAAAATAAAAAAAACCAGAATGTTAAATATTTAAAGTCACCAAAGTGAACAATAACATCTGAATCAGCAATCCTCTTTACATTCTCAAGACTAGTAAACTTGAAAAAACCGCCTTTCCATTCTAAAAAATGATAAATACCCAAGTCATTCTGTTCATCAAACCCAAAGTCCTCACCTGATTTTCCACAATACACTGTCAGCTCGTTTTTCATTCTTGATAGCCCGCGAAAAAGTGGATCTCTGTAAGCTGTAAAAAACGGCTGAATAATCGATATTTTCACACCATCACCTCGAGTTCTTGCGCAGCTTTGACAACAAAAATGGAACAATCATTATCACCCCCATAACTAAACCACTAATCCTGGGCCCGAAAGGATTAGCAGATATTGTCAATATGAAAAATGATATTAGGGACACATTAAAAAATAAGTACTCCTTCGATGCTTCTAACTGCGTTGAACTAATATTTTTGAACGAAGTAAATAGTGATAAAAAATAAACTATAGGAAGCAGAAAACCAACTAAAATTCCAAGGCTAAAAAATGAATATATCCAAGTAGAGTGACCAGCCTCCCAAGGCCGAAGTTCCTCTAAATACCATAATGGCAAAATCTGTGAAAGCTCGTAGAAATAATCTGAACTCCAGTAATATTCTGCACCAAAACCAGCACCTATTATTATTTTTATAGGATCGCTAGTTACTATTTCATATTGTGCAGAATATTCAGCAATTCGGGTGTATGTCGTCGGGTCGAAACCAAAGTCACCGACCAGACCGAACAATCTATATTGCCAAAAATCAAAAACATCGCTTTTCAAAAAGCCTATAACAGGAACCATAAAAAACAACAATGCAATCATATATTTTGAATTAGAAATTATTCTACTAACTACGATAGCACGACTTTTCGAATTCAACGCAGCAAACGAAAAAAATAGAACTACTACAGGAACTAATAAATAACTTCTTGTTACACTCAACGCAATAAGAGATATACCAAATACAAATAGACCAATAGCATATTTTGAGTATTTCTTTCCTGCCAACAAAAAACAAATTGAGAATGAAAATACGAGTGGCACGAGTGGGCCAAGTAGCTGGTGCCGAAGAACATCAAGTGCATTATCTGCTATAACCAGATAGTAAAATGGCGTCCAAAAAGAAGACAAAATAACTGTCAAAATCAACGGTTTAAAAAAATATTCAATGTTAAAACCGCACTTCGACCATAATGAAGCCAAAATCATTGAAGTCCAACATAGAAAAAAAGGAAGAGCTACCCGAATATATTGAGAGAAAGGAACTCCATTAAAGCTCGCGGCGGCAAAGCTAAATAACAGCATCCCCGCCCATCCATATATAATAAATTCAATAACTTTTGGAGAACTTACAACTTTTTGCCGCCTTGAAAAATATAGCAAACATGCAGAAAAGGATAACAAAACCATACAAATTAAGGCAAGTTGAGTCAACGACCCTCCATCTTCGGCCCCCTTAAAGTCAAATGCTAGCGGGATCATGTATAAGAAAAGAAAAAACCTAACAATCTTGGGCGGGATCATAAATCACCACTATTCGGATGCAAATACATCATTAAAGAACAGATGAGAGTTATACAAAACAACACAATCATCCATTATTTCATTACTGCGGCAGCGGTCTTTGCCATTTTTGAAATCTTCAAAAACAAGGTATGGTGCATTCATTTTCTTACACAATTTATGAGAAACAGAATTGTCACGCACTATTACAACGTTCGAAAACTGTATACCTCTACCTAAAACCCCTGAGGACTGGTTATAATTAGGCGAATAGCAGCACCAAATATATTTGGATGCTTTATATATAGAAACCAGCTCCGACTCGGATATAAATCGATTTATAACCAAACCACCAAGATTGATAAACTTCTCAATTGACTGTGCGGGAATATCATCTACTTTCCCTCCAATTAAAAAACAATAGCTGCTCCTTATACTCTCTGAATCATTATATAAATTAACAAATAGGTCGATCCCTTTATCAATATTTTGCTTTCCAACTGCAGAAACTATAATTCGACCAGCAGCAGCCTCGAGCATCTGTGCATCGAATGACTCGACTTGTGCCTTGCTATATTTTGATATAACAAATTCTTTATCCCAAAACTGAAAATCAAGAATATAAGCAGCACAAATATCTTCTAATCCAGGCTCTATCTCGAATGGCGTAATGGACAAAACTCTACAAAATTTTGATTTCTTCATTTTTCTTAAAATGAACCGCTTAATTCTTAGCCTATATGAAGACGGTGAAATACAAAGATGAGCTCTAAAAGTTAACCCCGAAGTCCTTAGCCCAAAAAACGCTCGAAGACTGGAAATAACCACAAATAAAAAAAACCACTCCTCGATCATTAGAAATAACAGAGGACGCTTAGATAGCATTCCGGCGAAAATATCGACTCGGTGCCCTTTTAGATACTCGGTCACAAACTCGATATACTCTTTTCTATGCCCGGTTTCATACCTGCTATAAAAGTTGTATTCCATTTTACTTTCTCAAAAATAACGATATTAATACCCGAATGTAATACTTACTCGTATACAAGTATGGGTTCTGTTTACGATATGAAAGAACAACAGCTGGAACTTTATCAGCCTTATGATTGACTCTGAAACATCTGCCAGAGGCAAAATACCGCCAAGGAAAACGCCCATAATCAGATGGATCTTTGAAGGTCTGCAAGCCGAATTCTTTACAAACCAAACTCAATACCGACTGGTCATGGCGATGAGCTTTGGCCAGGGGCCCTAGCACTACATCATCCGTAATATGGTCGGCTCGTTGACAGGCTTCAAACCAGCGCTGGATAAATAAATTACTTTGATCCGACTTTCTAATCAGTAAATAGGTCGCGCAAATCTGATTGCTATAGGCTGCACCGGTTTCAAAAGCCCGGTAATCACGTAATACACTCTCGGCAGTCCATTCATATTCGATGAGCGGCAGTTCAAACGGCATTACGCTTTGCTCCGTTTGCTCAAGAGCCTTGATCAAGTGCCTGACGTTATTGATAAACAAGGCGCCTGCATCGCAATAAAACAGGTAGTCACCTTCGTTTAATTCCTGATAGACCTTATTGATAAAATACGGCTTCCATAGCCAATAACCTGCGCCGCGTTTTTGCGACAAAATCTTATCGTATTGCGCTCTAAAGTCCGGATCAATTTCCGATGTAGAAAAACTGTAGATCTGATCAAAACCACCAAAAAGCCTGGCCGAACGACTATTTAGATTTCTTTGCTTGAGGAAATTGTTATCAGAGCAATTCACTAATACGGTTTTCAATGGGCTGATCTCAATTGCTGCCTAACATGCATAAAACCTATCCAACAGGATGTCAGCAAAAATGCGGTTGCGCTGACTGCCACAATACCTGTTACCGAGAGTTCGCTAAGACTCGAATATAGACCCAGTAAAACTACCAGAACCAAAGCTTCTATCGATAACATCGCAGCGATAAGTGAAAACTTTTCATAACCCATCAAAAAGGTAATATTGACTTGCCCAAGCGCTATCAGCAGGTAATTTGCTAAGAAGGTGACATATTCGAAGTCTGTCAGGACTAACTGCCCTTTCAGCCAATATTGATTGATTTCTTCTCTGAACAGGTAAATGGCTAAACCAAACAATGACGATGCAAACAGGTTGTAAGCAATCAATCTGTGATACCAGAGCTTGAGTACAATACTATTGCCCGCAGTTCTTGCTCTGATAATCATCGGCCACAGTGGCTGAGAAACCATTGTGAGTAAGCTGCCAATCAGCGCATATACACGGTAAATAACGCTTAAAGTTGCTGAAAGTTCTTTCGATTGGCCATAGGTAAATAGCACTATCGCCTGTTGGCTGACCACAACAGAAAGCTGAATAAAAAAGAAAGCGCCGAAGTTTGATCGCAGTTCATTGACCATATTTTTGTCAATCCGCAGGCTGGTTTTCTCTACTTTCAGCTTTTTCAACATATAGATGCTGTTGATAATTCTGGCGATGACGAGGCCGGTTTGACTCATGATAAAAACAAAGAATGGACTTTTCCCGTCCAGCAGATCTGTTGCGATAAACATCAATGCCAAATTCAGTAAACTGCCCAATGAGAAAAACAAATTTGTAATGTGGAGTTGATTTCGACCGGCATTTACCGAATCCACAACGCCTGACACAATTAACAAACCAACAAACAGATAGACCATCACCAGTTCTGAGTAATGAACTGAGTCAGCCATTGAATCAATCGCGGCAAGGGCGGCTATAAACAACGGCAGACCAATGCACAGAATGACTGCAGAGATAAAGAAAACGGCATTCATGTAATACTGAGCGGTGATTCTGGCGTCAATCCCCCCAGCGACACGGGCTGTCAGACTTGGCGCAACACCTGTAGCACACAAGCCAACCCATGTCGTTAAGCCTGTGTAGATCATATACAGAGCAAAGCCATCAGTCCCAAGTGCCGCCAGAGCCAATGGGATCGCAGCTATCTGAAACAAAATGCCACTCCCTTTTGACATCAGCGATGTCAGCACAGATAGCTTAAGTATTCTGACTACATTCATCTAACTATGAATACTCTGATTTAAACAACATACCCAATTCAAGCAAACACCGCCATTTCCAGATAGTGCAGCAAAACACTGCTGTGGGAAGACATATTGTTCCGCCACACCCGTGAGAAAAAAACGACTTCAGCTCAAAAGGTCGCTAAGCCAAAACCGGATACAAGCACGAACCTTTAAGCTAACTTGTTGAAATCCTGATACCAATCAACAAACTGACGGATGCCTTCGGTCAATGCCGTGACCGGCTTAAACCCTGTAACGGTGCTGAGCTTGTCAGTATCCGCATATGTCTGATACACATCACCTGGCTGCATTGGCAGGTAGTTCTTCCTGGCTGTGACGCCGGCGGCGTTTTCAATGGCACTGATAAAATCTTCTAATGCCACCGGCTGATTGTTACCGATGTTGTACAGCGCATAATATGGGTTGGCTGCCAGCTGGGTGGGATACCCACTGCTGCCAGGAATGCAGTTTTGTACCCGCAATACTCCTTCCACGATGTCGTCGATGTAGGTGAAATCGCGCTGCAATTTGCCGTGGTTGTATACATCTATCGCCTGACCGGCGAGGATAGCTTTGGTAAATTTCCACGGCGCCATGTCAGGTCTGCCCCAGGGGCCGTAGACGGTGAAAAAGCGCAGGCCTGTGGTTGGCAGCTGATACAAATGGCTGTAAGTATGCGCCATCAGTTCGTTTGACTTTTTGGTTGCTGCGTACAGCGAAATCGGCGTGTCGACCGGGTCGGTTTCGCTGAACGGTACCTTTTGCTGGTTGCCATACACCGAACTGGAACTGGCATATACCAGATGTTCTACCTGATTGTGCCGGCAGCCTTCCAGGATGGTCATCATGCCGACTAAGTTGGAGTCGACATAAGCCATTGGATTATCAATGGAATAACGCACTCCGGCCTGTGCAGCCAGATGGATCACCCGTTGAAATTTTTCTGCACTGAAAAGCGCGGCAACAGCCACGCGGTCAGCAATATCGAGCTGAATAAAACGAAAAAGCTGCTGCTTGCCCTGCTCGCTTAACACTGCGGCAATACGCTGTAACCGGGCCTGTTTTAAGGCGGGATCGTAATAATCGTTCAGGTTGTCGATACCCACAACCTGATGGCCCTGTAAGGCCAGCATTTCCGCCACTTTACTGCCAATGAAACCGGCTGCACCTGTTACCAAAAACTTCATAGGGTTTCCTTGTAGACAAAAGCCTGCATCGGCAGGCTTTTGTTCTTTGTCGTGTGAACATCCTGCTGCAACTGCGCAGCTCACACGCACAGTGCGTCAATATTTCTGAATACTGTCACCGCGGCCGATAGCAAAATAGCTGAAGCCATGCCGGCGTACTACTTCCGGATCATACAGGTTTCGGCCATCAAAAATCACCGCGTTACGTAATGTTTGTTTCAGACTGTCAAAATCCGGCGCACGGAAGTTTTTCCATTCGGTACAAATCACCAGCGCATCGGCGTCGTTTAACGCGGCCTCTTTGGTGCCGCACAGCACTAAGTCACTGCGCTGACCATAAATCCGCTGGGTCTCTTCCATGGCTTCCGGGTCAAACGCCTGAACTTTGGCACCGGCAGCCCATAACGCTTCCATCAGCACGCGGCTGGCCGCTTCGCGCATGTCATCAGTATTGGGTTTAAAACTCAAACCCCACAATGCGAAGGTACGGCCGGTTAAGTCGTGGCCAAACTGTTGAGTGATGCGGTTAAACAACACTGTTTTTTGCACTTCGTTCGCTGCTTCAACGGCTTGCAGTACCTGTGGCTGATATCCAATTTGTTCAGCGGTCCGGATCAGTGCCTGCACATCTTTCGGGAAACAACTGCCGCCATAACCACAGCCAGGATAAATAAAGTGGTAGCCGATGCGTGGATCTGAACCAATACCTAAGCGCACCTGTTCAATATCGGCACCTAAGCGCTCAGCGAGGTTCGCCATTTCGTTCATAAAGCTGATTTTGGTCGCCAGCATGCAGTTGGCGGCATATTTGGTCAGTTCTGCTGAACGCACATCCATCACAATCATCCGGTCATGGTTGCGGTTAAAGGGTGCGTACAGTTCTTTCATCACACTGATACTGTGAGCGTTGCTGCTGCCAATCACGATGCGGTCCGGCTTCATACAGTCGTTAACTGCTGCACCTTCTTTTAAAAATTCCGGATTGGAAACCACTTCAAAAGAAACTGCCGCGCCGCGCTGTTCCAGCACCTGACGAACTGTCGCTGTGACTTTGTCTGCTGTCCCCACCGGGACTGTGGACTTGTTCACAATCACTTTATTTGACTGCATGTGCTGCGCAATGGAAGTTGCCACCGCCAGCACATATTTTAAATCGGCAGAACCATCTTCATCTGGTGGCGTACCTACGGCAATAAACTGAATTTCGGCGTGGGCCACACCTTCGGCGGCACTGGTGGTGAAGTTCAGCTGGCCGGCAGCTACATTGGCGGTGACAATACCGTCAAGGCCTGGTTCGTAAATCGGGATCACGCCTTTTTTCAGGCCTTCAACTTTGCGCGCATCAACATCAACACATAACACATGGTGGCCCATATCTGCCAGGCAAGCACCGGTGACCAGCCCGACATAGCCGGTTCCAAAAATAGTTACATTCATTGTTTTATTCCGTCAGCAATTGCAATAAGCGGGCTTTGTATTCGTCACCAAAAGAGGATCGCATGGCGTATTCAGCATTGGCCAGAGCGTAGCCGATTTTACTGCCACAATCGTGGGACTTCCCTTTGATGTGATAGGCCTCGATAGTCTCCAGCAAGCGCAACTGATGCAAAGCGTCAGTCAGCTGAATTTCATCCCCGGCACCAGGTGGCGTGAACTCCAGTAAGTCCCAAATCGCCGGCGACATCACATAACGGCCGGTGATAGATAAATTGCTTGGGGCTTCGTCTGCGTCAGGTTTTTCCACCATGTCGCGGACTTTGACACTGTCACCGGCCGCAAGCTCAACGCCGCCGACGTCAACGATACCATACTGGTTTACCAGCTTGACCGGCACCGGTTCCACCATGATCTGGCTATGACCGGTACTTTCGTATCGTCTGATCATGTCGGCCAGATTGTCTTTTTTCAGATTGCAGTTGAACTGATCGATGATCACGTCTGGCAGCAACACAGCAAAAGGATGATTCCGCACCACCGGCCGCGCACACAAAATTGCGTGGCCCAGTCCCAGCGCATGCGGCTGGCGGACTGAGATCACCGTGACATTTTTCGGCGTAATATTACGGACTTCTTCCAGCAACTGGCGTTTTACACGTTTTTCCAGTGTGGCTTCCAGTTCAAAAGAAGTATCAAAATGGTTTTCAATGCTGTTTTTGGATGAGTGGGTTACCAGCACAATTTCCGTGATGCCCGCTGCAACAGCTTCCTGCACCACATACTGGATCAGTGGTTTATCCACAATCGGCAGCATTTCTTTTGGCATTGCTTTGGTGGCCGGTAACATACGAGTACCAAGGCCTGCCACGGGGATCACGGCACGGGTAACAGCCCGGCTGGCCGGACGACTTACAGGGGTGGTTTTTTCGCTGATAGATTCCATGAAACACTCTTCTGTTGAATTTGACCCTGATCATCCCAATCAGACTGCAGCGCAATAACAGGAACAACACCGTCCCGGTGTCGGGTCACGCTTTCTGGATACGGCTGCATTAAGCATGAACAGGCTGAATTTATACCGTATCAAGCATTAAGAAGGCAACGAAAACCCGTCGCACTGATACGATTAGACGTAAATAATATGGCATTATTGCTGCTGAATCATGTTCTTTATCAATTTGCTTCAGCACTTGCTTAAAAAACAATCAGCACTCGCCTGCCTGCCTTAAGGTTATGCAGGCAACGTGACATATCTTACTAAGTGACTGCTTTGACAGGCAATTGCTGCTAAAGCGGCCATTATGCTAATCTTTGCCTGATGTTGCTGTGCTGGACAGGTCCCTGTTGCCAGTGCGTGTTACAGCTGTTGTCTTGAGAAGGATCCCGGTTATCAGCCGCCTTGTTTTTTGGTTACCTCTGGTTTTACACACGCTGGCGCCTGAGCCGCCCGGCGCGCGTTTTACCTTGCCCGACAGCGCAGTCCGCCAGGCGCAAAGCCAATATGACTCAGCCGGTTATCAGCGAGTGCTGGCATTGCAGGACTTTCTCGCCCACCATCAGCAAAAATCCGACTGGGACAAACTCCATCTGGTGAATCAGTTCGCCAACCGTCATATCCGCTTTGTCAGCGACCTCGAACACTGGGGCCGCAACGACTATTGGGCCACGCCACTGGAATCACTCGGCAGCGGCGCCGGCGACTGTGAAGATTACAGCATCGCCAAATATTTTATGTTGCGTGCGCTTGGCGTGCCTGATGACAAATTAAGACTGATGTACGTGCGGGCACTGCGGCAAAATGAGCCGCATATGGTGCTGGTCTATTTTGAACAGCCACAGGACTACCCGCTGGTGCTGGATAATCTGGACACCGAGATCCGCTCTGCACGGGAACGTACCGATTTAAAACCGGTTTACAGCTTTAATGCCAGCGGGCTGTGGCTGGCACGCGCCGGTGGTTTGGGCAACAAAGTACCGAATCATAAAGGCAACAGTCTGTGGCTGAGCGTGTTAGATAAAATTGAGCACGGCCAGTAAAAAAATCTTTGACGCGCATGTACTTATTGATATAACAACGATAAATATGCCCTGAGGCAATAACCCTATGACAGAACAGCAAAATGTAGTCTTTTCGCAAGACCCCAAACCAAGGCGCAGTATCTCGCTGAGTATGCAGCTCAGTGTGCTGTTAATCCTGCTCGCCCTGCTGACTTTTGTCTCATCTGTGCTGGTCAGTACCAGCAATATGCGCAGTTATCTCGATACCCAATTGTCGCAATCTGCCAAAGACACCGCCAACAGTCTCGGGCTGTCAATTTCGCCTTATGTCGGTGGCGCCGATATCACTGTCGCCGAAACCATGGTGTCGGCGATCTTTGACTCTGGTGCTTATCTGAAAATGAAATATACCGATACACAACAGCAGGTGGTGTTTGACCGTACCGTGCCGCTGCAACTGGATGAGGTGCCTGCCTGGTTTATTCAAAGTTTTCAACTCGCACCGCCGGTAATGACCTCCGAAGTGAATGATGGCTGGCGTATCGCTGGTACGCTGGAAGTTCAGGCCCACCCAGGCTACGCCTATATAAGTCTGTGGCGGCATACGCAGGCGGTGTTCTGGAACAGTCTGCTGATTTGTTTACTGGCGTTGGTTGCGGTGCATTTATTGCTGCTGGCGGTGCTCAGACCGCTAAAAGACATCGAAAAGCAAGCATGTGACCTGGCGGAAAAACGCTTTGAGCTGCTCAATTATATGCCGATGACAACAGAACTGCAGGCAGTGGTCCGTGCGCTGAACCACATGGTGGCGCATGTCCGGCGGAATTTCAGCGAAATGAACGACCGGGCAGAACAACTTAATCAACAAGTTTATCTGGACGCGCTGACCGGACTGCCGAACCGCCGCGCACTGGTGCAATCTTTTACCGCCTTAAATCAACTGAGTGCCAACGAAGACGATCAGCACTACATCATGCTGGTTGCACTGAATTCGCTGAAATTTGTCAATGATCAGCAAAGTTATGCTGCAGGCGACCTGTATGTGCAAAAAGCCGCTGATTTGTTGCTGCACCATGTGCGCGGTCAGGAGAACGCCCGGCTGTTTCGCATTTCCGGTTCTGAATTTGCAGTACTGGCGCATTTTGGCCAAAGCAGCGCTGACGATTTTCGTCGCGGTTTGCAGCAAACCTTTGAAATTGCCCGTACTGAGCAGTACCCAACCGGCTTTGCCGGCGTTGTGATGCGCAAACTCAATGCCGGCGAAGATCTCAGCACCACTTTAAGCCGGCTCGACAGCGAACAGGCGCGCTACAGCATGCACCCGGCTGATCCTGCGCCGGCAACACCGGCAGAACTGCCGCTCAGCCGCAGCCACTGGCAGGATATTTTGCATCAGTTCACCCGTTCAGTGGTGTCTGATACGTCCAGTGGTTTTGCCGACACCAGTCTGCAAATCTCCGCAGACATGGCACAGATGTTCAGTCTGGAAGTGCAGCCGGTCTACCGGCAGCAGGAAGTCGTTTATATCGAGACATTTGTCCGTTTTACCAGCCACAACCAGCAACTGGCGTCTGCGGACGTTTTTGCAATGGCAGAACGTCTCGGCGTCTCGTTACTGTTGGATAAAGCACTGGTCACTTATATTCTGCATCAGTTGCGCGGGCTCACCAGCCAGCGTTTTGCTGTGAATCTGAGTAAAAGCGCCTTGCACGATGAGCAATTCACCCAATGGCTGGTGAATACCATCAGCAGTAATCAGCACCAGCTGCCACAACTGGTATTTGAAGTGAATGAACAGGCAACTCTGGGCGCTATTGGTTCGGCAAACCGCTTCTTTGATCTGGTGAAATCCGCCGGGGCTGCGGTCACGATCGAACGTTTTGGCGCCAGTTTCAGTTCATTCCGCTACCTGCAGGGCCTGAACATTGATTTCATTAAAATCGACGGCAGTTTTATCCGGGCACTCGACGAAGCTGACACCCGTTTTTTTGTCGAAACCATGACACATATTTGCCACGGCATCGGCATCCGGGTCATCGCAGCCCAGGTCGAAACGCAGGCACAGGTGGCCTATTGTCAGCAGATGCATATTGATGCACTGCAAGGCCGCGTGCTGCACCACCCCATCAGTTTTCAACAATTTAGTGATAAAAATGGCTGCAATTTCGACAACAGTCGGTTATAGTGCCAAAGGATTTTGGATCAGTGTTTGTGCGGAGTCGCATATGAAAGTTGTAAAAATCGCTTTTTTAACCTTAGCCACTCAGGCCTTTGCTTTGCAAATTCAGGCGCAAGAGACCGATGTTGCAGCGCTGTATGCGGCAGCGCAGACTGAAGGTAAATCCGTCAGTGAATTTGTTGCGCAGATGACAGAATTAAAAACCTGTAATCCGCAGCTGGCCGAAAAAGTTATCGAGTTTGCCCTGGAGCAAGCGGGTGATGACCCGATCAAAGCAGAAGAAGTACTGCGTGCAGTGAACACCGCTTGTGTTGATCAGGATACTGTCACAACGATGGCAATTGCAGCAAACCTTGATCCTGCGCTCATCAGTAACGCTCTGCAAACCGCTACAGCAGCCGGCCCTGCCGCTGGCGCTCCGGCAGTTGCTGCAGCTGTCGCACCAGCCCCAGGTGGCATTGGTGCTGGCGGTGGCACAGGCACCGGCGATTCTACACTGGCATCTGGCACCTAAATTACAATCCAGATACAAAAGCCCCTTTTTATGGGGCTTTTTTGTATCCAGGGACGGATGAGCCACAGAAAATTCAGCAGCCGTTTTCTGTGATGGGTCTCAGGTTAGTCTGCTCAGGACAGAGTCAGCGCCGTTATGCAAGTCAGCATCTTCAGCCGTATTATCTTCATCTTATTGTGTGTGGTGTTGTTATGGGCGCCGATCCCGCTGGGATCTAACCGGGCCTGGGCCTGGGGCTTGTTGCAGCTGCTGATCGGCAGCGCATTTATGCTGCATCTGGCACACAGCTGGTCCGCCAACACCGCATTGTTCGCAGCGCCCCGCTTTTGGCCGGCCCTTTCACCATTATTATTGTTATTGTTGTGGCTGACGCTGCAAAGTTACCAGCTACTGCCCTCTGCTGATGCATATCAAAGCGCCGTGATGGCCGGCAAAACCTTATTCTTTATCTTGTGGTGCAGCCTGCTGCTTAATTATTGCAACAGCCATAAACGCATCCGCTTACTGGCAATCATGATAGTGATATCGGGCGCTTTGCAGGCTTTTTATGGGGTCGTCGTGCAGCTGGCCAACATTGAAGTGTCACCTGTCATCGGCATCAGTGAAGGCAGCCGTGCCCGCGGTTCTTTTGTCTATCAGAATCATTTTGCCAATTACCTGGCACTGTCGCTGTCGGTTGCCGTTGGCCTGCTGTTATCTCAGCTGTCCAGCGAACGCACCAAACGTTCTGCCCGCCAGTTGCTGCGTGACGTGCTGAGTACCCTGCTCAGTGCCAAGATGATGTTACGCCTGGCGATGATCCTGATGGTCATCGGCCTGGTGATGTCACGCTCACGCATGGGAAATGCCGCGTTTTTTGCCGCCCTTATCGCAGTTGCGGTGCTGGCATTGTGGTGTTATAAGCGGCCGCCAGCATTGCTCAAACCATTAGTGTTGAGCATTCTGTTGCTGGATATGCTACTGGTCAGTTCAATGTTTGGTCTGGATAAACTGCAACAGCGTTATCAGGACACCTCGTTCACCAGCGAAGCCCGGGATGAAGTCGTGCGGGATTCATTGCCGTTGCTGGCGCAACACGGCTGGACCGGATCTGGCGGCGGTACTTTTTACACCGTGTTTCCGGCGGTTCAACCGCAACCTTACAGTGGATTCTATGACCACGCGCACAATGACTATCTGCAATTTGCTATCGAACTGGGGCTGCCTTTAACGCTGCTGTTAGCGGGCTGGCTACTGTGGATTGGTTGGTTGGCGCTGCAAGTGATGCGCAGCCATGAACAAAAACTCGAACGCGGACTCAGTTTTGCCGCCCTGATGGCGCTTTGCCACATGGCGTTGCATAGTAGTGTCGATTTCGGTCTGCAGGCGCCAGCCAACGCGTTGTTATTTTTGACCATTCTGATGCTGGTGCTGATTTGTCACGCCCAACCGGCCAAACTGCGCCGCAGTTCAGCAGCTACATCAACGGCCTTAGAACGCTGAGTGGATCTGACGCCGGTTAAACGCCTGAAAATCCTGCGCTAACTGCTCAGCTGCGGCGCTGGCACCCAGATGGCGCCATAACATGCTGACCAGCTCCGCCGTACACCAGCCTTGCTGGCGCTGGTTGCGTCTTAGCAGATACTGCGATGGTTGCCCGGACTGCAGTTGCCATTTCGGCAGCGGGTGCAAATACGGGCTTTGGTTATACATTTTCTGCGCCTGTTGCCAGGTTGCATCCAATAAAATAAAACCGGCCGGCATCTCATTACCGCGCGGTGCTGACGGGCAGTCAACATCAATCAAGCAGGCTTGTGGTGAGGGATACAGCAACACATATGGCTGTGGCCCGGCATCTGTGAGTCGTTGCAGCAACATCGCGTCAGGCACTTTGCGCTGCCACAGCACGGTCCGAACCTGCCAGTCGTTTGCATCGGGCGCCAGCACATCGGCAGTCGCCTGTACCAGCCGCCCTGTGTTCGTTGGCCGATCGAATTCGGTGGCGTGAGTCAGCAGCACCAGTTCAGGCAAAATAACTCCCGATCAGCGCTGCAACAACGGCACCAGATATTCCGGTGTCTGGCTGAAGCTGATGGCAGCTGCGTGGTTGGCGTCCAGTCCGGTTAAATCGATATGACACTGTTTGCCTTCACATTTCACCCGACTTTGTATGTCCGCAGGCGCATGCTGCACCACGGCGTCGGAACTGAACAAGACGCTGACACCGGTCATCTGCGGCAGAAAATATTTACCAAGACCGGCTAAATCCTGCAATAACTGCTGAAACTGCTGATGGGTCTTTTGCAATGTCTCAAGTGGCAAGGTCTGACTCAGCGGCATCCGGCTGCGCAGCCGGAAATTCAGATCACAGGCGACAGCGCCCTGCGCTTGCTTCAACTGGATCAAAGCCTTACGGCTATTTAATAATTCATTGTACGGCAGGATCAGTTCGCCGTTTGCCGCCAGAGTTAACGGTTCTGAACTGATATCGGTGGTGATCGCCGCAGACAGGATCTGGCAACGTTCCGTGCTGCCAGCCTGCTGTAATAAAAAAGCCAGGGTAATATCGCTGTACTTGGCCTGCTCGCTTTTTTTCATCCGGGCATAAAAACCGTCGTAGTTAAACACGGTATCGGCCTGTGCCGGCACCAACAGCGCCAGCCCCAGCAGAGTCAATAACAAGTGATGACGTATGTTCAATTCAGCTTTGTCCAATCATTTTGCGGGTGGCGATAATCATCGCGGTAATTTCTTCGACATATTGCTGGCCGCGTTCAGAATATCTGGCAAGCCCGGATGCCAGTTTTTCGGCCACCACATGGCCGTCCTGCTGACGGACCCGCGCCCGGATAGCTCTCAGCTCTTCGTAGACATAAAAAGTGTTCAGGTTGTAGAAATAGGCATTGACGCTTTGTGCGACATGATCAAATACCGCCACTTCATGATATTTGCCCTGCCCCCGTTTAGACGGGACCACACCACAACCGGTTTTAAAACACCACTGGCCAAAGAAGTTATAACCATCAGTGGCAAACCGGCTGCTGCCCCAGCCAGACTCTTTCGCCGCCTGAGTCAGCACCAGGCTGGCCGGCAGCACATCCACCCGGGTCAGTAATTCGCGCACACCGTCCAGATCGGCGTCGGCCATGTCGATTTTAAATTCATCAAACAGGCTGTAGATAAAAGCATATTCCTCAACCGTCAGCGCCTGCTGCTGTTTCAGCTTCGCTTCGAGTTGTTCAATTTGTTGCCGCAGCTTCACGATGCGGGCATTTTCGCGTTCGATAAATGGAGTCAGGTAATCAAAAAAAGCTTTTTTCCGGCTATCGGTGTCTTTGATCGCGGAGAAATCCGGCACTGGCTTTAACTCCGGCATCAGATCCGGATAGGTCAGGCGCGCCAACAGTTTCAGCTGATCTTCCGACTCCAGCGCTGACAACTTACTGGGCATTTGCCAGTCCGCCAGCTGCTGTGCTTCGGCACGTGGATCAGCCTGCATAAAAGGATAAACCGCTGCACAGCCCACCAATAAGGTGGCCAGGCCGAGGCCGCTCAGTTTAAGCAAGTTGTTCATGGTTGTTCCTCGTTTTTTGGGACTGCCGGGCGTTTCTGCCGGGGATTCAGGCGACAATATCGCACAAAAAACCAGCAGCGCTACGGGCAATTCCCATTGGTCTGTCCGGCCAAAAACTCCGGGAGCAGGCGCCTGCGCATCACTACGCATCGACAAAGCACGGACGCAAAGGGGCGGTATTCTAGCCGCTTCCGACGCTTTTTTCGACTAAAAATTCCATAACGGACGAAGAATTACACAGCATGATTTTTTATATGATTGTTTTTATTAGTTTTTTACAAATTCGTGCGAGGCTCAAGCGCCACCTTTTCAAACCGCAGACGATGGCCAAGCTGCTGTTCCAGCACCTGGCGCAAGTCAAAAAAACTGGTCACGGGCCAGTGGCGGCCACTGTAACAATTACAGCAGAAGCGATGACAATTGTTACGGATCAGATCATAGTCTTGGTAGGTGAAAATCTGGCTGATTGCGCGTTCGGCCGCAGCCGAACTTGCAACCGGTCTGCCCCATTCATCGCAGGCCACCAGCAGCTCCTCACCACTGCGGTTTTGCATAAAGCGGGCGACCGACACACTGCGCACCAGACCCGTGCCCTGCAGCTCAACAATCTGGCCGTCACCAATATAAATGCCGGTGTGCTCAAACAGATGAAAGATCTCACAAACCAGCAAAGCGCCTGGCGGAACTTCGGAGAATTTAACCATCCAGACTCCCGGACTATGGTTTTTTCTGGCAGTATGCAATGACAGACATCATGCCTGTTATATAAAGGTGTAAGCAAAAAATTCAACGGACATCATTTTTGTTTGTTGTCATCACACGGAGGCTGTAAAGGAAGGGTTATGAAACCAATTGAGCGCTCGAAAAAACTGGATGGGGTTTGTTATGACATTCGCGGCCCGGTGGCGCGCGAAGCGAAACGGATGGAAGAAGAAGGCCATCGTATTTTAAAGCTCAATATCGGTAACCCCGCCCCTTTTGGTTTTGAGGCGCCGGATGAGATCCTCAAACACGTGATCCATAACCTGCCGACCGCACAAGGTTACAGCGACTCGCAGGGCATCTACCCGGCCCGGGTTGCTGTGGCGCAGTATTATCAGTCTCGTGGTATTCGCGGTGCCGACGCTGACGACGTTTATATCGGTAATGGTGTATCTGAACTCATTCTGATGGCGTTGCAGGGGTTACTGAATAACGGCGACGAAGTGTTGATCCCATCGCCGGATTATCCGCTCTGGACCGCCGCCGTCAATCTGGCTGGTGGCAAGGCCGTACATTATCGTTGTGATGAAGCTGCCGACTGGTATCCGGACATCGCCGATATCCGTGCCAAAATCAGCTCCCATACCAAAGCCATAGTGCTGATTAACCCGAATAACCCAACCGGCGCTGTATATAGCGACGCTTTGTTGCTGGATATTCTGAGTATCGCGCGGGAACATGGTCTGGTGGTGCTCAGTGATGAAATCTACGACAAAATTCTGTATGACGGCGCGACGCACACACCCACTGCAGCGCTGGCCGATGATCTAGTGATCCTGACCTTTGGCGGTTTGTCGAAAAACTACCGCATTGCCGGTTTTCGCGTCGGCTGGTTGTTTATCTCCGGTGCCAAACAGCGCGCCCGGCCTTATATTGAAGGCCTGAATATTCTGGCTTCGATGCGGCTTTGCGCCAACGTGCCGGTACAACATGCCGTGCAGACCGCGCTTGGCGGCTACCAGAGTATCAATGAGCTGGTGGTTCCTGGCGGTCGTTTGTACGACCAGATGGATGTCGCGCACCGTCTGGTGAATGAAATTGACGGCCTGAGCTGCGTCAGACCCAAAGGCGCGATGTATCTGTTCCCAAAAATTGACCGGAAAAAATTCCCGATCAAAGATGACGAGCTGATGGTGCTGGATTTTTTACGTCAGCATAAAGTGCTGCTGGTACATGGCCGCGCTTTTAACTGGCCGGAGCCGGACCACTTCCGCATCGTGCTGCTGCCACACAAAGAAGTGTTGGAGCAGGCGATTGGCAAGCTGGCGCAGTTCCTGCCGGGTTATCAGCAGCTGTGAAGTGGATTGATCACCGGAGTGCGGTATGACTGCTCATAGCCATTTTTTCGCCCATCTGTTTCGGATGAAGCTGATTAACCGCTGGCCGCTGATGCGTAACATCAATACCGAGAATGTTGCCGAGCACAGCCATCAGGTCGCCCTGGTGGCGCATATGCTGGCGGTGATTGACCGCCAGTATTTCGCCGGCAGCCTCGACCCTGAACGCGTTGCGACACTCGCGCTGTTCCATGACGCCAGCGAAGTGCTGACCGGTGATTTACCGACGCCGGTCAAATATTTTAATCCGCAAATTGCTGACGAATACAAGAAGATAGAAGCCATCGCCGAGCAAAAACTACTGTCGATGTTGCCCGCTGAGTTACAGGACGTTTATCGCGAGTACTTGCTTGGTGAATGTTACAGCGCCGAAGAAAAGCTGTTAGTCAAAGCGGCCGACAATCTTTGTGCTTATTTAAAGACGCTGGAAGAAATCACCGCCGGCAACCGGGAATTCACTATTGCCAAACGCCGGCTGGAAAAAATGCTCGCTGCGGCGCAATCACCGGCCGTGCAGTATTTCCTCGATACTTTTGTGCCGAGCTTCGCTTTGTCACTGGATGAAATCAGTCTGGAGCAGGAAGGTTTGCTGTAAGGCTGCCTGAGAGCGGTTTAAAAACAGGGCACTGCGGTGCCCTGCTTCATTTCTGCCCTCACTGGCAGTGAGCATTAGTGCCGGTGCGGGTCCAGTGCGCCATGCTGGTGGTTGCAGCCCTGATGATCGTGATCGTGGTCGTGGTCGTGGTCGTGGTCGTGGTCGTGGTCGTGGTCGTGGTCGTGGTCGTCAGCAGCGTATGTCGACTCATGGTTTTTGTCATCACGACACAGCTCCGCCGGCCCTTCAAACTCAACCGTCGTATGCGCCAGCTGATGTGGCGCCAGTACAGCCCTGACTTCTTCTTTGTAATGACTGAGCTGACGGCTGTCAGCATCATTGTTCAGCCGCAAATGCACCGTCAGCACATGCTGCTCCCCATCGAGCGACCATAAATGCAGATGATGGGCGCTTTGGACAAACGGTAAAGCGCTCAGCGCCTGGTGAAGCGCCGCAGTCAGCTTCGCATCCGGCGTCACCTGCAAAAACAGCGCGATGGTACGTTTGAGGCTACGCCAGACATTCAGCAAAATGAATAAGGTAAAACCAATTGACAGCAGCGGGTCGAGAAAAGCCCAGCCGGTGAAATAAATCAGCACGCTGCCAATCAGCACCACAGCCCAGCCCAACACATCTTCCAGCAAATGCCAGCTGAGAACCTGTTCATTTTGTGTCTTGCCACGTTTGAGTTTCAGCACCGCTGCGCCATTGACCAGCACACCAAGCACTGCCAGTGCAATCATGCCGGGCGCATGCGGCAATACCGGCTCCCATAACCGCGGAATTGCCGTAATCAACACCAGCACCGAACCGACAACTAACACCACACCGGTAACCAGCGCGCTTAATAAAGACCAGCGCCGGTAACCATAGCTGTAATGGCTGTTCGCTTCTTTCCCGGCGATTTTACTGGCAACCCAGGCAAAACCAATCGCCAGACTATCGCCGAGATCATGTACGGCATCTGCCAGAATAGCCACGCTGTTGGTCAGCAGACCGCCGACGATTTCAATCAAAGTGAAGCTGAAATTTAACCAGAACGCCGTGGCGATATTCTGACTTTCATGGTGATGATGGTGGTGGTCGTGCGGCATTCCATTCTCCGGTGCGGATCACTGTAGCCTGTGACAGGCAGGTTCAGCATAATAGCAGTCACGATAAAAGCTGCCCTGCCGGAATACAAGCAAATTTGCCTGTCATTTCAGCAATTAAACCGCGACAGGCCGTATCTTGCTTGAGCACAGCCAATAGCTGCGATAGTCTGCTGTCAGTTAATTTTACCGGATGTTGTTATGACTGGTTATGTCGGGCGCCCTGCGCGCATTGGAACTGCGCTTACGGCTACCTTGCTGACATTATTGCCGCTGTCTGTAGTAAAGGCTGCAGCGACATTCACAGTGCAGCAGCCACAGTTTGTCGCGGGGCAATGGCCCGATCGCAGTGCCGATTTATGTCAGGTGGCGACGGAGACGCTGAAATACATCGATAAAGGTCAAAGTTACGACCCTGTGGCTATTCACGGCGGTAAGATTCCGGGCGCGACAGTACCGGTTGCTGACATTCGCGCAACGCTGCTGTATATCTGCAAAATTGCCAATGAAGATAAGGCCGCCGGACGTAAGTCCCGTCTGACAGATCCAAACTTTATCCAGCAACATTTTCAATTCGTGCGTTGGTTGCCGGACCAGACCGGTGCGGCAAAACTTGCGAAAAATAAACCATTACTGCAAAAACTGCCGGCTGACAAAATTCTGCAGACCAAATACTTTGTCAAAATCGCCGATGGCAGTCCGGTGAAAACTACCCAACAAAATCAGGCGCTGTATGGTTTGCCATATGATGAGGCCAAACTGGACCTCGCCACAGCCGATGCGCTGGGCAACAAAATCACCCGCTTTCAGCTGGGCAAACAAGAAATAGTCCGTGGCGCGCTGGAAAAAACACCGCTGCGTGCGCCGGTATTGTTCTGGTTGAGCCGGGAAGGCCTCGAAGGTGCACTGCTGCAGGGAACCGCGGTGGTGCCATCAGGCAAAGGGTATCGTTATTACAACGTGCACCGCACCAATGGCATCCCGTATGACCGCACGAAAACGCCGGAACAACAACAACGTTACTGGTACTTTAAAGAAGTACAAAGTGTGCTGGGGTATGGCAAAGATGCCGATTACAAAATTCCGATCAAACCGGAAGTCACAGTAGCCGGCGATATCCCGCAGCTGGGTTTAGGTAAGTTGATTCTGTTAGCGACACCGGAATCCGGTGTCATGCACTACAGATTGACGATCCTGGCGGATACTGGCGGCGCTTTTGCCAATAATCTGTTTCAACTGGACTGGTTAAGCGGTTATTATCGGGGCTGGCCGGATTATTTCGCTGCCAATAAACACCGTGGCGATTACAGCCAGGCTTATCTGTTACTGAAAAAATAACTGAACCGGAGACCCGACTGCCAATGCAGCCGCGCCATCATTTTCTGCTGATTTTATTGCTGACGTTATTCGCTCCGGCCTGTTTCGCGTCTTTGGATTATGCCGCCTGGGCGGCGAAAAACCAGGACGGCAGCTGGACCCGTGCCGCAGAATCAGCCGTTGCCAGTTCGCCGCTGATCCGCTTAAATCCCGCCGATATCACGCAGTTTTGCCCGAATTACCCGAAATTAGCTAAACCGGAGCGGCGTAAGTTCTGGGTTGGTTTGCTGTCGGCGATGAGTAAACCGGAAAGTAACTTTAAACCGGAAGCGACCTACCGCGAGCGTTTTCGTGATGGCAAAGGCCGGCCCGTGGTGTCACGTGGTTTGCTGCAAATCTCTATCGAAAGCGCTAACCAGAAAAGGTACGACTGCGATATCCGCCATCCCGCACTGTTGCACGACCCGGTGATTAATCTGGCGTGTGGTGTCCGTATTTTGTCTAAGTGGGTCAGTACCGACGGCGTGATCGCCAGTCGCCACACCCAGCAACATCAGGGTGGCGGCCGTTACTGGTCGACGCTGCGGGCACAAAATGGCAAAGTCAGCGCCATTGCCGAGTTTACCCGCGGTCTGCCGTTTTGTGGCGCACGTCAGCAACCACGTTTTAGCGGCGTTCGCCTGCGTCCAGCCGCTGGCGCAACTGCTGCACGATAAAAGCAATAGCTTCCGGGCTTTGATAGGAGTCATGCCGGGATGGCACTATGACCTGCACTTCAGCCCGCGGTTCATGCGCGCTGAAAAACGGTACCACTGAATCTGACAACTGCGCACACGCCTTTTCATCATAGCAATAAGGTTTATCATCGCTGCCGACCACCGAATACACCGGTCTTTGGTAGGGTAAAGTCGCTATTTTGCGCAGTAACGGATGCTGTGGCGACAACACCTGCACACTGTTAGGCCCGCCGTCAGCCAAATATGGCTGCATTTGCGGCGTGACGGTTTCAAGGCGGATCCGCTGAAACAATTTACGGTTCAGCCGGGCAAACATCTCAGGGATAGTGATCAGTTTACTCGCCAGTCGGCTGTACCAGGCTTCGGCTATTTCAGCGCCATGATGCGGCGTATCTAAAAAGAATACTGAATCAACATCTTGGCGGGCATTAAACAGAAATACATCGCGATAACGTTGCAAATCCTTGTCCTTCCCTGGCCATGCCTCTGGCCGGAATAAAAAAGTTTCGTCCCACAGCGCCATACCGCTGTTGATGATAAAAGTCTTGGCGATAATGCCGCCCATGCTATGCCCTATCACCACCATCGGCGTTTGTTTGGATAAACCAACGTTTTGCTGCAGTTGATTGCGCATCTGCTCAACATCGTGTCGCAACCGCATCGCATTAAAAAACGGCGGCGCACCGCTTGGGTAAAATGCATGCCAGACCTGATAGTGCGCTGAAAGGATTGGATCACGGTAAATCGCATGACTGAGTTTCAGCCAAATCATCGGGCTGGAATTAAGCCCATGGATCATCAGAACAGGCCGGCGATCAGGCCGGAGCGGGCCAGGGCTAAAAATACCGTAGTCATAGCCGGGTTTATTGCCATCCAGCAGCGCAGAAAATGCCGACTGCCCGATACGGGCATCGCGTAATAGCAACAGTGTCGCGCTGGCCGGATCATAACTCAGTGCTACTTGTCTGCCTGCAACCTCAATTTGCTGTGGGGCTGTCAGATAATGGCCTTTGAGTTTAATCAACAGCTGCTGCTGGTCAACTTTGATTTCCTGCAGGGTCACAGTCACGCTGCGGAAAATCCCTTCTCGCGGGTAATACTGATCAAAAGCGTTTTGACTATGTGGACGTTCCGCCACTAAAGCCACTCCGATAGCAGCCGGGTCTTGTGGTGCTGGCTGATAATCAGGGTCGTCAAACTGTAGTTGTTGTATCGGGGTATAACGGCTAAAAGACATGCCATGTTCGTCAGTCGGAAGGTCTAATAGCAGTCGGTATCCCTTGCCTTTGATGCGCCATTGACCATCAACCAGATGATGCTGCACCAATTGCTGCAATGCAGATTGTTGCGCCTGCAACAATGATTCGAATTTTGCAGAATCAGCTACGGGCTTCTGCAAGGCGAGATAGGTGCAAAAAAGTGGGTAGAGCGGCTCTGTCGCATTGCCCCCTGCAGGTGAACATTGCTGCGTACTGTGCTGGGAGATTGCTTTAATAAGTACTGGTGTAGCAACGATGTCAGCCTCAGAGACCCGCAGCAGTGCAACCGGACTTTGCTGACAGCCTGACAAGCTATAAGAAAGCACAAGAGTGATACAGATCCGATACAAAGAAAAGCGCATGAATTCAGCAAGCTGTGAGAATAAAACGCATTTATGCCATAAGCAGGCAGGATCAGCCAGTGTTGTCTTATTTTAATCTCAGAGCTTTTTAATTAATAAAAAGCCAAATTGTTGGCTTGAGTCAGTTTTAAGCGTGAACATTCCGGTTTCTTGATAGTCTGCCCCCTCGCGGAGCTTCGGGTGTGTTCAGCCGCAGAGAAGCCAAACTGTTGGCTTCTCTAAACCCCGGCCCCTTCGCAGAGCTCAGGGCCGTTCAGCCCGGACAACGCCAAACTGTTGGCGTTGTCTATTTCGGGCTTCACTGTACTACTCTTCAAATACT
>CALJUX010000081.1 GCA_937978655.1 uncultured Chromatiaceae bacterium
GTTCGGGCTTTCGGCTAACACGTCGCGGCACTTGCGGCCTGCGGCCGCAGCGACGCTCACCAAGGTTCGCGCGCGTGCGCTCAACGTTAGAAAGCCAATCGGAGATTCAAATATGGCTGAAAATTTACCTTATAGCACTTCAGTTGGAACGCTCGAGAAGATGCTTGAAAAAATAAAATCGGCATCTGTTCCGGAACGATTTACACAGGATTTTGTACAGACAAAGCTTGCAATGAAAGGTGGCACAGCGAACGCTTGCATCCCAGTTCTTAAAAAGATGGGACTTGTCGGAAGTGACGGTAGTCCAACAGAGTTGTATCGAGAACTCAGGAATCCAAAGAAATCGCGTATAGCTTTGGGTAAAGCATTTAGACGTCTCTATGAAAGATTATATGAGATGAACGAATATATACATGACGCGGATGACGGGGATGTTCTAGGCCTAATTGTTGAGTGTACTGGCAGCGAAAAGAATGCAGCGGCAACTAAGTATACTCTTGCAACATTCAATATGCTTAGAAAGCATGCAGACTTTGAAGTGGAAGAAGATTATTTGGAATCAACTTACGCTAACGAGCCAATTCCTTACAATCTTGATCAGCAGCTATCAAATATACAGCCACCAAAGCAGAGTTCAACCCCGAACCAGAAAGGTATTAATCTTTCCTACACAATCAATTTAAATCTGCCGGCAACTAAAGATATTGAAGTCTTTAATGCAATCTTCAAGAGTCTCAAGCAGCACATACTGGATCAATAACATGGCCTTTGAAGATCAAGTGAAAGCGTTTGGCATGACGAATATGCTGCTCGAAACCGATTTAGAAGAAATCGAAAGAAACTTCGATATTAAGATAAAATCTCGCCAAGAAGCTTCGACCTCAACAGAGATCGAATCAACGTACTTCCCCCAGTTCGAGAAAAGCCTCAGGAAAGAGGCTGCTGAGATGGCTAAGAATTACGAGCTTTTCTACTGTTTGGAAAAAACAATTCGCAAACAAATATCTGAATTGCTTGAAGCTCATCACGGTGATAAGTGGTGGAACGATAAAGTTGTTCCACAGCATATCGTTGGCGAAGTAAAAAAACGTGTTCAGAGAGAACGAGAATCAGGAATCACTCCACGATCGACAGATGATCTTGACTATACAAACTTCGGTGAGCTTGGCGAAATAATTAAGGCAAATTGGGCAATATTTGCAAGTATCTTTAATAATGCAAAAGCTGTTGAGAAAATAATGTTTAATCTCAATACCTTAAGAAATCCTATCGCTCATTGCAGCGTCCTGGCTGAGGACGAAGTTTTAAGGCTTGAACTTAGCCTTAGAGATTGGTTTAGGCTGGCAGAGTGAGGCTTTCTAACAATGCAATTAAATTCGTTCCCTGCGATCGCCGGACGCTCGTTCCTCGCGCCGTTTATTGCGGGCGTTATCTCCTTATGAGGCATCTTTAAAATAAATGAAGCACTGTAAAAAATGTGAAACTGACAAGCAAGTATCAGAATTTCATACCAACCGTAACGCTAAGGATGGCTTACAGGCATACTGTAAATCGTGTATGAATGCTTCAACAAAGGATTATTATCAGACTGAGCAAGGCAAGCTCAAAATTAAAAATGGCGTCAAAAAGAAGGCGGAATCTGGTTACTATCGCTATGGAAAAGGTGCTATCACTATTCTAGAGCAAGGAGCCAAAAAGCGTAATCTACCATTCCGATTAACAGAAGACGAATTGACAAATTGGTGGAAAAAGACACCTGACAAATGTTACTACTGCAGCATTGATCTAAACGACTATATTAAACTGCGTGACGCCATTATAAATTACTATGATAATGATTTTGATATAGTTAAATATAAAACTTTTTTTAAAAGCTCTAAGCATAAGGCGATAAAGTGCATGACCATTGATCGTCTACAGAATGAAAATGGCTACGAATTAAATAATATTGTGAAAAGCTGTTGGATCTGCAACAAGCTGAAAGGCGATTTTTTCACTGCTCAGCAAATAAAACAAATGACACCAGAGTTTATTAAAAAGTTAATTGAAAAATTGAACTTGCCCAGTATATCTCTAAAAAATAGAGATGAGATAACAAGTGATTCCAGGTGACGCCTATGGCGCACCTGGACCACGCGTTAGCTATCGGGGGAATTATGCTCAGCTTAACCTTCGCGGTAATACTATCGATAGTAAATATGGGGTATGCCGCCGTAATATATATGTCATTACATGGTTGGCTGGTCACACAGGAACCCAGTGGCATGCAACTGCTTATTCATTTAGTCATTACCGCGCCAGTTGTTGTCATAACTACGGCCTGGCTGTTTTATCTGAAAGTTACAAAAAACTGCAGTGCCAATTTTTGGAGATTTAACTTAGTTGGAATTTTAATTCCGATACTCAGTATTCAAACAGGTGTTACTCACTATCATTATGATATTTTTGGTCTTGGAATCTCAGTGCTGGTAATTGTTGTTTCATCTTCGTTGCTTTTTATTGAGTTCTGGCGAAATGCCCGCAGCTAACCAGCCATTTAAAAATCAGCCACAAAAGCGTGGGCCAGCACGCGCTGTCGCTCGTCTTTTATTGCGGTTTGAGGTGTAAATAATGTCTGCAGAACAAAACAAACATATTGAAATTTTTGTTGAATACCTGAGGTTGCTCTCGCGCTTACTTAAAAAGGTCGAGGACTATTTTGGCGGTGATGAAAGCATACTTCGTGTAAGACTCAGCCCTGATATGTTCCCTTTATCTGTTCAAGTCGAGATTGTGGCCAGTTTCGCCTTAAGGTCTTGTTGTCCAATTGCGGGTGTGGCAGTTCATTCGTACACCCGTGAAGTGAAGTCATTTGCAAATCTGAGGGCGCAACTTGAGGATACAATCAACTACCTTACCAGTTTGGCTGAAAAACAGAGCAACTTTGAAGTGGTTATTGAGGATATGGCTGGTCCGGCGCCAATCTCAATGACAGCAGAGGATTTTCTGCTGCGTTTTGCCTATCCAAATTTCTATTTCCACCTGGGGATGGTGTATGCCATTGCCCGGTCTCGGGGCGTGCCGCTGACAAAAGGCGACTTTGACGGGCTTCATCAGTATCCGCCAGGTTTTTCATTTGAGCATGCTGGCAGCTGATCAGTCGCTGATTCGATGCCCATCTGCTCAGCAGAGCTGCCCTTAGCTACAACACGACAAGCGATGAATAATGAGCGCGACAGGCCAGACAAATGACCTGCTGTTAAGTGGATAGTGATCAAATAAAAGAGATTTTATGCTACGCGGACTGAACCATATCACTATTGCGGTCAGTGACTTAGACCGTTCTTTACGTTTTTACACCGATATTCTTGGTATGCAGGGCCATGTGCGCTGGGATAGTGGCGCTTATCTCAGTCTGGGGAGTGTCTGGATTTGCCTGTCCATTGATAAAGCCGCGCCGGCGCAGGATTATTCGCATATCGCCTTTGATATTGCAGAGAGCGATTTCTTGCCATTCGCGGATAAATTACGCAACGCAGGTGTGATTGAATGGAAGCAAAATACCAGCGAAGGGCAATCCATCTACTTTTTGGACCCGGACGGCCATCAATTTGAAGCTCATAGCGGCAGCCTGCAGACCCGGTTGGATGCTTTAGCCAAAGCGCCGTATTCTGGCCTGGTCTGGTTGTAAGCTTGCGCTGGTGATTTCCTGCCGCGTCGACCTGGTCGCGCCTCGGTACAGCCTCATAGCAGTTGCCTTCCGTTGCAAAGCCTGATAATTCCAGTGACCGGAATTTTTTTAAATTCGAACCAAATTAAGCAATGGCTCAAAAGAATATAATGCCGGACGCCGCCCGGAGGCTTCTTCGATGGTGTGTATTATATTGTGGTCCAACATAATTCTGGTAAATCGGGCTGCGGTCGGGGCTGGGATGCCACTGGCAGAGGTAAATTTATTGTTTCTGAATACCGGGTTGGTGAAAACAAAATCCAGTGCTGTGACACTCCATTTGGAAGACAATAATTCGGCAAATGTTTGTTTCATCTGTTCATACAGGTCTCTGATGTTTTCCGCAACGGTCAGATTCCGGATCGCTTGTTGCTCAACAGCTTCCAGAAAAAAAGCACACCAGCCATCCCAGTCTCCGGTTTCTGAGACCTGCCTCATCCGGTCGATGTATTCGTCTTTATTTTCTTCCAGATATCCACTGACATAAAAATGCGGGGCGCAAATTGTTTGCGATTGCCACAGCATCAGGGTGATTAACATCCTGCCAATCCGGCCATTGCCATCTTTGAAAGGATGTAATGCTTCAAATTCGATGTGAGATAATGCCGACTTGATTAATGCAGGATCCCGGCTGCTATTGATATAACTAAATAACAGGTCAAGACCATCCTGCAATTTTTCGGGACGAATGGGGACAAATAAAATGTTTTTTTTGTTTCGGTCCGCGAGATAATTTTGTTCAGTTTTAAATTCACCCGGTGATTTGGCCGCACCACGGCCAAATGACAATAATCGTTGATGAATACCTTTTATTAAAGACTGAGAGATGGGATAACCATCTTGCATGGCTGTCTGCGCCGCTTTTAGTGCTCTCTGATACAGAATAGTTTCGATGACCTCAGATCTGACGTTGGAAGTATCGGTAGTGCCACTTTCATGATCTGCTTCGTATTTTAGAATTTCATCCATCGTACTGATGGTTCCTTCCATCCTGGAAGAGATCACCGCTTCCTGATTTCTCAATGGCGCGAGCAGGATCTCACTGTTATGCATATTTTTTAGCATCTGGTCATAGCGTGCTATGGCATCTGTCGCTTTCACCAGGCCATCGACGAATTTTTCATAACGCAGCGTTTTGGGCGGGAAATTGTCATAGTGGTAGCTGACGGCATTTTCCAGATTAAGTGCCATTTGTTGCATTGCCTCTCATTTATACGCATTTACGATATTCAAGATGATTTAACTATCATAATTGCATTAATGTGATTGTCAATTTTGAGCTCGATAAGGCACAAAAATGACCAGCTTGGCTGGGACCCTGCAAATTTACCAGCTTGCTTATCACTTACGTCATTTATTGATAGCCTAAGTCGGTTGACGTGAATCTGTGTATGTCTAAGTACTTTGACTATCACTTAATGCATTTATTGAGAGTCAAATTGCTTAGACGTGAATCTGTGTATATCTAAATTGCTTGTTTATCAAAAACAGGAGCATGTGAACATCAACAGCGGCAAAGTGGTTAATAAAGTGGCAGTCATAACAGCTCGCGCCAGACAAACCTGGCCAGCGGGTGCTGGCGGGCTTTTAAGTCGCGGACAAACAGTTGGGCTATCCAGCTGGCGCCTTGTACTGACAGGTGGGTGTTGTCGATTTTGCCGTCCGGGAATTGTTGGTACAGGCCGGCGGGTACCTGGATAAAATAAGCCTGGCTGGCGGCGGCGCCGAAACGGCTGAGATCGGCACAGCTTTGTGCGTTTAAATCAAAGAGTTCAACTTTTTCGCTGGCCGCCACTTTACGGGCGGCTTCGGCGTAGTCGGCAAGTTTGTTCTCGAGCTTGCCTTGGTCATCAAAACTGCGCCGGCAAATCGAGGTGGCGAGCAGGGGAATGGCGCCTTTGCTGCGCACTTCGCTGATAAAACGCCGCAGCAGTTGTGGGTAGGTGGAATCAACGGCGGCGTAGCGCGCCGGGTCGTCTTGTTTCTGGTCATTGTGGCCAAACTGGATCAGCACAAAATCACCCTGGCCTAAATCACTGACTAACAATTGCCAGCGGCCTTCGTTGAGAAACCGTAAGGTGCTGCGGCCATTGGCGGCGTGATTGATAATAGACAGCTCCGGCGCCATAAAAGCGCGCAGCAGCTGGCCCCAGCCGCGTTCCGGATAATTCAGATTGGTTTTGTCGGCCATCGTAGAATCGCCGACCAGATGCAGCCGTGGCGCCGGCATCGAAGTGCTGGTGCCGGCTGGAATACCAGTGGCTTGGGTTGAAAACGACATACAAAGCGATCCAAGCAGAAAAAGACATACAGTAGCGAATTTGTTCATTTGGGTCATCCGGTTGTTGTTGTTGTTGTTGTTGTTGTTGGGTTCGCTCGGGTGTCAGATTGTTGGTCGGGTGCTTTCTGTACGGTGGCCATATGTACGGCGGCACTTCGTTTGCCGATACCTACGCGATTTTTCTATTTGGTGTTAAGCCATTGCCGGGTTCGCGCCAGTTCGGCCAGCGGTTGCCAGCGTTCGCCAAAGATAGTGACGCTGGCGCTTTGCGCATCGGCATAGGCTGTGGTTTGGGACGGGCTGAAATTGTTGGTCAGCCAGGGATACGCCGGGCCCTGATTCTGCGCATAGAAGTTACGGTCACCATAACGGTTTGGCTGGTCGCGCTGTGGCTCATCCGGATAAGTGCGGCGGAAGATCGGCTGGTTTGCCAGCGCACTACTGAATTGGTTGCCTGCGAGCACAAACTGGCCATCGTAATGGCGCCGGCCGAGCTGAAAATCAGTCACGCCGTGAAAACTCGAGTTCAGCACCACCAGCTGCTGTGATGCAGCCAATTCGCCGTCGTGCCACAGCGTTGCCGCTTTATTGTGATTAACAAAATCACTGTCCAGCACCAGCGTGCTGCCCCGTGGGCACAGCATATCGACCCGGCCGCTGAAAAAGCTCTGGCGGTGTAGATACATGCCGTTTTGTTTGTTCCAAAGGCTCATAGTATCAGCGCCATTGCTGGCAAACTGGCTTTGGTCGGTGATGATGCGGGTGGCTTTGGCAAAACCACGCACGGCAAACTGATGCTCAAATCGCGCCGGATCTTGTGGATTTTCTAAGGCGTAACTGTTGTGCACAGCCAAATCTAACAGCTGAATATCGCTGGCGTTAATATTGACCACCGCTGCGCCCCAGTCTTTTTCCAGATCGGCAGCAGAGGGCAATGCAGCTGTCTGACGTGCTGCCAGAAAATGCTGCCGAAGTTCGGGGTATTGGAGAATGGTCTGGCTTAAACCACTGCCGGCCAGCACCACTTTATCGCGCTTTAGAAACAGCTTTTCGCGATAAAGGCCAGGTGCGATGCGAAGAATGGCCCAGCGCTGCGCGTCCGGGCCTGTGGTGGGCAAACTATCGAGCGCGGCCTGAATAGTATGAAAGCTGTTCGGGGCGCCGCTTGCATCCACCTGGCGCCACAGCGGTGGCTGATCGGTACCCGCTGCGACAGCGCTGCTGCCAAACCACAGCGCTAAGCAGCAGAGTGCTTTATTGTAAAAGCCGCGCAACCTGCACCCCGGCCATAATAAATGGTGCCACGCCTTTGGCGTCATCGCGGATCACCGGTTCATTCTGGTAGTAGTCATAGCTGCCGTCGCGGCCAAAACCCAGGCCCGCCACTTGCACCATTTGCGTCAGATGCGCAGTGCCGTTAGCGTCAACCAGCACAAACTGGTTCAGCAAGCCCTGATACGCCGCAAGCGTAAAGTCGCGATAGCTTTGGTCGATCAGCCCCTGATTCAGTGCTTTGGCATAAAAATAGACAAACATGCTGCTGGCACTGGATTCCAGATAATTGCCGGCAAGGCCCGGCTTATTCGGGATTTGATACCAGACCTGCGAGGCCGGGTCGACATGGGCTTTTAACGCCACCGCCAGTTCCTGCGTGATTTGTTCCAGTGGCGCGCGTAAATCTGTGCGCTCGCGTGGAATATAATCCAGC
Source organism: uncultured Chromatiaceae bacterium (assembly GCA_937978655.1). Classification (GTDB taxonomy): domain Bacteria; phylum Pseudomonadota; class Gammaproteobacteria; order Enterobacterales; family Alteromonadaceae; genus Pararheinheimera. The sequence goes on from CALJUX010000081.1 coordinate 7,699, forward strand.
GTATCCACCACCGCCATCGCTAACCAACCGATACCGCGGCTCCAGAATTCAGGTGACAAACCGGTGGTTTTATTGGCCCACACTTGCTGCTTTTTTTCATCCCAGCCGTGGAAATACAGGCCTGTGGCCGGGTCGCGTAATTTGTCGCGTACTGCGACAAATTCATGCACCACTTCTTCTAAACCCTGGCCGTTGTTAAACAGCTGGTTGTGACGCGCTAAAAATGGGATGCCCATATAAACGCCGTCGAGCCAGATCTGATGCGGATAGATTTTTTTGTGCCAAAAGGCGCCATTGCTGGTTTTCGGGTGATCTTTCAGCTGGTCGCGCAATAACGCGGCGGCTTTTTGGTATCTGACTTCACCGGTTTGCTCGTAAGCGCGCAGCAGCACATTGCCGCTGTTGATGCTGTCGATATTAAATTTTTCGCGCTGATAACTGTGGATACTGCCATCGGCAGTGACAAAAGAGTCGGCCATCTTCAGCATGGCCTGGTTATAGGCCGGGTTTGGCGCGAGTTGATGCACATCGTCAAAAGCCTGCAACAGCAGGCCTGTGGTGTATTCAAAAGTGGTCGGGCGTTCGCGCTCAAAATCCCAGCCGCCCCAGACATAATGCGGCGCCTGCAGCTGCAAACCGGCATTGGCCAGCTGCTGGCTCCAGTACAGCGCCTGCTGTGCTGTTAACGGCTTGCTGACAGCCGCTGTGGTGGCGGCATTGCTGATTTTGACGCGAATCGGCCGGTCGAGAATTTCCAGCTGTTGCTGTAAATAAGCGACAAAATCTGCCTGATTGGTGATGCCGTTTTTTTCGCCTTGCCAGGCTGCGAGCAGGTAATAATCCAGCTTGCGCGCCGGGTTCATCTCACCCACTTTGGCAGGTGGCAGGCCGGTTAATTCCATCACAGCCACGTGGCTATTGGCATCTGCGGTCAGTTTTTGCAGTTTGCCGCGTTTAAACACCACTGCCATACCCAGCAAATCGTTGTTCAGGCTTTGTTTGCCATAAGTCGCGAGGTAAGTGTACTGATGACCGGACACGTCCAGCGTGCCTTGCAGCAGTTCAGTGCCGGTATGTTTGACCAGACCAATCGCCAGATTGTCCAGAGGCTTAGCGTTGGCGTCTGGCGCTTTGAGTTCCAGCTGATTGCGCAGCAAGCGGCTGCCCGCCTGCATGCTTAAGTGTGCGCGGACATCGAGCGTGCGGCCGGCAATTTGCCAGTCGTGATAATCAATGCTGAGTGAAGAAAACAACGGGCCGGACTGGTGAATGGTCGCGCTGTGGCCTTTGAGCACCGACACACCTTGTGCCGCGCTGCCGTCCCAATAACCAAAACCACCGGCGCCTAAGGATTTGCCGACTTTGAGTAAATCCAGGCCCCAGGGCTGCATATTGTGATAGGAGCTGTAACCGTCCTGGCCGACCTGATGCAGCACCGGGCTGCCGGTAATATTGCCAAAAATATCAAAGCCGTTACGCCAGTCGAGATAAATGCGGTACGCCACGCGGTCCGACTCAATGCCCGGGCCTTCGTAGCGGATAAATTCAGAATGATCAGTATATTGCGGTGGCGGCGTCAGGCTTTGCACATTCTCAAAACTGCCGCCTTTATACACTTTGCCTTGCCACTCACCACCGGTTTTCTGCGAAATTTCGGCGGCGGTGCGTTTTGCGCCGGCTTGGGCCGGAACAGGTTTGACTTGCCATTGTTGCTGCTCGGCGGCGGCAAAATCGGCCATCGCCAACAGGCTGTCGAGGCTGCCATTGCCGTCGCTGTCAATCAGCTGGCTGGGGATTTCACGCGCACCGGCCCAGACCGATAAGGCAGCCGGAGTGCCGACCACGCCCAAATCAGTGAAAGCGACCGTTACCGGCGAATCTGGCCGGGCAAAAGCCGACGGGTTGGTGACGGTTAAAGTCGCCAGACTGGCGGTTGGTGTGGGCGTAGCGTCTGTCGTGGGGGCTACAGGTTTGGCGCAGCCGCTTAACAACACACCGGCACAGACGCCACCAATCAACAATGCCAGTGGCTGGGCCAGCGGCTGGCGGACCAAATAAACAACTCGGGGATTTTTAAGCACAGCGCATACCGTCCAAAAAAGGCAGCGGGCAAACAGACCCGCTGCAAACATCCAGGGCGTGGGGTAACGGGAACAAGCGTTGCACCACGCCATGCCGGGAGAACTCAGGCGCTGGCTTGCACCGGCGCCGTTTTTGCCGATCAATACTTGTATTGCACGCCCAGGTAATACTGCCGGCCTGTCTCATGGTAATAAGTCAGGCGGTCACCGGCGCTGTCGACCCACTGGTCATCGACTTCGTTGGTCAGGTTCAGCGCTTCGAAGCTGATTTTCCACTGCTCAGTGAAGGCATAACTCATTGACGCATCGACGTTGGTGGTGGCGTTGGTACCTTCCATGTCGTTGTTTTCACGGCCAATCGCGGTGGTTAAGTACTTGTCACGTTTGGCTAAACTGACACGCGCATTGAGTTTTTCATGCTCGTAATACAGTGTGGCGGCAATAGTGTTGCGCGACAGACCGGTCAAATCACGTGTGGCCTGCACCACACCTGCGGTGTTGATGTAGTCCATCTGCGCCGACACATGCGTCAGGTTGCCGATAAAACCAAAACGATTCCAGAAGTCCGGCAGGAAGGTAAATGGCAGCTGATAGCTGATTTCATAACCTTTTAAATCACCGCCAGGGCCGTTTAACGGCGTGGTGATCGACCAGTCAACGTTTTCATTACAGCCGGTAGCTTCACCATAACCAGGGCCTGCGGTACAGGCGGCAACGGCGGCCGAGATCGGTAAACCGGTGGCGGTAAAGGCTTTGGTTTCACGCAGCGTCTGCACGTGGCTGTCGATGTCTTTCTGGAACAGTGCAATGCCAAGCATCGACTCGTCGTTGAAGTACATTTCCACGCCTAAGTCGTAGGTTTTGGCGCGGGTTGGCTCTAAATAAGGGTTACCACCGGCGACAGAACGCGCACTGCCAGATACCGACACCGACACGTTCGGCCGAATGGCACCCAGGCCCGCACGTGCCATCACTTCGGCATAACCAAAGCGCACAATCACGTCTTCCCACGGCTCGTAGTTCAGGTTCAGCGACGGCAGCAGCTCGTCGTATTTATGCTCGACTGTTACTTGCGTCGGCGTTACGCCAACAGTGGCCCAGGCGGTAGAGGCTTGCTCAGTTTCCACACGGCGCACCCCGGCGTTACCCCAGAACGGCGCTTCATTTAAGTAAGTGTTAAAAGACGCCATCAACCAGATGCCAGTGGTGTTTTCTTCGGCTGAGTAGTTGTCGTCACGGCGGAAATCTTTGCTGACGGTGAATACGCCGCTGTTGCTGTAGATGCCATATTTGGCATCGATGGCAGCAAAATCCGGCACCAGCCAGTTTGGATTCGGACCTAAGCCAGAATCGTAGGTTTTAATCAAATCTGGTGTGTAAACAATGCCGGCGCCGTTTTCAGTCTGGCGACGCGCTTCGTAACTTTCAAAGCTGAAGTCCTTTTTGTGCAGACCGCCTTTGATCACCCAGACGTCGTTGACGGTCCAGGTCAGATTTAATTCAGCACTGTCGAACTGGTTTTCTGCACCGAGCGGACGCAGCCGCACTGAGTTTGACGTCCAGCCGGTCGGTTGGAAAATGCTGTCGCCGAAGGTCAGGATAGGATCCTGCCGTGCGCCATCGCGATAGTCGTAGCTAAAAGCGGCGCCGGTTTTTTCCATGACCAGCGTGGTTTGTACCGGGTTGTCGAATTTCGACACGGCGGTACCAATCATCGCATCAAACTTTAAGCTGTCATTGATGTGATGAGCGAAGTTCAGGTTGATTTGGTGGAAGTCGGTGCCCAGTTCGTCAAAGCGGTTTTCCGCCCGCACTGTGGCATTGTCGAACTTGCCGTACGTCATCGTATTGGTGTCGTCGATGAAATACTCCAGCACGTTCATATTGCCGGTGTTACCGCTGGCTGCCGTGGCAGTTGTCGGGCGGTTGGCACCGGCGTTTAAGATGCCTTGCAGGAAAATTTCGTTGCGCGTCGCATCGGTGCTGGCGTACAGCATGTCCAAATCGACTTTGGTGTCTTCATTTGGCCGATACTGGAAGGCGGCGCTGGCGCCAACCCGTTCCATTTCATGGGTGTACGAATCGTAACGTGGTAAACGTGGCCGGAAGGCATTGTTGATGGTGTTCAGTTCTGGCGCAGTTTTCGAGCCTTTATAGCTGCCGAAGTCGTTGACGTTGGCCCAGCGCACGGTACTGGCGCCCTGGTCTTTTAAGCTGCGCTCAGAGAATGAGCCGGAAATTAACGCACCGAATTTGCCGTCGGCGAAGTGATCGCTAATCAGGAATGAGGCTTTCGGGTCGTTTTTCTCCGATAAATCGTTGTAACCAAGCTGGCCAGACGCGGAGAAGGTGAAACCGTCGTAGTCAAAAGGCCGGGCGGCGCGCAGGTCAACGCTGGAACCGAGTGAACCTTCTTCGACGTCAGCGCTGGCAGTTTTACGCACCGTCAGTGAGCTGAATAAGTCGGACGAGAAAGTGTTGAAGTCAAAACCACGACCGCGGTTGGCACCACCAATCTGGTCAGTACCGCCTGAAGTTGAAATCGCTTCCATGCCGTTGATGCGGACACGGGTAAAGTCAGGGCCTAAACCGCGCACGGTAATTTGGCGGCCTTCACCGGCGGCGCGGCTGATGGCAACGCCCGGAATACGCTGCAGCGATTCGGCCAGGTTTAAATCCGGGAAATCGGCGATGTCTTCCGCCATGATGGCGTCGATGGCGCTGTCAGACTGGCGTTTGACGTTCAGTGCATTGGACAGGCTGTCGCGGAAGCTGCCGGTGACTTCAATGACTTCGATGTCTTTATCTGCTTTGGCTTTTTCTGCGGCGGTTTGTGGCGTGGCTTGCTGAGCGGCGTCTTGTGCGGCCAGTGCTGAAGCACTGAAGCTGCCGGTGAGTGCAATGGCCATTGCCAGAGTCAGCGGTTGCAGGCGCCATGCCTGTTTGTGAGCTGCCATGATGTCTTCCTCGTCGGGTTTGTACTTATGGTGCCATACGGCCTTGGCCGTTGACGCTTTTTTATCTGGCCCGTTTCTAGGGGCTGTTGATTCGTTTTTTGTTTTTGTCTATCGGTGGCAGAATTCGCTTGCGTTTTTTTGCCACCGATGGCAAAAAGCTAACACCAAGCCATAATCACTGTCAAACCCAGTACAAAAAAACTGCAAAAAAAATGCAGAAATGACCGGCAGATTAGGTAAAACTAGCGGGACACATTGATAAAAATTGTTTATTTTCATGTGGATATAAATCTAGGTGGTGGCGAAAATTTAATCCGGCCCCTGGTGTTCTGCTGAAGATAAACCCAGCACCCGAAGTGATAACAGCCGCCAGGCCAGACAACCACGAGGCCGGCCACAGGAGAGACGCATGCAGCTGCAACAATTATTTGGCCTGACCGGCAAAAAAGCCTTAGTGACAGGGGCCAGTCGTGGCCTGGGTCAGGCCATTGCGATGGCGCTGGCCGATGCCGGTGCTGAAGTGTTGTGCGCAAGCTCTGCCGCCGGCGGCAGCGACGCAACTGTGGCGGCTATTCGCCAGCAAGGCGGCTTAGCCCAGGCGTTTTCTGCCGATTTGGCCGACAGCAACGCGGTGGTGCAACTGGCAGAGAAAGCGCTGGATTACGCCGGTCAGATAGACATCCTGGTGAACTGCGGTGGCACCATCACCCGCACGCCGGCGGTGGATTTTGCCTTCAGCGACTGGCAACAAAATTTAGCGGTGAACCTCGACGCCACTTTCCTGCTCAGCCAGCGTTTAGGCGCGGCGATGATTGAGCGCAGAAGCGGCAAAATTATTAATATCGCCTCGATGCTGTCTTACAGCGGCGGCATCACAGTGCCGGCCTATACCGCCAGCAAGCATGCGGTGGTCGGCCTCACGCGGGCGCTGGCCAATGAATGGGCTGGCTTTGGCGTGAATGTGAACGCCATTGCGCCGGGCTATTTTAAAACCGACAACACAGCGGCGCTGCAGGCCAACACCGACCGTAATCAACAAATTTTAAGCCGCTTGCCGGCCGGCCGCTGGGGTGAACCGGCGGATTTAGCCGGTGCCGCGATTTTCCTTGCCTCCAGCGCCAGTGATTATGTGCATGGCCATGTGCTCGCCGTCGATGGCGGCTGGCTGGCGCGCTGAATTTATTCAATTTTAATTTTTTGCCGGAGTTTTTATGAGCATTGTTTTTACCAACCGTTACGCCACCCATCCGGATGACGTCAAGCATTACGACACCGACAAGCTGCGCCAGCATTTTCTGCTGGATAACCTGATGCAGCCTGACACGCTGGTGCTGAACTACACCCACTATGAGCGGCTGATTGTTGGCAGCGCGGTGCCGGTCAAAGGCCCGGTGCTGCTGCAAACTGTCGATGCGCTCAAAGCAGAATATTTTTTAGAGCGCCGTGAACTCGGCGTGATCAATACCGGCGGCGCCGGGGTGGTGGAAGTCGACGGTACGGCTTATCCGCTCAATTTCCGCGAAGCATTGTATGTTGGCAAAGGCGCGCGTGAGGTGCGTTTTGTCTCCAACGACGCGGCGGCTCCTGCCAAGTTTTATCTGAACTCAACGCCGGCGCATCATCAATACCCGAACCGGCATATCACGATGGCCGATTGTAATGTGCTGCACATGGGCGCGCTCGAGACCAGTAATAAACGCGACATTTACCAGCTGATGATTAAAGGCGTGGTCGACACTTGCCAGCTGCAAATGGGCCTGACCGTGTTACATCCGGGCAGTGTCTGGAACACCATGCCGGCGCATCAGCATGACCGGCGGATGGAAGCTTATTTCTATTTTGGCCTCAGCGAAGGCCAGCAGGTTTGTCACTTCATGGGCGAACCGCAACAAACCCGGCATATTTTCACCGGCAACGATCAGGCCGTGGTGTCGCCGCCATGGTCGATCCACAGCGGCTGTGGCACCGGCAGTTACACCTTTATCTGGGGCATGGCCGGCGAAAACCACGACTACAACGATATGGACAAATTCCCGGCAAGCGCTTTGCGTTAACTGTTGATTTAGCTCTATAAAACCGGTGCCGGCACCCTATAAAACTACAGCCGGCGCCTTTTCTCGACAGGGGAGATAACATGAAAAGCTTGTTGCGCCGCAGCGGCGTGCTGGCGCTGAGTTTGCTACTCAGTGTTTTGCTCAGCAGCTGCAGCAAACCAGAAGAACAAGTGCTGACCTTGCGCATGGCCCATACGCTGGACCAGGAGCATGTGGTGCACAAAGCCATGGTGAAACTGGCCGAACGGCTGGAGTTTTATTCACACGGCAGTATGAAAATCCGCATTTATAGCGGTGGCCAGCTCGGTTCTGAGCGCGAACTGATTGAATTACTGCAGATTGGTGCGCTGGCGCTGACCAAAGTATCCGCGGCACCGCTGGAAGGTTTTGCTCCCAATATGCAGCTGTTCAGCGTGCCTTATGTGTTTCGCGATGAACAGCAGCTGTGGCAGGTACTGGAAGGTGAGATTGGCCAGCAGTTGCTGGACGAACTGGCGCCGGTGCGGCTCAAAGGCCTGGGTTATTACGACGCCGGTAGCCGCAGCTTTTATACCACCAACAAAAAGCTCAGCACGCCGGCCGATTTAGCCGGGCTGAAATTCCGCGTGCCGAACAGCCAGACTGCCGTGCAGATGGTGCAAACCTTAGGCGGCGCCGCCACGCCAGTGGACTGGGGTGAGCTTTACACCGCACTGCAGCAAGGTGTGGTCGATGGCGCGGAAAATAACCCACCGAGTTTTTACCTGTCGCGCCACTATGAATTATCCAAATATTACGTGCTGGACGAACACACTTCGGTGCCGGACGTGATTCTGATGAGCCAGCATATCTGGAACACCTTAACCGCCGAGCAACAAGGCTGGCTGGAACAGGCCTTTGCCGATTCGCAGCTCTGGCAACGCGAAGCCTGGCAGGCGCAAACCCGTGACGCGCTCGATAAAGTTAAAGCTGCCGGTGTCGAAGTGATTTATCCGGATAAACAGCCATTTATCACCGCGGTGCAACCGCTGCATCAGGCATTAAAAGCCACGCCGGTTGGCACTTTGATGGCAAAAATCGCCGCCTTACCGCCTGTCACAGTAGCACCTGTACCAGTGCCGGCAGCTGCGGTGCCGGCTGCGCAGGAGAATCAACATGAATAAAACCGTATTCTGGCTGGATGAAGCGTTAAAACGTCTGCTGATTGGCCTGATGGCGGCCATCGTTCTGGTGGTGTGCTGGCAGGTGGTGTCGCGTTTTATTCTCGGTGAACCTAGCTCAATGACCGAGGAAATTTCCCGCACGCTGTTGCTGTGGATTGGCATGCTTGGCGCGGCGCTGGCCTATCGTACCGGCCAGCATTTAGGCCTGGATATCCTGACCTCTAAATTCGCGCCGCAGTGGCAGCGTCGGGTGGCGATTTTACTGACCGCGCTGGTGGTGCTGTTTGCGCTGGCGGTAATGGTCGGTGGCGGCGGGGCGCTGGTGCAGCTGACGTTTGAGCTCAATCAAATGTCGGCAGCCTTAGGCATTCGCGTCGCCTGGATTTATCTGGCCTTGCCGCTGGCCGGGTTTTTGATTGCATTTTATGGCGTCTGCCAGCTGATTTGTTTATGGCGTGGCGACACGCTGACGCCCACCGGAGGCTGCGAATAATGGAAATGTCTGCATTGGTGCTCTTGGGCATCTTTTTTGTCCTGCTGTTTTTAAATGTGCCGATTTCGTTTTGTATTGGCCTCGCCACGCTTGGCACTATGTTGCTCAGCATGGATTTACTGCCGGCGCTGACGACGTTGGCGCAGCGCATGGCCGGTGGCCTGAATAGTTTTGCTTTGCTCGCCATCCCGTTTTTTGTGTTGTCGGGCTTGTTGATGGGGCGCGGCGGTATCGCCAAGCGGCTGATTGAATGCGCGATGGCCTTGGTCGGTGCTTTGCCGGGTGGCCTGGCTTTAGTGAACGTGTTGTCCTGTATGTTGTTTGGCGCCATTTCCGGCTCAGCGGTCGCTGCGACATCTGCTATCGGTAGCTTTATGCTGCCGGAGATGAAAAAACAGGGTTATGACGACTCTTACAGCGCAGCGGTCACTGCCGCCGCCGCGACGACCGGCATGCTGATCCCGCCGTCAAATATCATGATTGTCTATGCCATCGCCAGCGGCGGGGTGTCTATTGCTGCGCTTTTTGTTGCCGGTTATTTGCCGGGCATTTTACTCGGGGTGGCGCTGATGATTGTCTGTGCCGGTTATGCCCGCGTCAAAGGCTACCCGGTTGGGGCGCGTTTACCGCTGAAGCTGGTGGTCAGTAAAATCGCTGCGGCTGTGCCGAGCTTGCTGATGATCATCGTGGTGATTGGCGGCATTATCAAAGGCGCTTTCACGGCGACCGAAGCCGGCGCTATCGCTGTGGTGTATTCCTTTGTGCTGGCGGTGCTGGTGTATAAAGAAGTGGCCTGGGCCGATTTGGGTAAAATCCTGCTGAAATCAACCGAAACCACCGCCATTGTGCTGGCGCTGATCGCCACATCTGCGGCGATGTCATGGATTTTGTCCTATGAAAATATCCCGCAAAGCATCAGCACAGGTTTGCTGGCCTTAAGTGAAAACCCAATTATCATCCTGCTGATTATTAACCTGATTTTGTTAGTGGTCGGCGCTTTTATGGATATGACGCCAGCGGTGCTGATCTTCACGCCGATTTTCCTGCCAGTAGCAGTAGAACTGGGGGTGTCGCCGCTGCATTTTGGCATCATGATGATCCTGAACCTGTCGATTGGTCTGGTGTCGCCACCGGTCGGCAGTGTGCTCTTTGTCGCCTGCGCTGTAGCCAAAGTGAAGCTGGAGCAGATGATCAAACCGTTGCTGCCGATGTATGCTGCGATGTTTTTGGTGCTGATGCTGGTCACTTATGTGCCGGCGATCAGCGAATGGTTACCGGCTTTTGTCGGGTTGTAACAGCGATCGGGCAGACTCAGCAACCCAGCTGGTTGGTGTAGCACTTCCATCGCTTGTTCATTAGAATGGCGCAGCCGGTCCATGGTCCGCACAGGAACAGGCCGGCAGCGCCAATACAGCAGCAGAGACCGCCCGGGAGAACTATCATTTACACGCTGAAATCATCCACTATTAACGACGTGGCCCGCTTAGCCGGAGTGTCCAAACGCACGGTATCTCGGGTGATTAACGGCTCGCTGGCGGTCGGAGAATCGACACGGGTCAAAGTGGAAAAAGTGATAGCCGAGCTGAATTATTCGCCGAGCCCGCAAGCGCGGGGCCTGGCGTCCAGCCGCTCTTATCTGCTGGGGCTTATCTATGACAACCCCGATGCTTTATACCTCGATGACGTGCAGCGCGGTGTGCTGGAAGTCTGTAGCCAGCTTGGCTACGAGCTGGTGGTGCATCCGTGCCGCTATCGCAGTGAAACCCTGGTGCAGGACTGTTTTGCCTTTATCAACCGCTCCAAACTCGATGGTGTGATTTTACTGCCGCCGGTGTCGGAGCTGGATCATCTGGCTGCGGCGCTGAAACAGGCCGAGCGGCCTTATGTGCGGTTAACCTCAGTGCTGCTGGATGAAACCTATCATTCGGTGGTGTCGGACGACCGCGCCGCTGCCGCCGAGATGGCGCGCTATTTTGCGCAGCTTGGCCATCAGAACATCGCTTTTATCAGCGGGCCACAGCGCTATAAATCCTCCACCGAACGGATGGAAGGTTTTCAGCTTGGGTTGTCGGCTTATGGCATCAAACTGCGGCCGGACTGGGTTGTCGAAGGCAATAACAGTTTTGAAACCGGCATTGAATGTGCGCAGCAACTGCTGAGCCGCGCAGAGAAACCGACGGCGATTTTTGCCAATAACGACCAGATGGCCGCCGGTGTATTAAAAGCCGCGCACGAGCTGGGGATCAAAGTACCGGAGCAGCTGTCGGTCGCCGGGTTTGACGATAACTTATTGGCCAGCCGGATCATTCCGGCCTTAACCACTATCCGCCGGCCAGTGCGGCAAATGGCGCAGCTCGCCGCCACCAAAATCATTATGGATATTGAAGATAACCGCCACGGCGCCGGCCATGTCGCCGCCAAAGTCGCGCCGACGCTGGTGGTGCGGGAATCCACCAAACGGCTCTGACATGCTGCGGACCTTGTGCTGGCGGCTGCTGGCGTTCGCTAGTTTTGTGCTGGGGCTGATTGGTGTGGTGCTACCTGGGTTACCGACGGTGCCTTTTGTGCTGCTGTCAGCCTTTGCTGCCGGCAAAGGCTGGCCTCAATTTGAAAGCTGGTTGCTGGCGCATCCAAAGTTCGGCCCGCCGGTCCAGCAATGGCGCCAGCACGGCGCCGTGTCCCGTCGTGCCAAATGGCTGGCCACGCTGATGATGGCACTCAGCCTGGGGCTGGTTTGGCTTAGCCAGGTGCCGCTCTGGCTGCCGTTGGCGGTCAGTGCGGTGTTACTGAGCGTACTGGTCTGGTTATGGCAAAGGCCGGAGTGAAACTGGGTCCAATTGCAGCAGAGCCGGGCTAAAGCCAGGCAGAAAACCGGCTTGCCCGCCTCAGATTATTGGGCTCTCAGTTGTGCTAACGCCAGCTGATATGCTTGATCAAAAGCATCGGCACTGGCGTAAAAGTAATCAGGGACAACGCCTTCCATGTCCCAATGTGCACCGGAAATTGGATGTGTAATAAGCGCATGGTTCATGCGAATAGCAAGACTGTCACTGACCTTGAACGCTCGGCTCAGATAACCAACCCCCATAGTTTGCTCCCCAACAATCACAGCTTTATCAAAGTGTTGTAGCGTATAACCAAGAAATTCCCAGCTGCCGGCAACAAAGGCTGAATTCACAATATACAACGGCAAATCCTGTTTGAATGGCTGCACGTCGGCGGTATTGCTTGTTGTGATCGGTTCAACATGGTCTTTCAGTTGCAGGTTTGCGATGGTAGTACCAGGTTGTACAAAGTAACTAATCATTTGCCGCGCCACAGCAATCGTCGCTTCATCGGCCTGGCGCAAGTCAATAATCAGTGCATCTGCACCCGATAATAAACGGAATTGCCGGGCAATCAGCTCATGGCTATCCGGATAGTTGAAATTTCCGCTGATTCTCACATAGCCGATGTTGCGATCAAGGATGCCTGTGACAAATTCGTCGTGTTGATGGGGTGAGGGACTGGCCAGCTGTTGCTGACCGCCGGTCAGCGATATGGCGGATTGCTGGAGTAACTCAAAACCTGAGTCGTTGGTTGACTGTGCCAGCATGGCGCTGATCTGAAGATTCAATAATAAAAAATCGTATTGGCCGTCAAAGACTCCGGCGCGTAATTTTGCCCGCAACAAGGTTGCAGCTGCTTTTGCCTTCTCTGAAAACAGATAATTGTCTTCCAGCTGGTGCGCAATATTCTGCACGGCAAGGTGAATTTCGTCAGTAGCAAGCAGTGGACCTAAATCAGTCGATTGTGCATCGGTACGGAACGGCCAGCTGAGCGCCCACAGTAAAAAAACCAGAGACAAAAACTTCATCAATGCCTGCTTTGTGTAGCCGTTGCTTGCGGCAAAATAGCGGAATAAAAAAAGATATTGTAGCGTTTTTGTTTATTTTCAAGCTGGTACCGGTAAAGCGGAACTCTGTTTCAGACGCTATGAACCAGTTGCTTTATCTTGAGCAACGACGGCTGAGTGTGGTGGCAGATTTTTACGCGCACTGTTGCAGCAGATGACTGCGATTCGGCCTTTGCTGCCAATTCTCAGCTACAACAGCGTGAGGATTTTCTGCACCGTGGCCAGATTGCGGCAGGTGATCAGTCGCCATTTTTTGCTCACCAGCAAATCTGCGATCGGGCATTGGTTAATCTTGTCGGTGCAATAGAGATAAAGCGCATCGTTGCCAATCTGCAACTTTGAACTGGTCGCAGACAAAGTGGCGGCGGCGCTGGCGAATTGCGTCAGCGTGAGCGGGTCCCGGCAGAAGCCAAGTAAAAACCGGCTCGGATCTGGTTCGTCGCAGCCTGTCATCTCCAGGGGATTGACTGCAGCGGCGACGGCTTGTAGCTCGGCGGCGGTTTTGACCACACAGTGCAGGTCCAGACCGGTTTCAGCTAATAAGGCAGCCGAGATTTGGTCCCCCAGCTGGTCGCAAGCAGGGCTTGCCGGCAGGTCAAACAGCGCATTGCCGGAATTGAGCAGTGTCCTTACTTGCTGAGCTCCTAACTGCTCCAGCACCGTTTTTAACGTAGCCATCGGTAAGCGGTTGGCTTTGCCGACATTAATGCCCCGTAGCAGCAGAATATAAGTTGTCATCGCTTATTTAATCAGCACTGAGGCAGGTTCAAACTGGTACAAGGTGACAGCGCTGCTGACCTTGGCTGCATCAAAGGTTTCGCCTTGTTCCTCAGCGCGATGTTTCAGGTAGGTTTTGGTTTGGTCCAGCGTCATCGGTTTGGCTTTGAGTGTGCCATAGGCATAAGCGATTTTGCCTTTGGCGCTGACTGGAAACTCCATATCACCGTCTTTGACTTTGAGGCGGAAGGTCGGCTCATCAGCACCAGTCGCAAACTGCATCCAACAGCCTTTTTTCTCACAGACCGCGTCAATTTTGCCCTGCACGGTAAAAGGCTGCTGCAGATAATTTGCCGGTTGAGCCAGCACCTGGGCCACTGTCACAGGCGCTGATTTACTGAAATCAAAGGCCGGGCCAAAACTCTGGCTGGCCTGAAGGACTGGGCTTAAAAGCAGCGCAAAGGTCAAAGCGATGGTTTTTTTCATTGGAAACATCCTGTGTTGAAAAAAACCATCCTCTTTGCTTTGGGCCTTGTTGTCAATGTACGGCGCGCTGGAAAACAGGTAGCCGTAGGGTCGGTAAGCAAAGCGCCACCGACCGGATTGGCAACTTTACACCACCGGGATTTGGGCCAGGCGTTTGCGGAAAAACACCATATACAGCGCTGGCACAAATAACAGCGTCAGCACTGTGCCGACACCGACACCGCCGATCAGCACAAAGGCCATCGGTCCCCAGAAGGTATCCAGTGTCAGCGGCACAAAGGCCAGCATCGCGGCGAGCGCTGTGAGCAGCACCGGGCGGGCGCGGTGAATGGTGGCTTCCACCACCGCATCGCGCGCGGCCCAGCCGTCGTTCAGGTTGTCACTGACCTGCTGGGTTAAAATCAGCGTGTTGCGCATCAGAATGCCGGCAAGGCCAATCAGGCCCAGTAACGCAACAAAACCAAAGGGCTGGCGGAACACCAGCAGCGCCAGCGTCGCGCCAATCAGGCCCAGCGGCGCCGTTGCCAGTACCATCCACATGCCGGTGAAAGAGCGCATCTGCAGCATGATAAAAATCAGCATCAGCGCCACCATCAGCGGCATTAGTTTCTGGATAGAGGCATTGGCTTTGCCAGATTCTTCGACCGAACCGGCCTGCATAATGCGATAACCCGGTGGCAACTGCGCCTGAATGTCGGTCAGCTCAGCCCAGATGCGGTTTGACACATCATTTGGCTGCGCGCCTTGTACGTCGGCCACCACGGCCAGATAAGTCTGGCGGTTGTAGCGTTTTAATAGCGGCTCTTCATATTGCACCCGGATCTCGCCGAGCTGGCGGATCGACACGGCTTTGCCACCCGGCGTTTTTAATTCGATAGCATCGGGCTGCAGCACCTGTGCCCGGTCTAAACGCGCTGTGACATCGACGGTACGGATATCTTCCCGCAGCTGCGTAATGCTGGCGCCGCTGAACTGGAACTGCAGTTGCTGCGCGACATCCGAAGCGGTCAGGCCATAGGCCAGCAGGCGCGCGGTATCGAGTTTCAGCGCCAGCACCGGCATGCGTTCTTCCCATTCCAGATGGGCGCCGACGGTATTGGGATTAGCAACCATTTTGTCGCGCACCAGATAGGCGATTCTGCGCAGCTCCAGCGGATCTTTACCCATCACACGGAAACTGACCGGCCATGGCACCGGTGGGCCAAACAATAACCGGGTCACCCGTACTCGCGCTGCGCTGAATTCGCCGGCGGCGATATGTTCATTCAGCAGCTGGATCAGCCTGTCACGGCCGTCAGCATCTTTAGCGACAATTAAAATCTTGGCAAAAGACGGGTCCGGCTGTTCCGGGTTGGCCGAGATAAAAAAGCGTGGGGCGCCGGCGCCGACAAAGGACGACAGTGAACGCACGTCCTGATTATCTTTCAGCAGCTGCTCAATTTTAAGTGCCACCGCGTCGGTATTGGCAATGGCGCTGCCATGCGGCATATAAACACTGACCAGCACTTCCGGCCGGTCAGAACTGGGGAAAAATTGCTTTTGCACGCCTTTGGCCATGCCCAGCAGCGCCAGTACAAAGGCCAGCAGCACGATGCCAATCACGGTTTTTTTGTGGCCGATACACCACAACACCAGCGCACGCAGTTTGCTGTAGAACGGGGTTTGGTAGGGGTCATGCGCGTGCGCTTTGACATCTGGCAGCAATTTCACGCCAAGGTATGGCGTAAATGTCACTGCAACCACCCAGGACACTATCAGCGCAAAACCCACCACCCAGAAAATATTACCGGTGTATTCACCGACGCCGGATTTGGCAAAACCAATAGGCACAAAACCAGCGATAGTCACCAGGGTGCCAAATAACATCGGCGCGGCGGTGGCAGACCAGGCGTAGCCGGCAGCGCGCACCCGTTCCACGCCTTGTTCCATTTTTACCATCATCATTTCGATGGCGATAATGGCGTCGTCAACTAACAAACCCAGCGAGATAATCAGCGCACCCAGCGTGATGCGGTCGAGGTTAATGTCGGCCATTTTCATCAGCAAAAAGGTGATGCCAAGTGTCAGCGGAATAGCGATACCCACCACTAAACCGGCACGCAGGCCTATCGCCAGCACGCTGACGGCCATCACCACCAAAACGGCGACTAAAAATTTAATCTCAAATAAATTCACCGCTTTAGAGATAGCTTCGGCCTGATTGGTCAGCTGATGTAACTCCATGCCAAGCGGCAGCTGCGCCTGAATTTCGCCGAGTTTTTGCTGCAGCGCTTTGCCAAGCACCAGGCCGTTTTCGCCTTGTTGCATCACCACGCCAACCAAAATGGCATCATCGCCGCCGGTGCGCGCCAATAAACGCGCCGGTTCTTCATAACCGCGCTGCACTGTGGCAATTTCCGACAGGCGAATGAGCTTGCCATTGACCCGGACCGGCAGTTGTTGCAGTTCGCTGAAACTGTCAGTGCGGGCATCGAGCCGGAACTGCAGTGCCTGACCCTGAGTTTCCAGCTGGCCGGCCGGCAACATCCGGCTGGCGGCGGTGATTTGCTGTTGCAGGTCGAGCAGGCTGATGCCCAGCGCAGCCAGTTTGTTCTGGTCAAAATCGATAAAAACCCGCTCCGGCCGGTCGGCAACGATCACGGCTTTCAGCACACCCGGCACCATGCTGAGCTCATCGCGCAGCTGTTCGGCCTGACGGCTTAAATCACGAAACGGCAGGCCGGGCGCAGTTAGCGACAACAAACTGAAATAGACATCAGAAAAGTTGTCGTTGACCAGCGGGCCTATGGCGCCGGCCGGCATATTGGTCGCTTCTTCCTGCATGCGTTTGCGGATTTGATAAAACAGGTCGGGCACCATGGCCGACGGCGTATAGTCTTTAAATTCAATGGTTAAATTGACAGCGCCTGGGCGCACCTGGCTGTCAATTTTGTGGATATTCCGCACTTCCTGAATGCGTTTTTCTAAGCGGTCGGCCAACTGCGACTGCACTTCTTCGGCGGTGGCGCCAGGCCAGTAAGCCGACACTACTAAAGCGCGAATGGTAAAAGACGGGTCTTCGGCGCGGCCCAATGATAAAAACGCCCAGGTGCCGCCGATAAAGGCCAGCAGAATAAAAAATAAGGTGATGGCGCGCTCGCGCACCGCCAATACCGACAGGTTAAAACTCATGGCTGCAGCTCCCGCACTGCCAAACCCGGCTCCAGCAAATGGGTGCCGAGCGTGATAATGCGGCTGTCAGCCGGTAGCTCAGTGCGTACTGTGGCCGATTCTGCGTTCAGGGCCACCACTTTTACTGCGTGCGGCTGGGCTTTGCCGTCGGTGACTGTCCATAGCTGCGGCTGCTGACCGCGTTCATCCAGCGCAGCTAACGGCACCAGCACTTGCTGGTCTTGTGCCGGCAGCTGTAACTGCACTGCTAACACCCGGCCTAGGGCCAGTTCGGCCGGTTGTTCGTTCAGGCTATAACGGGCCTGGCGGGTCAGGCTGGCGCTGTCGGCGCTGCCGGCGGCACTGCGCAGCTTTAATTGCAGCGGCTGGCCGGCAAAATCGGCGCTGCCACTTTGCGGCGGCTGAATATGTTCTGGCAGCTGCACTTCAATTTCACTTTGCTGGGCGGTGGCTAAGGCGCCAAGGCGCTGGCCTGCCGCCACCACCTGACCCGGTTCCCCTGTAACATCGGTGATCACACCGTCGCTGCCGGCGGTGAGCGCAGCGTAGGTCAGGCCGTGTTCGGCTTGTTGCAACTGTGCATTGGCGCGGTCCAGATTGGCTTTGGCTTCGTTGAAGCGCAGCTCAACCTGATCTTTGGCCTGTTCGCTGACAAAACGTTGTTTAATGAGCTGCTCAGTGCGGCGTTTTTCCGCCTGCACGGTTTGCAGGCTGGCGCGGGCTGCAGCTTGCGCCGCTTTGGCCACCCGCACGGATTCAGCTAAATCTTTTGGATCGAGCCGGTACAGCAACTGGCCTTGTTTCACTGCCTGCCCGGCTTCAACCAGCCGCTCGGCGATACGGCCGCTGACCTGAAAGGCCACCGGCACTTCATTGCGGGCGCGTACCACACCGGTCAGGGTTAAGCTGGACTGAGTCAGCGGCTGAATAGTGGCAGTCATCACCACCCGTGGTGCCGGGGCGGAATTTTGCGCGGCCGGGTCGGAACAGGCGGCCAGCCACAACGGCAGTGAGACGAGTGCAAGCAGCGGAAAAGGACGTAACATGGCCACCTCGGGCAGAGTCTGGTATTATTAAACGGCTTCGTTCAGAAATTCATTATTGAACGGATGTGTTCAATAAACAAGAGTAAAATGATGACCACCAACTTCGGCCCAGCCACATCTTCGACTGCAGGCGCTGTATCCAGCGGCCGGCCTGTTGATCGCAATAAGGATATAGCCATTTTGCAGGCGGCGCGGCAAATCCTGTTATTTGAAGGCGCCAGTGTGCTGACGATGGAGGCGGTGGCCAGTAAAGCCGGGGTGTCTAAGGCGACTTTGTACTCACGGTTTGGCAACCGCAATGCGCTGATTGAAGCGGTGTTGCGTGCCCAGTCGGATTTTTTTGTTGAAACCTTAAGCCCGGCGGTGCAAAACGCGGCGCAAACTTTTGCCGCGCTGGAAGCCTTCAGCCTGCGGTTGTTGCAGTATTTATTCAGTGAAGATCATCTGTGCCTGATGAAAACCCTGCAGGGCCATCAGGATATTCCCGCCGACCTGCGCGAACGCATGTATGAACTGGGGCCGGTCGCCACTTGCGTGCGGGTCGAAGCCTGGCTGGCGCAGGTGCACCAGCTGGGTCTTATTCACTGCCCGCAGCCGGATTTCAGTGCAGAACTGTTATACGGCATGCTGGTTGGCATGGACATGCTGCGCACGATGTTTCAGCATGCCCCCAAGCGCCAACCGGCCGATGTCCCCGGCCATGTCCGCACTGTAGTGACGCTGTTTTTACAGCTGCACCAGTCGCAGCGCACTTACCCGTCAGACCTGACACCATAACCCCACTGCTTTGGGCGCCACACTGACGGTTTGGCGCCAAACCGGCCTTTGACGGCGCTTCCCGACAAGCGGAACGGCGCTGTGCCCTTACATTTTTACCAATCCTGCCAATCTGTTTAAAAACAACAATATATCGCCACTCTTTTAGCCTGAGCTGGCTGGGTACGTTATTTAATTACAACAAAAACATACAAATACCAGCCTTTGTTATCACTCAAATATCAGCTTTATATCATTCCCTCCCAGCCACAACCCGCTAGTTTAGGCGCCGGCTCATCACCCCTGAGCAGTTGAAAATATGCTGAATGAACCTTACCCGGCCGCTGATGTTGGCGGAATGCCGCAAGGCCAGGCCGGCTTTGGAACACAGACCGCCTGGCTTTTGCAGCGGATCGTTGCGGTGCGCTGACCACAGGGAAACGGACAACCGCCGGTTGTCCATTTGCATCAAAGGAGACAAAAAGTGATCGCTGGTATTGCCAATTTTGTGGTGCGTTACAGGGCGTTGGTCCTGATCGCAAGTCTGGTCCTGCTCGTGCTGTCAACGCTGGGTTTTAAACAGCTGTATTTCGACAGCAACACCGACATCTGGTTTTTAAAGGATGACCCGGTGTTGGTGGAATACAACAATCTGAAGAAAAAGTTCGGCAGCGATGACTATCTGGTGGTGGGCATCCAGGCGCAAGGCGAGGGCAAGGATGTACTGACCCCTGAGACCGTGCTGGCTATCAAAAAAATCACCGATTTCCTCGAAGAGCACCCGGCGGTGAACAAAGTGCGCTCTTTGGTCAAATACGAATATATGTATTACCAGGACGACATGCTGCATGTGGACCCGGCGATCCCGCAGTCGAAGGACTACGGCTTCGCGCCGCAGCAATGGCAGCAGATCCGCACTATCCTGCAGGGCGAAAATATCGCGCACGATTTGCTCTTTACCAAAGATTTAAAAAATACGCTGATTTCAGCCCGGGTCATTGAGCAGGAAAAATACACCGGCACCGGCAATGCCAAAACCGATGTGTCGGCCGACTTCCGCGCTTTCCTGGCGCGGGAAGGTTTGCAGCACAACAACACATACAAAATCTACCTGTCAGGTTCGGCCGCTATCAGTGAAAGTTTTTTCCACTTTTCGATGGTCGATCAATCGATTAGCTATCCAATCATGATGGCATTCATCCTGATTTTTTTATTTGTTACCTTCCGGACCCTGCTTGGCACGCTGTTGCCGCTGGTGGTTTTAACCGCGTCCTGCATGGTGGCCATTGGTGTTATTGGTCATATGGGCTGGTCGATGAATATGCTGAACGTCACCTTGCCGACCATGCTGACGGTGGTGGTGGTGGCAGAAACTATCCACGTACTGATTGCGTTTTACCGCTATCGCCAGCAGGACCTGTCGCCGCAGGACGCTGCCGCGGCGACGGTCCGCTACTGTTTTGAACCCTGTTTTTACACCAGTCTGACGACCTTGCTCGGTTATGCTTCGCTGGCGACCGGCTCTATTGCGCTGGTGGTCAGCTTCGGTCTGCAGATGGCGCTGGGTGTTGCTGTGGCGTTTTTCTTCAGTCTGTTCACCTTGCCGGCGCTGCTCAGTTACACCAGCGCCAAAGGCAAAAAGGCCGACAAACTGGTGGCGGCAGGTGCGATTGCGCGTCTGGTGTATCGCCTGCCTGAGCTGATTTATCCGCGGCGCCGTCTTATCGTGGCCGCGACTGCGCTGGCATTGTTGCCGTTGTTGTATCTGTGTGCGCAGGTTAAAGCAGACACCAATTTTGTGCGGTTTTTTAAAGCCGATGCGCCGGTACGCCAGGGCCTGGATTATTTTGACCAGACCTACAAAGGCTCACTGAGCCTGGAATTCCGCCTCGATGCCGGCAAGGAAAACGGTGTGAAAGACCCGGCCTTTTTAGCGCGGGCGCTGCAGTTCCAGCAATATCTGGCCACGCTGGAAGGCAATGGCAAAGTCAATTCTCCGGTGAATTATCTGATGAAAATCAATCAGGTGATTAATAACAACGATGCCAGCTTCTTTAAAGTGCCAGACAGCCGCGACATGGTCGGGCAGTTCCTGTTGTTGTACGCCAATTCCGGCCCGGACGAAGACCTGGCTGACATGATCACCTTTAACGGTCAGGAAATGCGGGTCTCGGTGTTTTTTGCCGTGGCGCCGTCGGTTGTCACCAAACAGCGGATCGCAGCGATTGAACAGCACATTGCCACGCATTTTGCTGACCTGAACATCACAGTGACCGGTCGTGCAGTGTTGTTTAATAACGTCGACAACTACACCTTAAGCGGGCTGGCCAATTCGTTTTTATGCTCGCTGGCCGCCATTTTACTCTGCCTGTTTGTCGTGCTGCGTTCGGTGAAATACGGCCTCGTGGCGTTAATTCCCAACGTCCTGCCAATTGTCATCGCCGGTGCTGTGATGGCACTGCTGGATATCTATCTGGACTTCGCCACGATGATGGTGGCTGCGACCACACTGGGCATCGCTGTGGACGACACCATCCATGTGATGGACCGCTTCAGAAAAGCTAAAGCCGCCGGCCTTGATCACCGCGAGGCCATCACACTGGCGACCCGGGAAAGCGGCATCGCGCTGGTGTCGACCACCATCATTCTGTTCATTGGTTTTGCCATGTTACTGCTCAGCAGCTTTGTGCCGAACCTGTACATGGGCTTATTGGGCTGCCTGACCATCGCGCTGGCCATTCTGTGTGATCTGATCATTTTACCGGCGGTGCTGATGTGCCTCGGTGAAAAACAACACGCAACGGCAACGCTGCCACAAACAGAGCCGGTCTGACGGCCACAGAGGGTCAATGCCGGCGACAGCCGTGCGGGCGCCGCCTGCACGGCTGCACCGCAGCGGCCAAATCCCGCAACAGCAAGGAGTGATGACAGTGCAGGTCGCTATTATAGGGATGTCGTGTAAATTTCCCGGTGCCGATAACTACAACGAATACTGGGACAATCTGTGCGGCAAAACATCCAGTATTACCGAAGTGCCGCCAAGCCGCTGGGACTGGCGGCAGTACTGGGGCGATCCGAAAAGCCAGACGCAGAAAAGCCACAGCAAATGGGGCGGTTTTATTCGCGACGTGGACGCTTTTGACGCCGGTTTTTTTGGCATTTTGCCCAAAGTGGCCCAGACGATGGACCCGCAGCAGCGCCTGATGCTGGAACTGGTGTGGAGCTGCCTGGAAGATGCCGGTGTTGCGCCGGCAAGCCTGCGCGGCCGGCCCGTCGGCGTGATGCTGGGCGTGTTTAATCACGACTACAAAGAAGCGCAGGACAATTCCGGCGCGGCCATTGAAGCGCATTATTCCACCGGCACCGCCGCGTCGATCATTGCCAACCGGGTGTCGCATTTTTTTGATTTTAAAGGCCCGAGTTTTCCGGTAGATACCGCCTGTTCCAGTTCGCTGAATGCTATCCACAGCGCCATTCAGGCCCTGCAGTTTGGCGATTGTGAGCTGGCGCTGGCCGGTGGCGTGAATTTATTACTGACCCCAACCCGCCATATCGCGTTTTCGCGGATGGGCATGTTATCGCCAACTGGCCAGTGCCGGACTTTTGATGCCAGCGCCGACGGTTATGTCCGCGGCGAAGGCGCCGGAGTGGTGTTGCTCAAACCGCTGGCGCAGGCGCAGGCCAACGGTGATGCGATTTATGCGGTGATTAAAGGCAGCGCGGTCAATCATTGTGGTGAAACCTATACCCTGACCTACCCAAGCCCGGCGGCACAGGCCGCGGTGATTGCCGAAGCGCACCGGCGCGCGGCAGTGCCGGCCGGCACTGTCAGTTACATCGAAACACATGGCACCGGCACGCCCAAAGGCGACCCGATTGAGTTTGCCGGCCTGCAGCAGGCATTTCAGCAACTGGCGGCAGAGCAGCAGCGGCCGGTGCCGGTTGGCAGCTGCGCTTTGGGGTCGGTCAAAACCAATATTGGCCATCTGGAAGCCGCGGCCGGGATTGCCGGGGTGATCAAAGTGGTGCTGGCGATGCGTCACCGTCAGCTGCCGGCTTTGCAGAATTTCAGTGCGTTAAATCCGGCCATCGATCTGGCGGATTCGCCGTTTCGTCTGTTAACCGACACCGAGGTCTGGACCAGCCCGGCGCCAGATCCGCAGGCGGCGCCGCTGCCACTGCGGGCCGGTATCTCCTCCTTTGGTTTTGGCGGCACCAATGCTCATCTGGTGCTGGAAGCCTATACCGCGCCGGCAACGGCACAGGCGCCCGCCGTCTCTGCGGCGTTGTTGCTGTTGTCGGCGAAAACGCCGGACGCGCTGCAGCGGCAAAAAATCAACCTGCTGGCCTGGCTGGAGCAACATCCGGCAGCGTCGCTGGCGGCGCTCAGCGCCGGCCTGATGCTGGGCCGGGATCATCATCAGTTCCGCTGCAGCGCTGTGGTGAAAGATGTCAAAGCGGCGCAGCGCTGGCTACGCGACGATTTGGCCGCAACGCCAATGTGTGTGGCACTGGACCGCGACGACGTGGACGGCCTGGCGGCAGCCAGTCAGACGGCCCAACAGCTGCTGGCACAACTGCCGGCGCCGGCGTTAAAAAAACCTTATGCCGATACGCTCAGGCAGCTGGCGGC
Source organism: uncultured Chromatiaceae bacterium (assembly GCA_937978655.1). Taxonomy (GTDB): domain Bacteria; phylum Pseudomonadota; class Gammaproteobacteria; order Enterobacterales; family Alteromonadaceae; genus Pararheinheimera. The sequence continues at coordinate 31,130 of CALJUX010000081.1, forward strand.
TTTGTACCTGCAAGGCGCGAGCCCGGCCTGGCCGTTGCTGTTTGGCCACAGTGCTGTGCCGCGCTTACGGTTACCCACTTACCCCTTTGGCCGCGACCGTCATTGGCTGGCGCGGCCGGCGCCGGTGTTGCCGCTGTTGCAGCAACTGGTGCCGGGCGACGAACAGGTCTTAGTGCACAACCGCTTCACGGGGCAGGAGTTTTTCCTGCGTGACCATCAGGTGCATGGCGCTGCAGTGCTGCCGGCGGCGGCTTATCTGGAGACCCTGGTTCAGGCTTTGGGTCAGATCATTCCGGCCACGGCCAGTGCGCCCGCGCTGGAGATCAGTGACGTGGTCTGGCTGCGGCCAGTGATGCCGGCGCAAGGCCAGCACGAAGTCAGTCTGCACCTGCGCCGGGAGCCGGCCGCGACCGACCCGCTGTGGCGGGCTGAATTCAGCAGCAAGGCGGACGCGCTGGCGCCGGTCAAACATGCGCAGGCTAAAGGCCGGCGCCTGAGTGGTACCGGGATGACGGCGCTGCCGGACCTGTGTTACCCGGCGGCGCAGTGGCAGGAAGTGGCGGTGCAGCAATGTTATCAGCAATTCCGCCAGGCCGGCTTCGACTACGGCGAAGCTCATCAGACGATCAGGCTGCTGGCACAGCAGCCGGACCAGCTGTTGGTCCGGCTCGAACTGCCGTCGTCCTTGCAGGCAGATGCCGCTGGCTTTCAGTTACACCCGGCGGTGCTCGACGGTGCGTTGCAGGCGGCGGTGGCGCTGTTACAGACCAGCACGGCGCAGCCGGGGCAGGCGTTTTTACCCTTTTCATTAGAACGGTTGCAGGTATTCGGCCCGACGTCGCAGGTGCAATGGGCCTGGGTCCGGCTGCAAACCGCCGCTGGCGGCGCTGCACTGCCAAAAATCGCCATTGATTTGCTGGCGCAATTACCGGCGGCCGATGGCCGTTGTCAGCTGATCGCGCAATTCACCGGGCTTGGCCTGCGTCCGTTTGCCGCCCCTGCGGCCACACAGATCCCGACTCCAGTTCAGTCCCGTTTGCTCAAGGACCCTGTCATGCATATCACGGATAGCTATTACCGCCCGCATTGGTTTGATCAGCCGGCCGTCGCCGGCAGCATACCGGCAGGCACTTTGTTATTGCTGGGCGCTGCGGCCGACTTGCCCGCTCTGGCCGCGAGTCTGGCGCAACAGCCGGCGCTTGCTCAGACCCGTCTGGTGCTCGCTGTTTATGGCGACACGTATCGCCACAGCGCCGGCCAGCCGTATCAAATCCGGCCCGGTGAGGCCGCCGATCTCGCGGCGCTGCTGGATTCTCTGGCGGCGGCCGAGCAGTTGCCGTCTCATGTGGTGGTGTGGGATCAACCACAACACGAGGCCCCGGCACAGCAAGGGCTGACGTGCAGTGCCTACCAGGCATTTGCGCTGGTCAAAGCCTGTTTTAAAGCGGTGAAAAGCGCCCGGTTTGTGCATCTGGTGGCCGGCGCCGGGGCGCAGGTGGTGCCGCTGTATCAGGCGCTCAGCGCGTTTTACAAAACGGTGAAAGTGGAGCGGCCGGCATTTAACGGCCGGGTGGTGCTTGATTGCGCCACAGCACGCCCGGTTGCGGCTGTGGCTGCCATGATCGCTGCTGAACTTAGCGACCCGCAGTTGCCGACCGATATCCGTTATCGGGCAGAACAGCGCCAGGTGCGGGATTTTGTCGCCGTCAGCGCCGCCGATCTGGCGCAAACGGCAGCACCAGCCAGTGGTTTTCGGCACGGTGGGGTTTACCTCATCAGCGGCGGCATGGGCGGGCTTGGCCTGCTGGTGGCGCGTCATCTGTTGCAACAGTATCAGGCGACCGTGTTTCTGACCGGCCGCTCTGCATTGTCAGCGCAGAAACAGCAATTGCTGGACAGCACCGACGCCGGCACATCACGGCTGTTTTACCGCAGTTGCGATATCACCGACGCGGCCGCCGTCAGTGCGCTGGTCAGCCAGATTAATCAGGACGGCTACTGGCTGCATGGGGTGATCCATTCAGCGGGGGTGATAGAAGACAGCTTTTTACTGAAAAAACCGACGGATACTTTTGCCCGGGTCATAGCACCCAAAGTGCAGGGCACGCTGAATCTGGACCTGGCGACCCGCCAGCAGCCGCTGGAGCTGTTTGTGTTGTTTTCGTCCGTCACCGGCGTGCTTGGCAACCTCGGTCAGGCGGACTACGCCTATGGCAATGCGTTTGAAGACTATTTCAGTTTCTGGCGCAACGACCTGAGCGCGGGCGGCGCACGTCCCGGCACTGCGGTGTCCGTTAACTGGCCGTACTGGCGTGATGGCGGCATGGTGCTGAGTGAAAAAGAAACTGAGATCCTGCGGAAAAACTTTGGCATTGTGCCGCTGGACAATGCCGCAGGGCTGGAGGCGCTGGAATTTGCCGTGTCTGCCGGGCTGGCGCAACTGGCGGTGCTGCCTGGCGAGGCGGCAAAAATCCAGCAGGTGCTGGGCGTGCGCCATCTGGACGTTGCCAATGTGGTGGCGCAGCCAGCAGCGGCGCATCTTGCCACACCGGCCTTGTTGTCAGCGCCGGCGACACCGGCGTTAAAAGCGCAGGTGGTGCAGTATCTGACGGCACTCTTTGCCAGAACGGTTGCGCTGCCGGCGGAGACTTTTGAGTTAATGGCGCCGTTTTCGCAATACGGTTTTGATTCGGTGGTGATGGTGGATCTGGTGATCGAACTGGAACAGACCTTTGCCAATCTGCCGGCGACGCTGTTTTTTGAGTATCAGAATCTGGCGGAGCTGGCCGACTATTTTGTCGAACACCACGCCAGTTATTTCAGCGCAGAGGCGCAGCAGCCGCCGGTCGCCAGCATGTCCGTACCGCCGGTCGCTACTGCGTCCGTGCTGCCGGCGGCGCCTGCACCACAGCAGGCCGGTGCCCTGTCGCCGGATCAGGATGAGATTGTGATCATCGGGGTGTCAGGCCGTTACCCACAAGCCGATGATCTGAGCGAATACTGGCAGAATCTGCACAACGGTGTTGATTGCATCCGCGAGATCCCGGCCGAACGTGGCTGGGATGTCGCGGCATTATTTCAGCCCGGACCTGCCACCTTTGGCAAAAGCTATTCGAAATGGGGTGGTTTTTTAACCGGCGTTGACCAGTTTGACCCGTTGTTTTTTGGCATTGCGCCGGCGGAGGCCGAAGTGATGGACCCGCATGAACGGCTGTTTCTGGAAACCGTCGCACTGGCCATTGCCGATGCCGGCTATAGTCCGGACCGGCTGGCGGCGCCGGTCGGTGTGCATGATCACCCGGTCGGGGTTTATGTCGGCACTATGTGGGGCGACTATCAGCTGTATGGGGTGGAAGGCGGCGCGCCAAAAGCGATGCTGGCGCCAAGATCCTGGTACTGGGCTGTGGCGAACCGGATCTCTTATCAGTTTAATTTCTCCGGCCCGAGCATGGCGCTGGACACGGCCTGCTCCGGCTCGCTGACCGCGTTGCATCTGGCCTGTGAAGCGTTAAAACGCGCTGAGATCAGTGTCGCAGTGGCGGGTGGCGTGAATTTGTCGTTGCATCCGCAAAAATACAACTCTTTGTCTGATTTACACTTTTTGTCTTCTGACGGCCGCTGTCGCAGTTTTGGTGCCGGTGGCGACGGTTATGTACCGGCGGAAGCCGTCGGGGCGGTGATTCTAAAACGCCGGGCCGATGCGTTGCGCGACGGCGATTTTATTTATGCGGTGATCAAAGGTACGACGTTAAATCACGGCGGCAAAACGTCCGGTTTTACCGTGCCTAATCCAAATCGCCAGGCGGCGCTGATTAAAGACGCGCTGGCACGCGCCGGCGTTGATCCGGCGCACATCAGCTATGTGGAGGCGCATGGCACCGGTACCAGCCTCGGTGACCCGATTGAGATCACCGGGCTGAGTAAAGCCTTTGGTCAGAGTCAGCCGCAACGTTGTGCCATTGGTTCGGTCAAGTCGAATATCGGCCATGCCGAAGCGGCCGCCGGCATCGCCGGCATTACCAAAATCCTGTTACAGCTGAAGCACCGCACGCTGGTGCCGTCGTTGCATTCGGCCACGCCGAATCCTTATCTGAAACTGGCCCAAAGCCCGTTTTATGTGCTGCAGGCGGCGCAACCCTGGTTAAGGCCGACCGTGCAGGACGCCCGCAGTGGCGCGGTCACAGAATTGCCATTGCTGGCCGGCTTAAGTTCTTTTGGTGCAGGCGGCGCCAATGCCCATGTGATTCTGGCGGAATATCCGCCGGAGCTGGACCCGCGTCACCAGGCGCGCCCGGCTGCCGGCCCGTGCCTGGTGCTGCTGTCGGCCCGGCACGACAGCGCGTTGACGCAGATGGTGACGCAGCTGCTGGCTTTTATCGGGCGTGAACCCGCAACGGCGCTGGCCGATATTGCCTACACCCTGCAAACCGGCCGGCAGGCGCTGGACTATGCGCTGGCGGTGATCGCCGGCGATTTGGCGGAATTGCAGGACAAATTACGCCAGTATCTGGCGGGTGCGGCGGCTGACAGTGCCGGTATTTTTGCCGGCAAACGTCAGCGCAATGCCCGGCAGCGTCAGCCGGTAGAGCCACAAATATTGGCGCAGTGGCTGGCGACGCGGGCGCTGCCGCAGCTGGCCACCGCCTGGCTGGGCGGCGAGGAGCAGATTGACTGGCGCCAGTTGTATCCGGCGGGGGCGGCGTTTCGCATTGCATTGCCGGGTTATGTCTACCACCGCCAGCGTTATTGGGTTGAAGTGCCGCCAAACCAGGCGGCCGCGGCGGCGCTGACGCCGCTGTTGGACCGCAATGTGTCGACGCTGACGCAGACGGTTTTCGTCAAAACTTTCCAGCCGCAGCAGTTTTATCTGGCAGACCACAAGCTCGGCAACAAATCAGTGTTACCCGGAGTGGTGTCGCTGGAAATGGCCCGGCAGGCTGCCGCGCTGGCCGGTAACGACGCGCCGGTGCTGGGGCTGGCGGACATTCGCTGGTTAAAACCGCTGGTGGTGGGGGCGCAGGCCGAAACGGTGCAATTGCATTTGCAGCCGGTGGCGGGGCAGCTGCAGTTTACTCTGTGCAAAGCTGCTGCCGGTGGCGGCACGCTGCAATATAGTCAGGGCGCCGTGTTGTTGCCGCAGTACTGCAGCGCCGCGCAGCGCCAGCGCTCAGACACGCCGCCGCCGCGGCTGGATCAGGCGTTGATCCGCGCGCGTTGCACCGCGTTCAGCGCAGCCGAGACTGACGCGGCGTTTCGCAATTATGGTTTTGATTTTGGCCCGACCTTTCAGGTGATCCGGCAGTTATACAGCAACCAGACCGAAGCGATGGCGGTGCTGGCCTTAACGGCGGCACAGCGTCCGGCGCCGGCCGGTTTTGCGCTGCATCCGGCGCTGCTGGACGCCGCGCTGCGCACCGCTGTTGGCATCGGCGGTTTTGCCGCCGGTGCCGGTTTACCGCTGCCGGTGTCACTGGATTTACTGGTGATCCATCAGAGCCTCAGTGCCGACTGCATCAGTTATGCCGTGCTGGCGGCGCAGCAACCGCAGTCGCCACAGCAAACAGCCTATGACATTTATCTGTTTAATCCACAGGGCGAGGCGCTGCTGAGTTTATACGGACTGGTAACGCAGGCTGTCAGCCATGTCGCCAGCGCCCGGCCGTCGCCCGCGGCAGCGCTGCAGTCTGGCCCGCCGGCGGCTGCCGGTTCGCCGACGCAGTGGGTGCTGCATTATCTGACCGGACTGGTGGCTGCCACTATTAAGCTCGAGCCCAGTCAGCTCGATCCGGCGCTGGCACTGGAGCAATACGGCATCGACTCGGTGATGATCATGGCGATGAATGATCAGCTCGAAACGGTGTTTGGGTCTTCGGTGCCAAAGACACTGTTCTTTGAATATCCGGATCTGCACAGCCTGGCGGCGTATTTTGCCGAGCATCACAGTGCTGAAGTCGCCACATTGCAGCCGGTCAGCGCGCCAGCGCCGGCAGTTCTGCTGTCAGGGCCGGCAACACCGGCAGACAGCCGTCCGGTAGTGCTGCAATACCTGCGGACCTTGCTGTCCCGCGTCACCAAAGTGGCTGCGGACCAGATCGATGCCGACAGCCCGCTGGAAAACTACGGCGTGGATTCGGTGATGGTGATGGCGATGAACGACGCGCTGGCGCAGCAGTTTGGTGATGACTTGCCCAAAACGCTGTTTTTTGAATATCAGACGCTGGATGAACTGAGCGGCTTTTTGCAAAGCCATTACCCGGCACAAGTACAGGCGCTGGGGACAACAGCGCCAGCCTTAGCGCCGGCATCGCCTGAACGCGCCGTCACCCCGGCGAACCCAATAGCGAACCCAGTAGCGGACACAGCGGCGCTGTTGCCACAGCGTCACACCGCTCCGCTGACGGCTGCCGAGCAGCTGAAACAAAATATCAACGCCCTCAGCGATGCAGAAGTCGAGCAGATGTTGCGCGAACTGCAGGCTGAGCATGCCCTGGAAACGGAGTTCTGAGATGGATTCGACTAGCGAACAAAAACGTGAATTACTGACCAAATTGCTGCAACAAAAACTGGCGGCCAAAGCGCAGGCCAGCGCGCAGCCTTATCCGGCCGATGCCATTGCGGTGATTGGTGTCGCAGGCCGTTATCCGCAGGCGCCGGACCTGACGCAGTTCTGGCAAAATCTGCTGGCGGGCCGTGACTGCATCAGCGAAGTGCCGGCCAGCCGCTGGTCATGGCAGCAATACCGGCAAGGCCATCAGGGCGATTCGGCCCGGGTGTATGGCGGTTTTATCAGTGACGTGGATGCCTTTGATCCGCAGTTTTTTGCTATCTCGCCGCGTGAAGCCGTCACGATGGACCCGCAGGAGCGGTTATTCCTGCAAACGGCCTGGCATACCATCGAAGATGCCGGTTATACCCCGGCGAATTTAGCCGGTGGCAAGGTCGGCGTTTTTGTCGGTGCGATGAATGCAAATTATTCGATGCTGGGGGCCGCGCGCTGGGCCCAGACCCAGCAGACCGAACAAATTTATATGTGCAACCCGATGTTCTGGTCCCTGGCCAACCGGGTGTCTTATACGCTGAATTTCAGCGGCCCGAGTCTGGCGGTGGATACCGCTTGTTCTTCGTCACTGACCGCTATCCATCTGGCCTGCGACAGCATCCGCCGCGACGAATGTGAGGTGGCGCTGGCTGGCGGCGTCAATCTGATCCTGCATCCGGCGCAAATGGAAGTGCTGGCGAAAAAAGGCATGCTGTCGGCCACCGGCAAGTGCCACAGTTTTGGTCAGGGCGCCGATGGTTTTGCCGACGGCGAAGGCGTGGGTGCGGTGCTGCTGAAACCACTGCAGCTGGCGCTGCGCGACGGCGATAATATCTATGCCATTATCCGCGGCAGTTCGATCAATGCCGGCGGTAAAACCAGTGGTTATACCGTGCCAAATCCGCTGGCGCAGGCCAGCCTGATCCGGCGGGTGCTGCGTCAGGCGAAAGTGGACCCGCGTGAGATCAGTTATGTCGAGGCGCACGGCACCGGCACCGCGTTAGGTGACCCAATTGAAGTGCGCGGCCTGGTCAAAGCATTTGGGGTGGACCCGGAGCGGCAGCAATATTGTGCGCTGGGATCGGTCAAAGCCAACATTGGCCATCTGGAAGCGGCGGCCGGCATCTCGGGATTCAGTAAAATTCTGCTGCAGATGCGACACCAGACGCTGGTGCCCACCATTAATGCCGCAATGCCCAGTACCTATATTGATTTCAAAAACTCGCCGTTTTATCTGCAGCAAAGTGCTGCTGGCTGGCGGGTTGGTCAGGCAAAACTGGCGGCGATCAGCTCCTTTGGCGCCGGTGGTGCTAATGCCCATGTCATTTTGCAATCTTTTGAAGCGCCCCGGCGTGATGCGGACACGGCACCGCTTTGTCTGGTGTTGTTGTCTGCAGCGCAGCCGCAGCAGCTGACTCAGCTGGTGCAGGCGCTGGCCGACCGGCTCGGTGCGGCGGAACCCGCGCTGCAGCTCAGTGATATCGCCCATACCTTATGGGAAGGCCGGCAGGATCAGGCCGCGCGTCTGGCGCTGCTGGTGGCAGACCTGGCCGCATTGCAGGCAGGGCTGCAGGCTTATCTGCGTGGTGCGCCTGATGTGGCCGGCCTGTTCAGTGGCACTGTCAGTACTCATGTGACGCCAGAGCCGCAGCCGGTGCCGGCGCTGACGACCGCGGCGCTGAGCGCATTTGCCAGCGCCTGGGTGACAGGCAGTGTCAAAAAGCCGGGCGGGGTTTATGCACAGTGCCGGCCCAGACGGGTGTCGTTACCGGGCTATCCGTTTTTGCAGGAGCGTTATTGGCTGCCGGAATTGCAGGCGTCTGCGGCGTCTGCGTCTTTGCTGCAAGCGTCTGTGCTGCAAGCGGCGCCGGAGTCTGTGCTGCCGGCAGTGGCGGCGGCCACTTTTAATACGCCGGCGTCCCGGCCGGCCGCGACAACAGGCAGTCGTTTTCTGACGCGCGGCTGGCAGCTGCAGCCTGCTGGTACTGCCTGCGCCACTGGTCATGTGCTGGTGTTTCTGCCCGCCGGAGCCGACGCTGCGCTGCTCGCTGGCCAGTTCAGCCAGCTCAGTGTGGTCACGGCCGGTCCGGCCTTTGCCGACCTTGGCCTGGGCCAGTATCAAATCAACCCCGATGTGCCGGAACAGCTGGCGTTGTTACTGCAGCAGGTACAGCAGCAGGCGGCGCTGGCTGGCATTATTTACCACTGGCAGGACAGCGCTATTGAGCTCAATGCCATCACGCCGCACAGCGAAAGCTGCTATGCCGGCATCCGGCCTTTAGTCAGTCTGGTGCAGCAACTGCAGCAGCTGGCGCTCGCCACGCCATTGCTGTTGTGGGCACAGGACCACGGCAGTCTGGCCGACTTGTCCGCGCTGGCGCAAAGCGGTTTTGTCAAATCGGTTAAAGCCGAACAACCGGACTGGTTTATCCGTCAGGTGCTGTTTGGCGATGACATGGCGCCGGAGGCGCAGGTTGCCGCACTGGCGCGTGAACTGGCGCAGCCTGCGCCAGCGGCGCCGGTGGTGAAGTATCAGCAGCAGCAACGCTGGACCGAGCAGTTGCAAGCTGTTGACCTGACGCCTGCTCTGACCCCGACGGCCTGGCTCAAACCCGGCGGTGTGTATCTGATCACCGGCGGCATGGGCGGGCTGGGGCAGTTGCTGGCTCAACATATCGCGGCACAGGGCGGCATGAAACTGGCGCTGACTGGTCGTTCTGCACTTAGCGAGTCACAACAGGCCTGGCTGCAAACGCTCAGGGCCGGGCAGAATGAAGTGGTGTATTACCGCTGTGACATCAGCGCTGAGGCTGAGGTCCAGCTGCTGTTTGAAAAGATCCGGCATCGTTTTGTCCATCTCAACGGCATCCTGCACAGCGCCGGCGTGATCCGCGACAGTTTGCTTCGACACAAAAGCTGGGCTGATTTTAACGCGGTGATCGACAGTAAAATCAAAGGCAGTTTTTACCTCGATCAGGCCAGTGCCGCACTGCCGCTGGACTTTTTTGTCGCCTTCTCGTCGGTCAGTGCGCTGCTTGGCAACGCCGGCCAGAGTGACTATGCCTTCGGTAACGCTTATCTGGATGCGTTGTGTCACTGGCGGGCGCAGCTGAGCCAGCAGGGCTTACGCAGCGGCAAAAGTGTGGCGGTGAACTGGCCGCTGTGGCAACACGGGGGCATGCAAATCGCGCCGGCGCTGCTTGAGCAGCTGCGCCAGTCGGTGGGTATGCTGCCGTTAACCACGGCGCAGGGCCTGCAGATGTTGGATCAAATCATGGCCGGCCCCTGGTCGCAGGTGATGCCGTTGTATGGCGAACTGGCCACGCTGGACCGGGCGCTGGCGCGCTTTAATGGCGTCAGCGTGCATGGTGTCAGCCCGGCGCCGGCCGGCGCTGTCAATGCTGCACCCTCTGCCGCGCAGGCGGGCGCACTGGACGCGCAGTTGCGGGCGAAGATCGCCAAAGCCTTACAGCTCAGTGCCGATCGGATCGACGCCGACAAGCCGTTTGGCGACTTAGGTTTTGATTCCATCGTGTTGCGTGAATTTGCCGCCGATGTCGGCGCCAGCCTGCAGCTGGAGTTGTCGCCGGCGCTGTTATTTTCCTGCAACACGGTAAATAAACTCAAAGCATATCTGCTGAACGAACTGGCGCAGACTGCGGTGCCGGTTGCGGTGCCGCTGCCAGCACCGGACGCGGTCACGCCGCAAAACGGGGCAGAGCTGGCCGCGCCGGCACCAGCGGCGCCGGGGGCGCCTGAGCCTGTGGCAATTATCGGGATGGATGGCATGTTACCGGGCGCCGCCGACCTGGACAGCTTCTGGCAGAATCTGTGCAACGGCGTGGACCCAATCCAGGAAGTGCCGGCCAGCCGCTTTCGCTGGCAGGAGCATTTTGACAGCCGGCTGGGCCAAACCAACAAAAGCACGTCGAAATGGGGCGGCTTTATGCCGCAGATCGAAAATTTTGATCATCAGTTTTTTGACCTGAGCGCGCAGGAAGCCATTTACATGGACCCGCAGCAGCGGCTGTTTTTGCAAACGGTGTGGAACACTATCGAAGCGGCCGGTTACAACGCCGCGGATTTAGCCACAACGGCGGTCGGGGTTTTTGTCGGCGTTGAGTTCAGCGATTACAAAGAGTATCTGGCCCAGCAGGGCGGGCGTTTTAATGCCGAAATGGTGGTTGGCAATGCGCTGAACATGATCCCGAACCGCATTTCTTATTATTTTGATTTTACCGGTCCGAGTGAAGCCATTGATACGGCCTGCTCCAGCAGTCTGGTGGCGATCCAGCGGGCGGTGCGCTCGATCCAGTCCGGCGAATCGACGATGGCCATTGCCGGCGGGGTCAGTGTGATCCTGTCCGCCAACACGATGATCGGCACCAGCCAGCTGAATATTTATTCGCCGGATGGCCGCTGCAAAACCTTTGATCAAGCTGCCAATGGTTATGTCAAAGGCGAGGGCGTGGCGGCAGTGCTGTTAAAGCCATTGTCGGCGGCGCTGCGCGATGGCGACAATATTCTGGCCGTGATCAAAGGCGCTGCGGTTAATCATGGTGGCCGCAGCAACTCGATCACGGCGCCTAATCCGGCTGCGCAGGCCCGGCTGTTGGTGCAGGCCTACAGCGAAGCCGGTATCAGTGCCGAACGGGTGTCTTATCTGGAGCTGCATGGCACTGCCACCAGTCTGGGCGATCCGGTGGAAGTGGAAGGGCTGAAATCAGCTTTTGCCCGGCTGAGCGCCGGTCAGGCTGCAGTCAGGCAGCAGTATTGTGGCATCGGTTCCGTCAAGTCCAATATCGGTCACCTCGAGCCGGCCGCCGGTATTGCCGGTCTGCTGAAAGTGGTGTTGTCGCTGCAGGCCGGCCAGCTGCCGGCAAATCTGCATTTTAACCAGCTCAATCCGCTGATCCGGCTGGAGCAGTCGCCGTTTTATATTGTCAGCAAAACCCAGGCCTGGCCGCGCCAGACCGGCCCGCAAGGCCAGCTGTTGCCACGGGTTGCCGGCGTCAGTTCCTTTGGCTTTGGCGGCACCAACGCGCATGTGGTACTGGAAGAAGCCATGCCACAACCGCTGGCACAGCCCGAAGCCGTGGCCGGGCCTTTCCTGCTGTTGCTGTCGGCCAGAACTGTCGACCAGTTACGGCAACGGGTCAGCGCTTTATTAGCCTGGCTGGCGACACCAGCCGGCCAGCGTGTGGCTTGCCGGGATTTGATTTATACCCTGCAGGTTGGCCGGCAGCCGATGGCTGAGCGACTGGCGCTGACGGTGCAGGATCTGGCCGATCTGCAGCAGCAGTTGCGACAGTATCTGCAAGGCGAACTGGACGAAAGCCGCTGCCGTGGCAGCCGTGACACCGGCTTGCAGCGGTTGCACGACCTGCTGGATGCCAATGTGCGCCAGTACATTCTGCACAGTGGTCACAACGGGCAACTGGCCCGCTGGTGGTTGCTTGGCGTTAATTTTGACTGGGCGCAGTGCTATCAACAGACGCCGGCCCGCCGTCTGCGCTTGCCGCAGTATCCTTTTGCCCAGACCCGTTGCTGGCCAGATCGCGCCGATACCTCGCCCGCAGAGCCGGCAGTTGCAGCGGTTGCTGCTGTTGCTGTGACCGCGCCAGCGCCGGTGGTGGCCACAAGCCCTTCACCAGCTCAGGCCGAACAGGCAGATCTGGCAGGCCAGATCCGGCAAAAAGTGGCACAGCTGAGTGGTGTTGCTGTGCCTAAGCTCAGTGACAGCGTCCATCTGGCGGCGGATCTGGCAATCGATTCGATTAAAATGATGAGCCTGATCAATGAATTGATCATGGCGCGGCCCGAAGCAGAACTGCAGTATTTTAATCAGCTGGGTATGAGTCAGATCCTGGGGCAGGCGCATACGCTGGCGGATCTGATCGACATCTTCCGTCAGGCGGCCGACAGCGCGGCTGCCGCGCCTGCAACGCAGGTCGCAGTGCCCGCAGGCGCTGTTGCCACAGCGGCTGTCGCCACAGTCGATGACACAGTAGTCGATGACACAGTGCCGCTGCTGGCGGCGCAGTATCTGTTTTTGCCGGCGTACTTTTTAACCAACTCCAGTTCCTTGTGTTCGTCCGTTACGCTGCGTGGCCCGCTGGATGTCACCGTGGCCAATGCTGCCTGGCAGCAGCTGATCCAACGCCATCCGGTGTTGCAGCTGCAATGGCGCTGGCCGGGGAAAAAACAGGCCACTTTTGCCGACGTTCAGGCCCGTTTTATCACTGAGTGGGAGCCACCGCTGATGCAGTGCCATGATCTGCGTGCTGAGGCCGATCAGGCCGCGGTGCTGGAACAGGCTTTTAATACCCAACTGAACCGGCACTGGGATATCGAGGCGTGGCCGCTGCATGAATTTGCGCTCTATCGCACCGGCGAGCAGGAGCATGTGTTGTTCTGGAGCAATGAACATCTGATCTGCGACGGCCTGAGCAACCAACAGGCGCTGCGCGAGTTTTTGCAGCTGTACGCCGCAGAGCTTGCCGGCGAAACCCTGCCGTTGCCGCCTTGCCATCAGCCGGAACAGTATGTGGCGCTGGTCCGGCGCATCAATGCGGCAGTGGCGGAGCGTCACGACACCGGCGCGCTGCCGGCGGTCAGCGGCAGTTTTGTGTTTAATCCGCAAGAACAGCAGCGCGATCGCAGCAAGGTGCATTTTGTCTGCCGCAAACAGGTGCTGAGCGCGGCGCTGACCGCACAGCTGACCGAACTGAGCCGGCGCAGCCGCTATTCCATCAATACGCTGCTGCTGCTGGCTTTTGCCCGGGTGATTGCCGGTTATGCCGACCCGGCCCGGCAGATTATTCTGCAGGTGCCCACCGGCGGGCGCAATTATGCGGATCTGGCCGTGCAGGACACACTCGGCTGTTTTGCGCAGAATTTGTCGCTGGCTTTTGACCCGGCCACTCTGGCTGACCTGCCACAGGCGCTGGAACAGATCCAGCGCAGCATCGACACTGCGATCCTGTACGGCGCCGACCACCAGCAGGCGCAGGAACTGAGCGCGCTGGTGCAGCAACTGCCGCTGACTGAGCAGGATCAGCTGCCGGATCACGCCGCGGCGCTGATGCTGGCGGCGGTGAAGTCCAACCTGTATTTCCCTTATACCGGCCAGACCGGCATTGCCAACACTTACGGACCGCTGCAGGTGTTGCAATACAGCGCCGGCACGTCCAATTCGCCGGGCAGTATTGATGTACTGCAGGAGATTTTCGACGCGCAGCTGCATGTGTTTGTGAACTACGACCAGAGCTTTTTTTCCGCGGATTTTATTGAAGCCTTGTTGCAACGTTATCTGGCGGCATTAGAGACGCTGACCGCATCTGCGGTCACTGCTGCAGCAACGGCCGAAGTGCCGGCCGTGCTTTGCAGCACCGCTTCGCCTGAGCTTGCCGCCGCGCCTGCTGCATTGGTGCTAGCAGTGGCCCGGCAGGTGTTGCCCCGGCCGTTACAGAGCGCCGATCTGACCAAAGACCTGGAAGCAGACCTCGGCGTGGATTCGATAGACAAAATCCGTCTGGTTGCCCAGTTACACCGTGAGGACGCCCGGGTCGACCGCGCCGCGCTGGTGAAGTGCCGCAGTCTGGCTGAACTGGCGGCCAGCATGCCATCGGCAGAACCCGCTGCAGACGCCGGCCCGCAGCCGTGCTGTCAGACGCCGCTGGAACAGATTGTCCTGCAGGCGCAACGCACGCCGGATGCCATCGCAGTGCTGAGTCCGCAAGGTAAAGCCATCACCTACCGGCAGCTGGATCAACAATCGAATCAGCTGGCGCGTTTATTAATTGCCGACGGCACCGGCCACCATGATCGGGTCGGTGTGTTGTGCAACCGTGGCCCGCTGATGCTGGTCGCTATTCTGGCGGCGCTGAAAACCGGTGCCGCTTATGTGCCACTGGACCCGACTTATCCGCCGGAGCGGCTGCGTTACATTCTCCAGCATGCCGGCGTGCGGCTGTTGTTGACCGATCCGGCGCTGCTGGAGCTGGCCAGCGGGCTCTGTGACGACGAAGCGCCAAGGCTGGTGTTGCTCGATGACAGCGCCGCGCCAGTCCCGGCGAAGTGCCGCCACAGCAGCGCCGCACAGTGGCGCACGCTTAGTGACACGGCGCTTGCACTGACCATAGATCCGGCCGACCCGATGGTGGTGTTATTTACCTCAGGTTCTACCGGCAAGCCAAAAGGTGTGGTGCTGGCTCATGCCGGTTACCACAACCGGCTGCATTGGCATCAGCGGCTGTTTGCGCTGCAACCGGGCGAGCGGGTGGCGCAAAAAACCTCCTGCTGTTTTGATGTCTCGCTGTGGGAGTTGTTCTGGCCGCTGATGTTTGGCGGCGTAGTTTGTGCGGTCGAGAAGCAGACAGTGGCCAATCCGTGGGAATTTGCCGACTGGCTGGAAAACACCGGGATTAATTTTGCTCATTTTGTGCCGTCGATGTTTGGCGCATTTATCAGCAATATCGATACGCAAAAACATCAGTTCCGCCAGTTGCGCTGGCTGGCCTTTTCCGGCGAAGCGCTGGCGACACATATGGTGCAGCAGTGGATTGACGCCTATCAGCTGCGGGTGGGGCTGTGCAATCTGTATGGCCCGACCGAAGCCTCTATTGACGTGACTTACCATGTGATCCGGCAACGTCCGGCTGATGCAGAACCGGTGCCGATCGGCAAGGCTATCGACCACGTAGCGCTGCGGGTGCTGGATGACAGTGGCCAGCCCGTGCCTGCCGGCACTATGGGCGAGCTGTACATTGGAGGTATTCAGCTGGCCAGCGGTTATTTGCACGAACCGGAATTAACGGCCAAAGCCTTTATCCCTAACCCATTTCCCGACATCAGCGGGCCGACGCTGTACCGCACCGGCGATCTGGTGACGCAACAGCCAGACGGCCTGCTGCACTATCATGGCCGCACCGACAGCCAGGTGAAAATCCGCGGTTTTCGCGTTGAGCTGGGTGAAATTGAAAACATCGCCACCAGTCATCCGCAGGTGCAGGAAGCGGCGGTGTTGCTGGTGGACCAGGCCGGCACTGACAAACTGATCCTGTGGTATGCCGGCGCGCCGCTGGCTGACACGGCGCTGAAAGCCTTTATCGCCAAGCGTTGTCCGGATTATATGGTGCCGCATCAGGTTTGTTACTGCAAAACTGCCTTGCCGAAAAACAGCAACGGCAAACTGGACCGCAAAGCCTTGCTGCGCGAGGTGGAAACCGCTGCGCCAGCCCCGCTGCTGCTGCCGGCCGGACCGGCACAAAAGTGGATATTTGCTTATTTTGATGAGCCTTATCAGTGGTTTGGTATCAGTCAGCTGCATTACCGCGAGGCGCTGGATGCTGACTGTTTTGCCGCAGCGGTGGATCTGCTGGTGCAGCGTCACGCCGGTTTACGCACGGTGTTTTTGCAGCAGGAACAACGCTGGTATCAGCAAATTCTGCCGCAATGCCCGCCGCTTGCGCTGATCCGGCACAGCAGTGCGCTGGAAGGTGAGGCGCTGCGACAGTTCATCAGCGAGCTGGCCACCGACATGGCCGCACAGCTGCAGTATGACCGCTGGCCATTGTGTCGCTTTGCACTGGTCAGCCTGGCCGATGGCAGCAGTCAGATTTTATGGGTCTCGCATCATCTGATCGCCGATTTGGTGGCCGGGCAAATTCTCGGCAAAGAGCTGTGGACGCTGTATCACGGCTTGCGAAGCGCTGAGCCGGATATCGGCATGTTGCCTGCCCTGCAGAGTTATCCGGCTTATGTGCAGGAGCTGGCGCAACACAGCAGCGCCGGCTCAGCGTTGTATCAGCAATGGCTGGACTATTGGCAGCAACAAACCGCGCTGGTGAAAAAACGCACCGACATTCCTTTTGATCTGCAGTCCGGCGCCAACATCGAAGCCTCGGATGCACGGGTGCTGTGCATGCTCGACAACGGCCAGATCGATACGCTCCGGCGCAGTGCCTGTGAACTGTATGGCTGTAATTTTTATTCGGTGCTGGCGGCGCCGGTGTACAAATTACTGGCGCAGCTGACCAGACGCAGTCAGGTGACGGTCAGCCACAAACTGAACGGCAGAAATACCGGCAGCGCGGACAAGCATTATTTCGGTGCTGTCGGCAATTTTGCCGTGAATGCGCCGCTGACCCTGACTCTGCGCAAACAGGACGACTTCAGCGTGCTGGCCAAAGCCATCCGCGATGGTCTGGCCGCTATGCCGCTCGGTGGTGCCAGTTATGACTGGGTGTCGGATGCACTGGCACCAACCCTGTATCCGGACCACAAGCTCACCAGTATCCGCATCAACTATTTGGGTGATATCACCGCACTGCGCAGCGCCGAATTTGACAGTGACGCCGGCGAACAAAACCAGCGGCTGTCTTTTGCCGGGCAAAAAAGGACCAGTCTAGTCGAGTGGTTTTTTTACAGCAAAGACCAGGTGACCTGGCTGGAGATCGCTTATTCAACACACTTTTACCGGCCAGACACTATCGAACGGCTCGCCGGGCAATACCAGCAGTTGTTGGCTGAACTGGTGGACCAGGTACAGGCGCAAAGTGATATCGCGGCAGAGACACTGCTGGCATGCAACGACAATTAACCAAAGGAGACGGTAATGAGCAGGAAAAAGTTAATAAGCGCCGGACTGGTGTGCTGGATGTTCAGCGCGGCCGGCGCCGCGCCAGCCGCGGCTGACACTTTAAGCGCCAATGCGATTGTAGCGACTGCGGAAGATCGGGATATCGGCCGCACGCAACAGTCGGATTCGACCATGATCATGACCAATGCGGACGGCAAGACCCGTACCCGCAAAATGAGCATGATCCGGAAAAACTTTGGCGCGGATCTGAAAGATCAAAAGGCGATCTATTTCTTTAAATATCCGGAAGATATTAAAAACACCAGCTATCTGAGCGTCGACTGGATTGAAGAGGGCAAAGACGATGATGCCTGGTTATATCTGCCGGCGCTGAAAAAGGTCAAACGCCTGGCCGCGGCCGACCAGTCCGATCCATTCCTCGGCAGTGATTTCAGCTACACCGACATTAAAACCTCCCGCAACAATTATTGGGATTATCGCATCATCAAAGACAGCGACAGCGTCGATGGCCAGGATTGCTGGCTGGTTGAAGGGCTGCCGAAAAACGGCGATGTCGACAAAGTGGTGCAGGAAACCGGCTATAACAAAATTCAGCTGTGGGTGCGCAAAGATAATTTTATCAAAGTAAAAGGCACGTTCTGGGCGGTCAAAGGCAAGAAAATCAAGCATTTCACCGCGACGGATATCGAAAAAATCGACGGGATCTGGACGGCCAGAACCAACACCCTGACCACCACCAAAGCGGGCGCGACTGAGCATTCCACCACCATCAAAGTCGACAATGTCCGCTATAACGACGAGGTGGATGACGGCTATTTTACGCCGCTGAAAATGAGCCGGGGCATCGGCAGATGACGCGGCATCTGGCAGTATTGATCAGCGGCAGCCTGTGCTGCAGCGCGATGGCGGCGGAGCCGGCGGATTTGTTTGCCCTGAGCGGCTATGTCAGCGAAGAGCTGGGGTACAGTTATCAGCATCAGGATTTTCGCTGGTCAAAGCTCAGTTCGACCGCCAATCTGGCGCTGGACGGGTATTTCACCCCGTCCTGGACCGCGCGGCTGGAGCTGCAGGGCAGTTATGATGCCGCATATGAGCTGGAGGGCGCACAGCACTTTACCGCCGCGACGCTGGCGCAATACCGCAGCGACCTGCGTATCAATGAAGCCTACACCGATATCGATTTGAATTCCGGGCTGAATCTGCGGCTCGGCCGGCAGTATTTTGGCTGGGGGGAAAGCAACAGCGAGCAAATCAGCGATATCGGCAATCCACGTGATCTGCGGGTGTTGGGTCTGCAAAACGTCAGGGATATCCGCCTGCCGGTTGGCGCCAGCAAGCTGACCTGGTATGACAGCGCCTGGGAATACAGCCTGATTGCCATTCATGAGATCCGCCACGATGAACTGGGCGCTGCAGGTGCGGAATTTGACCCTTTCCTGGCGCTGCGCCGGGTCGGCACTGTGACGCAGGTCGATAAACCATCAGGCAGCTGGCGTAATACCGGTGTGTTAAGCCGGTTATTTGTCACGCGTGACTGGGGCGATATCAGTGTTTTTGCCGGTCGCCAGTTTGAAGGCTTCCCGCTGGTGCGCTTGCGGGGGTTCGAACAGCAGCAGCCCAGTTTCAGCACTGAATATTTCCGCGTCACCACCGTCGGGCTGTTTGGCAATGTCACTCAGGGGTCGGTGCAGCTCAAGTACGAGCTGGCGCGCAAACTGAACCGGCCGCACGCGCTGATACCGGCAGAACCTGTCGCAGTACCTGTTACAGGGGCGGCGGAGCCGCTGTCGGTGACTGAACACAACGTGCTCAAAAGTATGCTGGGGCTGGAATACAGCGGCTTTTCCGATACCCAGCTGTCGGTTGAATACATCGTCAATTACATCGAGTCCTATCAGCCGCTGATCCGCGAGCCGCGCTTTGCCAGCAAAGTATCGGTGTGGCTGGCGCAGACTTTCCTCAATGGCCAGCTGACGTGTTCGGTCTGGGCCAATCATCTGGTACAGGATAATGCCAATTTATTCCGGCTGGATCTGGCTTACAACTATGATGACGCCGTGACCTATTTTGCCTCGCTCAGTGGTATCGATGGGGCAAAACGCGACAGTTATTATCAGGACTACGGCCGGGTGGACCGGCTGGCGCTCGGCGTGAAGGTGGCATTCTGATGCGCCTGTCTGCGTCTGCGCCGCTGGCGGCAGTGTCGTTAACATCCCGGCCCTTACTGGCGCTGTACGGCATCTCTTTGTTGTCCGGTGTAGCGCTTGGCATTTTTAATCCGCTGATTTCGCTGCTGCTGCAACAGCATCAGGTCACCGACTTGCTGATTGGCGCCAATGCCAGTCTGTATTATCTGGTGGTGGCGCTGTGCTCGCCGCTGGCCGGCACGCTGGTGAACAGGGGCGGGGTGCGCCGGGTGATGGTCGGCGGCATTGTGCTCACCGCTTTGTCCGCCATGCTGTTTCAGCAAACCGGCCAGCTCAGCCACTGGTTTGTGCTGCGTCTGCTGATGGGCATTGGCATCTGCCTGTATATGGTGGCCGGACAAACTGCACTGAATCTGGCGGCGGCTGGCCACAACCGGGGGGTGGCGGTGGCCATTCATGGCGCGGTATTTGGCGTTGGCTTTATGTTAAGCCCGCTGGCCGGCACCTTGTTGTACGCGCTGTCGCCACAGTATGCCTTTTTACTGGGCAGTGGCGTGATCAGCGCTGGATTGTGTGCGGTGCCGTTTTTAACACAAAACGCTACAACCCCGCGGTTGCTGAGCCTTCGGCCGGTGCTGCAAAAAATCCGTATCCCGTTACTGGCAGCATTTATTTATGGCGCTCTGGAGGGGATTCTCGTGACCCTGCTGCCGGTTTATCTGGTGCAACAAGCGGTGCCGGTGGCCTACTCGGCATGGCCGCTGCCGTTATTTATGCTGGCGTCTGGCATCGGCATGATCCCGCTGGCCCGCTGTGCCGACCAATACGGGCAGGCGCCAGTCTTTATCATCTCGGCGCTGATGGGGCTCCTGACCTGTACGCTGATCTTCAGCATTGACAGCGCTTACGCCGTGCCGGCCGGCGCTGTGCTGCTGGGGC
This sequence comes from uncultured Chromatiaceae bacterium, assembly GCA_937978655.1. Classification (GTDB taxonomy): domain Bacteria; phylum Pseudomonadota; class Gammaproteobacteria; order Enterobacterales; family Alteromonadaceae; genus Pararheinheimera. The sequence continues at coordinate 51,357 of CALJUX010000081.1, forward strand.
TTAGTGTCGGCACGTTTTTTCCGCTGGCGCTGGCGCTGGTCGGCCACTTGCTGGACCAGCCGGCGCTGGCAACCGGTAGTGCATTATTTACCGCGTCGTTCAGTTACGGCTGTGCGGCCGGGCCTGTCATCGCCACGCTGTTTGTTGCCGCCTTCGGCGCCGGCCACTTGTTCAGTTTCATCAGCGTTCTGCTGGTGGCATTCCTGGTTTTGTTATTTTTTAATCCGCCGCAAGTTGCGGTGCAACCCAATCACAGGTGACATCATGGATGACGCGCAAATCAGTCTGCTTAATCGCAGGAATTTTCTCAAATTGTCGCTGGCGGGGCTTGGCGCATCCGCGCTGGGGCTTTATGCGTTTGGCCAGCAGGGCGGGGCGGTGGATTATGCCGATCCGGCCTACCGTTACTGGCAAAAACGCACGCCTGGCAGCCTGGCGCTGGAGAACTATCTGGTGATGTGTGCCGCGTTGGCTCCGAGTGCCCATAACACGCAGCCGTGGAAGTTTGCCGTGCGCGACCGGGCCATCACGGTATACGCCGACTTTCAGCGCAGCCTGGGTCAGGCCGATCCGGCGCACCGGATGAAGCTGCTGTCGGTGGGTTGTGCGCTGGAAAATATCCGCATCGCCGCCGCTGATTTGGGCTTTGCCGCACAGATCAACGTGGCGGACGCCGGCCAGTTTGCCGCCGATCAGCAATGTGCCGACATCCGGCTCGTCGCCGACAACAATCTAAGCCACCAGCCGTTATTTCAGGCGATGTTCCAGCGTCAAACCACCAGAGCGGCTTATCTGCCGCAAGCGGTGCCGGCAACATTGCAGGCCAGGCTGGCGGCGCTGAATGATTTTCCACAGCTGAACCTGCGCTGGTTTGACAGTCCCGCTGACCTCACGGCCATGGCCGGGCTGAATACCGAAGCCTGTATTGCGTTTACCCGCCATGATGCGGCTTATCTGGATAGCCTGAAATGGTGGCGTTATTCACGCAATGAATTATTACGCAAGCGTGATGGCATCTCGATATTTACCTCGGCGGCGCCGGCGGTGATTAAACAATATTTTCAATATGGTGTGTCGGCAGAAGATATGGCCGGTGCCTTCGGCAAAAATGGTGAAATCGATTTAATGCAACAATTGTTTGCCGCCACCCCGCTGTGGGGCGTGATCAGTGCAAAGCGTGTTTCATTACATAATAGGCTGCAGGCCGGACAATTGTTTGAGCGTTTGTTTCTGCAGGCGACGCACGAGCAATATAAAGTTCATGCGATTAATTATGTGACAGAGTCCGCAGATTATGCTGCGAAATTCAAACGGCGTTTTGATATTGCCGCGGATGATGAATTGCTGCTGGTGTTTCGCATGGGGCAAGCGCCGGCCTGTGAAAAATCAGTTCGCCGGCCGCTCGCTGACATTATTGTCTGACGCTCAATCATCACACAGGGCGCATGATGAACAATAAAATTACATTTCTGTTTGCCGGACAAGGCTCGCAATATTATCAGATGGGCCGTGAACTCTATCTGCAGCTGCCGGTATTTAAAGCGCATGTCGACTGGCTGGATCATCACGTACAGGCGCAGGCCGGTTTTTCTGTGGTGCAATTGTTATACGCGCCGGATGCACGACGCGGCGCTCGGTTTGACCGACTGCGTTATACCCATCCGGCGTTATTTATCATTCAGTATGCACTGGCCCGGACCCTGATGGATGCCGGCATCCGGCCACAGTGTGTGCTTGGGCTCAGTCTCGGCGAATGTGTGGCGCTGAGTGTGGCCGGCGTGGTCTGTCCGGAGCAGATGCTGACGGCGCTGTTACAGCAAAGCCGCGTGCTGGAGCGGGACTGCCCGGCCGGCGGTATGCTGGCGGTGCTGCGCGGGCCGGAGTTTTTTGCCGCGCAGCCGGCATTATTCAGCGGCAGCGAGCTGGCCGCCGTCAGCACACCACAACTGATTTGTGTCGCGGCGACCAGCGCTGTACTGGACAGTGTCGGGCGCCGGCTGAAACAGCAACAGATCGCCTGCGAGCGTCTGCCATTACTGCAACCCTTTCACAGCAGCCACCTTGACCCGCTGCAGGGCCGCTTGCTGCAGATTTTTGCGCAGTGTCGCTTTGCGCCCGCCCGCATGGCCGTGGTGTCGTCGATGCAGATGGGCCTGGTGAGCCAGGTCGACCCGGCCATGCTGTGGCAAATCAAAAGAGCGCCGATTTGTTTTTGGCAGACCTTACAACATTTACCCGTCGACCCTGAGATGATTTTTATTGATGTGGGGCCGGGCGGTACGCTGACAAACTTTATTAAACACTCGGCCACCGCGCATGCCCATAACCGGCTCTATTCTATTTTATCGCCGGCTGGCCGTTGCTTACAAAATTACCTGAATTGTATTCGTGAGTGCAGCAATGTGAATAATGCCGTGGTTCAGTCTGTCGCATAGAATATTGTGTGAGTTGTAAATTTGTAAGCGGCGGAATGAAAGACATTGTAAAGGGTGCTGGAAATAAAATCAGTTTTTTATCAGCGTGATATCAACTGTTTATCAGATATTTTTATATGGATGCCGATAGTCTGGTGGCCAGGATGCAACAAGGTTGCGATATAACATAAGGAAGTGGCAGCATGTTGGCTTATGTATTTCCCGGCCAGGGCTCACAGTATAAAGGTATGGGCAAAGCCTTGTTTGCCGAATTCAGCACCTTGTGTGCGCTCGCTGACGATGTGCTGGGTTATTCGATCCGGCAGTTGTGTCTGGAAGATCCGCAACAGCAACTGAACCAGACGCGCTACACCCAACCGGCGATTTATGTGGTGTCGGCGCTCAGTTATGTGCAGTGGCTGGAACAAAGCAGCAAAAAAGCCGACTTTTTAGCCGGTCACAGCTTAGGTGAATATACCGCGTTGTTTGCCGCCGGGGTGTTTGATTTTGCGACTGGCCTGCAACTGGTAAAAAAACGCGCTGAGCTGATGGCGCAGGCGAATGCCGGCGGCATGGCGGCGGTGATGGGCATCACAGTGCCGCAGATCCGTCAGCTGCTGCAAGAGCAGCAGTTTCATCACATCGAAGTAGCCAATTACAACTCGGCCAGTCAGACCGTGTTATCCGGAGATCTGACCGAGCTGCGCCGCGCCGTGGAGGTGTTCAGCCAGCACAAAGCCCGCTGTGTGCTGCTGCCGGTCAGCGCCGCCTTTCATTCGCGTTTTATGCAGGATGCTGAGCAGCGTTTTGCCGCTTACCTGCAGGATGTTCACTTCCAGCCGCCGGCCACGCCGGTGATTGCCAATGTCACGGCCCGGCCGCATCAGGCGCCGGCGCTGCGTGAGACGCTGGCCCGGCAGATCACCGCGCCGGTGCAGTGGCACGCTGGCGTGGACTATCTGTTGGCGCAAGGCGTGACTGAATTCAAAGAGTTAGGCCCAGGTAATGTGCTGAGCAAGCTGGTGAGCACTATTCAGGCGGCCGCTGTGCCGGCGCCTGCTGCAGAGCTGCCGGCTGTTGTGTAACCGGACACCGGGCGCTGGCCGATGCCAGCAGCCGGCCGTCTGTTTTTTAACCTTAGGTGAGTTGTGCTGTTGAGCAAATGGAGTGAATTATGTTGGGAAAATTAGTCAAAACAATGCTGGTGTTATCGGTTGTGACGCTGGCGGCCTGTGCGACCCGTCCGGAAAAAATTGCCGCGGTGAATTTGCCGGCGGACAAATATCAGGCGCTGGAATGTAATGTGCTCGGCGCTGAATTAAAAACGGCGGAATCCAAACTGTCAGCAGCGGCCGCGAAGCAGAATTCTGCGGCAAACACCGATGCCTGGTTTTTGATCCTTTCGATTGTACCGGTCAGCAAAGTGACCGGCGATCATGCCAAAGAAGTGGCGCAGTTTAAAGGCGAAGTGAATGCCATCGTCGCGGCCAGACAGCAGAAACATTGCGCCTGAGTATTGAAGCAGGCGGGTTTGCCGGGCAAACCCGCCACTCTGGCGGCAGATCAGACTCTGAAACGGCCGACCAGCGCCGTCAAATGGCTGGCAACTTCTTTTAATTCATTGATAAGCAGATAGTTCTGGTCAGCGATTTGGTCAGCAACCACCGACTGATCATGCAACTGATGCAAGTTGCGGTTGATATCCTCCGACACCTGCGACTGCTCCTCGGTGGCCGCCGCGGTGCGCAACGACATACCACTGACGTCCGATGATGATTGCATCAGGTGGCTGAACACCGATTCGGCGACTTCGGTTTGTTGCACTGAGCTGTCGGCCGACACTTTGCCACGGCGGATAGCATGGGTGGATTCGGTCACCAGCTGTTGCAGCGTGTGAATGGTGCCTTTGATCTCTTCGGTACTTTCCTGGGTTTTGGACGCCAGCTTGCGGACTTCATCGGCCACGACGGCAAAACCACGGCCCTGTTCACCGGCGCGGGCCGCTTCGATCGCGGCGTTCAGTGCCAGCAGGTTGGTCTGGCCGGCGATGCCGCTGATCACCTCAATGACGCTGGAAATGGCCACTGAGCTGTTATTCAGTGCTTCGGACAAACTCATCGCGGTTTCGACATCTTCCAGCACGCCGTTGATACTGCCGGACACGGCTTTAATCGAGGCAATGCCTTTTTCGGCATAACCGCGTGAGTCATCAGATTCACGGGCCGTATCGGCGGCCACCACGGCCACCTCGCGGTTTGCCACCGACATTTCGTGCACGGCACTGACAATCGAATCGGTGGCCGTGTTCAGGCTTTGGGTGATGCGTTTGGTTTCATGCACTGAGGTCAGCATATTGGCCGTGACACTGGCCAGTTGCTCACTGCTGTGCAGAATGTCGGTGATCATCTGTGCCTGAGAGTCGAGGAAACGATTAAACGCATTGGCAAGGTCGAGCAGTTCGTCTTTGGTCTGGACGCTGATGCGCTGGGTTAAATCGCCTTCGCCCTGAGTGATTTCATCGAGGCGGCGAATGATGGTTTCGACATTACTTTTGATGGCGGTGGGCATTTTGAAGCTGTACCAGGTGGCCAGCGCAAACACCAGCAGACTGGCCAGTAATGACAGCAGTTCCATCTGTGCCACATCCTGATTGGCCTGTTCGATATGTTGTTTTGACAGCGTCAGGGCAAGTTCGCCGGCGTCGTTGTAAATCTGGCGCAGGGCGGCAAACTGCGCATCTTCCTGTTGCACAAACGCGGCGTCGGTGGCGGCGTTCGCGCTGAAATAATTGTCCGCACTGCTGGTCCAGGCGCTGAACTTCTGATCAAAATCGGTAAACTGACCGCTGAACTCGGGGTAGGCCATCATCAGCTTTTTATATTTATAAAACCGATCTTTGGCCTGGCTGATGTTTTCCTGATAGTCGGTATGGAACTGCGCATTGTTGGCGGCTTTATGTTCGGCAATCGCCAGTTTGGCCTGATACAAATCGCGGTCGGCGTTCAGTACCACGGAAATGGCTTGCTGGAACACTTCCGCCTCTTCATTCACCAATGTTTGCAGTTTTTGCACCACTAATGACGACAACCCAAACACCGACAACAGCGTGATAAACATCAGCACTGTTGGCACACTGGCTTTAAAACGCAGACCGTGGTAATTCATAAACAACCTCTGTTAAGCATCAGACTTCTGAAAAATTTGAGAAAATTCAACGGGCTTACTGAAGTAATACCCTTGCATGTATTGAATGTTTAATGACGATAAAATTTGCACCTGGGCGGCGGTTTCAACGCCTTCGGCGACGATTTGCCAGCCCATCGATTGCGACATCGAGGCGATCGCATGCAACACCGGCATGCCGCCATGCTGGATTTTGTCGATAAAGGCTTTGTCGATTTTGACCTTGTTGACGTGCAGTTCGTTAATCACCGATAACGAGGAATAGCCGGTGCCAAAATCGTCAATTGAAATGGCGATGCCAGCGTCGCGCAGCTGATTGGTTTTATCAATCAACAGGTTTTTGTCCACAGTGAACACTGACTCAGTGATCTCAATCTGCAGCAGCGCCGGCGGGATCTGGTGCCGTTCCAGCAGTGCCAGCAAGTCCGGCACAAATTCCTGTTGCTGAAACTGCAGCGCCGAGACATTAACGGCCAGTGTCATCGGCTGTTGACATTGCAGGCTGTGGGTGATGACAGCACAGGCCTGATCCAGCACCCAATAGCCAATCGGGTGGATGAGGCCGGTTTGTTCGGCGATGGGAATAAATTCATCCGGTGCTACTGGCTGACCATCCAGCGTCCAGCGCAGCAATACTTCAAAATACCGTTCGTTATTGTCAGGCACCCGCACTATCGGCTGAAACACCAGTCGCAGTTCATTCCGGCTAATCGCCTGCTCCAGCTGGGTGCGTAATAATGATTTGCGCCGGTATTTGCCGGCAATTTGCTCGTCATACAGCGTGAAACCCTGCTTCGCGGCGGCTTCGATATTGCCATACAACGCCAGGTCAGCCAGATTGATCAAACCGGAGATATTATCGCCGTGGTCCGGGTACAGCGATACCCCGATATTGGCCGACAGTTTCAGCGCATTTTCCTGCAGCCGGAATGGCTGGGCAATGTGCTGCTGCAAGGCTTCGACAAAACCGGGCAGGGCTTCGCTGCTGATCGGGATGCCCAGCAGAAATTCATCGCCGCCCCAGCGACAACATAACGCCGGTTCGTGGGTCAGGGCACGGATGCGGTTGGCGATCTCCACCAGATATTGGTCGCCGGTTTCATGGCCGAGGCCGTCATTGATACTTTTCAGTCCGACCAGATCAATCATCACCAGCGCCAGTTTCAGCTGATTGCGCCGGCAGACATCTTTGAGCTGTTCGGCAATCTCAATAAAACGCCGCCGGTTATACAGGCCGGTCAGCGGTTCAATATTGGACAAATACGACAGTTCTTTGGTGCGCAGCAGCACTTCGGCTTCCATATTGCTCAGCAGCTGCTGATGCTCGCGGCGAATACGGATCGATTCCTGAGTAAACAAATAACTGTTGCGGGCAGAGAAACTCAGCAGCAGCATAAAAATCAGTGCCAGATAACCGAAAATGCCGTTGTCGCCGCCTTGCAGCGTGAACCACAGGCCAAACGGCAGCAGGCAAATGATGATGTAGCCGATAATCAGCTGTTTATAAGACGACAATGCATTGGTCACGCCGGCCGCAATAGTGGATAAGGTCACCAGAATAATCACCAGTTGCTGGTTGTCGGCACCCTTGGCAAACCACAGACTAAAACTGCTCCACAGCGCCGCAGTGGCGAGCGCCAGCACACTGAAGCGGCGTAACACCGCTGGCTGATACCGCTCGCGCCGCGTCGACAAACTGTGCCAGCAGCGTAAATCAAAAGCGCGCCACGCCAGCAGACCAAGCATCAGTAACCACCACAGCGCGATGCTGATATCACTGCTGCGCTGATACAACAACAGGCTGGCAGCCGTCGCTGCGACCGCAGAGCCGATAAGCGCAGTTTTCAGGTTGTGGTACAGCACGTCCAGCGTTCCCTGTAACGACAGTTCCTGATGAGGCATAGCGGTGGCAACTCCTGCAGATTTGGTTGCACCATAAAGTCGCGGTGTTTGCGCAGTTTCTGTGCAAAAGTCGTTGATGGCAATCAACAATTAACAGGTCATACCTGAATTGTATATCGTTCGCAGTGGCAGGCCTGTAACGATTCAGCGCTTTCTGCGTGATTGTTGTTACAGATCAACATTCAGGCCCGGTACGGCGCCGTCCACGCCGGTTCAGCTGCCGCCGGCGGGCCGGATTTGTGGCGGAACGGCCGGGATCAGCCAGCAGCGGCCATCGGCGCTGCGCCGGCCTTGTAGCAGTTGCGCCACCACTTTGTCTGTCACCGCCACGCCTTGTGCCGCCATGCTGGCAAAATCGGTCAGCCCCTGGTTGGCAAAGCCTTTGCGGGTGCGGTGAATATCAAAGCGCCGCGACAGCTTGCCGCCAAATTGCTGTTCAACGCCATTGGCGCCCAACATCAGGCCATAGAGTCCGCCCCAGGTGGCCGCAGGATTGTCTGAATCCCAGCCGGCCAGCACGGCAATTTTCAGCGTGTCCTGCATATCACCAGCGCCATAAAAATAACTAATAAGGCTGGCGGCGAAGTTGATGCCGGCGGCAAAACAGCCATTGCAATACAACGCTTTAGCGCTGACTTCATAGCCATCCTGTTGTGCCAGCTGATAACGCCGGTACAAGGCGTCCCGCGCCTGTTCCCAGTGCACGCCGGCCTGAAACTGCGCCAGCACAAAATCATACATTTTGGCCGGATACTGATTGGCCGGCAGCGTCTGACGGGCCTGCGCCGCCATGCCCAGGAGCGCCTGCGCCAGGGCGTGGCGGTCTTGTATTGTGGTCTGGTCCAGCACAGCGGCGCGGGCATGCAGCTCGATATAAAAACGCGCGATGTCTGCCGCTTCGCCGGATGCGGTGGTATGCACAGGTAAATAGGCCAGCTGCCAGGCGACATCGGGCCGGCCCGGCGCCAGAGTGCCAAAGATCTCGGTGGTCAGCTGAGCGTCAATCATGTCGTAATGCGGATTTTGTGGCGGCATGCCGGTAAAAGGCGGCAGTAAGCCCTGCTGCATCAGGTCAAAGGCCTGTTGATTGGATACCCAGAGGAAATTCTCCGGTTTGCCGTCTTTGCTGCGATGTGGGGTGTCCTCATCGCGGTAAATATGTGCCAGCCAGCCGGCGCGGATCTGCGCTGCGCTCAGCAGCGGGCTGGCGCTTTGTGCCATCAATTGCAGGTAAATGTATTCAATATCACTGTCATCATCTGAACCCCAGACCTGCTCTGGGCTGCGCAGCACCCAGTCGATGGTTGGGGATAAATCGCTCGGCACGCCCTGACCCCAGATACTGGGCTGGTCGGCTTTGCCCCAGTCGGCGCGGGTATAAAAACGACCGGCCGGGCCGTCCCCGCCAATTTTGTCCATCTCGGTGACCAGACCAGTCCAGTTGGCAATACTCAAACCTAACCAGAATCCGGCGAGTTTTTCCTGATACGCCTGTCGCGACAGCGAAAATTCTGCCGACGTGCTGGCGGGACAAACCGCTGTAGCGGGGGCGGCTAGCGTGCAAAGCGGCAGCAGCAGACTGGCGCAGAACAACAGGAAACGGTAGTCACAGCGGGATATGGCAGTCATCCTGACCTCTTAAAGAAAGCGCTTTCAATTAGCCTGCAGCTTTGGCGCAGGCTTGTCAATCCATCTCTGCCGGCAGTGTCGTTGCCTGATTGCTGTTACACTGGCAGCGGTCTGACCTGGAACCCTGAAGTTATGCTGCACATCACCCCGACTATCGCCATTGACGAAGCTGAACTGGACTGGCAGGCCATCCGCGCCAGCGGCCCCGGCGGGCAGCATGTCAATAAAACTTCGACTGCGGTGCAGCTGATCTTTGATATCGCCCTGTCTTCGTTGCCAGCCCACTATAAAACCGCCTTGCTGCAAAAGTCTGATCACCGCATTACGGCGTCAGGCAAAATCATCATCAAATGCCAGCAAAGCCGCAGTCAGGAGCTGAATCGTGACACGGCGCTGCAGCAGTTCATCGCGCTGGTCCGCTCCGCCGGCGTGGTGGCGAAAAAACGCCACGCCACCAAACCGACTTACGGCAGCCAGCAACGGCGGCTCGACAGCAAAAAACAACGCAGCGGCACCAAAAGTCTGCGCCAGCAAAAACCGGGGCTGGATTGAGCGGTACGGCGGTGGGGGCCGGTAAGGCGCCCCGCTGCAGTCCTGCCACCAGCGGGGCGCAGCGTCTGCTTTAAGTCGCCGGACAACTCAGATCCGCCGTGGCGGTGGCCGGTGTCAGCCGGATGTTCGACAGCGTCAGCGCTGTATCGCCGCTGCTTTGCAGCAAAAATGGCTGGTACAGATGATTCAGCGCGACGCCGGCTTTGGCCAGACATTGCAGGTCAATCACCAGTTTGTGCCATTGACCGGCGGCTTTTTGCGCCAGCAGCGGGCTCAAATCAACAGTGCCGCCACAGCCGGAACCACAGGACATGCCAAGCAACACCGGCGCCTGTGGCGTTGCCGGCCATTTCAGGTCAAACACCAGCTGGCCGTACGCGCTGATATCCAGTGCTTCGCTGCTGTGCAGTTGCAGACTGGCGTCGCCCTGCCATTGCAGTTGCAGCGCATCTTCCTGTTTCTGCCAGTTGACTGCCAGCAGTTGCAGCTGCTGATTTGGGCTTTGCGCTTTGTTGCCGCTGACTGCCACAGCGCCTTTCTGGTCCTGCAGCTGTAAAGTCAGCCCGGCTGCGGGCCGGCGTTCCAGCAGACTGCGCTGGCTGGTAGCTTTGGCCTGCTCAGCCACTTGTTCCGGCAGGTCATTGGCGAGGTCGGTCTGGCTGGCTTTATTCGCATAGTTCAGGCCATAACCCAGCGCAAACAACGGCTGATAACTGGCATCGCCCTGATTCAGCGGGCTCTGGTCGGCCTGTTTTGGCCAGGAGAACGGCAATTTGCCGGTAAAATCGTGTTGGACCTGACCAGCGGCGCTCTGGAATAACACTTCCGCCACTGCCTGACCTTCACTGCCCGGCAACCAGGCGGCAACAAAAGCGTCGGACTGATTCAGCTCCGGATTGACCCACAGCGGCCGGCCGGATAAAAACACCGTCACCACTTTAATACCGGCTGCTTTGAGGCGGCGCAGCAGCTGTTCGTCGCTATTGACGCCGGACTGATAATCCAGCGTGCTGATATCACCATCAAACTCGGCATAAGGGTTTTCGCCAATCACCACAATCGCCAGATCCGGTTTTTCTGTTGCACTGAAGCTGCCATCGGTGCGGTAAGTCACCTGACCGCCGGCGGCTTCAACCTGGGCGCGGATGCCGGTTAAAATCGAGCTGCCCTGCGGGAAATCGCTGTTTTGCGTACCGGTACCTTGCCAGGTCACGGTCCAGCCGCCGCTTTGTTTACCGATATTGTCGGCACCGTCACCGGCCACCAGCACGCGTTGTTTGGGCGGCAGCGGCAACAGCTGGCCGTTGTTTTTCAACAGTACCAGCGACTCGCGCACAGCCTGAGCGGCCAGTGCCTGATGGTCGGCATGGCCAATCCATTGTTGCTGACCCTGATATTGTTGCCGCTTTGGATCGGGCTGCATCAGCCCGGCGCGGAACTTGACGCGCAAAATCCGCCGCACCGCATCATCCAGCCGTGCCTGAGCGATAGCGCCGCTTTTTACATCGGCAATGGTGTTCTGGTACAGCGCTTTCCAGTCTTCCGGCACCATCAGAATATCGACGCCGGCGTTAAAAGCGGCGGCACAGTGCTGATTACTGCAGCCGGGCAGCTGGCCGTGGCCGTTCCAGTCGCCCACCACAATGCCGTCAAAGCCGAGCCGGTGCTTCAGCACGTCGGTCAGCAAATATTGGCTGCCATGCAGTTTCTGACCTTGCCAGCTGTTAAAAGACGCCATCACGGTTTGTACACCGGCTTCAATAGCACTGAAATAACCCTGCGCATGCAGCCGCACCAGTTCGGCTTCGCTTTGCAGGTTATTGCCCTGATCTTTGCCGTTGTCGGTGCCGCCATCGCCGAGATAATGTTTGGCGGTGGCGATACGGACTTTAGGCAGGGTCGCCGGCTCGCCCTGAATGCCGCGCACCATTGCGCCGCCCAGCTCCCGCACTATGGCCGGATCTTCACTGTAACTCTCGTAACTGCGGCCCCAGCGGTCGTCGCGGGCGACGGCCACGGTCGGGGCGAATAACCAGTCGATGCCGGTGGCGGCCACTTCAATGGCGGTGGCCTGGCCGATCGCCTGCACCAGTTTGCTGTTGTTGGCAGCGCCAAGGCCAATGTTGTGCGGAAAAATCGTCGCGCCATAGACATTATTATGGCCATGCACTGCATCTGTGCCCCACAGCGGCGGAATGCTGCTGCCGTCGAGGCTGTTATCTATGGCGGCAGCACGATAGGCATCGGCCAGCGCGGCCCAGTCGGCGGCTGTGGCTTGTTTGTTATCGTTGGGGTAAGCGCCGCCGCCGTTCAGGTAAGAGCCAAAGCCATACTGGCGCATATCGGCGACGCTCATCCAGCGGATATCCGGCTGGATCACCTGCGCCACCTTTTGCGCCAGCGTCATATCGGCCAGCAGGCTGTTAATTTTCAGTTCCAGCGCCGGATCTGCGCCGGGCAGTTGCAGCTGCGGCCAGACCGGGCTGACCGCTGCAGTCGCGTTGTCTTTCGTGTCCGGCGTTGGCGCGGTGGCAGCGGCAGGCGGCTGCGGGGCCTGACCACAGGCGCTCAGTGTAAAAGCCACGGCAAGTGCGGCAGCCAGCCGGCTTTGCGGGGCAGAGGATAACCAGTTCATTTGTTCTGTTCCTTATACTATCAGAGTAACAACGTCAGGACGCTGCGGGCAGGCGCGGTGACGCTGTAGGGCAGGGACTTGCCGTCGCGCTGCAGGTTAAATGGCAGGGGCTTAGTACCGTTATTTAATACAATCAGCAGGATACGGCCGTCCGGGCGCAGCAGCGCCACTTGCTTCAGTGGCCCGTCATTGGCGCCGGAATCAATCCGGACTGAGCCATCCAGCAGCCATTTGCTGGCCTGGCCGATGATGTAATACGCCACATTACGGTGCAGTTGCTGGCCGTCGATGGTCAGTGCGCCCAGGCACTGGCTGCAGCCGCCGTCCGTGAAGGGCCGGTATTGGCTGTCAGCGGCCAGATTCCACTCCAGCACGTTGCGCGCCCATTGCCGGGTGGCGCCGATGATCAGATGTTCGGTATGCCACAACAAAGCCCCGGCAAAATCGCTGTCGGCGCCGACCCATTGTTCCGTGAAGTAAATGTGCTTATCCGGATGCGCCGCTTTCAGTTTGGCCAGTTCGCCAATGTCACCGTTGTATAAATGAAAGGCCGAGCCGTCGATATACGCCTTCGCCGCCGGGTCATTCAGCACTGTGATTGGGTATTCCACGTGGTCGGCATTGTGGTCATAAATAATGATTTTTGTGGTAATGCCAGCGGCTTTAAACGCCGGCCCCAGATGGTTTTTGATAAAAGCGGCCTGGTCCCAGGCGTGCATCAGCAGGCTCGGGTTGTTGCCGTCATGCAGCGGTTCGTTCTGAATGGTCACGGCGTCAATCCGGATGCCGTGCGCCGCCATGCCCTGAATGTAACGGACAAAATACTGCGCATAACTGCCAAAATGTTGCTCCAGTAATTCACCGCCAACGGTCGACTGGTTTGATTTCATCCAGACCGGCGGTGACCAGGGGCTGGCCAGAATCTTTAAGTTGGGTTTTAACGCCAGAATGGCTTTGAGCGCCGGGATCAGATCTTTCTCATCCGGTTTTAACGAAAAATGCTGCAACGAAGGGTCCTGTTGTCCGGCGGGCAGGTCGTTATAGCTGAACGGTTTTTCGTCTAAATCTGAGGCGCCGAGGCTGACGCGTAAATAACTGATATGAATGCCTTTGCTACTGAACAGTTCCTGCAGCAGTGCCGCGCGGCGCGCCGGTTGCAGTTGCATCAGATGCTGCGCGCTGCCGCCGGTCAGACTAAAACCAAAGCCGTCGATCGGCTGGAATTGCGTGCGGGTATTCAGTGTGATGGTGGCCGCGCCCTGGCTTGGTGCCGGTAACAGCAGGCCGGCCGGGTTTTCGGCCAGCAGATGTTGTTGATCCGCGCTGGTCAGCAGCAGTTGCGGTGGTGCGGCCGTGCCGGCGGCGGCCGGGCTGAGCAGCTGGCCAAATAATGCCAGCGCTGCGGCAACAGCCAGTGGCGGTTTAACGGAATTGTGCATAAAGATCCTGTGAAGTCGGGGGAGCGGCCGCGGTGGCGGCCTGGGTTTGCAGACGCTGTAAAAATGCCTGCTGGCTTGGCATCGCAGCGACGCAGGCGGCAATGACACTGGCGGTGCTGGCGGCAAACTGCTGAATTTGTTCGGTGCTTTTCAGGCAGACCAGCGGGTCGTGTTGCTGCGGCAGCAGCCGTTGGCCCAGCAGCACCTGGACCCAGCTGTCTTCGCGAAACAGCTCGTCGGCAACCCGGTGCACCCGGCCATAAGCGCGGAAAATCTCCAGCTTCTGCGCCAGCGTGTCCGGCAGCGACATGGCGGCGCAGTATCGCCAGAACTCGCTGTCACGCCGTTCGGTGACATGGTAATGCGCGATAATAAAATCGCGGATCTGTGCCATTTCGGTGGCGGTCTGCAGGTTGTAATGGGCGATATTGCCAGCGGCAAAATGTTTGTCCGGAAATAAACTGATAAGCCGGGTGATGGCAGTTTGCACCAGATGCAGACTGGTCGATTCCAGCGGTTCGAGAAAGCCGCTGGATAAGCCAATGGCGACACAGTTGCCGTGCCAGGCTTCGCGGCGCCGGCCGGTCTGAAAGCTGATTTGCCGTGGTGCAGCGCTGGCCGGGGTATCCAGCTGCGCCAGCAGGGTTTGTTCCGCCAGTGCGGCGCTGGCAAACTGACTGCTGAACACAATACCGTTGCCGGTGCGGTGTTGCAGCGGAATACGCCACTGCCAGCCAAAACTGTGTGCGCTGGCACGGGTATAAGGCGGCAGCTCGGGCAGGGCGGCGGACGGCACTGCGATGGCGCTGTCGGCAGGCAGCCAGTGGCTCCAGTCTTCATAACCGACGCCAAGCGCCTGGCCAATCAACAAAGCGCGGCTGCCGGAGCAATCGAGAAACAAATCGCCGCTGACGCGCTGACCATCTGCCAGCACCAGTTCGCGGATGTGGCCGTTGTGTGCATCGCGCACCACGTGCTCAATCAGGCCTTCGGTGCGGATGACGCCACGGCTTTCGCTGAGCCGGCGTAAAAACTGCGCATAAAGCCCGGCATCAAAATGGTAGGCATAAGCGATTTCGCTGACCGGCGACTGCGGCCGCCTGGCATCGGCCGGCATAAATTTATGCTGCTCCGCCATTTTGGCGGCAATGCAATATTGCTCAAATGGCAGCGCCAGACCTTGTTGGTGCAGATGCAGCCAGTACTGGTAAAAGCTCAGCCAGTCCCATTGCCGGCCTAAGGCACCAAAGGCATGGAAATAACTGTCGCCCTGACGGCCCCAATTTCGAAACTCAATGCCCAGCTTAAAGGTTGCGCCGGTGGCGCGGATAAATTCGGCCTCATCGATGCCACACAGCTGATTGTATTTTTTAATCGCCGGAATGGTCGCTTCACCGACGCCGACAGTGCCGATCTGTTCAGATTCAATCAGCCGGATGTGGAACTTGTTACCGGTCAGCTGTGACAGCATGGCAGCGCTCATCCAGCCGGATGAGCCGCCGCCGACGATCACAATAGACTGTACCGGATCCAGTGGCTGCCCCGTCGCCGGGGCTTTGGCCGGATCAGACATAAAGTCGTCTCCCTGTTACAGCTTATAACTGATGCCAAACAACACCTGACGGCCATATTCCTCGTACACTTCCGGGAAATAACTGCCGCCGCCCTGTTCGGTATTCAGCCGGGTGGTGTAGGGTGAGTTGGTCAGGTTGTTGACCTGCAGCAACAGCGTCAAGCCGTCCAGCGCGCCTTCAACAAAGTTGTAGCTGAGCTGCGCGTCCACCTGTTTGTCGGCCAGCACTTCGGTGTAACCGCGGGTGGCAAACAGCTGCACCACTTCACCGCGGAATTCCGAGCGATAGCGCTGCGACAAACGCGCCGAGAAACTTTCATTCTCGTAATACAGCGTCAGGTCACGTACGCGGTCTGACAAGCCCGGCAGTTTGGTCTTTTTGCCCGGACCATCCGGTTCGATGCTGGAATCGGCCCAGGACTGGCTGCCGATAAAACCAAAGCCCTGCAGGCTTTCATGCAGCTTGCCGGCGTCCAGCGACATACTCAGTTCCAGCCCTTTGATATTCCCGCCCTGGCCGTTCGCCGGCCGGCTCATATTGCCGATGTTGCTGATCGGCACTATGGTCGAGTTGTTCGGCGCGTTGGAGAAATCAAAATCAAAGTTTTGGGTATAGATATAACTGTCGAGCTTTTTGTAAAAGGCCCCGAGCGCGATGTAACTGCTGCCGTCGAGATAGGCTTCATAAGTTAAATCCAGCGCTTTGGCGCGCCAGGGTTCCAGCTGCGGGTTGCCGCTGCTGCCACTCCAGCGCCTTGAATCGACACTGACGCCGGCGGTGATGCTGGCGCGCATTTCGTCCATCCGTGGCCGTGCCATGGTTTTGCCGGCACTTAAGCGCAGGAACTGGTCGTCCAGCACTTCCATGCTGAAGTTGACCGCTGGCAGCACGTCGGTGTAACTGGCACCTTCACTGACCTGCACCAGCGTGGCCGGGTTGTTCGGGTTGTAGTCACTGGCGAGGAAACCGCTGGAGGTTTGCTCGGTGCGGACCAGCTGAGTGCCGATGTTGCCTTTAAGCGGCTTGCCCCACAGTTCAGTGTCGAGGTTAAAGCGCAGGAAACTGGTCAGCACTTCTTCGTCGACGCCCCAGGCTTTGTTCCATCTGTTGGTGTCGAGGATAGGTTTGGTGTCGTAATAGCGCGCCACGGTTGGCAGAATGTCGTAAGCGATCACCCCTTTGATGCCGGCAAAGCCCAGCGAGGTCGGTGCGACCAGTAACGACGGATCAATGCTGACTGGCTGGCGGCCGTTTTTCAGGAATAAATCGTTGTCGTCGACCAGTTTGTCTTTGCTGCGTTCGGTGTAATCCAGGCCAAACTCCAGCGCGCTGAAGGTATTGCCGAGCGTGGTGCCGTTTAAGTCATAGGCCGCTTTGGTGTTGATGGCGCGGATGATTTCTTTGACATGCGGAAACCGGATGGAGCCGTCGTGGCCCCAGCCGCCCCAGGGTGCCGGATCGCTGAGCTGCACTTTGTTCACGTCAGTGTAATCGGTACCGGGTGTATAAGTCGGGAAGCCCAGCGGCTCTAAGTCAAAGCCAATCTGGTCAAAGCTGCCGGTCGGGCTCAGGCCGGCGTAAGTTTCCAGCACCTGCTCGTCGCGTTCAGAACCGGAATAAGACAGATCCAGCGCTAAGGTCCAGCGCTCAGTTTTGTATTTGGTGTTCCAGCCAAGCGCAGCCAGCTGGTCGTCGCGGGTATTGTTGTCGTTACGCAGCACCGGTCTTAAATTGGTGGCGACGCCGCTTTTCACCACTTTGGTGCCGCCAAAATCAGCGAACTGCGGGTTGAGGAACTGCATGCCATCGCCGGTCCACTGGTTGGTAAACCACATAGCGCCGCGCATGATTTCGTCTTGTTCAAATTCGGAGTAATAAGCGTCGACCACACTGTGCAGCTGGTCGTTGGGTTTGTATTCAAACACACCCATGATGCCGTCACGCACCTGGCTGCGCGCCACGGCGGTCACTTCCTGGCCGACCAGGCCAAGGGCGTCGTCATTGCTGGTACCGGCCAACGCCTGATCGACGGTGTTCCATTCCCAGGCTTTGTAATGCTGCACCTGGGTTGGTGTGTCCATGTGGGCATAACCGATGGCGATGCCGATGGTGTCGTCAGCAAACTGGTCGATGTACGACACGCTGCCACGCCAGCCGTTGGCAGAAATTTCCGGATGCAGCTGGTCGATACTGCCTTTTTCCCCACGCAGGTTAAAAGCCACGGTCTGTTCGCCGTGTGTCAGTGGGCGGATGGTGCGCATATCGACAGTACCGGATAAACCCATGCCGGCGATGGCAACGTCTGAGGTTTTGTACACCACGGCGCCGTTAATCAGCTCTGACGGATACTGGTCGTATTCCACGGCGCGGTTATCACCGGCGCTGGCCTGCTGCCGGCCGTTTAAAGTCGTAGTAGAAAAATCCGGTGCCAGACCGCGAATGGAGATCACCTGCACCCGGCCATTGACGCGCTGACCGGCCAGACCCGGCAGGCGGGTTAACGATTCGGCGATGCTGCTGTCCGGCAGCTTGCCAATGTCTTCGGCGGAGATGGCCTCGACAATAGAGGCCTCGTTTTTCTTGATGTCGACGGTGGTTTCCATACTGCGGCGGATGCCCAGTACCGAAATCACTTCAATTTGTTGTTCAGCTTTTTTGTTTGAGGGGCTGGCCGTCTGATCAGCATAGGCCATCGCAGGCAACAGGCTGGCGCCAACCGCCACCCCAAGAATTTGCCGGATCGCACTGCTTAACTTGTGCTTGTGCATGAATGTCTTCCTTATCCCGTTGATGTGTGTGACCGCACTTTGTTGTACTTCTGAGTGCTGGCTTCAAACTAAGTGGCCGTTGCCGGGTTGTCGTTTGAAACAGGTCGTACGATGCAAAAAAATTCACTTACCGGCGTTCGAATAAAGTCGTACGAGGTTCGAGTAATCTAACTTAATGAATTTAATAAGTTTATGATCTGCGTTCGGTCAAAGTGCTGCTGCGGCATATTGCGGTTTTTTTCAGCAACAGGGCCGGATAGCCAACGGCTGCTGGCCGAAACCGGCAGCTGGCGGCCAGGGATCATCCGGCGTGACTACGACTTTTGGCGCACAATGCTTGCAGCCGGCAGGGTGGGCCGTGCATAGTACCGGCAGTTTCTGTGCCGGCCACCGCGGATCGCCGTTTTGTCACGGAATGCAGTGGGCCAGGCCTGTTGTTATTAACCTGCAGTTGCTGAGTGAATGGATACTATTCTGTTTAATTTCCATGACTTGCTAATGGTCATGACCGCTTTTGAATGTTTGCTGCTGGCGTTGTTGCTGGCGGCGTCAGCAAAAACACGTTCGCTCAGCAACCTGCTGCTGGTGGCGTTTTTAATCTGCCATTTCCTCATTCCGCTGCATGAACTGACGTTCTGGGGCAAACAATTCCGCATCTGGCTGCTGGATTTTTCGCCGGATATTTTTTTCCTGTTCAGTTATGCCTATTTCCTTGACGGCCCGCTGCTGTACTTTTTTGTCCGCGCCATGTTGTACAAAGATTTCCGCGTCAAACCGCAGCACAGCTGGCATTTGTTACCGCTTGGCATCTATCTGCTGCATATGGTGCTGAATTTCTACCTGCTGGACGTGTCAAGCCAGGTCAGTCTGATCCAGACCCAACACATCGCTTATTCGTCACCGCATTTGTATTTTGAAGCGATGGGGCGTTTTGTCCGCATCGGCTATGTGCTGGCGTGTTTTCTGCTGGTGCTGAATTACAGCCGGCAATCGCAGCAACAACGTGCCGACCTGAAAATCAGTGATATCGCCTGGCTGAAGCTGATGCTGTTGTCGTTCCTGACCATTTTTGGCATGGACGGCGCGCTGATGGCGATCAAAATCTATGGCCTGCTCAGAAACAACTTTGATATGGACTTGCTGAATGTGGTGGGGCTCAGTACTTATTATCTGAATTTCACCGCAATTAATATTCTGATTTTTCTGCGTTTTACTTCGTTCACTTCGGTGGCGCCAGTCAATGAGCAGCCGGTGTACGAGGCCAGGGATGAAAAAAATCATGTGTTTGACCAGCAGATCATTGGCCGGCTGGAGCACGTGATGGAGCAGCAGCGCTTTTACGCCAATCCGGACATCACGCTGGATAAACTGGCAGAAGCCTGCGGTTACCCGGCGAAAAAAGTCTCGCTGAGCATTAAACAATGTTATCAGCTGAATTTTTATGAATACATCAACTCATACCGCATCCGCGCCGCCAAAAAACTGCTGGAACAACAAGGTCCGCAGGCCCGCACCATCACCGAGATCTACTTTGATGTTGGTTTTAACAGCAAATCCGTGTTTAACACTTTTTTTAAACGCACCACCGGCATGACGCCAAGCCAGTACCGCGAATCGTTAAAAGCCGCGGTGGAGTAAAAGTTGTTGTGCCGTGCCCTCAGGCCCGACGCCCGGGGGAATTTGCCCGCTGGCGGCATATACTGATATGGCGCCAATGCCGGTCATTCAGGTTGCTGCATGCAAAACCTGAGTTTTTCTGTCGTTGTCCGCTTTAGCCACTGTGCTGACCAGTCGCAAAAAGTGCGCTGATAGCTGATTTTCACGGCAAATCTGCCCATTTTGGCGATAAACCCCGGCGGATTAGTTGCAATAATTCAACCGCAGGTTAACGTAGGCGTTTTCAGCGGCGCAGCCGCAAAATGGCAGGCGCCGCAGCGGCGGCGAGAGAGGCGATATGCAGAACAAATGGATAGTGGCAGGGCTGGCTCTGGGCCTGTATGGCTGTGGTGGTGGCGGGGGCGACAGTCCGGCGCCGGTGACGCCTGAGTTGCCGCAATATCAGGTCAGTACCCAGGCCGGCAATGGCGGCAGTCTGAGCCCGGCCAGTGCGCTGGTGCGACAGGGGCAGACCACCAGCTTCAGTGTGCTGCCGGCCGCAGGCTTTGCCATTGACAGTGTCAGCGGTTGTGGCGGCAGTCTCAGCGGTTCCACCTACACAACTGGCGCTGTCAGTGCCGCCTGCACCGTCACGGCCAGCTTTAAAAGCCAAAGCCTGTTGTTAGTGGCCAAAGCCGGAGCTGGCGGCTCAGTGATGCCGGCGGAGCAGCGGGTGAACTACGGCGCAAAAGCCGAATGGTCCGTCAAAGCCAATAGTGGCTACCAGATCGACAGTGTGACCGGTTGTGGCGGCAGCCTGAATGCCGGTGTTTATACTGTGGCCAGCGTCACGGCCGCCTGCGAGGTCAACGCCAGCTTCAGCAAACTCAGCTACACCGTCACTGCCAGCAGCAACAGCGGCGGCATTATCAGCCCGGCATCCCAGCGCGTGGCATATGGCGACACGGCGAGCCTGAGCCTTAAAGCCGACAGCGGTTTTGTGGTAGGTTCGGTGCAAGGCTGTGGCGGCCAGTTACAGGGCGACAGTTATCGCACCGGGCCGGTCAGCGCCGATTGTAAAGTGGAGGCGCAATTTGCGCCGGCGCAGCTGCAGGTCACGACTGCCGCCGGGCCCGGTGGTCGCTTTTTACAGCAGAACCCGCAGGTCAAATTTGGTGAGGTGTTACAGCTGACGCTGGTGCCGGACAGCGGTTTTGATATCACCACGGCGTCTGGCTGTGGCGGTAAGTTACAAGGTGCAGTGTTTACCACTGCGCCGGTGACTGCGGCCTGTACGGTCAGCGCGACATTTCATGTCAATACCCAAGTAGTGTTCCCGGACGCGGCGCTGGATGCCGCCGTGCGTCAGGCGCTGTCGTTAAGCGCTGAGGCGCCCATCAGTAAAGCACAGCTGGCCACGCTGACCAGCTTGTCGGCCGAAGCCGTGCGGATCAGCGACCTGCAGGGGCTGCAATATGCCAGCGGCCTGAAGTTTTTGTCAGTGCAAAACAATCAAATCACGGACCTGACCCCGCTGCAGGGGCTCAGCCAGTTGCAGGATCTGCAGCTCGGTTACAACCCGCTTGGCAGCCTGCAACCGCTGAGTGGCCTGAAGAACCTGCGTAAACTCTGGTTGTTTGACGCGCCAGCCACCGATTTGACGCCACTGCGGGGTCTGCAACTGACCGAGCTGGGGTTAAGTCATAAAGCAGTGCTGGATTTGACGCCGCTGCGTGATATGCCACTGCAGTTGTTTTATCTGTGGCACAGCGCGACGACAGACTTAAGCCCGCTGGCCAACGCGCCTTTACAGTATCTCGATGTGCAGTACAGCAAAGTGCAGGACCTGGCAGTGCTGAAAAACCTGCGTGAACTGTGGGGGCTGAACGTCTCCGGTACTGAGGTGACCGACCTCAGCGTCCTGTTGCAGGCGCAGCGTTTGTCGTCGCTGTCGTTGTTGCAGACCCGGCTGCAGAATCTGGATCTGCTGGCGACGTTGCCGCTGGTGCAGCGTGCCAGCCTGGATATTTCCGGCTGTATTGACCAGCGTGGCTATTCCCGCCATCTGGAACAGCTGCGGGCGCTGCAAAGTAAATACAGCCTGAATCTGACGCTTGGGCCGGAACAACGCACCGATTGTATCGACACGCTGGCGGGCACGCAGTTCAGTGTGCAGGCCGAAGTGATCGATCGCACCTTACAATACCGCTGGCAAATCAGTGGCGACAGCAGCGCCATGCAATGTGCGCTGTATCTGGATCAGGATGATCAGCAACCCGGCACGTCGGCGGTACCGCTGCAGGCCTGCGCGGCCAGCGGCAGCCAGACTTTTGCCGGTTATCAGGCCGACCAGTTCCGCCCGGCGCTGTGGTTTGATAATGGCATTGGCGGCGAGAAGCTGCTGAAGCTGGATGAGGTCGGGGCGGCACCAGCCACGCCGAAACTGCAAAGCCTGGACCTGAGTCAAATTACCCTGTCGGCCAAACCGTTGCTGGTGGCTGAGCGCGACGCGCTGCTGCGCTTGCATGTCACCGTGGCACAAAGCCCGCTGTTATTGCCGCAATTCCAGCTGGAGCTGCAGCTCAATGGCACTCAGCAACGGCTGACGGCGACGGCGCCGAAAAAATTGCCGGTCAGTAAAGTCCACCGCAGCCTGACCGACGCCTATCAGGCCGTGATCCCGGCAGCCTGGATGAAACCCGGCCTGCAGATAGCCGTATTCCAGGACGGCCAGCTGGTGCGCAGTTACAGCCCACAGTTTGCTGCGGCGCGGCCGCTGGCGATCCGCATAGTGCCTATCCAGCTTGGTGAACAGGTGGCGAAGCTGCCAGATGTGACTGCGGTACAAACTGCGGTGAAAACCTTCTGGCCATTCAGTCAGGTGGAAGTGCGCAGCCGCGCGCCTTATCAGCTCAAAGCGGGCGGCGTGAAATCTTCGGCCTACCAGATGCTGCCGGAGATCAGCGATTTACGCGCCATTGAAGGCGAAGGCGTGTACTACTACGGCTATTTTAAACCTGAGATGGGCGACGGTTGTTGCGGCGGCCTGGGTTATATCGGCTTTCCGGTGGCGGTGGGCTTTGATACCGACGACGGTGAAATTCTGGCGCATGAACTGGGCCATAATTTTGGCCGGCAGCATGTCGGCTGCGGCGGCGCCGCTGGCCCGGATCCGGCCTATCCGTATCCGGTGAGCAGCATGGGGTCGGTCGGTCTGGATTTTGCGCTCAATGGCTGGATGTCGCCGGATGATCATTCGGATCTGATGTCGTACTGCAGTCCAAAGCATGTGTCCGATTATAACGTCGCGGCCGTGCAGGAATTTGTGCAGAAGAATCCGCCGGCGGGATTTAGCCCGACCGCAGCGCTGGCGCAGGGTCAGATGGCGCAGGCCAGTACAGGCACTGCTTTGTATCTGGCGGGAACCTTACAAGGCAATGCTTTGCAAATCCGCACCTTAGTGCCGCTGTCGCGGCCACCGCGGCAGACTGGCGCCAGTGCGCAGGTGCTGCGGGTATTAAACCAGCAAGGCAGCTGGTTTGAATTTAACCTGCAGCTGCAGCAGATTGACCATCAGCCGGATACTGCCGCACGTCAGTTCAGTGTGGAATTGCCGGACATGGATATCCGGCGACTGGAAATTTGGCAAAGTGGTGTGTTGCTGGCGGTACAGGACATGGGCAACGCCGCTGCGGCCGGGACTGTGCAGCAACTCAGCGCCAGCCAGATCCAGCTGGATGAAAGTGCTAATCAGCTGTGTGTGCAATGGCCGGCCGGTCAGGCTGCCACCTTAACAGTGCTGTATCAGCTGGCTGGCCAGGATACGGTGCTGGCACTGAATGAAACGGCCGGACAATTCTGCCGCGACAGCAGCGCTTTGCCCGCCGGCGGCGACTGGCGGCTGATCTGGCGTCAGCATTTGTCGGTCCGGCAGTTCCGTCAGCCACGCTGACCGGATCTCGCAGATCGGTTTGCTCCGGGCGCTGGCTGGTCATTGCCAGGCTGGTCATTGTGCAAATCGAAGGGTATCGAAAGTGTTTCAATAGATTTTGTTTTGTGATATACCAAGGCCATCATCAGACAATCTGTCAGCAAATGACCGGAGTTCGTTATGGCCAGTTTTGACCGTCGCAGTTTTATGAAAGCATCTGTCGCCACCGCGACATTGGGGATAGCTGCGGCCTGCAGTCAGCAACCGGTCAGGCCGGCGGGGGCCGCGCCGGCCGCCAAAGGCAAATCAGTGATGGGGCTGGTGGTGCCGGCAATGGCAGAAGTGCGGGTGGGTTTAATTGGCGTCGGCGAGCGCGGGGTCGGTTATATCAGCCATTTCAGCCAAATCGACGGCGCCCGTATCACGGCGATTTGTGACACAGACCCAGAAACTCTGCAGCGCGCCCGTGGCTTGTTCGACAAGATGGCGAAACCACAGCCGGCCTATTTTGGCGACAGCCCGGACAGTTATCATCAGTTATTAGCGCGGCAGGACGTTGATATTGTGGTGATTGCCACGCCATGGGCGCTGCACCATCCGATGGCAAAAGCGGCCATGCTGGCCGGTAAACATGCGTTTGTCGAAGTGCCGATGGCACTGGAACTGGAACAGCTGTGGGATCTGGTCGACACGGCTGAAGCGACACAGCGTAACTGCATGATGCTGGAAAACGTCTGTTATGGCCGCGACGAGCTGATGGTGCTGAATATGGTGCGTCAGGGTCTGTTCGGCGAACTGCTGCATGGCGAGGCGGCTTATATCCACGATTTACGCTGGCAAATCAAAGAGATCGAACGCAAAACCGGCTCGTGGCGCACTTTTGAAGAAGCGCGGCAAAACGGCAATTTGTACCCGACCCACGGCTTGGGCCCGGTCGCGCAGTATATGGGCATCAACCGTGGTGACCGCTTTGATTTTCTGAACTCAGTCAGCTCGCCGGCCATTGGCCGCGCCGCTTATGCCAAGCGCGAGTTCCCGGCCGACCATCCGCGCAATCAAATCAAATACACTTGTGGTGACATCAATACCAGCATGATCAAAACGGTACAGGGCCGGACTATTATGCTGCAGCATGACACGTCCACGCCACGGCCCTACAGCCGGCACAACCTCATTCAGGGTACTAACGGCGTGTTTGCCGGTTTCCCCAACCGTATCGCGCTGGAAACCGGTGGCCGTGGCGGCAGTTATCACGAGTGGGATATGGATATGGCGCCCTGGTATCAGCAATATGACCATCCGTTGTGGCAACGCATGGGCCGTGAAGCTGAACGCAACGGCGGCCACGGCGGTATGGATTTTCTGATGTGCTGGCGGCTGATTTATTGCCTGCGCAACGCTGAGACACTGGATCAGGACGTCTACGACGGCGCCGCCTGGTCCGCAGTGTTACCGCTGTCAGTCGCCTCCGTTGCCGATCGCGGCAACAGCCGCGATTTCCCGGATTTTACCCGTGGCGTATGGCAGCACACCAGACCGCTGGGAATTGTCGGCGGCTAAAAGGCAGGCTGGATGGTCTGTCTCGGCCAATTGCGTTGGGATAGTGTGCAGCAATGCCGATGGCCGGCTTGGAGCCAGTTGCGGACATTTGTGAAACTTCCTGTACGGCGGCGCTGACGCTTGCAGGTACCTACCAGCTAATTGCGATCGTAGGTAGCGGCAAGCGATAGCGTCGCCGTACAATACCCATATTCGATGACTGCTATTCGCGCAGACCAGCCATACCGCAGCGCTGGCCGGTCAGATATCGCCTCCCGCAGGCTGACCAGTTGTTTTTCCTGACAAATTCCGCTTACCGCCCATTTACTTCTGCTGCTTTTTTCTGCAGTCTTTTTTCTATGCATGTGCAGCAAAGGACTTTTGCGATGATGGCGGACAGATCGACCGGTTTGTGGTTCAGCATAGTGCCGGTGCTGACCGGCTTTGTGGTGTTGGCGCTGGCGGGTGTGGCGTTGCAGCTGTATCTGGTGCAGGCCGGCAGTTTGCTGCTGGCGGCGCTGTTGATTTGGCTGGGTGCCCGCAGTGAGCAGGCTGTGTTGCCCGGCACATTGCAGGCGCTGGCCTGTTTATTGGTGCTGTTGCTGGGCGCGCCACTGCTGGCCGGCTTGCCGGTTGGCGCTGCAGAGCCCCCGCTGCGCTGGTTACAGTTTGGCCCTTTGCAGCTTTATAGCGGTGGTTTGTTAATGCCCGCGATTCTGGTACTGGTGGCGGTGTTGCTGCAACAACCGGGCAGTCGCGCTGCGGCCTGCGGTATTTTACTGGCGAGTGCCGTTTTTCTGGCATTGCAGCCGGACGCTGCGCAGTTGCTGGCGTTAACCATCGCCTTGCCGTTATTGTATTTACAGGCCTGCCGGCCCGGCCATAGCGCCGGTACTTTGCCAGCGCTGTGTTTTCTGCCGCTGGCAGTATTGTGTATCTGGACCTTGCGCCAGCAGGATATGTTAAGCGCAGTGCCTTATGTCGAAGGCGTGTTTGCGCTGGCGCTCAGTTTTGCCTGGTGGAGCGGCTTGCTGGTGATTGCGGCTGCCGTTACTTTGCTGTTGGTACTGTACCGGCAAAGCCTGTTGGATCAGCCCTGGCTCGCTGCGGTGGCGGTGTATTATGCCGTGTTGTATGGCGGTTCTGTGGCCGGGGCAACCCCGGCGCCGTTGTTAGGTTACGGCGCGGCCCCGGTGCTGGGCTTTGGCCTGATGCTGGCGTTGTCATTGTGGCTGCGGCAGCGCCACGGCGCCTGGCCGGACCCCGGTTTTTCTTCCTGACTATCCCTGTCTTTCATGTGCTTCAGGCCGGCGTCGCAGCCGGCCTGAAGCATTTTTCAGCTATTGCAGTACTGCATTTTGTTCCCTTTCTTTGTGATTTTGAAATTGATTAATTAGTCAAATGTGTATAAATTTTTCCTGATGTTGCATTTTGTAACATTGCGATACACAAGTTGGCTTTCAATAATAAAAAATATACAAAGGATGCATATGAAGCATAAACACCTCGAAAAATCGGTATTGTCCCTCGCGATCTTGGCGAGTCTCAGCAGCTTCCCGTTGCACGCGCAGCAACAGGCAACGTCAGATACCAAGGCGGAAAAAGAGATTGAAGTGATCACGGTAACATCGCGTAAACGCGAAGAAACCCTGATTGAAGTGCCGATGAACGTCAGTTCAGTGTCTGCACTGGAAATCTCTGACCGCAATCTGGTCACCAAAGACGATTTATACCGGACGCTGGCCGGCGCAGCGTCGCCGACCGGAACCTTAATTTTACGCGGCTTGTCCGGTGGTAACAGCTCGGCGCCTTCGACTACCTCATCTTTTACTGATGACGTACCGTTTAATTTCGGTGATTTGTACGACGTGGAAGCCGTGGAGGTCTTACGCGGGCCACAAGGCACGTTGTGGGGTTCAAACGCCATTGGTGGCACCACGCGGGTTATTACCAAAAAACCACAACTGAACAGTTTTGAATTTTCCAGCTCATTGCAGGCCAAAGAGACCGGTTCGATCGACGGCACCGATTTGCAGGCCTGGAGTGCAATCAACCTGCCGCTGGTGGACGACACACTGGCGATGCGGGTCACGGCCCACAGCTCAAGTAAGCCTGGCGCTATCATCAATGCCAATACCGGCGTGCAGCGTAAAGAAGAAGATAAATACATTCGCAGCCAGTTGCTGTGGAAAGTGGCAGAGGATGCCCGACTGAACTTCGGTTATTACAGTGTGCTGAGCAGTACAGTCGGTGACCGTTTTGCTGACCTGTCCCGGCCAACCAGCAAGGGCTTTGCCAATACCGTAGCCAACCCGGATTCACTGTCTGGCTTTGATGTGGATTTTGGCAGCACCAAATGCGCGACCGGCCAGAGCCGCGCCCAGTGTTTTGGCAATCGTTCTGCCGAAAGTGTCAGCAAATATCACACCTGGGAGAGCCTGGATAACTGGGCCAAAGACAGAACCAATTTAATGACGTTCAGCGCAGATGTGGACAATGTGGCCGATCTGGCCAGTTTTTCTTATGCCGGTTCTTATCGCACAATCAGGGAAGACTCGCTGGACAACTGGTCGCGGCTGGATATGGCTGATTTAGTCAAAACCTGGATCATCAACTACGACTACACCTCGCGTGCGACCCACGAACTGCGCTTGCAGGATTTGGGCAATGTGAAAAATCTGAAATGGACAGTGGGCGCCTTCTACGACAAAGACTGGCGTGGTGCTATCCCAAACACCCAGTATCAGTATCATGAAAGCGATGACCGCAGCATTGCGGTATTTTCTGCCTGGAACGATGTGGGCTGGGAAGACTACTGGGGTGAAATTGGCATCTTTAACGTCGGGCAGTTAGGCCAGAAACTGTATGGCGATAAGAGCAAAAACTATAACCTGTATTACAACGGTTCTTACAGCCGTGAAGTCGCCACCTTCGGTGAAGCGTCTTATACCATTGAAACCGATATTGGTAACTTTGAAATCACCGGTGGTATCCGCTTCTATGACCTCGAAGATCAGGCGTCTTTTGGTTATAGCGGGGTGTGGGAAGCCCGTGAAGGCCGCACGGTAGAAAGTGGCGGTAAAGAGTCTGGCAACCGGAAAAAACTCAGCATTGCCTGGTTACCGCAAAGTGGCGATAAGTCGGTGTATGCGCTGTACTCTGAAGGTTACCGCCCGGGTGGCAACAATGCACCGCTGGCCAACGCCTGTCGCGCAGATGAATTCGCCAAAGGTTATGTGCAGCGTTACA
The DNA here is from genome assembly GCA_937978655.1 of uncultured Chromatiaceae bacterium. Lineage (GTDB taxonomy): Bacteria > Pseudomonadota > Gammaproteobacteria > Enterobacterales > Alteromonadaceae > Pararheinheimera. The sequence goes on from CALJUX010000081.1 coordinate 79,768, forward strand.
AATCGGACAGCATCGACAACTATGAAGTGGGTTACAAAGCGCGGATGGGCGATCTGCAGTTCTCCACGGCGGTATATCAGATTGACTGGTCTGACGTTTGGGCCAGTGTCTATATGCCAACCTGTGGCTTCAGCTACACCGCCAACGCCGCGAAAGCCCGTTCACGGGGTGTGGAGTGGGAAAGTAAATATTCCTTCGCTGAGCAGTTAGATTTGGTCTTTAACGCCTCGTACACCTCGTCGAAAATGCTGGATGACGTGGCTGCGCTGAGCGCGAAAAAAGGCCAGGACATGACCCAGGTGCCTAAATACAACGCCTATATCGGTCTGGACAAAGGCTTTACGCTGTACAGTAAACAAACCTATGTCCGCCTGGATGTTGAAGCCTACGGCGAGTATAAATCGCACTTTGGCGCCCGTGCCGACGGCATGGATACCGCAGATGGCTACGAGCGGGTTAATTTATCCAGCCGGATTGAGCTCAATGACAATCTGAAACTGAGTTTCTACATCAACAACCTGTTAGACAAAGAAATTGTTGAGTATAAACAAGCCCGCAGCCGGACCAGCAGCACCAACAACCTGTATGTGTTGTACGCTCCGGAACGTAGTTACACCTTCCGGGTGGATTACAACTTCTTCTGATGCGCTGAGCAGCTGAACAGGCTAAAACGGCTCCTTTCGGGAGCCGTTTTTTTTTCCATGGTCTGTCGTATCAATTCGGTCAGGACTCTGATAAAACAACTGAAAATGACTCAGGGAGCTTAGGATGTCTCGGGATTTTTTCGCGCAAAAAGCTGCATCTTACGAACAGAATACCCAACGAGTGGATAATGTGGTGGCAATAGGCAACGCCATCAGAGCACAGCTGTCGCTGCGGCCTGATATGCAGTTGCTGGACTTTGGCGCCGGCACCGGCTTGTTATTGCAACAAATTGCGCCCTGGGTTAGCAAAATCACCGCGCTGGATGTGTCACCGGCAATGAATGCGCAGCTACGGGCCAAAGCGGCGGATATTGCCTGCGAGCTGGAAGTGCTGGAACAGGATCTGCTGCAGACGCCGCTGCAGCGTCAGTTTGACGGCATTATTTCGTCGATGACTTTGCATCACATTGCCGATATCCCGGCGTTGTTCCGTGAGTTTCAAAGACTACTCAAACCCGGCGGTTTTATCGCGCTGGCCGACCTCGACACTGAAGATGGCAGTTTTCACACCGAAGACACCGGCGTGTTTCATTGGGGTTTTGACCGCGCTTTGATTGCGGCACAGGCGCAAGCCGCTGGTTTTAGTCAGGTGCAGGTGGCGGACGCCAGTGTGGTGCAAAAACCACACGGCCAGTATCCGGTATTTTTGTTAACGGGCCGGCGCGGCTAGGCCCGCAGTTTTGCCGATGGTTTGACCGATTGTTTTACCGAAACACTCTGTTGCCCGGCAACTGGCTGTGCCGGGCGCCGCAATCCGGCAATATCGCTGTGCTGCAGTGAAGCATTGGCCGCAGCCAGCCACTGACGTACCCTCTGATTAACCTGAAGGAGCCCCGGATGAGTGATGCAACAAAACCGCTTGCTGCCAGGCCACTGGCTGTCACTGCACAGGACGTCGCCCCGCGGCAAAAACCATCGATTTATCCTGCGCCTTTTGCCGCCATGATGCAGGGCCGGCAAAAACGGGTTTTGGGTGATTTGTTTGGCCTGCAGAATTTTGGCGTCAATCTGACCGAGCTGGCGCCCGGCGCGATGTCAGCGCTGCGGCATCACCACCACACGCAGGATGAATTTATTTATATCCTCGAAGGCACGCCGACGCTTCTCACCGATGCCGGTGAGACGTTGCTCGGGCCTGGTATGTGCGCTGGTTTTACCGCCGGCAATGGGGATGGCCATCAGCTGATTAATCGAAGCATGGCTGTGGTGCGGTATCTGGAAGTGGGCGATCGCAGCGCCGGCGATGTGGTGGTTTATCCGGATAATGACCTGCGCGCCGATTGGGTCGCAGGCCAGTGGCAGTTCAGCCACAAAGACGGCACGCCATACTGAGGCTCTGCTCTGGCATGCCATGTCAGCCAGAGCTGCACAGGTCCGGAACAGCACAGGTCCGGAGCAGATGGCGGCGGAGTTGCCGCCGCTATCTGTCGTTCTGCCGGGCTCAGAACTTCACATTAATGCCAAGCCACAGGTTACGGGCTTTGTCTTTATTGTTGTGATGGTCGACAAAGGTAGCCTGATAGCCATTCTGGCCGGCGCCATCCAACACGCAGCTGGTACCGCTGTTACATTCGATAAAGCTGATGTCATAACCAGTGAAGTCTTCATCCAGCAGGTTGTTGACGCGGGCATTGAGCGTCACTGCGTCGCTGACCTGATAACGGGCGCCCAGATGCAGCACCTGATAAGACTTGTAATACAACTCCTGCTGTTTCAGCACATCAAAAGAGCGGTAGCGTTTGTCGCGGCTTTCGCCGGTTAATGCCAGGCTCAGTGCATCGCTGATCGCATAGTTCAGCGTCAGGTTGGCCATGTGCCGGGCGGTATTGGTCAAAGGCCGGCCTTTGTCGGCACCACTTTTTTGCTCGCTGTCGGTGTACGTGTAATTGCCCTGCAAAGACAGGTTGTCACTGAACTGCCAGTTGCCGGCCAGTTCGGCGCCCTGAATACTGACTTCGTCGATATTCACCGTTTTGCTGCTGCTGGCATAACCCAGACTGGCAAATTCGCCGGCATTGCTGCAGCTGATGGCTGTAGTCGGGCCACAGGGCTGTGACGACAACTTGTCGTCAAAGTCATTTTTAAACAGTGTGGCGTTAAAGTTATGGCCGTCATCGTGTTGCCAGTACGCGGCGATTTCCGACGATTGGCTGGTTTCCGGCTGCAGGTCCGGGTTGCCGAACATCGGCGAGGTGCCCTGGCCGCCAAAACCAACGATGCCGTCATACAACTGGGTGGTTTTTGGCGTTTTAAAGCCGGTCGCGGTGCCGCCTTTGATGGTCCATTGCTCGTTCAGCGTATACACGCCGTACAGGCGCGGGCTGAACTGGCCGCCAAACACTTCATGCTCGTCGCGGCGTAAGCCTGTGGTCAGCGTAAAAGCCTCGGCCAGGTCCCAGCTGTCTTCGGCAAAGACTGCCCACATATTGTGGTCCTGCACTTCGCCCGGCGTGCCCTTTTCCATGCCAAACACGCCGTCTTTTAATTCGCCGCGAATGACCTGGACACCGCTGACCAGCGTATGGCGGCCGGCCAGTTCAAATGGCGTATCCAGTTTGGCGTCCAGCGTATATTGATTGCTGGCCATTTCACGTTTAGGCCGGGGTAAAAAGGTTTTCTCGGCCAGTGCCTTCCGTTGATCGACCGTCATGCCGCTGTAGGCGCCGCTGCCGTCAAACATCTGCAGCAACGTGGCGCGCTCGGCAGTGGTGAAGGGTAAAGTCCGGCCGTGGTTTTGCGTGTCGACATAACTCAGTGCAACGAAGCTGTTGCCAAAATCCCATTTGCCGTCATGGCTCAGTGACCAGCTGTCGCGGCTGAATTCCTGTGTCGCGCTGTAGCCAACCTGCGGGTTGGCGCGCCGTGCCCAGACGCCACCGTTTTTCAGGCAAGTGGCCTGATTGTTGCCCGTGGCACCTTTACAAAAGGCGCCGGCTTGCCAGACGCTGCTGATGTTGTCGACGGTGCCGACCGGATATTCCCGGCTGCCGTTGTCGTTCAGTACCGGTGTGTTGTCGTATTCCTGGCGGGAGCTTTCGATATCAAACCAGACCGACTGATTGGCTGCGGGCGTCCAGCTTAAGCGGCCGCCGAGCGTGGTATTGTCGTTGTCGACGGTTTTGCCGCCGGCGCCAAAGCCAAGCGAACGAATTTGCGTCTGACCATTGGGGTAGGTTACCGGCGCATAAGCCGGGCTTGAGGCCATACGGTTATACATACTGCCGCGTACGGCTAAACCCAGCTTGTCAGCGATGAGCGGGCCGGCGGCGTAAAAATCTGTGGTGATGTCGTCGCCAAAATTGTCATCACTTTGCACGGTGCGGGTATGACTGGCCGAGCCCTGCCACTGGTTGCTGATTTTTTTCGTGATGATATTAATCACGCCGCCCATCGCATCGGCGCCGTACAAAGTCGACGCCGGGCCGCGGATCACTTCAATCCGCTCCACCGCATCCAGTGCCGGCATATGGCCAAACTGGTTGCCGCCAAAGTTGTTCGGGTAAATGTCGCCGTGGTTATTTTGCCGTTTCCCGTCAACCAGGATCAGGGTGTAGTCAGAACCCATGCCGCGCATACTGACGGTGCCCTGACCAGTTTTGTCGCGGGTTTCGCCGATGTCCACACCTTCCAGCGCCCGCACCGCATCCAGAATCGTCGTGTAGGGTTTGGTTGAAAGTTCAATGTTGCTGATCACCGAGACTGACGCCGGCGCTTCCACCAGCTTTTGTTCAAAACCGGCGGCGGTGACCACAATGACTTCGATTGCCGGGTTGGCGGCGTCCGCCGGTACAGATTCAGTGGCAGACAGCGGGGCCGTGCACAGGGCCAGTTGGATCGCAACAACAGCGCGGGATAGTCGAAACTGCAACATCAGATCTCTCCGGGTAAGCTGCATCAGCAGCAGGTCAGCATGTTTAGTTTTGTAAAGTGCGGCAATGATAATGATTTGTATTTATATGTCAATTAAGAATGAATCTTATTTGCGTGTCTATTGTGGGTATTCCTGCGGTGGCTGCTGGTCAATTCAAGGCATCAGAAAAACTGATACCCCCATCCGGATTTACCATTAGACGCCAGACCAGTGGCCCGGCACACTGTGCGCATTGCCAGTCAGCGAGCTGCTGGCAGCACGAGCCCCTGTTAAAACTGACAAAAGGGTGCAGAGCATTGCACCAGGAGAGTTACTTGTGATTGCGCGTAAACATAGCCCTTATGTGTTCTCGTTTTTTATGTCGCTGCTGATGTCGGGCATTATGTCTTTTGTCATCACGCTGCTGAATCTGGGCCCGGTCGAAGGTCTGGCCGGCATCTGGTTACATGCCTGGGGCATGGCCTTTATTGTCGCTTTTCCGACTATTGTCGCCGTCACGCCGCTGGTGCGGATGTTGGTGAATGCGGTGCTGGATAAAGACGCTGCCAGCGATAAATAGAGCCTGAGGCCGGAGATGACAATGGATACTTTGTTGCAACTGAGCGGCGCGGCGCTGGTACTTGGCATCGGGGCGACGGCGCTGCTGGACTTGTGGTCGCTGCTGCTGAATAAAGGTTTTGGCATTAAATCGCTGAGTTTTTGTCTGGTAGGCCGTTGGTTTGCGCTGATGCGCCATGGCCAGTTCCGCCACAATGGCATTGGCAAAGCGCCGGCCCAGCGTGGCGAATGTGCGCTCGGCTGGAGCGCACATTATGCGATTGGCGTGCTGTTTGCGCTGCCGCTGTTGTATTGGCAGGGCGGGCAGTGGCTGGCAGCACCAACCCTGGCGCCAGCGTTAATACTGGGTGCGGTCACAGTGCTAATGCCATTTTTGCTGATGCAACCGGCTTTTGGGCTGGGGGTCGCTGCGGCCAAAACCCCGGCGCCCTGGCAAGCCCGTTTAAAAAGTCTCAGCAGTCATTTAGTTTTTGGTTTGGGCCTGTACCTGTCGGCTCTGGTTTATCGCGTCTGGTCTGTGGCTTTATTGCCGGTCTGATATTACCTACGAAGAGGTCTTCAGATGGAACTCTATCAGTTAAAGATATTTGTCACTGTCGCCACAGCAGGCGGCGTCACCAAAGCGTCGGAACAGCTGTATTTAAGCCAGCCGGCGGTCAGTGCCCAAATCAAAGCGCTGGAAGAAGAGTTAGGCCTGACGTTGTTTGATCGCACCGTACGCGGCATGAGCCTGACGCCGCATGGGGTCGTGATCCTGGCAAAAGCCGAGCAGTTGCTGGCGCAGCAGCGCGATTTGCTGGACGAAGCGCGGCGCTTACGCGGCGGCCTCAGTGGCCGGTTGCGGCTGGGCTCAAACCGCGGCGCCAGTGCGGTGCTACTTGGCAAGTTGCTGGCACAGCTCAGTGAAACTGCGCCGGAACTGGATGTCAGCCTGGAGTTTGGCAGTCCGGCTGATATTGCCACGGCGCTGCGCGAAGGCCGGCTCGACGCCGGTTTTTACAGCGAATATGAGCAGCAGGAGCTGCTGTACAGCGAGCCGGTGGACAGTTTTGGTATTCAGCTGGCGGTGTCGCCACAGCTGTTGCCGGCGGGTTTCCGGGCGGAGCCAGAACCGGACTGGCAGTGGCTCGCGTTGTTGCCGTGGATCAGCGCACCGGCAGGCAGCTGCTGTGGCCGCGCCGCCGAAAGCCTGTTTCGCACCAGGCAGTTCCGGCCGGCGAAAATGATTGAAGCCGATCAGGAACATCTGGTGCGGGCGCTGATTAGCAGTGGCGTCGGTGTCGGCTTGCTGCATACGCCCACGGCACGTGATGCTGCCGCTAAAGGTGAAGTGCGGTTGATAGGGCCAGTGCTGCAGCAAGTGCAGCTGGTGTTTGGCTGTCTGGCGCGCCGCCGGCAAGAGCCTTTGTTAGTGCTGGTGATGCAGCTGATGGCGCAGCTGCATCAGGCAGAGGATTTTTAAGCGGCCTCTGGCGCGGGCAATCGCCACAGGCTGCCGGGTGGCGCCTGACGTTGCCGGGCCCGGGTTTTATTAGCAGCGAACCCAAACAGCAGGGCAAATACCAGCGCCGCCAGGTCCACCGCCCAGGTCTGGCTGAATGCATACAAATCCGGCCGTTGCAGTTGCAGATACATACTGGCCAGCGGCAGGGCGGCACAGCCCGCCGCCAGCAGCCACAAGCCTTGCCACGCCGCCCGTGCGGCACCTTGCCAGCAACTCCAGCCGGCAAAGGCCACAAATACACTGTAATAACTCAGCAGATAGGCGTAGTTCAGCTGCGACACCACTGCGCCAAGCAGTTTGCCACTGAGCAGGGTCAGCACCACGGCGAGCATAGAACCCAGACACACAGCAACCGTCAGCGTTGCCATCAGCCGGGTGCTGCGGCGCAGTGGCTGTTGCCGGCTGCGTTTGTCGAGCCATAACAAATTGCCACTGTAAAATAAAAAAGCACCAAACAGCCCCATCACAAAATACCCCCAGCGCCCCCAGTCGCCGGCGTAACTGCCGTAATGCAGGGCAAACAGCCCCATCACGGTTTTACTGTAGCTGGCACCTGGCTGATTACTGTAACTGAACGGCAAGACCTGCAAGGTATAAGGCTGCAGATACAGGTAATCTGCGTCCGGCCCGCGCACCATGCCATCCGGATCCAACATCTGGATCATCAGCACCGGCGCCGGACTGTTCAGTCGGCTATAACTCAGCTGCACGGGCTGATGGCCAGGACTGTAAGCCCTGGCGGCTGCCAGTTGCTGCTCCAGCGGCGGTAACGCCTGCAGGTCATAGACTGCTTGCTTCGATGGTTGCGCCTGAACAAATAGCGGCGTGTCGCCATAAAAAGGCCGCAGCCCGTCGTAAATCAGATCATGAAATGCAAACACGATAACAGTCCAGGCGATGATCAGATGAAACGGCAGACTGGCGATGCCCACCAGATTGTGGCTGTCCAGCCACAACCGGCTGGCGCCTTTTTCGCGGCGCAGGGCAAAAAAGCTTTTCACCAGACTCGGCAACAGGATCACAACCCCCGACACCAGCGCCAGAAAATACAATACTGCTGCGATGCCAAGCAGATAAACACCGGCCTGATCATGGCCAATTTCACCGCCAATGCCGGCACTGCGGTGCAGATAGTCCAGCAGATCAGCAAAGCGATTCTCGGTTTGTTGCTGTAGCACCAGCTGGTTCTGCGCGTCGAGGCTGGCTGACACCATCCGGTTGTCCAACTGCAGACCGCGGCTTTGTCCTTGTGTATACCAGCTGATGGCAGGTGTGCTGTGACGCAGGTCCACAGCAAAACCGGCGGCCAGCGCCTGACCATGTTGTTGCAATGTGGTGTCCAGCAGCTGTTGCCACTGTGGTAATGGTGCACTGGTGTGACTGATCAGCGGCGCGGCCGGCATGATCCATTGCTGCAACTGATGTTTAAACATGGTCAGACTACCGGCAAAAAAACCGATAAACAGCAATAAACCGGCGCAGATACCGGTCCAGGTGTGCAGACTTTGGTATGTCCTTAAAATCTCGGCCCTGATTTTCATGCCAGACTCCGTAACAGAAAAAAGCTGCTGTATAACAACACACCAACGCTGATTAACACCGTCCAGGCGCGTTTACCACTGGAAAACAAATAAACACTGGCCAGGATCAATAACCAAATCGGCGTGACCAGCCACATGGCAAACTGGGTTTTGTCGCCGGACGGCAAAGTGCCCGGGCCGTACCAGACATAAAAACCAACACAGACAAAGGCGATGGCAAGGCCCGCGGTCAGGCCGGCCAGGGTTTTGCTGAACCAGTCTGTCTGGTGTTTTTGGCCAGATTCAGTGTTTTTCATCGGCGGCACTCCGGCGCAATAACGTGGCAAAAGGCAGCAGCATCAGCCACAACATCAGCAATAACAGGCAAAAAAACAGCGCCGCAGCATGACTGAGCTGCCAGGCAGCACAGCAACAGGCAAACAGGGCCAGCACCAGCGCCAGCTTGCGCCAGACCGGCGCCAACGGCTTGCGCCATAAGCGCTGATGTTTGTTACTGCCATACCACAGCAACACCGCAATGCCCGACAACAGCAGGGTTAAAGTCAAAATCAGCATCTCAGTTCCTTTCAGAGTGCACAGCAGAATAAGTTAAATTATAATGCGAATGAAAATGATTCTCAATTGATATGTTAAGTTTGGCGTGCTACTGTGCGGCGATTTTTAAGCAGGCGTAAAATTTAGGGGCGCACCATGGAAAGAAATTTAACAACAACGATGAAACCACTGTGGCTGGCTTTGCTGGTCAGCAGTACCTGTGCCGCCGCAGCGACCACGCCGACGCCGGATGGTGACACTGAGCGTAAAGCCCGCGAGTCGATAGAAGTCATTACGGTGACCGGTGAAAAAGCCGAACGCTCGCTGAAAGATACCGCGGCTTCTGTCGCGGTGATTAATCAGCAGATGCTGGATTCCGGCCAGATTGTGTCGATGTCGGATGCGTTAAAAGACCTCGCCAACGTGGTGGTGCTGACCGGCGCTGTGCCGGATATTCGTGGGGTGTCAGGCAACGGTTCGGCCACCGGCTTTAATACTTTTACCGGCGGCGCCAAAGCGCGGGTCAGCCAGTTAATTGATGGCGTCTCACAGCCGTTTGTCGCTGAAGTGACCGGTGATACCGGGCTGTGGGATATCGGGCAGATTGAAGTGTTCCGCGGGCCGCAGTCGACCAGCAATGGCCGCAACAGTATTGGCGGCGCGGTAATTGTGCATAGCCGTGACCCGCAGATGACCAGCGAAGGTGCGCTACGGCTGGGGTATCGCAATCAGGACAGTTTCCTCGACAGCGCGCTGACCTTAAACACGCCGCTGGTTGACGACGAGCTGGCGCTGCGAGTGGCGACGCAGTGGATTAACGGCGAAACCTACTCCAATCCGCTGCGGTATGCGACCAACCCCGCCAACACCGATTTCGACCGGCTGGATACGCAAAACAGCCGGGTTAAATTGTTATGGACGCCCAAGGCCAACAGTGACCTGAAGTTGTTGTACAGCTACAGCAGGTATCAGGAAGAGGGCAACGCTGGCCGGTTGTACTTCGACGGCAAAAAGCCGGAAGATTACATTCCGCTGTTTCAGCGTGATATGCGCACCGAAGCCGATACCCACAGTGTGCAGCTGGATTATCAGCTGGCGCCGGCACTGGCGGTGGAAACCTTAGTCGCCTATCTGGACCATCAGTGGGGTTTTGACGGTTATGAGAAGAAGGCGGCTGACGAATCTGATGTGCTGATGCAACAGCAGGAATGGACAGTAGACAGCAAGCTGGCGATGGGCGACAGCAAAACCGGCCATGCCGGCTTTGTCGGACTGGCGTATTTCTCGCGGTCACAGGATTTTAGCAGCAAAGGCCTGACCAACTACTTTGGTGACGACAGCAGCAGTTCCAAAGCTGTTTATGGCGAAGGCACTTACCGCATGTCTGCGGCCTGGGCGTTGATCGCCGGCGCCAGGGTTGAGCGCGAGAGCCAGCAGCGGGACTTTTCGCTGTTCAGTCGTGGCAAATGGAACCGGGCTGAGCTCAGCAACGAAAAAACCTTCACCTTGCCAAAACTCGTGCTGCAGTATCATCCGGCAGACCATACCACAGTGTCGCTGAGTGCCCGGCAGGGGTACAACGCCGGTGGCGGTGCGCTGAATAATCTGACCAACCAATATTATTATTACGATGCCGAAGCCGTAAATACTTATGAACTGAGTTCGCGCTCAGTGCTGGCCGGCGGCAATATCAGTGTCAGTGCCAATCTGTTCTGGAATGACTTTTCGGATTATCAGGCGCTGAGCAGCAGCCGTACTATCACCAATATTGATAAGGCGCACAGTACCGGACTGGAACTGGAAGCCTACAGCATGCTGGGCGACGACTGGCAGCTGCATGCGGCGCTGGGGCTGCTGAAATCGGCAATCGACCGGGCGCCGGCCGGTTTTGCCAGTGCTGTTGGCAACGAACTGAACTCGGCGCCATCGGTCAGTGGCAGCCTGGGCCTGACCTATTGGCTCAGCGACGCCTGGCAGTTTGATCTGCAGACGACGATGGTCGGCGAGTTTTATGGCGATCTGAACAACACCAAAGCGCGCATGGCTGGTGATTATGTGCTGACGCGATTTTCCGCCGGCTATCATGGCGACAGCTGGCAGCTGACGTTTTATGTCAACAATGCCTTTGACGAGTATGGTCTGACGGCCCAAGAGCCGGCAAGCGCAGCCTATGCGAATGGTTATGTCGCGCTGGTGACGCCACGCACCCTTGGCGGCTCGGCAACCTGGCGGTTTTAATGCCATAACCAGCGGCTGAAATATGCAGCGGACCTGCTGACAGGTCCGCTCTCTGTCCTGCGGTGGCAAAAATTTTTGTCCTGCTATTGCCACCGGTGGCAGCTTGTCTTATGCTGCTTTTTAATTCAGGCTGCAAATCAACCTGCTCCAAGGTTGTTGTGCCACCGTCGCGAAACACAGGGACCACCGATGCCGAACATGCCTAAACGCCAATTTCTTAAAGCCGGCCTTGCCGCCGCGCTGCCATTGGCCTTATGGCGTTGCAGTTCGCCGGCAGGCACCGCAGATGCCATCAGTTATCCGCCACGCACAGCGCTGGATTTATTATGGGATCAGGCTGATGCAATTGAACGTGATTTGGCCCGCACCAGTTTTGCAGACAGAGTGTTTAACGTCAGCGCTTTTGCCGCCCACACCGGTCAGCCCGGCGACTTCAATACTGCCCGCCATAACAGAGCGGCTTTTCAGCGCGCCATCGACGCCTGCCATCAGGCTGGTGGTGGTCGGGTACTGGTGCCGGCAGGTAGCTGGCCCTGCGGCGCTTTAACGCTGAAATCTAATGTGGAGCTGCATCTGGCAAAAGATGCCTTCTTAGCTTTTCATCCGGCCACAGAACTTTATCTGCCTTTGGTGTTTACCCGCTGGGAAGGCATGGAGCTGATGGGTTATCAGCCGCTGATTTATGCCTTTGGCGCTCAGAATATTGGCCTCACCGGCGAAGGCACTATCGATGGTGGTGGCAGCAACAGTGCCTGGTGGCCGTGGAAAGGGCAGTGGAAACATACGCCATGGCAGGTAGACGACAGCAAAGTGCAGCATGCTGGCCGCGATTTATTAATGCAGTGGGTGGAGCAGGGTAAACCTGTGGCCGAACGGGTGTTACCAGAGAATTTCCTGCGCCCGCCGCTGTTTCAGGTGTATCAGTGCAAGCAAGTGCTGGTGGCAGGCCTGACCTTACAGAATTCACCGTTTTGGGTGCTCAACCCGGTGTTGTCGGAAGATGTGTTAATTAGCCGTGTGAACGTGGTGTCGCACGGGCCGAATTCCGACGGCTGTGACCCGGAATCCTGCCGCCGTGTGCTGATAGAACATTGTGTGTTTGATACCGGCGATGACTGTATCGCGCTGAAATCTGGCCGCAACGCCGATGGCCGTCGTATCAACCGACCAGTCGAACAAGTGCTGATCCAGGATTGCACGATGAAAGCCGGTCACGGCGGGGTGGTGATTGGCAGCGAAATCTCTGGTGGTGCCAATCATATTTTTGCCCGGCGTTTATTGATGAGTAGCCCGGAATTAGACCGTGGCCTGCGTATCAAAACCAACGCGCTGCGCGGCGGCCTGATTGACACTGTGGCACTGCGCGACATCGTCATTGGCGAAGTCAAAGACGTTATTGTCGTGAACTATTTTTACGAAGAAGGCCGTGCCGGCAGCCATCTGCCGACGGTACGCAATATTTCCGTGCACAACTTACAGGTCGACAAAGCCGACAGGCTGTTTGAACTGCGGGGCTTTCCCGAAGCGCAAATAGGTCCGCTGCAGTTATCCAGCGTCCGGGTGAACTGCCAGAGTGTCGGCGTGCTGGAAGCGGTCGGGCAGCTGGATTGTCAGCAGGTGCTGGTCAACGGTCAGCCGTGGCGCTATCAGGGCTAAAAGATCAGGCGCTGATTTTTTTAGCGTGATGCTGCTACCGATAGACAGTGTATGCATTTAAATGAATGAACCGGTCGCAGCTGACCCGCTGCGACTAACCAAGAACACAGGTGTTGATGCAATGGCAATTGAAGCAAACCCAAACTCAAGCTGCAGCGCGCCGCTGCTGCAAACGCCGGACATCCTGCTGTGGCAGGTGCATGCGCGGGATAATGTCGCAGTCGCCTTGCAGCAGCTCGACGCCGGTTTGGTATTAAACACCGCCAGCGGCGATATCCGCTTACCTGCGGAAGTGCCAGCCGGTCACAAATTTGCGCTGACGGCCTTAACGGCTGGCGACAGCGTGATCAAATATGGTTATGCCATCGGCGTGCTGACACAGGACGTGCCGGCCGGTGGTCATATCCATAGCCATAACTTAAAAACCGCGCTCGATGGTGAACTGGCTTATCAGTACAGCGGTTTAACTAGCGATAACGGCAACTATCCTGCTGATTTACCCACCGAATTTATGGGGTATCCCCGCGCCAATGGCGATGTCGGTACCCGCAACGAGCTGTGGATTTTAAATACTGTGGGTTGTGTCAATCAGGCGGCCAGCCGCATCGCCAAAGCCGCCCAGCAGTACGCCGAAAGCGCCGGCCTTGCCAATATCGACGGCGTTTTTGCTTATACCCATCCGTTTGGTTGTTCACAGCTGGGCGACGATTTGGCGCATACCCGCAGCGTATTAGCTGGCCTTGCGCAAAACCCCAATGCCGGCGCTGTGCTGATCATCGGCCTTGGTTGTGAAAACAATCAGCTGGCGACCTTATTAATGGGGCTGGAGCATCTGGATCCGGCGCGCATTCGTGCTTTTAACGCCCAGCAGGTCACCGACGAAGACGAAGAAGGCTTGAGCGCCGCGATTGAATTGCTGCAGCTGATGGCCTTTGACGCGCGTAAGCCGTGCCCGGTCAGTAAACTCAGCTTTGGCATGAAATGCGGCGGCTCAGATGGTTTCTCAGGCCTCACTGCCAATCCGCTGGTCGGGCAAATCGCTGATTTGGCCGCCAGTGCCGGCGCTAAAGTCATTCTGACCGAAACGCCTGAAATGTTTGGCGCTGAACAAGTACTAATGGCACGGGCGCGCACCGAGGAAGTATTCGGCGACATCGTCAGTTTAGTGAATGAATTTAAACAGTATTTCATCGCCAATAACCAACCGGTGTATGAAAACCCCAGCCCTGGCAACAAGGCCGGTGGCCTCACCACGCTGGAGGAAAAATCCTTAGGCGCTATCCAAAAAGGTGGCAGCGCTGTGGTCGAGCAAGTGATTGGTTATGGCGAGCGCGCCAAAGTGCCGGGCCTGACCTTATTACAAGGGCCGGGCAATGACGCCGTATCTTCTACCGCCTTAACCGCTGCTGGTGCCACACTGCTGTTATTCACCACGGGCCGCGGCACGCCGCTCGGGTTTCCGGTGCCGACCGTCAAAATCAGCTCTAACACGGCCTTATCGGTGCGTAAACCGACCTGGATTGACTATGACGCCGGCGCCATGTTGCAGCCGGGCGTACAACCTACTGAATTTGCCAAAGAATTTTTCCGTTATCTGGTTGCAGTGGCATCCGGGCAGCGGACACGCAATGAGATTTATCAGAACAAAGAGATCGCCATCTGGAAAAACGGCGTGACGCTTTAACAGTACTTTAAAGGCCGCAAAGGCAGAAATTAATTGGCCCCTGAGTAAACGGGCAAACAGCGAAGAGAACAAAGATGAGCGCAGAGAGCAAGACAGCATCAAGTAAAGTTTTAGCCTTACACCCCGACCGGCTGTTTGCCGCCGATCCGCTGCAGCGTGATATCGCCCGGCGTTTATATGCGCGGATTAAGGACTTGCCGATCGTCAGTCCGCACGGTCACACCGACCCGCGTTGGTTTGCCGACAACCAGAACTGGGACAATGCCACCAGCCTGCTGCTGCTGCCGGATCACTATGTGTTCCGCATGTTATACAGCCAGGGCATCACGCTGGAACAACTTGGCATCCGCCGCCGCGACGGCGTGGCGGTGGAAACTGACTACCGCAAAATCTTCCATATTTTTGCGGCGCATTATCACCTGTTCCGCGGCACACCGTCGCGGATGTGGCTGGATTCAGTATTCCATGACGTGTTTGGCCTGCGCGAAAGCCTGAGCCCGGCGACGGCGGATCTGTATTACGACCATATCAATGCGGCACTTGCGACCGAAGCCTTTAAACCACGCGCGCTGTTAGACCGCTTTAATATCGAAGTGATTGCCACCACCGAAGGCGCGCTGAACGACTTAAAACACCACGCCAAACTCAAAGGCACAGGTTTTGAAAAACGCGTGATCACCACCTTCCGGCCTGACGACGTGGTTGATGCCGACCGCGCTGATTTTGCCGCGAACGTGCAAAAACTGGGGGAGATCACCGGTCAAGATACGAGTAACTGGCAGGGTTATCTGCAGGCGCTCCGAATTCGCCGGGCGTTTTTCCGCGACCATGGCGCTACAGCGACCGACCACGGCCATCCAACCGCTAATACCGCAGATTTGCCACTAGCCGAAGCTGAAGCCTTGTTCGCCCGTTGCCTGAAAGGCGCCAGTGCTGCCGATGCTGAGCTGTTCCGCGGCCAGATGCTGACTGAAATGGCCGGCATGAGCCTGGAAGATGGCATGACGATGCAAATTCACCCGGGCGCGCACCGTAACCATAACGCGGTGATTTTTGAACGGTTTGGGCCTGACAAAGGCGCCGATATTCCAAGCCCGACTGAATATGTACAGGCATTAAAACCGCTGCTGCAAAAATACGGCAACGAAGCGCGCCTCAACATCATTCTGTTTACGCTGGACGAAACCACCTACGCCCGCGAACTCGCGCCGCTGGCCGGCCATTATCCGGCATTAAAATTAGGCCCGGCCTGGTGGTTCCACGATTCGCCAGAAGGCATGTTGCGCTTCCGCCATCAGGTGACTGAAACGGCTGGTTTCTACAACACTTGTGGTTTTAACGACGACACCCGCGCTTTCCTGTCCATTCCGGCGCGACATGACGTGGCCCGGCGCATCGACTGCCGTTTCCTGGCCCAGCTGGTGGCGGAACACCGCTTAAACGAAGACGAAGCCCACGAACTGGCCTATGACCTCACGTACCGCTTAGCAAAACAGGCCTACCAGTTATGAAACGGTTAAATCTGCAAAATGCCGGCGCTTTGTTACCGGCTTATTTAAAAAACGGCAATCAGCAGCAAATTGGTATTGTGCATTTAGGCCCGGGCGCATTTTTCCGCGGCCATCAGGCGTTTTATACCGATGCGGCGATGGCCAAAGCCGGCGGCAACTGGCGCATTTGTGCCGTGTCGATGCGAAGCAAAGATGTGGCCGAAGCGCTGAACCCGCAGGATGGTTTATATGCTTTAGCGCAGATGGAGCAGGACACGCAGTTATCGTTGATTGGCAGCATCGCCGAGGTGCTGGTGGCGCCTTTGGATTACGCCAAAGTGCAGGCGCGCTTAACTTCCGCCAGCTGCAAATATGTGACTATGACTATCACCGAAAAAGGCTATTGCCTGAATAGCAGCGGAGAACTCGATGTAAACCATGCCGATATCGCCGCCGATTTACAGCTGCCGGATGCGGTCTCACAAGCCAAATCCGCCATTGGTTTGCTGACACAGGCTTTGTGGCTGCGCCATCAGGCCGGTTTGCCGCTGCTGACGCTGATGAGCTGCGATAACCTGACCGACAACGGCCATAAATTAAAATCCGCAGTACGTAGTTTCGCTGCCAATGCTGCTGTTTTCGCCAAAGATGTCGACTTTTTGCTGCAATTAACGGACCTGATTTGCCCATGTTCTATGGTCGACAGCATCACACCTGCCACCGACGACGCGCTGCGTGATTTAGTTGCCACACGCTTGGGTGTACAGGACGCCTGGCCGGTCAAACGCGAAGCCTTTTGTCAGTGGGTGGTGGAAGATATTCTGCCAGCCGACCAGCCGGCCTGGCGCGAAGTTGGCGTGATTTTCACCAAAGACGTCACCGCCTTTGAAAAAGCCAAATTACGCTTATTAAATGCACCGCATTCAACGCTGGCCTATCTCGGCTCGCTGCTGAAGATCGAGACTGTGTTTGATGCGATGGCGCAGCCGCAGTTAAGCCAGCTGGTGCAGGCCTTGGTCAACAACGAAATTCTGCCGTCTGTGCCATTGGTTGATGGCTTAGATTTAGCGCAATACAGCGCCGATATTTTCCGCCGTTTTGAAAACCCTTCAGTGCGGCATTTACTGGCGCAAATCGCCTGGGACGGCTCGCAAAAGCTGCAAATGCGCTTGTTGCCGGTGATCCGCGACAATTTAGCCGCCGGCCGCTCGGTGCAGTTATTGGCACTGGCGATCGCCAGCTGGCTGCAATTTATCCGTTTACGCGCCCAGCAGGCGCAGCAGCTCGGCGAGCAGGCACCGGCTCTGGTCGACCCGCTGGCACCGCTGTTACTGGCTACCGCTGCACAATGCACCGGTGACGCCCGCACCGACGTGCCGCTGTGGCTGGCGCTCGACAGCATTTTTGCTGCAGACCTTGTTAATCAGACCGCTTTTGTCTCGGCGCTTTGGCAGGCCTATCAGCAGCTGAGCCCAATCCTGAGCGGCGCTACCGCCGATTTATCGCAGTTTATCCCCGGAGTTGATGCATGAAGGCCTTATCGACCTTATTAAACGGCAGCCCGTTGCTGCCTATTATTCAGACCGAACAGCCGGAGCAGGCGGTGGCTATCGCCCGTGCCATGCAGGAAGGTGGCGTGAAAGCCGTGGAAGTGGTGCTGCGCACGCCAAAAGCGTTAGCGGCGATTTCGGCCATTCGCCACGCATTGCCGGAGCTGCTGGTCGGTGCCGGTACAGTGTTAAACGCCGAACAGGCGCAGGCCTGTGCCTGGGCTGGTGCACAGTTTCTGGTGAGCCCGGCGGCCACAACCAAATTACTGGAAGCGATGTTATCGACCGGCTTGCCATTAGCGCCCGGTGTGCAGACCGTGACAGAAATGGCGGCTGCGCATGAAATGGGCTTAAACGAACTGAAGTTTTTCCCGGCGCATCTCAGTGGCGGCCCGGGCCTGTTGTCGGCTGTACGCACTATTCTGCCCAAAGTGCAGTTCTGCCCGACCGGTGGCATCGGCATTAACAATCTGGCGGATTATCTGGCGTTACCGAACGTGTTTGTCGTCGGTGGCAGCTGGCTGACGCCGGCCGCTGCGCTGCAGAACGGCGACTACGATGCTGTGCGCCGGCTGACCGAACAGTCACTGCAAATCGCCGCCAATGTGTTAGCCGATAAACAAGCGCCACAACTTAAAAAAACGGCCTGACAGGAGCCTGCTGATGGCAACAACGCAACAACAGCAATCACAACGTGTGGTGATTTTTGGCGAATGTATGGTCGAGCTGTATCAGCTCGTCGAAAACGTCTACCACCAGAATTTCGCCGGCGATGTGTTTAACACGGCGGTGTACCTCAAACGCGTCAATCCGGCGCTGCAGGTCGATTTTTTCTCGGCGATTGGCACCGACCTTATCAGCGATAAATTGCTGGCGGCGGTGGAAGCAGAAAAACTCGGCAGCAGTTTGTTGCTCAGAAGCAAAACCGCGCGGCCTGGTTTGTACATGATCAATACCGACGCTTTTGGCGAGCGCAGTTTTGTGTATTGGCGCGACAGTTCGGCTGCCAAACAAACGCTGCAGCTGTTTCGTGCCCGCAACGACATCAGCCCGCTGACCAGTGCTGACTGGTTTTATTTCTCTGGCATTAGCCTCGCGATTTTATCTGAAGCAGATCGCGAAGACCTGTTTGCCTTGGTGGCGGAATTAAAAGCCGCTGGCGTCAAGATTGGCTTTGACCCGAATTACCGCCCGGTGCTGTGGCAAAGCGTGCAGCAATGCCGCGACGCTTTTGAGCGCGCTTATGCACTGTCAGACATCGCCTTGCCGGGCCTGGATGACCATAAAGTACTGTTCAACGCTTTAAGTTGTGACGATGTGATCAAGCAGCTTAAAGCGCTTGGCACTGGCGAGATTATCGTGAAAAACGGCAAAGACGGCGCTGTGGTCTGGGCCGGCGGCGAGTCTTTTGTGATGCCGGCAGTCACAGTGAAAAAAGTGGTGGATACCACAGCAGCGGGTGATTCTTTTAACGGCGGTTATCTGGCGGCGCGGCTTGCCGGGCAATCACCTAAAGCAGCGGCGCAGCTGGCCGCGGCGCTGGCGGGTTTTGTCGTTGAACATACCGGCGCTATTGTCAGCATGGATAACTTCCGTGCTTTTAAGGCGCATTACAGTTTGTAATGCGCTGATTTAAAAAGAGTTGCGCTGAACGCGACCAGCATTTTCAACCACGGACACAACACGATTTACTCAATAAGGAACTGTGTATGTCTGAGTTAGCTTTGTTATTCCCGACCGCCGCGCAAGTCGCGGCTGAGTTTCCGGCGCCGGTTTATCTGGCGCAGCGGCACTATCTGATTGATGGTGAGCTCTGCCATTGGTCCGGCGAACTGGCGGAAGTGTTGAGTCCGGTGCAAGTCCGCGCTGAGGCCAGCGGTAACATTGAACCGGCGCGGCTTGGCGCTACGCCACTGCTGGACAGCGCCGCGGCACTGACGGCGCTGGATGCAGCGGTGCGCGCTTATGATTTGGGCCGTGGTGAATGGCCGACGATGCCGTTGTTTGAGCGCATCCGCCATGTCGAACAATTCCTTAGTGCGATGGCGCAAAAGCGTGACGAAGTGGTGCGCTTACTGATGTGGGAAATCGGTAAAAACGCCGCGGACGCCGCGAAAGAATTTGACCGCACCTGCGATTACATTCGCGACACTATTCAGGCGCTGAAGCAACAAGACCGCGCCGACAGCCATTTTATTACCGAACAAGGTGTGCTTGGCAAAATCCGCCGCGTGCCGCTCGGTGTGGCGCTTTGTATGGGGCCTTTTAACTATCCGCTGAATGAAACCTTCACCACGCTGATCCCGGCGCTGATGATGGGCAATACCGTGGTATTTAAGCCGGCCAAATACGGCGTGCTGTTGATTGAACCTTTGCTGGAAGCCTTTCGCGCTTGTTTTCCGGCCGGTGTTATTAATGTGATTTATGGTCGGGGCCGGGAAACGGTTGGTGCGCTGATGCAAAGCGGCAAAGTTGATGTGTTGGCCTTTATCGGCACTAACAAAGGTGCCAGCGATTTAAAACGGCTGCATCCCAAACCGCACCGGTTAAAAGCCGTGCTGGGCCTTGACGCGAAAAACCCGGCGATTGTGCTGCCTTGTGCAGACCTTCCCGCCAGCGCCAAAGAAATGATTGCCGGCGCTTTAGCCTTTAACGGTCAGCGCTGTACCGCGTTAAAAATCATTTTTGTACCACGCGTTCAGGCTGCCGCTTTGTTGCCGCTGCTGGCAGCGCAAATCGACGCCTTAAAACTGGCGATGCCCTGGCAGGCCGGTGCGCAAATCACGCCGTTACCGGAGCCGGGTAAAACTGAAGCTATGGCGGCTTTGATTGCTGATGCTCGCGAGCACGGCGCAAAAGTGGTCAATCCCGGCGGCGGCGATTTTGCCGGTAGCCTGATGCGCCCGGCGCTGCTGTATCCGGTGTCAGCCGCGATGCGGCTTTATCAGGAAGAGCAATTTGGGCCTTTAGTGCCGGTGGTGCCATATGATGATATTTCGGAAGTCATCGATTATGTCATTCACAGCAATTTTGGCCAGCAACTCAGTATTTTCGGCAGCGATGGCCGCGCGATAGGCCCATTAATTGATATGTTCGCCAATCAGGTTGGCCGCATCAATATCAACAGCCAGTGTCAGCGCAGCCCGGACAGTTTCCCATTTACCGGCCGTAAGGATTCGGCGGAAGGGACTTTGTCAGTGCAGGACGCGTTACATCAGTTTTCGATCCCGACCTTGGTCGCGACCAAAGGCAACGAAGCCGGCATCAGCTTAGTGCGCGACATGGTGCAGCAACGCGATTCGGCGTTTTTGGCGACGGACTTTTTGTTCTAGCTATTTTTTGCTTTTGCCGAGCTGGTTTACCAGTGTTTTGCTACCGGTGGCAGTTTGCTGGACTGCCACCTCAATCAGAAGAACAGCAACACCCCGCGGCTGCAGTTGCCTGTCGCAGCAGTGGGGCATATCGCAGGAAGTAGAAAGAAAAACAATATAAATCAACAAGAAAGGACAACAGGGTATGACACAGAAGAAAAAAAAACATTTAACCCCGCATTTCACACTGCAAGCGCTCAGTCACGCGGTCTGGCTAGGCCTTGGTCTGGTGGCGGCTCCAGCGCTGGCCCAGCAAGCGGCAACTGCAACAACTACAACCACCAGCGCCGAAGCAACCAACGCGAAAAAAGCCGATAAAGCCGGCAAAGCCGACGAGATTGAAGTGATTGAAGTGTCAGGCTTTCGCGGTAGTCTCAACGTCGCTTTAGCGGCGAAACGCGAAGCGGTCGGCAGTAAAGAAACTATTCTGGCGGAAGATTTAGGCAAATTTCCGGATTTAAACATCGCCGACAGCTTAGCGCGGGTGCCGGGCATTGCGATTGAACAAGACGCCGGCGAAGGCCGCCAAATCAGCCTGCGTGGTTTGGGCGCCACTTTTGTCAAAACCACCATCAACGGCATGGAATCAGCATCTGCCGGCGCGGCCACCGACGCCTCGGGCGGCGCCAATAAAAGCCGCGCTTTTGATTTTAACGTCTTTGCCTCCGAGTTATTCACTCAGATTGACGTGAACAAAACCGCCGCAGCAGAACTGGAAGACGGCGGTATTTCCGGTAACGTCAACTTGCAAACCGCGCGGCCATTTCAATATCAGGACGACAAGTTCGCCTATAACCTCAATGCGCGTTACAACGATGTCGCGTCTGAAGTCACGCCGCGTGCCTCGCTGATGTTCAGTAAAAACTGGGACAATACCTTTGGTCTGCTGCTCTCTGCCGCTTATTCCGAGGGCCTGGTGCAAAGTGAAGGCGCGACGACGGTGCGCTGGAGTGTGAATAACCCGTCGTGGAAAACCGGCAACGCCGGCAATAAATTAACCGCCGCGCCGGTGACGCAATTAGACCCGAAAGGCGCCTACACCAACGCCAATATGGAAGGGCTGTGGATCCCACGTATTCCGCGGTATTCGATTTTTAATAAACAGCAGGACCGGTTGGGCTTAACCGCTGCGGCGCAATACCGGCCGCATGACAATCTGCTGCTGAACTTTGACCTGCTGCATGCCAAGCTCGACAGCACTATGGATGAATTCCAGTATTCGGCGCTGCTGCGCGGCAACGTCTCCAGCAAAACCAAAATTTACGCCGAAAATCTGGTGACGGACGCCAATAAAACCGTGGTGGCCGGCACATTATCCGGCGTGCCGATCCGCTCAGAAGCTCGGCAGGACGTATCGACCTCAGATTTTAATCAGGCGACTTTCTCTGGCGACTGGCAAATCAGCGACGCCTTACAGATGACCTTCCTCGCTGGTCTTGGCAAATCCGATTTGGATATCCCGTATCAGCGCACTTTTGCGTTGGATGCTAATAACTCCACTTTTGCCTATAGCTACGACAGCAATATCGACCCTGTCAGCCTGATTGGCACTAAAGGCACCGCTATTAGCAGCGGCAGCATGAATATGGACATTCCGGCCTTTGCTTTTGCGCCGGGTCAGGCCTTTGGCAAAACTTATACTCAGGCCGAATTACAAGCGTTGATGCTGAATCCTGATTTATACAAAGTTGGCCTGGTTCGTAACCGTAACCAGCAAATTAACAGCGAAAATACCAATTTTACCGTCAATTTTAAGTATGAGCTGAACGACGAACTGACGCTGAAATGGGGCCTGAATCAACGCGAATTCACCACCTACAACGTGCAGTATGACAACGGCTGGAAAGTGCTGAATACCGCCACCAATAAAACCAGCGGCGATGCGGCGGAATCACTGGTTTTAGGTTTACCAGCGGCGCGCACGGCCGGCGCTTTGTATGGCATTTCACTGGATGCGGCCGGTCAGCATTTTGGCAAAGCTGCCGATGTGCCGGGTAATTCGACTTTAACTGCCGGCAGCTGGCTCACCACCGACTATCAAAAAGTGATGGCAGCCTTTTCTGGCGAAAGCTTCTTTGAAGCCAAACAACGTTATAACGCTACTTATGACATTGAAGAGAAAGTCACCGGCGCTTTTGTCCAGCTGGATTTTCGTTATGAACTGGGCGGACGTGAGCTACGCGGTAACATCGGCGGTCGTTATATCGACAACACCAATACCTCAGGTATTGTGAATCTGGACCATATCTATGCCGACGGCTACACCGCAGGACGGGGCGCCGGTGCAAGTTTAGCTGGTGGTCACGACTGGCGTTACACCGAAAGTAACGGCAAAGATTTCCTGCCAAGCTTAAACCTGGCCTATGACCTGAGCGAAACGCTGGTTGGCCGGCTGAGCCTGTCGCGCGCCATTACCCGCCCGGCGATTGCCGATTTAGCCTCGGCGATTAAAGTGAATACGCCGGATGATAAAGACCCGACGGCCACCATCGAAATGGGCGCAGGCCCAACGCTGCGGCCGTATGAATCCGATCAGGTCGACCTTGCCTTAGAGTGGTATTTTGATGACGAAGCGCTGCTGGCCTTAGCGGTGTTTTACAAAGACATCACTGGCCTCAGTAAAGGCTCGCGCCAGGAAGTATTAGATGCCGATCAGCTGAAAAGCCTTGGCATCGACTTAGGCTCGCGTGACCCGGCCGCAGTGACCTGGGATGTGACGCAACTGCTCAATACCCCGGCCGAAGGCGTGCGTGGTGCCGAGCTGATTTATCAACAGCCGTTCAGTTTCCTGCCGGCGCCGTGGAATCGTTTTGGCGTGACATCCAACTTAACCTGGATTGATTACGACCGCGATGTGGCTGACCCGATGACGAAAAATGTCATTAGTCTGCTGGCGGAAGAAACCTCGCGGCTTAATTACAACTGGACGCTGTACTACGAGCACAATGATTTCAGTGCGCGCTTGTCGTATAACTTCCGCGAACGGTATATCAAAGAATATCTGGATAAATACAAAGACGAAGGTAATTGGGGCCGTGGTTATGAAGACAAAGGCCAGCTGAATATTTCGTCGCGCTACAAAATTAACAGCAATTTGTCAGTGAGCTTTGAAGCCATCAACTTAACCAATGCCGCGACTGAGCAATGGAGTGATGTCTATACCTCAAGACCAGTGGAATACCTGCTCACCGGCCGGCAATATCTGGTTGGGATCCGGGGGAATTTCTGATGCAAAAAACAGCTCTGGCTATGCTCCTGATGTGTCAGGGGCTGGCCGGCCTGTCCTTGCCGGCCGTAGCGCTGGCGGACAGCGATGCCGCGGCGGCGGTTGATTTCTGGCAGAGTGCGCCGCAGCAACCGTTGAGTGCGCAGTGGCAGGACTACCGGCGCCAGTCTGAGGCTGATGCGGCTTTGCTGGCGCAACAGCTGAAGGCTGAACTGAGCGCTGCGGGCCTTACCAAGCCATTGCCGGCGGTTAAAGCAAAAAACTTTGGCCTGGACGGGATCAGTAATTCTGCGCAGCTACAGGCAGTGTTGAGTTACCAAACCGTGCTCGGCGGCTGGAGCAAACGCACTGATATGCAGCAACCGCGCAAACCCGGCCAGCTGGCCGGCAGTGAGCCTGCGTATATTCCGACTTTTGACAATGGCGCCACCAGCAGCCAAATGCGCTGGCTGGCGGCTTATTATCCAAAGGCAACGGCTGAAGAGCAGGCCCAGATCCGCAGTGCACTGACACTCGCCGTGCAGTTTGTGCTGCGTGCACAATATCCCAACGGCGGCTTTGCCCAGTCTTATCCGCTGCGTGGCAGTTACCACGATGCCGTCACGCTGAACGACAACGTGATGACGGACTTGCTGAATCTGCTGTGGGATATCGCCAAGGCGCCTGAATATCAGTGGCTGAGCGCTGAGCTTCGCAGCAAAGCACAGGCCGGTTTTGCCAAAGGTGTGACGTGGCTGGTGTCGGCGCAAGTCAGCGTGAATGGTCAAGGCACCGTCTGGACAGCGCAGCATCATCCGCTGACTGGCGAACCGGTGGCGGCGCGCAAGTTTGAACAAATCAGTCTGGTAAGCAGTGAAAGTGCGGCGGTGCTGCAGTTGTTGCTGGACAAAGCGCCGGAACAATCCGGTGTGTTACCGGCGCTGTGCAGCGGTATCCAATGGCTGCAGCAGCATCAAATCCGCGACAAAACCTGGCAGCGTAATGACGCCGGCTCCAGGCTGGTGGAGAAAAAAGGTGCGCAAATCTGGGCACGGTTTTACAGTTTGCCACAACAACAGCCGGTGTTTTTTGACCGGGACGCTAAGGTCTACCACGACGTCAATCAGCTGTCGCTGGAACGTCAGCAAGGCTACGGCTGGTATCAAAGCAACGCCAAAAGCGTGCTGAAAGCCTGGCAAAAACGGCCGGAACTGCAGGCGCAGTGCGGCAAAAACGCAAACTGACTGTGATGAACAGGCCGCCGTGTCAGGCGCAGCACCAGGAGCAGCCGCGTCAGGCGACGCCGCTGCTGGCGGGAGGCATATCCGCCGCGCTTTGCTGCAACATCACACTGCGTACCGCCGGAATCAGCCGGCGACTGACTGGTACTTGCTGGCCACTGGCCAGGATTAATACGGCGCCACTGCCGCTGTCGGTGTCCATCGTGGTGCGAAATTGCCGGACCTGATGGACATTGACCAGATAAGAGCGATGCACCCGCAGAAAAAAGCCGGGTAATTCCTGTTCCAGCGCGCGGAGTGTGCCGCTGTACAGCAGTTGACGCCCGTCCGCCAGCCAAATGTCGCTGTAGTCACGGGCGGCCTGACAATAAGCGATGCTGTCGGCCGGAATGCGCTGAATGTTGCCAGCGCCGCTTAAGGTCAGGCTGGCTTTGGGCGCAGCAGTGCCGTTTTGTTGTAGTTGCAGCTGAAGTTGCAGGATCAGCTGTTGGTCGGCCAGCTGTTGCTGCATTTGTTGCTGACGTTGCTGCGCCTGCTCAATAAACAGGCCACATAACAGCAGCGTCACCAGCAAAAACGCCAAAATCTCCTGAAAAATACCATTGAGGACTATCGCCAGTATCAGATAAAGCAACAACAACGCGGTGCTGGTGCCGGCACCTGCTGCTTCGGCTGGCTCGGTTTTATCGGCCTGATACCAGCGCCATCCGGCGATAAACGCAGCAATTGCGGCCGGCAGTAATGTGGCGATGGCAATGCGGTCGTCAAATGCATCCAGCCACCACAGCATCGGCAGTAACATAAGCGCAGTGACAAGCGTCCACCGTCGCCAGTGCTGGCGCTGATAACGCAGCGCGGTTAACCACAATAAACACAAGCCAAAGCCAGCGGCGCATAACAAAATGCCACAGAGCCTCAGCTCGTGCAGCGGATAGCGATACCCCAGCAGCCCTCTGCTCATTTCCAGCCACAGCTGCGCACCGGCAAACAGACATAACAACGCCAGCAGGGCTTCCTGCCCGGCAGGACCGGTTTCCGGTGTGTCATGGTGCGACGTCCGCAGTGCCAGCGCACTGAAGTACAGCAAGCCGGTGCATAACACTCCCAGCAGGAACAAACCCAGCTCCGCGTGTTGCTGCAGATAGGTTCGCACGTCGCCATAAGGGCCAATGCCAATAAAATGGATCGGCTGCGCCAGCCTGAACCAACCGCGCTGGGCGGACATTTGCAGGACCAATTGGTTCGCACCGGGGCGCAGCAGCGCAGGTGGCAAATAAACCTGGCTGTCCATGTATCCCGGCATTTCGCTGGCGGCAGGGCCGGGCTGGCCATTCTGACCAATCCGCTGGCCGTTTAAGTACACAGCACTGGCGGCTTTGGCAAAAATAAACAGCGCTAACGGCTTTTCAGCGGCAGATTCCGGCATGGTTAACGGCAGTTGTAACCACAACAAACGGCCTTGTGGATCTGCCGGCTCTGCACTGGCCTGCTGGCAACCGGCGGCGTTGAAATCTGCTGGTAAGGTGTGGATTTGCCCGGCATCACACCAGGCGTTGATGGTTAATTGTTGCAGTTGCGGCAGCGCCGGTGGCTGCTGCAACACCAGTGTCAGGCACCCCAGCAGCAAGAGCAGCAAAAACAGCGCAACACCAACGCGGCTGTGGCGAAACGGCTTCAGGGCAAACCTCTGCATGCTTCACTCCGGTGGCAGAAAAGGCCTGCCGTTCAGCGGAAAGATCACTACCGTTCAGCGCGGTAGCCACGATAGCCGATACCGCTGGCAGATCAATGCTCGCCAGGCGCGAACCGCCTTGTTTTACTGGATTGAAGTTAACCAGGGAGAGCATGTTATGTTATTGAAATCTATCAAGACAAGTGGTTTATCACAACGCACAGCAGGGCGCAGCTGGATGCAGGCCATCAGCCTGGCTGTGCTGGTCGGTCTGAGTCCGCAAAGCCTGGCTGCAGCCGGTAAAGCCTACCCTTATGCCAATGAAACGGCATTTCGTTTCACCGCCGCCAGCGGCGAAAGTACCGACGCGTTTCGCGGTTTCTTTTTAGTGCCGGAGAATCGTCAGCGCGCTGGCAGCCGCTTGCTGAAACTGCACTATGTGCGCTTTCCGGCCACCACAGCCCAGCCCGGCGCGCCGATTGTTTATCTGTCAGGGGGACCTGGCGGTTCTGGGATCCACACCGCCAAAGGCCGGCGTTATCCGCTCTTTACCGGCCTGACGGCGCAGGCCGATGTCATTGCACTGGATCAGCGCGGTACTGGTTTGTCGGCCGATATCCCGGTTTGTCAGTCGAAGGTGGTCGTGCCGACCGATCAGCGCATTGATGAGCAGCAGTTTGCTACATTGCACCGGGCGGCTGCCGCTGAGTGTCAACAATTCTGGCAGCAGCAAGGGGCCGACCTGCTGGGCTATACCACAGTGCAGAATGCGCTGGATCTGGACGCTTTACGCCAGCATCTTGGCGCTGACAAACTAACTTTGTGGGGCATCTCTTACGGCACGCATCTGGCGCTGGCCGCCAGTAAACTGATGCCGGAGCGGCTGGATAAACTGATATTGGCCAGTGTTGAAGGCTTGGATCAGACGGTAAAATTGCCGGCTGAAACCGGGCTATATCTGCAGCGTGTACAGCAGCTGATTGCGCTGGACCCGGCGTTGCAGGCGCGCTTTGGTGATCTCACGACGCTGATGCAGCAAGTGCTGACCGGGCTGGATCGCGAGCCGCTGCTACTGCACCTGCCGCAGGCCGACGGCAGCAGTCGCAGCTTTTTATTTCAGCGGCTGCACTTACAAATCCTGACTTCGATGTCGCTGGCAGATCCGAATCCGCGTCTGGGGCAATTATTGCAGTTGTACCACGGCTTAAAAACGCAGTCGGCAGCAACCAAAACGGCGCTGCAGGAGCTGCTGCAAAGCGGCGCTCTGGATGGTTTCGCCGCAGGGCCTGTTGCACTGCAAATGATGCCGCTGCTGACCGATATCGCCTCCGGCATCTCGGCCACGAGGCTGGCGCAATACCAACAGCAGCACAGTGCTGCGTTATTGGGCGGCATGCTGAATTTTCCGATGCCGCAGCTCAATGACACTGTACCTGGTCTTGACCTTGGTCCAGCATTTCGCCAGGAAGCCACGCATGCCATCCCAACGTTAGTGCTGAGCGGGACCCTGGATGGCCGGACTTATCTGGCCGAACAGCAGCAGGCCGTTGCTGGTCTCAGCGCCCGGCAGCAGGTGATTGTGCGTTATGCCGGTCACAATCTGCTGGAAAGTTCACCGCAGGTGTTGGCCACTATTCAGCAGTTCCTCAGTACCGGCAAAGTCCAGCAGCCACTGATTGAACTGCCGGTGCCGCAGCTGGGCTTGTGAATACGGCAGCGGCCTGCGACCGGAGCTGCATGGTAAAACCCATCCGCGGCGGCCCTGAAGAAAGCCTGACAGATCGGCGAAATTGCCCTTGTATCGTTACATAGTTTCGATATATTAGTTCCTGATAATGTTACAGGATCGCAAGGATGCAGATGTTAAAGTGCTGGTTGTTCGGATTGATGTTGGGTTGCCTGAGCTGGCAAACCTGCGCTATCGACTGGTATGTCCGCGACTGGCCGCCGTTTAACATTCAGCAGGGGCCGGGCGCCGGTCAGGGGTCTTATGATTTGATGCTGGCGCAGCTGATAGCGGCACTGCCGCAATATCCGCATCGCCAGCTGTTTGCGACGCTGATTAAACGCCAGCAGCTGATGCAGCAGGACGTACCGCATTGTTTATTTGGTGTGCTGAAATCCGCCGAACGGCAAAAAAAGATGCTGTTTTCTGACATCGCTTTTTATTCGCCGGCGCTGCGGATCGCGGCACGGGCCGATCATCCGTTGTGGCAGGCCAATGCCGCCGCCGCCCATATTGACCTGTCGTCACTGCTGCAGCAGGCCTGGACCGGGATGGTCGAATATAAAAGACTGTATCCGCAGAATATCCAGCAGTATGCTGGTGCATTGCTGCAGGTATCTGATAATTCAACCGATTTAGTCGCCATGTTAAAAGCAGGCCGCGCCGATTATGTGGTGGAATATCCGGACCGGCTGCATTTTTTGGCGCAAAATCACCCGAGTGTTGCTTTGCGCTATGCCCGCTTACAGGGCGAACCGCCGGTGGTGCCGGTGTATGTCGCCTGCCAGAACACGCCGGCGGCGCCCGCGCAAATTCAGGCGATTAACCATGCACTGCAACAACTGCGCAGCAGCGCTGACTATCAGCAGGCCTGGCTGCATCAGCTCAGTGAGCAGTCCCGGCAGGAGCTGAAGCTGGCGGCGGCGCAGGACCCGTTGTTTCAAAGTTCCGCAGCAACCGCATGCACCGCTGAGGCTTGTTGAGCTGCGGTGTCACGCTGACGCTTGACCTGGCGACGCAACACCCGCTTAATACGCGTCAGCGTCATGTGCGGGGATTAATGATGAAATTATTGGGCATATTGTTGTACTGCTGGGCCTTGGCCGTGGCGGCTGAGCCGGTGCTGACCACAGTCCACAGCGGCCAGAGCCGCAGCTGGACATTGGCGCAGTTACAACAGCAACTGCCGGTGCAGGAAGTGCGGCTGCACGACCCGTCTTATAACCAGCTAAAAAGCTATCGCGGGTTTTTATTCAATGACTTACTGCAAAAAACCGGTTTCCCGCCACTGCAGGACGACGACACGCTGGTGCTGACCGCCAGTGACGGCTATGCACCGACACTGAGCGCGGCACAGTTGCATCAGCAGCAGGCGGTCCTGGTGTTTGCCGAAGCCGGTCAGGCGGATTTCAGTTTTACCCCGTTGCAGCAAGGCAAAGAAATGTTATCGCCGGCGCCGTTTTATCTGGTCTGGCCCTGGGCGGGCAAGGCGGCGGAACACTTCGCCTGGCCATACCAGCTGGTGAAAATTGAGTTGCTGCCTTTTCGTGAACGCTACGCCGACGTGATCCCCGCCATCGATGCACCGCCCCCGGTGCAGCGTGGATTTACCCTGTTTAAGCAAAACTGCCTGAAATGCCATTCCATCAATCTGCAAGGCGGTGTACTCGGACCTGAACTGAATGCGCCGAAAAATATCACCGAATACTGGCAATTACATGATTTAAAAGCCTTTATAAAAAATCCGCCATCGTACCGTTATCAATCAAAAATGCCGGCATTTGCGCATTTCAGTGACGCCGATATCGACGCAATCCTGGCTTATCTGACCCAGATGAAGCAGCAAAAAATCCGGCGCTGAGCTGGGGCAAGATTGCGGCGAAAGTCGCACTTTATCGATCAAGGAAAGTGTGTATGATAAAAAGACTGCGGCGGTAAAATCAGAGGTTCATATGCGCAGGCTCGGTGTTTGGTTATTCGGCGTGTTTGCATCAATGCAAAGTGCCACGGCAGACACCATGGACTGGTTTATCCGGGATTGGCCACCGGTGAATATCCTGCAGGGACCGCAACAAGGGCAGGGCGCCTATGATGTGATGTTAAACCGGCTGATTGCGGCGTTGCCGCAGTATCAGCATCGGCTGCATATTTCCAATCTGACCATGCGCCAGCAAATGATGCAGCAACAAAAACCGCATTGTTTGTTTGGGTTGCTGAAAACGCCGCAACGGCAGACTTTCCTGCAATTTTCCGAGCCGGTTGCAGTGATCCCAAACCTGCAGCTGGTGGCGTCTGCGGCGCATCCAATCTGGCAGCAACTACAAGGCAAAGCTGAGATTGATCTGGCCTGGCTGTTTGGTCAGTCCTGGCGCGGCATGGTGGAACAGCACCGGACTTATCCGGCGCCGATCGCCGGATATTTGCCTGAATTGCTGCAGGTATCGGCCACCGAAACCAATCTGGTGCAAATGCTCAGAGCCAACCGCGCGGACTATGTGCTGGAGTATGCTGATCGGATGGATTATCTGGCGCGCCAATATCCGGACGTACAGCTCAAAGCCATGTCACTGCAGGGGCTGCCGGCGGTGACTGAAGTTTATGTGGCCTGCAGTATCAGCGAGCAGTCCAAAGCGCAGATTAAAGCCGTGAATACGGCGATGTATCGGCTCAGATCGGACCCGCAATACCGCGCAGCGTTGCTGGACTGGCTGACACCACAATCACGCCAGCTGATTAAACAGCATATGGCGCAGTCGCCGTTGTTCGGCAATCCCAGCCAGCCCAAACCGGCCAGCAGCCCGCATTGATAACGCAGCGCTGATACCGCGGCTGGTATTGTTACCCGCCGCGCGCTGCAGCGATGTCACACAACAGCTTGACCGCGCGTTGATGCTGCTGGTTTTTATCAAAAGCCAGCACCAGTTCACGGCTCAGCGCCGGGCCTTCGATCGCCCGGTACTGCAGATCCGGGCGGAATTTCTGCAGTTCAAAATCCGGCAGCAGCGCACAGCCGATGCCTGCGCCAACCAGGCCAATGGCGTATTCAATGGTATGAATATTGGCGCGAATTTGCGGTTTGATATTCGCTTTGCTGAGCGCCAGCGCCACCTGGTCCCAGGCTTCACAAGGCGTGCGTTTAATCAGCGGCAGTTTTTTAAAATCAGTCAGTTGGATTTCGGCTTGAGTGCATAACGGATGTTGTGCCGGCAGCGCCAGTAAATAACAGTCGGTCCAAAGCGGTTGATACAGCTCACCGGCTTTGAGCTGGCGGATATTGATAATGCGCGCATCACAAGGCTCGTCCGGCTCGACCAGATGCAGCTCCAGACCGGGCAGCTGGCTGTTAAAATCCTTCAGCAACTGGCTCATCCGCTCGACACCGAGCGCTTTGACTAATCCCAGCCGGAACTGCAGCCGCTTGGCTGGTTTATTAAAAGATGCCTGCAGCGCCTGCATTTGACTGAGCAACTGACAAGCCTGCACATACAGCCGCTCGGCGTCTTCCGTCGGTTGTACCCCTTTAGGCAGACGAATAAACAACAGAGTGCCGAGTTGCTGTTCCAGCTGCTGCAGCGCACTGGACACCGACGGCTGCGCAATATCAAGCTGGCGCGCCGCCGCACTGATGCTACGCTGCTCATAAACCGCGACAAAATAAGCCAGCTGACGTGTATCCATAGGGAAATCCTATAGGTTCATCGGTATTTCAATATTCTGAATATATATCCTTTGACCAAAGTTTGTAAAATGGCCGCTGTGATCTGCGCTGATGTTATTTAACCTGCAGCCCAGCGCGCGAGCCTTTCACAGGATGTAAATTTAAAAACCGTTTTTTAACAAATAAAAGTGATTCCCCTGCAGTTTTGAATTTGCGCCAGTACCGCATTTCCATGTATTTTGACTCTTTTTTTGCAAAAAGATGCTCAGGTTTCTTTTGGGTAACTTTTATGTTTTTAAATCACCGGGGAAATTGCTTGAAATTTATTAATTTGTTATTGGTTTTGCTGCTCGTGGGCTGTGGCGGCAGTGGGGAGTCCGGCTCTGCGCCGGGTGGCGGCAACTCTGCTTTTACACTGAGTAAAGCGGCGATAGAAATGAAAGCCACTAAATTTTATTTCAGTAGTGCAAGCCAAGGCCGCGACAAGCTGCTGATCAGCACCAAAGAAACAGCCTTAGTTGCAGCGATGCCTGCCGGCCAACGACAACCAGATTGGTTGCGATATAGCCTCACAGCACAGCCAAATGGTGTGTTTCAACTTGATGTTGAGGGAGACAATGCTATTTCGGCGATGAAATCAGCCTTGCACCAGGCGACAATTCGGGTTGGCACTATTAACCCCGATGGGAGTTTCGCCAAGTATATTGATGTGCCTGTCACTTTTGATTTAATTGATTTTGTAGAATTTACCCCGGACAGGGAACAAGCGCTGAACGGCCGTGCAGGTGCATTGCAACCCAGTACAGTGACTTATCAGCTGCGCACCACCGCCAATGATTGGCAGCTGAGCACAGATGTCAGCTGGCTCAGTGTTGGCCAAATTCAGGCAGAATTTTCGTACTCGAACGTTAAAGTTCAGGCCACTGCGCAAAACCTGCCGCAAGGTCAGCATACCGGTCATATCCTATTCAAGTCGGCCGATGGCCGGACAACGGTCAGTCAGGCGGTCAGTTTTCATGTTGAAAAGCCGCGTTGGTGGCTGGGCAGTTATGCCGTTGGTCTGAGTCAGCTTGGCGCCAGTAAACAACTGGAAACGACGGTCCGGGTCGGCGCCCATGATCCGAAACTATTGCAGTCGTTGCAAATGCATACCGACGCGGCATGGTTACAGACGCAATTTCTGGACAATCAGCTGCAGTTAACAGCCAATACTGCCGGTTTGGCAGCCGGGATGCATTATGCCCAGCTAAAAGTGAGTGATCCCAAAGCAAGCGCGGACAGCAAAACCCTGTGGGTCGGTTTATTTATATCGCCTGACGAAGCGGCTGGCGTCACGCTGGATTTACCGGCACCAAGCGGGAAACCGAACATTTATAACTATCTGGCAGATCCGCTGCGGCCCTATGTCTATGTGCAAACCATTGAACCTGCTCCACAATTAAGCGCTTATCATTTGGTTACCGGCGCATTGTTATGGCAAACCGGGCTGGCAGATTTTGTGTTGCACGAAATATCGTTGGATGGGCAGCAGTTATTGTTAAAAAAACGCCTGCATGTTGACTGCGAAATAGTGCAATTACCTTTAGGCGCAGCGCCAGTGGCGGATTGGGCCAAATCGGCGAAGAGAATGTCCGGCTCTGCTTGTGGTGTGCAAACAAAACAGGTCGACGGGACAGCTGTGAGTCAGTTCGCCAGTTCGCTGGCTTTTGCCGAACCAGCAACCTTACGGGTCTACGATCGGTCTTTGACCAGACTGGATGAAACCGACTCCCGCTCCGATTTGTTAAAGCTGGCGCAGCATTCTGTAGAGCAAGTGATCCCATCGGCGTTAAATGATTTGACTGTCGCGGTCAGCAATATTGGCGGCCCAAACTGGAACTCACGTGTCACCTTACTGAGCACTATGGTGTTGCCGGAACAAAAACAGCTGCGTTATTTTGAGTTAGCGCACATCGACAATGTGGAGATCAACCGCAGCTTTTATGCACCAGTGACCAACCGGCTGTGGACCGGGCAAGCAGTGATTGATCTGCAGGACGGTAAAATGGCGTTGACCTCCTTGAGTCAGCACTGTCCAAAATGTTGGGTTTATGAAAATTTTGGTGTTGAGCGCCGTGATGGGCGAGTCGCGATCCTTGGGCAAACGTACTCAAATGAAGTGAATGATACGGCGAAACGGCTGATGATCTTCAATCAAAATGGTCAGATTGTGTCCGGCTCGGCGACCAACTCGGCCTGGCAATATGGTTGGAGTTATGGCTCGAATGGCATCCAGCTTTCGGCTGATCAGCAGTGGTTACTGATAGGTAGCGGTGACAGCATCGACATTCGGCGTTTCTAAAAAAAGGCAGGTCTGTTGCTCTCCGGCAGGCCTGTTTCCCCCTTGATATCCTGTAGCTCCCCACCGCATCCGACTCTGACTACACTGATGTGACGCCGCGCATAAACCGCGACAAAATAAGCCAGCTGACCTGTATCCATAGGGAAATCCTATAGGTGTGACAGTTTCTCTATATTTTTACTTTAAACCCGCCGTCAATAAGATGGCAATCAACATCTTAGTGTCGGCGCCAAATCGTTGCCGACGCCAGCACCGGAGCCTTTCTGATGAGCAAAACCGCTTTTAACTGGCAAGACCCGTTTTCTTTCCAGGCCTTGTTAACCGACGAAGAACGGATGATCCAACAAGCCGCCCACGACTATTGCCAGGACCGGCTGATGAGCCGGGTGCTGTTGGCTAACCGCCATGAACACTTTGATGTCGAGATCATGCGCGAACTGGGTGAACTGGGTTTATTAGGCGCAACCTTGCCGGAAAAATACGGCTGTGCCGGCGTCAATTACGTCAGTTATGGTTTAGTTGCGCGTGAAGTAGAGCGCGTCGACAGTGGCTACCGCAGCGCGATGTCGGTGCAATCGAGTTTGGTGATGCATCCAATTCACGCTTACGGCAGTGAAGCGCAGCGGATGAAGTACCTGCCCAAACTTGCTACCGGGGAATGGATTGGCTGCTTTGGCCTCACCGAACCGGACGCCGGCTCAGATCCGGCCAGCATGCGCACTACAGCGAAAAAAGTCGACGGCGGTTATCTGCTGTCAGGCGCCAAAATGTGGATCACCAACAGCCCGGTCGCCGATGTGTTTGTCGTCTGGGCCAAGTTAGACGGCGTCATTCGTGGCTTTATCCTAGAAAAAGGCTGGAAAGGCTTAAGCGCACCAAAAATTGAAGGCAAATTCTCGTTACGTGCGTCTATCACCGGCGAAATCGTGATGGATGAAGTGTTTGTGCCGGAAGAGCAATTACTGCCGAACGCCAGCGGTTTGTCCGGCCCCTTTGGTTGCCTGAACAAAGCGCGCTACGGCATCGCCTGGGGAGCCCTCGGTGCCGCCGAATTCTGCTTCCATGCCGCCCGCCAATACACATTAGACCGGCAACAATTCGGCCGGCCACTGGCGCAAACTCAGCTGATCCAGAAAAAACTGGCCGATATGCAAACCGATATCAATCTCGGTTTACTCGGCTGTTTACAAGCCGGCCGTCTGATGGACGCCGGGCAGCTGCCGGTTGAAACCATCAGCCTGATTAAACGCAATTCCTGCGGCAAAGCACTGGAAATTGCGCGTATCGCCCGCGATATGCACGGCGGCAACGGCATCGCCGACGAATTCCATGTCATTCGCCACGTGATGAACTTAGAAGCGGTCAACACCTACGAAGGCACGCACGACGTGCACGCGCTGATTTTGGGGCGTGCCATCACCGGGCTGCAGGCGTTTTTCTGAGGCCGGTTTGGTGGAAGCAGGCCAAACTCAGGCCTGCTTGCCTGGCAGTGGTGGCAGCAGCAAAAGCGGCACGTCTGAGTGAAGAATTAAAATAAAACCAAGGACTTCCGATGAGTCAGCAAGAATTCCATCCCTGGGCTTTAAGCTACATCCAGCGCGTGCGTGATGGCCGCCTGCCGACCCCTGTCTCCAGCGCCGACCATCTGCCAACGCCGGTACTGGCGCAAATCTTTCAGTCGATGTTGCAAAGCCGGCTGCTGGATTTACGCTCCCGCTTGCTGCAGGCCAAAGGCCAGAGTTTTTACACTATAGGTTCCAGCGGCCACGAAGCCAATGCAGTGGTGGCGCATGTACTAAACCGCACCGATCCGGCGTTTTTGCACTATCGCAGCGGCGCCTTTTTTGTTGAACGCAGTAAACAATTAAACGGCAGCACGCCGCTGTACGACATGCTGCTGAGCTTCGCCGCCTCCAGCGAAGACCCCATCTCCGGTGGCCGCCATAAAGTGCTCGGCAGTTTGCCGCTCTGTGTGCCGCCACAAACCTCGACCATTGCTTCGCATTTACCCAAAGCGGTTGCCACCGGTTTTGCCATCGATTTATCCGAGCGCCTCGGCATCGACGGCAACTGGCCGCATGGCGCTATTGCCGTGTGTAGTTTTGGCGATGCCTCGGCGAATCATTCCACCGCGCAGGGCGCGATTAATGCCGCCTGCTGGGCGGATTACCAACACGTGCCGGTGCCGGTGCTGTTTTTGTGTGAAGACAATGGCTTAGGGATTTCGACGCCAACGCCGTGTGGCTGGATAGCCCATAGTTTGTCGCCGCATATGCAAACTTTCACTGCTGATTCACGCGATTTAGGTGACGTGTACCGCGCGGCGCAGGCAGCGGTCGAGTTTGTCCGCAGTAAACGCAAACCGGCACTGTTACATTTAAAAACCTACCGGCTGTTTGGCCATGCCGGTGCCGACGCTGAAGTGGCGTATCGGAAAAAAGAACAAATTGAAGGCGAACTGGAGCAAGACCCGCTGCTGTATGCCACTGCCTTATTACTGAGCCGCGGCGTCGAAACTGCTGCGCAGCTGGCGGCACAGATTGAGCATTTAGACCAGCAAATCGCCCGCGTCGCTTTTGAAGCCACGCAAAGACCCAAACTGCCAGATGCCGCTTCGGTGATGAAATCTATTGTGCCACCGCCCAGTGGCAAACCGGCGCTGCCAGTGGCTGAGCGCAGCACGGCGCTTGGCTTTGACAAACATAACCTCGGCAAGCCGCAGCATATGGCAAAGCTGATTAACTGGACACTGCACGAGATTTTCGCCCGCTACCCAACGGCCGTGATGATGGGCGAAGACGTCGGTAAAAAAGGCGGCGTCTATGGCGTGACGCAGCAGCTGGTGCAGCAATATGGCCCGAACCGCGTCATTAACACGCTTTTGGATGAACAAAGTATTTTGGGGCTGGGCATTGGCGCGGCGCAGCAGGGCTTATTGGCCATGCCGGAAATTCAGTTCCTGGCTTATGTGCATAACGCTGAAGACCAAATCCGTGGTGAAGCGGCGACGCTGCCGTTTTTCTCCAACGGCCAGTATCAAAACCCGATGGTGGTGCGCATCGCCGGCCTGGCTTATCAGCGCGGTTTTGGCGGCCATTTCCACAACGACAACAGCTTTGCTGTGTTCCGCGACATTCCGGGCCTGCTGCTGATTTGTCCGTCGAATGGCGCGGACGCCGCATTATTGCTGCGTCAGGCGGTGGAGCTGGCCTATCGCGACAACCGTTTAATCGTGTTTTTAGAGCCGATTGCGCTTTATATGACAAGGGATTTACATGAACCCGGTGATAACGGCTGGACCTTTGAATTACCGGCGCCGGATGCGGCGTTGCCTGAATTTGGTACGCCAGCAGTGGTGGAGGCTGATGATTCGGGCGTTACAGATATTGTCATCGTCAGCTACGCCAACGGCTTTTACCTGTCGCGCCAGGCGCAACAACTGCTGGCGGCACAGGGCATCCGCGCCCGCGTGCTGGATATCCGTTATTTAGTACCGCTGCACGCCGACAAAATCGCCGCCGCCATTGGCGATTGCCGCAAAGTGCTGATTGTCGATGAATGCCGCAAACGCGGCAGCCTCAGCGAAGAGTTATTTACCGCGCTGCACGAGCTCAAGCCAAACCGTTATCACATCAGCCGGCTCTGCGCCGAAGACAGTTTTATCCCGCTTGGCGCTGCGGCTTATCACGTATTGCCGTCAAAAGGTGCCATTGTTGAGGCAGCGCTGGTGCTGCTGGGGAATAAGTTATGAACCGCAAAACTGCCGTAGTGATTTGCCCGGGCCGGGGCACTTATCAGAAAAATGAATTTGGCTGCTTAAAACCCTTTTACGACACGCCACTTCTAAATCAAATCGACCGGGTGCGGGCGCAGCTGGGGCTGGAAACCGTGTCCGCGCTCGACAGCGCCGACAAATATTTGCCGGCGCGCCACCAGTTGCCGGTCAATAACGCCGCACTGATTTATGCCGCCGGCCTCTGTCAGTTTAACGCCATCAACCCGGACGAGTACGAAGTGGTGGCCGTTACCGGCAATTCGATGGGCTGGTACACGGCGCTAAGCTGTGCCGGTGTGTGGGACGTCGACAGTGGCACCGAGATCATGTCGGCGATGGCGGGCTTAACCGCCAACTGCAAAGGTATTCATGGCGATACCGGCGGCCAGCTGATTTATCCGGTACTGAACGACCATTGGCAACCGGACGCGGCGCGCCTGGCGGCCGTGGCGGCGGTGCTGAACATCCCCGGCATGTACCGCTCTATTCAGTACGGCGGTTATGCGGTGCTCTCGGGCACCACGCCGGCGGTGAAACAGGCTTTAGCGCAATTACCGCCGGTCGACGAACGCTTTCCGATGCAGCTGGCCGGCCACAGCGCCTTTCACAGCCCGCTGATGCAGGATGCGTCCGACCAGGCGTTAGCGCGCTTTTCCGCTGAGTATTTTAACCAGCCGACACTGCCGCTGATTGACGGTCAGGGCCATATCTGGCCGGATTTACCGGTGAACCCGGAGTTGCTGCGCTACTACACCTTCCAAAGCCAGGTCAGCAGTGACTACGACTTTAAAACCGCCATACAAGTAGCGGTACGTGAATTTGCGCCAGACCAGCTGATTTTGCTCGGCCCCGGCACCGCACTGGGCGGCGCTGTGGCGCAAAGCCTGATTGAAATCAACTGGCACGGTTTGAGTTCAAAAGCCGACTTCACCGCTTTACAGGCCAGCGATTCACCGTTTTTACTGCAGTTGTAGTGGGGAGCCTACGGTCTTGAACGGACCGTCGGGCCAGGTAGGTATCGGCGAGCGTCAGCGTCGCCGTACATCGACGGCGCAACGCATGCCGTGCCCTGTGGTTATCGCCACACGTCTTCCGCGGTGGGTGGTCTGGTCGTCACACGATCGCGCCTACCCATCCAAATCAAACCGAACCCCCATCCCCATGCAACAACAAACTCAATGGGCTTTTGACGGCATTCCCGCCGCGGCTTAATACATGGGTATAAATCTGCGTGGTTTTTA
The DNA here is from genome assembly GCA_937978655.1 of uncultured Chromatiaceae bacterium. Lineage (GTDB taxonomy): Bacteria > Pseudomonadota > Gammaproteobacteria > Enterobacterales > Alteromonadaceae > Pararheinheimera. Next base: position 119,328 of record CALJUX010000081.1, read on the forward strand.
CATCGGCGTGACCGAGCTGTTCCTGCACGGTGCGGATATCGGCACCGGATTCTAATAAGTGCGTAGCAAATGAGTGACGTAAGGTGTGGCAGGTGACGTTTTTCTCTATTTTTGCCTGAAAAGCAGCAAATTTGATCGCCTTTCGCACACAAGTTTCGTCGAGATGGTGACGGCGGATAAGCTTTGATTCCGGGTCCCGACTGAGCTGATTCGATGGAAACAGGTAGTGCCAACCGAGCTGCTTGGGCGCCGCCGGATTTTTCAATGCCAGCGCATACGGCAGCCAAACACCGCTATAAACCGGGTTTTGCAAGTCGGCATCGAGCAAGCGTTCGACATGAGTGATTTGCTGGCGCAATGCAGGGACTAGCTCACTGGCCAGCGTCACCCGTCGGTTTTTATTTCCTTTGCCTTGCCACACCATCACCGACAAATAATCAAAATCGATATCTTTAACCCGCAGCCGCACCGCTTCCATCAAGCGCAAACCACTACCGTACAGCAGCTGAGCCACCAGTTTATATTTGGGGTCGATCCAACGTAACAGTGCGCCGACTTCAGCGCGGGTGAGTACCACTGGCAGTTTGGGCGGAGTTCTCGCCGCATTAAAGTTAAGTTGTAAGGAGAGCGGTTGCTGCAAGAATTCACGGTATAAAAACACCAGCGCATTCAATGCCGAGCTTTGGGTTTTAAACGCCACATGCCGCTCCACAGCCAGCCAGGTTAAAAACAGTTCGACCTCAGCATTGCCGAGCTGCGAAGGGTGCTGCTTTTTGTGAAACAGAATATAAAACCGGATCCAGTGCAGATAAGTTTCAATGGTGCGCTTGGCATAACGCCGGGTGCGCATATAGTCCGCAACTTGCTGTAAAAATGACGACGCCATCGCAGTTCCCTCTGCAGCGCAAAAATCTAACTGTAGAATGTAAATTTAATGTTTCAAGTCAGATCAAAGGTACCACGCACGCTTTCGGTTTTCACAAAGCGTGCAGCAGCGACGAAGAGATTGAGATCTGTAGCTTTTTTCGGTAGTGTTAACGGATGTTAAAAAACATCAAAGGCATAGCGCAGCCTTAAAACCGTGCGTTTTGCCGTTGATTAATATGTTATGAGTTTTGAATATGCGAACCCCAACGACCGTTGAAGCTCGAATCCTAAATGAACTATTTGTGCGTGCAGAACTATCGTATGACGCAAAATCATTATTAGTGGAATCAATGGATGATGGCAGGATGGGCAGCTTAAAGATCGGAATCAATCATTCTGAGCGGAGATTTGGTGCAGCTTGTGCAGAGTTTGAACTGATAGATGATGATGGAAAACCAGTGCTATTTTCGTTGTACCTTGATAAAGCAGGCGAGCCTTATGAATTGGATGCATTCAAGAGTGATTTCAGTGAAACAATCCTGCTGCAAAACAACTCATAACAAGCGCCTTAAACAATGCGGCCTTCGGCCGCAGGACTCGCAACAAGTTGCTCGCCGTTTAGGCGATAGTTATACGTAAAGGGATTTAATCATTAAACCAGTAAGCCAATTATTCACCATGATGGCAGCTTTCTCATTTGCTGTTGCAGTTTTTAAGCAAGAGTATGGAGCAATCTATTCGCACACGACTATCGTGTTAACCGGTTTAATTTTATGGTTTGTTGGCTTAACGGCATCATTTCCCGTTAATCCAGATTTTAATCGTGCACTAGCCTCGTCACTAGAGGCGGTACTTTACTATTGGGGCCTGTTTCTACTGCTGTTTTTTGTAGGTTTTTGTATCAACGGGAAGTTAAGTTTATTTTCTGTATCGTCAATCTTTTACGTAGCTGCGATTTTTAGCGTGTTTTGTACGGCAATATTTTTCGGCGTAAAGAGGCGAGTTTGGTAGCGTATAACAAGTTACTTAATTTCGTTCCGGCCATAAAAAGCATGGCCTCCACGGGACTGCCTGCGGCAGCCCATTAGTAAATAGTTAGCTGAACTATGAAAGATTCAACCAAGTTAGCCATTTCTAGATTCCTCTTGGCAAATGTCTTTGTCGGTTTACCTTTATATATTGCTCTTTTTGCTTGGTTACAAAAACATGCACTATCTTTTAGCAACTTTGACGACCTCAGGTTCATTCTTGAATTAGGTGTGTTGTTAACAAGCTTAAGTACAGTTATCGGCGTATTTTCTATAGTTCCGCTTTGGGTATTGGCTAAAAGGTTTAAGTTTGCTTCTTACGCGAGCATTGTATTTTTCAGTGTGCTGCCATCGTTTTTACTGTATCTAAACGACAGTAAACAATTTTATTTGTACTCTTTGGCAATTAGTGCGGCAATCGGCTTAAGTTTCTTTAAAATGAGCAAATCAATTAATGTCAACAGCTAACAAGGCAAGTCAGCATCGCACCTTCGGTGCTGGACTCGCTAACGCTCGCCGCTGCTTGCGACGTTAGCTGGATAATTGCTTCGTGAAGTATTTCGTCATTTTAGTATCTTGCATACTCATATTGAGTCTTTGGCCGTCATGGAGTGATGGGCCGTACGAGGTTTACTGGATTGATGGGAAAAAAAGCCTTGGTTATAGCTTGGGTGATGGGGCATACATCCGGCGGATAGAAAGTCCAAGGAAAATCGAGGCAAACGAAAAGTACATCTCTATGTATGCGTGCCCTGATGACTCTTGTGGTTTTTATTACATTGATAAGAGCAAGGATCATCAATTTGCTGAGGCAACAGAATTTGTGTTTGGGCCATATACAAAAGCTAAGTTTATGGAATTACAGCAAACTATGTTACTTCCCAAGTTAGAAGCGGATTAAATTAAATGCTAACAAGCAAATTTTATCGCCAGCAAAAAACGCTGGCTGCGACGGCAAAACGCATGCGCGTTTTCCCGCGCTAAATTTGGTAGTTAAGTGTACTTAGTGATGGAAGAATCAATAAAACGAGCGATGTTGGAGTTGAATAATATCAACTTGCCATGGAAAAATATGGTGCAAAATCAATTGGAATATTGCTTGGAAGTAGTATCCGGTAAATCGTCTCCTGAACAACTCGAGAAATTAAATATTGGATTGATTGCTGTTCGTGAGTTGGATGATAGATATGCTCTATTTGATCTGCTTACCGGAATACAATATGAGATGCAGCATAAGTACTTGTCATATGCAGCTAAAGTAAGGTTAAACATACATAAACGATGAAACACTTAACAAGCAAAGGCAGCAATGCCCTGCGGGCTGGACGCGCTAACGCGCGCCGCTGCTTTGGTAGTTAGGTGAACTATGTATAAGATTTTAAGTTTAATATTTTGCATTCTTACGTTGCTGAACACATTGGGGTGTTCTCCTGCGGCAGAAACATCTACTAAATCTGAAGTTAAGTATTTTGCGATTTACATTGATAATAAAACATTGAAGGTTGACGGGGTTCAAAAATCCGTTGACGAATTCATTGCTGAAATAAAACTACAGCAAAGCTCTGGTGCAAATATTCAATTAAATGTTGCAGCTAGCAATAGTCAAGAAAAAGAGGCTACTGAGTTGGCTCGTCGACTAAAAGCAGAACTAAATATAAAGCGCGTAGGCTTAATGCTGGAAAGTATGTAAACGCACCTAACAAACAAATGTTATCGCCCACGCTTTACGTGGGCTGCGACGTCAACCGCTGCGCGGTTTTCCGCGCCAAATTTGGTAGTTATACAACAACAGGGAATATTTATAGTGGAAGTTATTGCCAAAAAAATATCTAAAAAATCACTTTTCAAACTTCTTTTTATTGGTTTTACAGTGGGGTTAACTATCTTTTCTCTTTTATGTGGTATTGCAGCGATATTTGGAGCTGAGACCGTTCAATGGAATGGTATCTATCGTACTGGTGTTGAAGGTCTTCTCTACAGCATTTTCATGGGGCCAGTACTTGGGATTGTATTCTCCTGTGTAATATGGCTGTTTCTTGTTCCAGGGTTATGGATTTATTCATTCTTTCAACCGCTCAAAGTGTCTTTTAAAAACATTCTCAATGAGCAACCAAAAGTTGTATAACAAGTTGCTGTTGGTCGCCCCTGTGGGGCTGGGCCGCCCAACGCGGTGCGTTGTCCTCCCCAAAGCAAATAGTTATGTGCTCAAGAGAAAATTCGGTTATGGATGATAAATTCTGGGAAGTCGTAAATAGATACATTGATAAAGCCAATGAGATAAAAGACGAGACATCAATGCCACAAGCAAGTTCGTCAATACTCTATGCAGCAGCAAGGTACAACGCTTTGAATATCATCATGAATTATCCAGAAGTCGATTGCGAACACCAAATAAAAGAACATATTGAAATCTATGAAGAGTTTTTAAGAAATTCTTTCAATCATCTCAATGGTCAAAAACGTACATAACAAGCAAATGTTAATCGCCCACGCTGGGCGTGGGCTGGGGCGGCAAAACACATGCGCATTTTCCCGCGCTAAATTTGGTAGTGAGGCATTCATAATGAGTAAAGTCATATTTTCAATACTTTTTATATTTGCTTTTCAATGCAATGCAGACGAGCAATGCAAAGAGATGAATATATCGGGCGTAAATTTTTCCACGTCATTGGATCGTGTGGTTAAAGAGTTTGGCCCTTTTCGTAAAAAAGAGTATTTTCGAGATATCGAAACTAAAGGACAATACTCGGGTTGGTCTTTATCTAAAGATGGGTTGGACGTTTTTGTAGCCGATTTAGGCGGATTTACCTACGCAAATATCACCGGTCCTGTTTATATAGTCTCAAGTCAATATAAGGTTGGTAATCAATATCCTGAAGCTAATGGACGCAAAGAAATCGAAATTTTTCCTTGCTTAGAGCCTTCGATAACTGAACAAAAAATCACGTTAAAGTTAAATTCAATAGGCACTATTCAATCAATTAAAGTCGAAGAATATGGGTTGTAAGCCTAACAAGCGCCTTAAACGTCGAAGCCTTCTACCGCTGGACTCGCAACAAGTTGCTTGCAGCTTGGGCGATTGTTAGAGCGTAGGGAGTAGCTGTGGAGAACTTAAAAAATATATTGATTGAGCTTGAGGAGCGTCTTTTCCAGCCTGATGTTCGAAGTTCTTCAAGTAAGCTCGCTCAGCTAATCGCTGATCATTTTATTGAAATTGGTGCTTCAGGTTTGCGATTTGGCGCAAAGCGGCTCGAACCTCTCACCCCGATGTTACGCATAACTAAATAATCCTCATAGGTCATATATGGCAAAAGTATCAAAAGATGGTCAGGGAAAGACTCTATACCTTGAATTAAGTGTCTATCCCTGTGGTAGTGCAAATCCTGAAAAAAACCTGACGATTTCATGCGCTGATTCAGACACGCAGTTCAAAACGACTTTGTCAGATGAAGGTCTGCAAAAATTTAAAGCACATATTCTGGCGTTTTATGCAGAGCATGTGCTGAAAAACACATAATAAATAACATTGGGTCGTTGTAGTGGCTGCCCAGCGCACAGGGTTATATACATTTATTTAGTTTGTATATCGCTCGTTGGCAACGTCTATTCTGTTTTGTGAAAGCAGAATTTTATAATGAACCACGTCTTCATCGGCTACGACGCACACAAGTTCGCTCGGGCTTTAGAGTAAAATTGGCAACATCTATGAATAGTCAGCTTTTAGAATTAAGAAAAACTATTGAAGAGTTAAGTGCGGAGAATGATTTTTTAAGGAGAAAGGTCGCTTTTTTTGAACAGCATCCTAACGTAGTTGCCGGGATCCGTGGAGAGTCTTTGGTCTCCAATCTGGTTTCTGGGATTGTTACTGAATTAAATGCACCACATGATATTGATACAAAAAATGGACTGAGAATTGAGGTCAAATATTCAAAACTGAATTTGGCTAACAGGAAAATGACTGACACGACTAAACGTTGGTCGTGGAAAAACATTTTCGGCTCTGGAGGGCGGAAAAATTATGATCGGCTGATACTTATTGGCGAGGTTGATCAACGTTACAGCGATAAGTATCTGCAACCGAATAGTCCCTATGTTATTTTTGACGTTGGCTTTGATGATGTGATGAAACTTACTTCATTGACCGAACATCGGCAACGGCTTATACAACTGTCGACAAATCCAGCAAGTGTGCGTTCCCGGGCTAAATCTTTATATAGTGACTATCAGGTTACAGCAGATGATCTGACAAAAAAATATGGGCTCTGACAGGCAACAGCAAGCGCGGTGGCTTTGTTTGCGTCCTGAGTTGTTTGAGTACAATACAAAAGGACATTGCGTTCTTTGTTTTCTTTCTGGTAGTCTGCTATTTACTAATTTTTTACACCCCGCAAGATCAGGAACATTGGCCCATCCATCCCGAATTTGAAGGCGAGCTGGTACGCGATAACAAAACCGCCGCGCATCGGGATATTCATTTTTATTTGGATGTTACCTTGTATGATCTTGGTTTAGATGCCGTTGGTACCAATCGGCAAAGGTTTAATTTTGTTATTGGGAAGATAACATGCGCATAATAAATTGCCGCGCACTGACCGCTGAATTTGGCATTGCGTAGTATGAAACATCTGTTGATCTTTATCGGAGCATTGCTGCTCCCATTCACCACGACGCTGGCGCAAACGGACGTGCAGCGCTCGCATATTGAAGGGCATGTGCCGCCGGCTGAGCAGGCTGAAGCGATGCTGCGCCGTGATCTGGCCGCTTTTTTTACCATGTTCACAGGAAAGCCAGTTGCGTCGCTGCAAATCGTGACGCTGCGCGATGGTCCTACGCAGTCCGGCGTGGCTTATCCAAAGTTCTACTTCTGGGTCCAGGCCTCCGGCCCTGACGCTGTGCTCGCCGAAGGTGCGGTGCGTGTGGCGGCCATCGATCAGGTTCGATTTGAAGTCACGAATTTTCTGCCCAAGGCAAAAATTCAGCAGTCGCCAGGTGAGGTGGCCGCGGTGTTTCCGCAGCCGCTTGTGTCGCTGATTCTCCAGCGTGCAGAAGTGAAGCCGTAGCACGGCACCAATCACTCAAACGGGCCTGAGCGCACCGGCCGCTGAATTCAACCATTCAATTTTTAGCGGGGTTTAGTCATGCATATTCAAATCGCAGCAAAAGCTGATCACCTGAAGCTCATCAAGATCTGGGAATCATCGGTGCGGGCAACGCATGATTTTCTGGCGGAAGCTGATCTGCAAGCGTTAAAACCGTTAATCCTGCAACAGTATTTTGATGCCGTTGACTTAAGGTGCGCCCAAAATGCACAAGGCGATATTGTCGGTTTTTGTGGTGTCCATGACGGTAACATTGAGATGTTATTCATCGCTCCTGATGCCCGCGGACAGGGCATTGGCGCCATGCTGGCCGCTCACGCCGTCAATGTGCAAGGCGCGACAAAGGTCGATGTAAATGAGCAAAACCAGCAGGCGCTGGGTTTTTACCTGCATATTGGTTTTAAGGTGACAGGCCGCTCAGCCGTTGATGGCCAGGGGAAGCCATATCCGCTGTTGCACATGGCGCTGTGAAATTTAACCAGCCAGGACCCGCCGGGAGCGTGGCTTTGCGCGCGGTGCGTTGTTTTAACCGGTATTCATCCGGCGTGTCACCGGTCTGGGTTTTAACAGCAGGGCTGATTATACCGACAGCTGTTTCTGCATGGCGTCCGGCAATGGCTGGGTTTGATGTTCTTGTTCAGCAGCCCCAACCTCATGGGGCTGCACAGGCTACATCAGTGACAATAAGGAGACACCGGCGCTGTGGCCGGCTGCACCGGTAGCAAACCAATGATAGTGTCGATTTGGCTGGACGGTGGTTGTTGTGTGGCCGGGCAGACCAGCTGATCCATCAGTTGCTTCGATTCTTCAGACAACCACCAGCCCAGCGGCAGGTTGTCATACGCCTCACCGGACGGGACCCGGATCACAAATGTCTGTGCCGCCAGCGGGTCGCTGCCAGGCGTCTGCTGATGGAATGGGTAGCGCTGTATCAAGTCTTTGAGCGCCGCATTGGCGTGGCCGTCCCAAATACCGAGTAAGCCCTGCAGCGGCGCCAGAATTTCATTGGCGAACATGCTGTGAGGGTTTACCGGCAGTTCGGCCGCACTGGTTGGGATACTGGCGTCCATTTTCGGGTCATTGGTCAGTACTAAGATCACTGGCACAAAGTCAAAACGGTCGCTGGCAGTGCTGAATCGCTGATCGCTGCTGAGCCGGTTCACCAGCTGTAACAGCGTACTGGCGCCAAAATTGTCAAAATAACCGCCGTCGATAATATGCAGTTTTTTCCCATAAGGCATCGCTTCGGTAGGGGTGGCGGTTGGTTCTGTGCCCGGATAAACCGGCGGGTTGCGGGTTAATCCGCTGGCATGATCGTAATTCAGGCTGCCGGCCGGCGTGACAAATGGAAAACGTGCCGAATTCAGCGCAGCTGTACTCAGCCGGATGTCGCATTTTAGTGCGCTGTGCTGTTGGCACTGCAGCAAATTGTAAACATCAAAACTGCCTGGGAAGTCATTGGCGATGGTGGGCCAGGGCGCAGTGATCACCGGCACGCCCAGCTCCTGGACCGTGCCTAAATTCATCAGCAACGGCAGCCATTTGCTCTGGTCGGTGGCGTAGCGCCGGTAAACTTGTTGCAGCGGTTCGGCAAGGCCTTGCCACGGCGCTATTTCCTGCGCCGGGCAGTATTCCCCCCGCTCGCGACAGCTGAAGCCGCGTTCCCAGCTTTGCTCCAGGATACTGGCTCTGTCTTGTTGATAAGGGTCAAACCAGACCGGGACAAAACGAAACAGCAGGTCGTTATTGAGGAAAGACGTTGTGACCGGCGACAAATAATCACGACCAATCCGATAGCTCAGCACCGGCGCCAGGCTTTGAGTTCCGGCCCGATGTTGTTCGGCCAGCTGTGCGGCATAAAATGTGTTGCCGACCGCCCCACCTGAAACCCCGGCGGTGGCAAATACATGACGATGAAAACCCGGATAACGATGTTCCAGTTCAGACAGCACCACACCGGTCCAGTACGACGCCCGTAATCCACCGCCCTGGCTGGCGACAAAAAACACCGGCATTTTGCGTTTTGCTGCAGGCTCTGGGTACAGCTGATGCAGTTGCCGGACATAGGCCTGCCAGGCGCTGGGTAAATCGGCAAAGGCGTAGCCGTTTTGCTGATAGTCTGCTGCTTGTGGGCATGGTTGTGCTGCGGCGGTGTCGGTCAGGCAACGGCGGACGCCGTGGTTGTCGCTGGGCACAAAACAAGCGATCAGAATTGCCAGCGTAATCGCCAGCGTTAAAACCGGTACCGGGGGCTCAAATAGAAAGCCGAATACGGGTGTTCTGGTCAGCAGACCTGCCAGCAGATAGATAAACACGGTCATACCAAACAATAATCCAGCCAGACCCAAATGCAGGGTGGCAAAAGCCTGCAACACCTCGGCGGTCTGGAACAGGCTGAAGATCGACGCCAGGGAGATCAGCAGCGTGACCAGTAAAGTGACCCAGAACCAGAAGGCCTGATGATTCAGTTTTAACTTAGCCAGCAGCTGCATGTGTTTCAGCCGTGAACTGGCCAGCAGCAGCGGGCTGACTGCGGTGATGACCAGTACGCTGGTCAGCATCACTTCGCCAAGGCCGCGTAAAAACGCTGACAGCAGCAAAAACAGCGCGGGTAATACGCCGTAACACAGCGGCAGCCAGCGCAGCAGCCAGCTGTCCAGCGGCCTGTCACTTTCTTGGTTTACCTGATCAAGCACATGCCGGGCCGTCCACCAGCACATGATTGAAAACCAGCCAAGGCTGAAGATACTGAACAGGCTTTGCAGACTGAAAGCAGACCAGATATGGTTTTGCTGGGCGATAATGTCTTTGGTTTGCGGCACGGCAAATAACAACAATGCATGCAATACCAGAATGCTGGCAGTGAAAGCGGTTGCTTCGATCCCAGCGAAAATTTGACTGACACGGTTGGAAAATTGCTGACGGTTGTGTTTTCGGGCAGGGGTTGAAGTGTCCATGATTGAGGTCCATTTCAGGGATGGGTGCTCAATTATTAACCACGTGAACCTGCAGTCAAGGCGCGGGCGCAACAGCCCAATGAAGGCAGACCAGTTTGAACTGCCCTGCGCCGGACCGTCCGGAGCAGGGCAGAGCTGAATGTTTAATCCGCTTTCGCCAGCGCTTCGTGGGCGTGTTCGCCGCGGTGCAGCCGGTCGTGGACTTCGTGGTCATGCTCGAAGTATTGCGGCAGCAGCGAGCCGATGATCATACCGGCGAGGCTTGCCAGTAAACCGGCGAATTGAGCCGGAATGAACGGGTCTTCCGGGCCCAGCCACATCACACCTTGCCACACCAGGAAACCGGCAAAAATCGATGTCAGTGCGCCCTGATTGGTGGCTTTGCGCCAGTACACACCAAAGGCCAGCGGTACAAAGGCAGTCACCAGCGTGACCTGATAAGCACTTTCGACCATGCCAAAAATGCTGGCTTCGGTGTTGAGCGCATACACCATCACCAGACAGGTGAACACCAGCGTGACCATCCGCATCATCTTCAGGAACTGGCGGTCGGTCATCGGCGGTAACATCGGCTTTAAGATGTTCTCTGAGAACGACACTGAAGGCGCCAGCAGCGTGGCAGAAGCACAGCCTTTAATCGCCGATAACAGCGCACCAAAGAACAGCACCTGCGCGACAAACGGCATATGCGTCATGACAAACTGCGGCAGGATCAGCTGGCTGTCGTTTGCCATAAGTTTGTTGACCATATCCGGTGCCAGCATCGTTGCGGCATAACCGATAAAGAGCGGAATAAAAGCAAAGACCAGATATAAAGATCCACCGAGGATAGAACCCCACACCGCGATGCGCTCAGATTTCGCCGACTGCACGCGCTGGAATACGTCTTGCTGCGGCATGGAACCGAGCATCATGGTGCAAGCCGCGGCAATAAAGGCGATCAGTTCCTTGGCGTCGGTTTCCGGCCAGAATTCAAATTTGCCGGCCGCAGCAGCGTGGTTCACCACTGTTGATACTCCACCGGCCATTTCTGCCACTTCGCCGCTGATAAACAACAAGCCTGCGACTATGACAATCATCTGCACCAAATCGGTGATGGCGACTGCCCACATACCGCCGAAAAAGGTGTAAATCAGGATAGTGACTGCGCCAATCCACATGCCCATTTCCTGGCTGATTAAATCGCCGGACACCACGTTAAACACCAGACCAAGTGCAACGATTTGCGCACCGACCCAGCCGAGGTAAGACACGACGATGGCAAGCGAGGTCAGCACTTCGGCGACACGGCCATAACGGCGTTTGTAGAAATCACCGATGGTTAGTAATTTCATCCGATACAGCGGCGCGGCAAAGAAAATACCGACCAAAATCAGACACAAAGAGGCACCGAACGGATCTGCGACTATGTCGTGTAAATTGCCGTCGATAAAAGTGGCCGGAATGCCCAGCACGGCTTCAGAGCCGAACCAGGTGGCGAATACAGTTGCCGTCACCATATAAAATGGCAAATGGCGGCCAGCTACAGCGAAGTCAGCCGCGCTTTTCACGCGCATAGCTGCCCATAAACCGATAGCAACTGAGATGACCCAATAGGCGATAACAAACCAAAGTAACATAATGGCTCAAGGTCCTGTGTTAGGTTGAATTGAAAACGTCTTTCCGGAAGTTGCCCGAATGGGCAGGCTTCAGGGTCAACCAAAGGACACTGCAGGAAGCAGACGCCCTTGTCACCCGGCCGCATCAGAGGGATGCGATTGGTTAGGGATAAAACTATTGTAAAGTCCAGTTTGGCTCAGGGCAAAACAAAATCAGCGAATTTGGGCAAAAAGATGACCATGTTGCCGGCAAATGCAGACGAATACAGAGATTTGTGTGAAGTGAATGTTTTTAATCTATTGAATAAAAACAGTATTTCTATGGTAAATGCAACTTCTGCAATTTTGCCGCAAAACATTCAAGCCAATATGATTTAGTCATAGTTATCTGTGAGGAAAAACCCGCTTGTTTGCATGGTTATTTGACTGTCTGTTGCAAAAGTGTACAAGCGCCCTCAGGGCTGTCAACCGCTCAGTCGGCCCGGCAATGTTGCCGCCAGGCGCTGATATCGGCAGCGGTCAGTTGTTGCTGCGCGCCACTGAGCTGATGATGCATGATGCTGGCGCTGTCCGTCAGATGGTCCAGTCCCAGCGCATGACCAAATTCGTGTAACAGTGTCAGCGTCAGATAATGCGCGTCTTTGTAGGCAAAGATGGTCATGCTGCGCTGCGCGCCCTGCTGTTGCAGCACGCCGACTTCCGCCAGTCCGGCGGCTTGTTGCGCCGGCAACAGCGCGTTGCGATCGGTGATGAGACTATTCAGCTGCTGCTGGCGGTCCTGCAGTTTTTCGGAGAACGCATCCAGCTGTTCCGCTTCCAGCGCATGTTCTTTTTGCCGGCTCAGTAATTCGGCCTGTTCGCGGCCGAGCAGCGCGGCAGCGCCCGGATCTGCCTGTTGGGCTTTTTCATTAAACTGGCGGATATCAGTAGCCAGTTGCTGGTCTTTCTGCGCAAAGGCGTTTTTCTGTTGCTGAAACTCCGCCAGCTGGCGTTCGAAATCTTGCTGCTGGTCGCTGATGCGGTCGTCGTAGCGGTGCAGATTACGTTGCAACATCAGTTGTTCCAGCTGCTGTTGCTGGCGCTGATCATAAACAAAGCGGATTGGGAAGCCGTGCTGCGGGTCGTAACGTAATACTTCAGTGCCAAGCGCCTGATTCCACTGCGCTGCAGCGTCGGTAATGAGCGGCAGCGCTTGCTCCTGGCTCAGACCAAACGCCGGATCAATCTTGTCGAGGCGCCAGCGAATGGGCTGGTCACAGCTGGCTTGTTTACTGGCCAGCGGTGCCTGCACGGGCGCCGGTTTTGGCCAGAATGCCCACAGCAGCACGGCGGCCAGTAACATTAACAATCGCACTATCAAGATCAGCAGGCTCCGGGCAATCAGTCAGTCCAGCGGTGAAAAAACCGGCATAGTTTAACTCAGAGCGGCAGTCTGGCAAAAAATTCCGTTGCGGCTGTGGATTTACCGCAGGCGCATCGCGCCTGCAAACAAGGCTGCAGGCTGCGGTGTCCTGCAGCAGAGCGACCGGCAACATCCGCTCGCGACGTTAATTTAACCGGTATTCGCCGCCGGACTTGTGGGTATAACAGGCGCCGCTGCGGCATTGTTTCTGCGTGGTGACGACGGTGCCGCGCACCAGGGAAAACCACTCGTCACCATTGAGCTGCAGCTGAATGTCTTCGATACCGGCGCTGTCAGTGTTGCCCGGTTCATTGTGGCGGCACAGGCTCATTTCCAGATGGCGGGTGCCGTCGCGAAACAGCAGCGTTTGCGGTTGCGCTTTACTGCCGCACAACGCGACAAATTGCGCCGGATTTTTCAGGCCTGTGCTTTGGCCATCGGCGAAAAATGCCAGCAGATGCTGGTAATACACCACATAACTTTTTACCTGCTGATGCGAGCCATGTTCCAGCGGAAACAGTTTATCCAGCATGGCTTTGGAATAGTTCAGCACCTGACGCAGGTGCGCATCGTTCAGTGCGCTTAATTGTTGCAGCTGTTGCTGGATCATCGGGTCGGTTTCAAATTGCAGTGCCGTCATCGTCATGATTTATTCCTCGTTCTTGCTTGTCACTCTGGTCTGAGTTGGCCCGGTTGGCTGGCAGTTGTACTTGCCTGAAAAACAGTCTATGTTGTTTTTGAGCAAAATTTCACAATTAAAACTTCACAGTGTGAATTTTACAAAATGACCAATGCCAAAAGCCTGTTACGCCAGTCACATTTTCTCGGGACTAAAATCAGAAACCTGAGAAAACGCAATAACTTAACTATGGACGACCTGTCCACGCGCTGTATTCGCATCAATGCCGAGTACGCGCCGTCGGTGTCCTATTTGTCGATGATTGAAACCGGCAAACGGGTGCCGTCGCCAGAAATGCTGGCGGTAATTGCCGAAGTATTTCAAAAAGCACCGGACTGGTTTCTGGATGGTATTGACGCCGGTGATGATCTGACACCGGCCAAAGGCAGCCGTGGTGGTATTTCCGGCATGGCGCTGGAGCCGGGCTTTTTGTTTGCGCCTGACATTCTGCAAATCGCCATTCCGGAACTGTTGTCACAAACCGGTACCGGCGGCCGTCAGTTTGCTCAGCTGCTTATTCGCGCCCATCAGGAACATCACCAGAACCATTTCCCGGAGCTGGAGCGGGCGGCCGAAGAAATTGGCCAGAAACGCATGCCGCTGAGCGCTGATGATTTATTGCAAATCGCGAAAAAAGTCGGCCTGCAGGTGCGCTGGTTTACCGAAGTACCGACCGAATTACTCGATGAACTGGGCGTGCGCAGCAAAAACGTGCAGACCTCGTATTTTCTGCCGCCCGGTACTTTGCATTTAAACCGTATCCTGGAACAACATCCGACCCGGCTGAAATACGAGCTGGCGGTGCATATCGGTCATGCCGTGCTGCACAATAAAGACGGAGTGAAAAGCAGTATGCGGGTGGGCGGCGCGCACGAAGTGTCGGACAGCAATGCCAATCTGGCACCGCAGGATATTCTGCATGCCTGGCGTGATTTTGAGTCGAGTTTTTTTGCCGGCGCGCTGTTGTGCCCCAAGCTGCCGTTTCGCCAGCTGCTGGACCGGCACGGTTATGAAATCAGCTCGCATCAGGCGGCCGGCGTGTCGGCTTCAGTGGCGATGCGGCGGATGACGGCGGTGTCGCCTTATCAGCACTGGCATTATTTTGATGCTTACACGCCGGGCAAACTCAAAGCGGTGTATCGCGGCAACGGCATTCCGCTGCCGTGGGGCAATATGCGCCAGGTCGAAGACCCTTGTCAGCACTGGGCGGTGTTTCGGATGTTTGAAGCGGCGACGCAACAGCATTCGGCGCAGTTGTCCTTACTGGAAGTGCAGGGCCAGCCACGGATTTATTGCTGTGAGTCGACCAAAGTGATGGATTTGGCCGGTAACCCGCATGTGCTGTGCGCCGGCATTGATCTGAATCCGGCGATTAATGCGCAAGGCATCGACGCCGACAGCCTGGCGCTGGAATTAAAACAGCTGTGTGTTAAAGGCGGCGGCAAAGTCGCAGTGCCGGCACCGATCCGCTCAACGCTGACCACCATCAGTAACATTCTGAATATTAACTGGGTGGCGCGCTCGCTGGACAAACCGGCGCAGCTGATTTGTAGTCGTGGCAACAGTTGCCCGCGTGAGCCGGGCTGTTATGCCGGCCAGTGTCAGGGGCGCTGAGCATTGCAGCCGTGGCCTGGCCTGGTATAGGCTCGGCATGACCAGAGCAAAAGGAAAACACCGCATGATCAGAGTGATAGTGTTCAGTGTACTGAGCTGGTTGAGCGCAGCCGTGATGGCGGCCGCGCCATACAGTACAGAACCTTGTGCTGTCGCTGAAAGCTCTGCCGCAGTGGCTGCACGGCTGCAATGTGGCCGGCTGCAGGTACAAAGCGCCGATGGCAGTGTGTTTCAGCTGGCGGTACTGCGCAAGGCGGCCGCGCAGCCAGTGGCCGGCGCCGCCCCGGTATTGTATCTGCACGGCGGCGCAGCAGGCGATGTGGCGGCGCTGCTGGCCCAGTCTGACGATGATGTGGTGCCTGGCCACGAGTTGATCGCTGTTGATCTGCGTGGCAGCGGCCGCAGCACGCCGGCGTTTTGTCCGGCGCTGGCCGGTGCGCTGCGACAGGCGCTGGCGCGCAGTGACGATGACGCGCAGTTGCTGCAAAGTCGCCGCGAGGCCTTGTTGCAATGTCAGCAGCAGATGCTGGCTCAGGGGTACAGTCCGGCGGATTTTGGCGCTGTGCAGATTGTGAATGATGTGGAATTGCTGCGTGAACAGCTGAACATCACACAGTGGCATCTCTATGCCAGATCCGCAGGCACAGTCGCGGCGCTGCATTATCTGGCGGTTGCGCCACAGGCGTTAGCGTCGGTGACACTGGACTCGGTTTACCTGCCGGATCAGCTGTTAACGTCGTTTAAATTGCAGCAGGACCAGTGGCTGCGTCAGCTTGATCTGTTATGTCAGCAACAAGCTGGCTGCGCCGGCCGTTTTGGCGCTTTGCCGGAATTGTTTAACCGTGCGCTGCAGCGGGTCAGCCAGGCGCCGCTGCGCATTGGCCCGCCGGGTGCTGCATTGTTGCTGACGCCGGAAAAACTGCGGTTGGCGGTGATGGCGGCTGCGCTTTCAGAACAACCCTTGTCGTTATTACCGTTGTGGCTCGAAGCGGTCGGTCAGGGGGATGTCCGGTTGCTGGCGCGCTGGGCTGAAGTGTTGCTGGCGTCTGGCGCGCTGCCAACGGCGGCTGGCATGGCCGGCGAATGTGCCGACCGGCTGCGGTTTTATCAGCCAGGCCGGGCTGACAGTCTGGAACAATTGGCTGGCTTACCGGATGGCGTCTGTGCGGCATTTGGTGCTGCGGCGTCAGCGTTGCCGCAGGTCCCGGAAACCGCCAAAGTCCGTACGCCGGTGCTGTTGCTGGCCGGCGGGCTGGATTTATTCCAGCCTGACAGTCTGGTGTTGTCGCAGTGGCTCGGGCCACACAGTCAGCTGGTTGCCGTGCCCGGCGCTTTACATGGCGTGCGCGCTGGCCCTGCCTGTCTGCGTAAAATGGTCAGTGATTTTATCCACACGCCGGAGCGCTTTGGTCCGCCGGCGTGTCTGGCGCAGCTGACGCGGCCTTATCTGGTCAGCGCCGTCACCCCGGATGCTCAGGTCGCCACTGAATTTGCCGCGGCCGTCAGGTTTAAGCCAAGTGTGGCCGGAATGGTGTTTTTGTTGTGCCTGACGCTGGCAGCTTTGCTGGCGCTGGTGTGGCCGCTGCTCGTGGGCTTGTGGCGCTGGCTGAGTGACCAGCATCAGCCAGTCGAGCGGGCTGGTTTGGTCAGCGGCGCGCTGGTGCTGCTGACGCTGGTCGGCTGGGCAGGGTTTGCTGCAGTGCTGTGGCAGGGCATCAGCCGGCAAAGTGCTGAACTCTGGCTGGGATTGCCGGTGCAAAGCCAGATCTGGCAGCTGTACCTTGCCGTTGCCACAGTCCCGGCCTTGCTGATGGTCTGGTGGCTGGCGCGCCGGCAACAGTGGCGTCAGTTGCTGGCACAATGCGCTATGCTCGGGGCCGCTCTGGCGGCGCTGGCCTTGCATCTGCTGCCCTGAATCACGCGGCCAGACACAGCCACCGGCCCCGCTCAGCAGGCGCCTTGTCGGATCTGCCGATGTACGCACTGGCCGCCATCGGCCGGTCTATGCTAATGAAGCGCCATGCAAAGGTTTTGTAAATTCACTACGGTCACGGAATTGCGGCTGATAAAGTACAGTTGCCGTGACTGCTCTGGAGAGAATCACCAAATGTTTCAAGTAGTTGTTATCGGTATCAATCCGTCATTGCAAAGTCTGGTCCGGCATTTGTGTCTGGAAAAGGCGCATCTGTGGCAGTGCCGGTTTTTTCCGACGGTCGGCAGTTATCTGCAGGCACCACGGCTGGACAGTCAGATTGATTTACTCATTTTTGATGGTCTGAGTACCAATGCCAGCCTGGAAGACAAGCGGCTGGTGTGTTTTCAGGCGCCGCTGGCACTGCGGATTATTCTGACCGATCCGACGCATGACGATGTGGTACTGGGGCATTTAAGCCATTTCCACAGTTTTATCGGCAATGAACTGCACACCGAACATCTGCAGCAGCTGTTTGCCAATGCGGCCCGGCTCAGCGAACTGGCGATTGGTGAACAGGAGCGGCGGCTGGTTGGCGGTTTAATCGATTTTCCGCAGCTGCCGTCGTTGCTCAGCAGCCTGGACAAACAGCTGGCTGAGCCGAGTGTCAGTTCTGCTGCGGTGGCTGGTTTGGTCAGTCAGGACCCTTTGGTCGTATCCAGACTGTTCCAGCTGATCAATTCGCCTTACATGGGGTTTGTCAGCGAAACCTGGAATCTGGAAGTAGCGATCAGCCGGTTGGGGTATCAGAGCCTGCGCAGTCTGGTGGTGGTCCTGGCGATGAAAGGCGGGAATGTCGGGACCGCGCAGCAAGCGGAATATCAGACGGTGCTGGATCAGGTACTGAACCAGGCGGGGCAAGCCCGCAGTTATGCCCGCAGCTCCGGTTTTAACCGGGTACTGCAGGATCAGGTGTTTATTGCGGCGTTATTAAGCGGTTTTGGCAAGCTGGTATTGCTGCAAAATGGCCGCGAAGCCGGTGATGCCGAGTTATGTGAACAAAACCCGGAGATCGGAAGAGCGTCGTGTAGGGAAAGAGTGTAGATCTCGGTGGT
>CALJUX010000082.1 GCA_937978655.1 uncultured Chromatiaceae bacterium
CATGGCGCGCATTATAGGCCGTCAGGAAAGTTACGCAAGCCTAAATTTGAGAAAATCGGCGACAATCGTATCGTTCGCCGATTTTATGCACAAACTGCTGATTAGTTCAGCAAAGACGGGCTGTTTCTGCCGAAACAGCCCGTGTATTTATCAGAAATCATACTTCGCAGAGAACTGGATCCGGTTTAAATCCCCGTCCAGGTCCGATTCCAACACCCGGGTTGCATGACGGAACTCAACCCCTACTGACACTTTACTCGCCAACTGGTAAATCAGGTTGGCACTATAACTGGATGTGCGCTCTGTTTGCGCCATCCCGGTTAAGTCGGTCGGGTTATCAATTTGCTGTGCTGAGTAAAAGACGCTTGAACGCAATTTGTCATTCCAGGCATGTTTATATGCCAGCGTGTAACCAATACTGCTGATCGCCTCTAACTGACCCGCCTTCGTCAATACCGCATCGTTGCCAGTGTTCAGACTCAGATAACGGCCAAGGCCGTCGCCATAGGTTACGGCAAAACGCAGATCGTCCGTCTTCGAAACATTGACCTTACCGCTGAATGATACTCCATATCCTTGTACTGAATCGTCGATCAGTCCCTGTTGCATGGATAACTGCCGGCTCAGCGCAGAGATTGTCAGTCCACCCCAGTCGGCCGTATGGTTGTACCGCACCACTAAATCCGGCGTCGAATTATCATCCGTCACAATCCGGGTACCACCTCCATTTGGCGTTACTGTAGTTTCCGGGTTCTCCACGGCAAACTGCCAGCCACCATAGGTGTAACGCACCTGAGCCTGACGCACGAATACAGTGCCATCCGTAGTGCCAACAAAATCCAGACTGTCCGGCAATGCATTGGTATCCATAAAGGTGGTCCAGGTCTGGCCAAACAACCAGCCGTCATAAGTTAAAAATGCATGACGGATCTCCGGTGAATAGCCATTGCTGACCCGTTGATCACCAGTGCCGGTCGTCGCCATCATGTCGAACTCAAAACGTCCTGTGACTTTTTTGCCGTTTTCCAGCATGGTCTCGCTGCCAATAAAAAAGCGGGACTGTCTGGCATGCATATCCCAGGTCGCGGATTCGCCCGAGCCTCCGACAGGTGTCAGGCTGGGTACATAAAAATCGCGGCCGATCCCCGTGCCGATCTGGCCATCAGAAGTATCAGTCCACATCGCATCGAGTTTGACGTAGCCACCAATATTAATTTCTGTGGTGTCCCCGACTTTAAAGCCGGCTGCAGCATGCTGGCTGTAAGCCGCGCAGCAGATTGCGATGGCCACAGCTGTACGGGTAACCGAATGGCCGCTGGTGTGACCTTGTGCTTGCCGAATTTGTTGCATAGTTGTACTCCGCTACCTTGTCTGTTGATCTGTTGTGGTTTTATTTGCTCATCAAATCTGGTAGACGAGAACCAATTGCTCAATTAGCCATTAGTCGAACACAGCAGCAGTTCTAGACTAATGTCTAATTTGCCGTGGCGACGGCATTCGGTAGAACAAAGACATCAAAGAACATCAGGCGCTTGACGCCATACGGGGAAGACGAATCATGACACATCCTACTTTATATCCCGTGCCGGCATCGGCCAAAGCCCGCACCTGGGCCGATAACGACACATACCTGCAAATGTATCGCGCCTCTCTGGACAATCCGGAAGCCTTCTGGGGCGAACATGGCAAACGTATCGACTGGTTCAACGCATTCAGCCGGGTGAAAGATACCAGCTTTGAACTCGGTAACGTGCATGTGAACTGGTTCAGTGATGGCACTCTGAATGCCAGCTACAACTGTCTGGATCGTCACCTGCCGGAAAAGGCAAACCAGGTTGCCTACTACTGGGAAGGTGATGAACCCGGCGTGCAAAAAGCTGTCACCTATCAGGAGCTGTACGACGAAGTTTGCCAGCTGGCCAACGGCATGCGCGCGCTGGGTGTAGGTAAAGGTGACCGTGTCACTGTCTATCTGCCGATGATCCCACAAGCAGCAGTGGCATTACTGGCCTGTGCGCGCATCGGTGCCATTCACTCGGTGGTTTTCGCCGGTTTCTCGCCGGATGCATTAGGCAGCCGGATTGTTGACTGTGACTCCAAACTGGTGATCACCGCGGATCAGGCCTTGCGTGGTGCCCGGCTGACCGCACTGAAAGACAACACGGACCAGGCGCTGGCGCACTTAGGCAAAGCCAACCCGGTCAAGCATGTCATTGTGGTGAAGCACGTCGGGCAGAATATTGACGAGCATCCGGGCCGCGATGTCTGGTATCACGAACTGCTGGCCGCACAGCCAAAGCACTGTGCACCAGAAGTCATGAATGCAGAAGACCCACTGTTTATTCTCTACACCTCAGGTTCAACCGGTAAACCCAAAGGCGTATTACATACCACCGGCGGCTACCTGGTGTGGGCATCGATGACCCACCAGTATGTGTTTGATTATCACCCGGGGGACATCTATTGGTGTGCAGCAGACGTCGGCTGGGTCACAGGCCACACTTATATAGTGTATGGTCCATTGGCAAACGGCGCGACCAGCGTCATGTTTGAAGGGGTTCCGACTTATCCGAGTGTCAAACGTATTGCACAAATTGTTGATAAGTATCAGGTTAATATCTTATACACCGCCCCCACAGCTATCCGTGCACTGATGGCCCACGGCACCGCGCCGGTTGAAGGCAGCACGCTGGATTCTCTGAAAGTGCTGGGCAGCGTCGGCGAACCGATCAATCCGGAAGCCTGGCATTGGTACCACGACAATGTTGGGAAAGGCAACTGCCCTATCGTCGACACCTGGTGGCAAACCGAAACCGGCGGCATTCTGATCACACCTTTACCTGGCGCGACTGCGTTAAAACCGGGTTCAGCCACCCGGCCATTCTTCGGCGTACAACCCGCCATTGTCGACAACGAAGGCAATCTGCTGGATGGCACCTGCGAAGGCAATCTGGTGTTGTTAGATAGCTGGCCTGGTCAGATGCGCTCTGTCTATGGTGACCATGAGCGTTTTGAACAGACTTATTTCTCGACTTATAAAGGCATGTACTTCACCGGTGATGGCGCCAAACGAGACGATGATGGCTACTACTGGTTAACGGGCCGCGTCGATGACGTGCTGAACGTGTCAGGCCATCGGTTAGGCACTGCCGAAATCGAAAGTTGTCTGGTCGCGCACGAAGCCATTGCCGAAGCTGCCGTCGTTGGTTATCCACACGACCTCAAAGGTCAGGGTATTTATGTATTTATCGCGCCACGTGTCGGTGTGGAGCCCAGCGATGATCTGACCAAAGCTGTACGGGACTGGGTACGCCGGGAAATCTCTCCGATTGCTTCACCGGATTTAATCCAGTGGGCGCCGGGGTTACCAAAAACCCGCTCAGGCAAAATCATGCGCCGGATCCTGCGTAAAATTGCCGCCAATGAACATGATTCGTTAGGCGATATCTCGACACTGGCAGATCCATCGGTGGTTGAGCATCTGATCAACAACCGTCTCAATAAATAAAGCACTGGAAAGACCATAGGCCGATCAAAGGCTTATGGTCTTTTTTTACATAGACAGATCAGGGATCTCTGATTAAGCTGTGGGAGTGTTGTTAATTTCTGTCCGGGAGATCCCTAATGGCCAAACTCATAGTCGCAGACGATCATCCGCTGTTTCGCAATGCCCTTATCAATGCGATAAGCAACACTTTTCCCACCACCGCCACGGTCGAGACCGATTGTTTTGAAGCAACAGTGCAGGCACTGGAACAAAATCCGGATGCCGACTTGCTGTTACTGGATTTACATATGCCTGGCAATTGCGGTTTTCTGGGCCTGATCCAGCTGCGTAAAACTTTTCCGACTATGCCTATTGTGGTGATCTCCGCCAGCGACGACCAGGATGTGATCCGGCGTGTGATGAACTTTGGCGCCTCTGCTTATGTGCCCAAGTCCGCTCATCCGGTTGACATTGGCAAAGCGCTGCATGCGGTCATGGCTGGCGACCTCTGGCTACCAGAAAAGTATCAGCATCTGCTCAAGGCAACGGCGCAGCACCATGAAGATTTAGACTTAGCCGCAAGAGTTGCCCAGCTGACCCAGCAGCAATATAAGGTGTTGTATTACCTGACCGAGGGCTGGCTGAACAAACAAATCGCCTATGATTTACATATCTCTGAGGCAACCGTAAAAGCGCATATGACGGCGATTTTCCGCAAACTCGGCGTGACCAACCGTACCCAGGTGGTGATCCAGGCACAACGTCTGCAGCTCGAAGCGCCGGTGGATCGGGATTTGTCCCGGCAAAGCAGTTAAGCCAGTCCGGGAATATCGCGATGGTCGACGCTGTCGATTTGTTCTGGCGCCAAAAACTCGTGCGCAAATTGCAGATAGACCTGTTGCTCAACAAAAATACGGAACAGATCGGCATCAATATGCTGCTCTTTAGCCATGGTTCCGAGGATCCGCAACGATTCTGACAAGGTCCTGGCTTTTTTGTAAGGCCGGTCAGATGCGGTCAGCGCTTCAAAAATATCAGCGATCGCCATAATTCTGGCCTGTACCGACATTTGTGCTTTACGCAAACCACGCGGATAACCACTGCCATCCATTTTCTCATGATGTCCGCCGGCATATTCCGGCACATGGCGTAAATGCTTCGGAAATGGCAGGGATTCCAGCATTTCAATAGTGATATCAATGTGACGGTTAATCACCCGTCGCTCTTCCGGATTTAACGTGCCCCGATCCACACATAAATTACTGACTTCCGCCGGTGTCAGCACGGACTGCTCCACACCGGCAATCACCACATGGTAACGCGCGGCGATATCCCGCACCCGCTTTTGCAGCTCCCATGACATAAACTCACCGCCGATATTGCTGTGTTGCAGGAATTTTAAATCGACCCGCAGCTGGTCCAGCTGTTCATCGCGGCTGGTCTGATCTAAAGTCTGATCCAGCAGAATGTCCCGCCTGACAATTTCAAACCGGGCTTCAACCAGAGCAATATTGTCGTGCAGGCCATGTAACTTGGTCGCCTTATCCATGACATATTCCGGCGTGGCGATTTTGCCGCAGTCATGCAGCCAGGCGGCAACCGATAATTCATGCACATCAGCATCGGTCATGACAAAATCCGCCAGCGGGCCTTGTTGGGTCTCACTGCAGGCCTTTGCCAGTAACAGAGTGATCGCCGGTACCCGCCGGCAATGCCCGCCGGTATAAGGTGATTTTTCATCAATTGCTTTGGCCAGCAAACGACTGAGCGCACCAAACAACTCCTCCATATCCTGCACCAGCTGTTTGTTGGTCATCACCATCGCCCCCAATGACGACAGGGCAATGACCAGACGCTGGGTTTGCGGCGGAAAAGCCTGCACCTGACCGTTGTGATCCAGGCAATTAATCAGTTGCAGCACACCGGTCACATCGCCCTGATGATCCAATAAAGGGA
The DNA here is from genome assembly GCA_937978655.1 of uncultured Chromatiaceae bacterium. Classification (GTDB taxonomy): domain Bacteria; phylum Pseudomonadota; class Gammaproteobacteria; order Enterobacterales; family Alteromonadaceae; genus Pararheinheimera. The sequence continues at coordinate 5,444 of CALJUX010000082.1, forward strand.
CTGTCAGCATCGACTGGGTGCGATAACCATGGTGCTGATCAAATTCACGGACTTTTTGCTGGTTCACCAGTGGGCTGAGATAGACATCAGCAATGACCACCGGCTGCTTCTTTATCGCGGCCAGTGTCACCACGGCCCCGTCATTTGGCTTATGGTCCAGATATAACGGAATGGGCGGAAATTGCGGAGTTTGACCGGACGTACCGCCCTGATGCAAACCAAGGCTGCGATTAAATAAAGTGGCAAACTCCAGAGCACCGGCGTTGTTCAGCCGGTAGATAGTGCCGCCATCGGCCTGACTGAGGTGTTGGGCGCTTTGCAGGATCTGTTCAAGCAATGCGGTACGGTCGGTTTGCCGGGCCAGCGCCAGGCCAATATTTACAAAGTGTTCTAACTGCTCAAGATTTTCCACCGGACTTCGTCCTTGCGCTTGATTCTCCGCGACGGTTACCGCTGAGTATAGACAGAGAAGTTTTGTTGCAGACAGCCGGAGAAAAACAAAATTGTCTGTGGTCGCAGGGCGCCTAATCAAGGCGCCCGATGATTAAATTCCGCCATAAAAATTTGCCAGAACACCATAAACAATGCCGCGACCAACGGGCCGAGCACAAAACCATTGATGCCAAATAAACTGATGCCGCCAATGGTGGAGAACAACACCACATAATCCGGCAATTTGGTGTCACGGCCAACCAATAAAGGCCGCAGCATGTTATCGGCCAGACCAATCACCGTGGCGCCATAGACCACCAACACCGTCGCCTGTGCCCATTGCCCTGTGGCATACAGGTACAACGCCACCGGTAACCACACCAGTGCTGCCCCAATAGCTGGCAGCAAACTTAAAAATGTCATCACCACGCCCCACAGCACCGGGGCCGGGATATCCAGCAGATAAAAAATAATACCGCCCAAAGTGCCCTGCACCAGCGCAACCACCAGATTGCCTTTCACGGTTGCCCGGGTCACTTCGGCAAATTTAGCCAGTAACAAATGTTCGCGCTCATCGCCCAGCGGCAAGGCAAGAACCAGTAAATTCAGTAATTTAGGGCCGTCACGCAACAGGAAAAATGCCAGATACAGCATCAGCGCAATGTTCAGAAACAAACCGGCCGCATTCTGACCAATCGCCAGCATTTCACCGGCCAACACCTTACTGGTGGTCATGGCAAAATCAGTCAGTTTTTGCCGCAAATTATCGGTATTAATCCCCACATCCTGCAGGCTGGAAACCACCGCCGGAAATGCTGATTTCACTGCGTCGATCATTTTCGCCGGGTCGACTTCGCCACTTTGTAAACGACCATAAAAGCTGATGCCTTCCTGCACAAAAGAGGCGCCGACCGCCAGCAGTGGCAGCACCACGACCAGCACCGAACACAGCAGGGTCAGCAGCGCCATGCGGCCACGCCGCGCTGACACATGCTGCAATAGCCACTGCTGCAGCGGGTAAAAAATCACACTGAGGGCACAGGCCCAGAATACCGCTCCCCACAGCGGTTCCAGCACCCAGCCAAACGCCAGGGTGACCACTATTAACATCCACAGAAAAAAACGTCGCTCCAGCTCTGCCCGCATGCAGATCTCCTTATTGGCCAGCAGCGGGTGGACCACCCGCGGCGCTTTGCAGTTTCAGCGAATTCAATGCGGCACGCAAGGCTGCCGCTTTAATAGGTTTGGCTAAAAACAACATCCCGGCCGCTTTGGCTCTGGCAGGCAGATCCGGTTCCGGCGCGGCCGACACCAGCACACCACGCAACTGTGGCCAGCGTTGTTTTAGCTGCAGAAATAACTGTAATCCGTCCGGCGCCTGTCCCAGCTGATAATCAGCGATCAGCACATCCACAGCTGCAACGCGTGCCAGCGCCTTTTGCGCATCATCTACACAGGCTACCCGCCCCAGTTGCCACTGTGTCAGTAACACACTCAGCGCATCGAGATTCGTGTTGTCATCATCAACACAGAGGATTTGCCAAAGCCCGTCCGCAGCACCTGCCGGCTCCGGTTCAATGCTGGCCACTGCTGTGGCCGCTGGCGGCAGCTGCCCAAGCAGCGGTACGGCAATACGGAAACAACTGCCTTTGCCCGGCACCGAATGAACGTCCAGCAAATGCCCCAGACTTCTGGCCATACGCTGTACGACGCCCAGACCAAGCCCGACCCCCTGCTGGCCACGGGCGGTGGCCTGAGCCCGGAAGAAGTCGTCGAAAATATGCTGCAGATCGGAGGCACTGAGGCCTGGGCCTGTATCCCATACCTCAATCCAGAGCAGATCGCCGCGACGCCGGCAGCCCATCAACACTTTGCCACTGGGGGTATATTTGATTGCATTGCTGAGAATATTCTGCACGATACGCCGCAGATAGGTTGGATGACTGCAGACCTGGAAATGGCCGGGCCGCACTCGCAGTACCAACTGCTTTTGCCCGGCCAGCAACTGACTTTCCTCCGCCAGCTGCAACAGCATGGCGCGCAGGTCTACCGGGCCAACCGGAAATTCCAGTTTGCCCTCGTCCAGTCTGGCGATATCCAGCAAGGTGGCCATCAGCTCTTCAGTTGCCTTTAACGAATTATCCAGCTGACTAAGCATCTGTGCGCCTTTGTCATTCAGACGCTGATCCGCCAGCGCAGCGGCAAATAACCGTGCGGCATTCAGCGGTTGCAGAATATCGTGGCTGGCCAGCGCCAGAAAACGGGTTTTTGACGCGTTGGCGGACTCTGCCTCCGCTTTGGCATGCAGCAACTGTTGTTCTGTGGTGCGGCGTAAATCAACTTCGGCCAGCAAATCGGCATTCATCTGGCTGATTTGCGCGGTGCGTTCGGAAACTCGCTGCTCCAGATGTTCTTTTGCGGCCGCCAGCGCCTGTACGGCCCTGACATGCTCGGTGATATCCGTGAAGCTGGTGACAAATCCACCACCGGGAATAGGATTGCCACGAATTTCAATGACAGAACCGTCCGGTCTGACCCGCTGAAACACGTGGGCCGTGCCGTTTTGCAAGTGACTGATCCGTTTGGCGACATGCTCATCGGCAGGCCCTTCGCCACATAAACCCCGTTCGGCATTAAACCGGACAATGTCGGCGACCGCACGACCGACCCGAATCATCCCGGCCGGATAGTCGAACATTTCCAGATACTTTTTGTTCCAGGCCACCAGCTGTAAATCCCGGTCGACCACACTGACGCCCTGACTGAGGTTTTCCAGGGTGGAAAACAGGATCTTGCGGGAAAACTGAATGGCCTCACGGGTGTCATCAAACAGCGTCACGACATCTTCAAAGGCAAAAGACCGGCCTTCGAGCACCGCATTCACCATGGCCGCCGCACTGGACGAACCAATGACACCGGCCAGTTCGCGTTCGATATGGCGCAATAACTGTGGCTGCAGCATGTCGTCGGCCGACGGGCGATAGCCGTGGCGCTGTTCAAATTCATCCAGCGCTTCGCGCACCCGGTTATGCCCGACAAACCGCTCCAGCAAAATCAGCATATCTGCCGACCGAACCTGGGTCCGTTTCAGCGATTTGCCATCATCCGGCAACGGCAGGTTCGGTTTGACAAATGCCACCGCCTGCAAGCGGTCATTTAAGTCGGCGCGGTGCAGCAACGACATCAGCACATACGCCAGGCTGTTCAGTCCGAGCGACCAGAACACACCATGACTGAGCGGGTCCAGCGTCAGGCCGAATAACGCCGTGGGTCTGAGCCAGTCCAGCCCCAAAGCGCCATGCTGCAGTACCGTCGGCGCCAGCACACCAACACTGACCAGTTGTGGCAACATCAGGCAATAAAACCACAACACAAACCCCACCGAAACACCAGCGTACACGCCCCAGGCATGGCCACGTTTCCAGTACAGCCCGCCGAGCACAGCTGGCGCCAGCTGGATGATCAGCGCAAAGGCCAGCAAGCCGGTTTCCGCCAGTTCATAGTTGCGGGCAAACCAGCGGTAATAGCCCCACGACAACGCCATCACCACCAGGATCATCAGACGTCTGACCCGCAAAATCAGCGTGCTGTAATCGCCCTGACGCCGATGAGCATGCTGCCGCCGTAAAATAGCCGGCATCACCACGTCGTTACTGATCATGGTGCCAAGCGCCAGGGTGGCGATGACAATCATTGAGGTTGCTGCCGAAAAACCACCGATAAATACCAGCGCACTGAGCATATCCCAGCCCTGGCTGGCCGGGATTAACAGCACAAAACTATCGGCCTGCGCCTGCAGTCCGGGAAACAAATGCAATCCGGCCATTGCCACTGGCAATACCACCAGCGTCACCAGTAATAAATAAGCGACAAACCAGCGCCGGGCCTGATGCAGATGGGCCGGTGACGTATTTTCCACAAAAGTGACATGGAACTGGCGCGGCAATAAAAATACCGCACAAAGCGCCAGCAGTGTTTTGGTGGCAAAACTCAGAGCACTGAAATCGCCTGGCGTTTGCTGCGTCTGATTATGCACCCAGAAGTCGTGCCACAACGTCGACGGTGTCGGCACCAAAAAATACAAGGCGGCGGCGGCTAACAGTAATAACGCCAGCAGTTTGACCACCGACTCAAAGGCAATCGCAGCCATCACGCCCCGATTTTGCTCAGTCAGATGCAGTTTGCGCGTACCAAACAAAATGGCAAATAACGCCATCGCCGCCGCACTCCACAATGCCGAGTCCTGCCACACCTGCCCTGCCTGGCCGGCAGGCTGCCCCACCAGCACCTGGTAAGAACTGGTCACCGCTTTGAGCTGCAACGCAATATATGGCACCACCACCACCAGACATAACAAGGCAGTCAGCGCGGCAATCGCCTGACGTTTGCCATAGCGGGCACTGATAAAGTCAGTCAGCGATGTGACATTGTGTTTTTTGGCGACAAACAGCAGCTTGCGCAGTACCCGGTGACCAAACAGATACAACAACACCGGGCCTAAATAAATCGGTAAATAGTCCCAGCCGGAACTGACGGCGGAACCAACCGCACCATAATAAGTCCAGGAAGTACAATACACCGCCAGCGCCAGACTATAGATAGCGCCCCCATACTTTTGTAGCAGAGGTTCATGCCGCGGTCGGTCCGCCCAATTGGCGATGGCAAACAAGCCGCCAATATAGGCAATTGCCAGCACAATGATCCAGCCTGTAGCCACTCAAATTTCCTCTTTATTTTTCATATTGTTAGCAGAAACGAACTGGCAACGATACGGTTCATGCCGCTATGCAGTCTTTGATAAATCGGCCGGACTGTCAATGCTCTGAACCGGCAAAAACCGAAGCGGTTCAACCACTTCGACTAAAGTCGGGCTAGGCGTTTTGCCAGCACCGGCTATTGTGTAATCAGCGGCAGTTGCCAGCTCACAACAGGTTATAACAATAAACAAAACACAACGAGGAGAGACGTTATGGCGTTTCAAAGCTCTGAACAAGCCAGCGCCTACTGGCGCGAAAATGTCAGTCTGATGCTGAAACTGCTGGCCATTTGGTTCGCAGTGTCATTTGGTGCCGGCATTTTATTTGTCGACGCACTGAACGCAGTCCAGTTTTTCGGCTTTAAGCTCGGTTTCTGGTTCGCCCAACAAGGTTCAATCTACGTTTTTGTGCTGCTGATTTTCGTCTACGTGGTGAAGATGAATCAGTTAGACCAGAAATACAACGTCCAAGAAGAGTAAGGGGCGCGCCATGGATTTACAGACACTCACTTATATTATCGTCGGCGCGACCTTTCTGCTGTACATCGGTATTGCAGTCTGGGCCCGCGCTGGCTCTACCCACGAATTCTACGTCGCCGGTGGTGGCGTATCCCCTCTGGCCAATGGTATGGCAACTGCTGCTGACTGGATGTCTGCGGCTTCTTTTATTTCGATGGCCGGCCTCATTTCGTTTATGGGATACGACGGCTCGGTATATCTGATGGGCTGGACCGGTGGTTATGTGCTGCTGGCGTTATGCCTGGCGCCCTACTTACGTAAATTTGGCAAGTTCACAGTGCCGGATTTCATCGGCGACCGTTATTACTCACAAACCGCCCGCACTGTAGCCGTGGTTTGTGCGATTCTGGTGTCTTTTGTTTATGTCGCCGGTCAAATGCGTGGTGTTGGCGTGGTGTTCAGCCGCTTCCTTGAAGTGGATATCGAAACCGGCGTGGTGGTTGGCATGGCGGTGGTGTTTTTCTACGCGGTTTTAGGCGGCATGAAAGGCATTACTTACACCCAGGTTGCACAATATTGTGTGTTAATTTTTGCCTATCTGGTTCCTGCAATTTTTATCTCGCTGATGATCACCGGCAATCCAATTCCACAACTGGGTTTTGGCAGTACTATTGAAGGCACTGACACCTACCTGCTCGACAAGCTCGATGGTTTATCCACAGAACTTGGGTTTGCGCTTTATACCGACGGCACTAAATCGATGATGGATGTGTTTGCCATTACGGCAGCATTGATGGTGGGTACTGCTGGCCTGCCGCACGTGATTGTACGTTTCTTTACAGTACCACGCGTCAAAGATGCGCGTATCTCGGCTGGCTGGGCACTGATTTTCATCATGATCCTGTACACCACTGCTCCATCGATTGGCGCCTTTGCCCGCTACAACATGATCAATACCTTAAATGGTCCGGATCATCAGGGCACGCTGGTCAGCGAAGCTCCGCAGTGGGTGAAAAACTGGGAAAAAACCGGTTTGATCAAACATGAAGACAAAAACGGTGACGGTCGGATGTTCTATTCAGGCGATGCACGCAATGAAATGACTATTGACCGCGACATCATGGTATTAGCGAATCCGGAAATTGCGCAATTACCGAACTGGGTGATTGCACTGGTGGCTGCGGGCGCTGTAGCGGCAGCATTGTCGACGGCCGCAGGGTTGTTGCTGGTGATTTCGACGTCGATTTCGCACGACTTACTGAAGCGAAACCTGATGCCGAATATCTCCGACAAAATGGAATTGCGTTATGCCCGCGGCGCCGCTGCCGTGGCCATTCTGGTGGCAGGCTATCTTGGCATTAACCCACCCGGCTTTGTCGCAGAAGTGGTCGCCTTCGCCTTTGGTTTGGCCGCCGCCAGCTTCTTCCCGGCGATTATCCTCGGCATTTTCTATAAGAAAATGAACAAAGAAGGCGCAGTAGCGGGCATGTTAGCCGGGATGGTATTCACCATCGGCTACATTGTTTACTTCAAAGGCATCTTCATCACGCCGATGGCCGCCAACGTGCCGGCCAACTGGTTCCTGGGTATTTCTCCGGAAGGCATTGGTACCGTCGGCATGCTGGTGAACTTTGTCGTGGCCTTTGCGGTGAGCAAATTCACCAAAGAAGTGCCGGCTGAAGTGCAGGATATTGTCGAATCCATCCGCTTCCCGAAAGGCGCTGGTGCGGCATCGTCCCACTAAGCGGACGAAGCCTCGGCAATATCGACAGACAGGTCAGCGCTTCGGCGTTGACCTTTTTCATTCAGGAGCTTGTGATGCAAATTCAGCAAGTAGTGCAATTTTTAACCCAGGTTCCCCCTTTTGCCGATTTACCCGCCACCGACCTTGCCGCCCTCAGTCAGCACATCAAAATCTATTATGCCGTGCAATCCGAACAACTGCGGTTTGCTCATCAGTTAGTGCTGGTCAGAACCGGCTTGTTTCTGATGCAACAACAGCAGCAGTTATACCCACTGCAGAGTGGCGACTGCTGGGGTTATCGTCAATTGCTGACCCAGCAGGATCTGGCCGAGCAACTGCATTGCCAGGAAGACGGTCTGGTTTACCTGATCCCACAGGCGGTGTTCGAACAGTACCAACATCAGTTTAAAAATTTTGCCTTGTACTTTCAGCGCTTACTCGGCCGGGCTTTACATCTGCACCAGCAAAGCGCGACCGATCATCAGCGGGTCGGCGCTTTATGTGCCCGGCAAATTGTCAGTATCCACAGTGCAGCCACCATTCAGCAAGCGGCGCAGTTAATGACACAGCAACGCATTTCTTCTGTGCTGGTCATGGACGCGGCACAACTGACGGGTATTGTGACGGATCGGGATCTGCGCAGCAAAGTACTGGCGGCCGGCTTGCCCGCCCAAACCGCAGTGGGCAGCATCATGACCCGTAATCCTTACCGTATCGCAGCCGATGCCTTTGCCTTTGAAGCTTTGCAGCTGATGAGCCAGCACAATATTCACCACTTGCCGGTGGAACAAGACGGCACTGTCTGCGGGGTGCTGACCACCAGCGATCTGGTGCGCAGTACGCAGGAACATCCGCTGTTTTTGATTAGCCACATTCACCGCCAGCACGACAGCGCGGGATTGAGTGCCTGCCAGGCGCCGCTGATGGATTTGGCGCAGCAGCTCGGTCAGCAACAGCTGCCGTCCGGCGAAATCAGCCAGATTTTAGCCACCTTGTACGATGCGCTGGCACAGAGCTGGCTGAAGCTGGCGCAGCAGCATTTAGGCCCGGCCCCCTGCGCCTTCAGCTGGTTGTGTTTTGGCTCGCAGGCGCGCCAGGACATGCTGCTCAGCGCCGATCAGGACAATGCGTTATTACTGGAAAAAGAGCCGGTCGGTGACATTGGCCGCTATTTCAGTGCGCTGGCCCGTTTTGTCTGTGATGGCCTCGCCAGTTCAGGCCAAATCTTGTGCCCTGGCAACGTGATGGCGACCAATGAGAAACTGCGGCTTAGCCTCGCCGGCTGGTCGGCCCGTTTTGCCGGCATGATTAACACGCCGACGCCACAGGCGCTGCTCGACAGCACCATCTACTTTGATGCCCGGGTGGTAGCCGGCAGTCAGGCGTTATTTAACGCACTGCAGTCCGATATTCTGCGCCTGAGCAATCAGCAGTTATTTATCTGGCAACTGGCAAAGAACGCCTTGGCGCATCAACCGCCGCTCGGCTTTTTTAAGCACTTTATTCTCGAGCAGGATGGTGCCAAACGGCGCGGTCTGGATTTAAAAAAACGCGGCATTGCGCTCATTCATGACCTGGTGAGGGTGCATGCCCTGGCGCACGGCATCAGTGCTGTCAGTACGCCGGCCAGGCTGGCGGCGCTGGTGCAACAGCAAGTGCTGTCCGCTGGTGAAGCCCGCGATTTAACTGCCGCTTTTGAACTGTTGCATCAGCTGCGCTGGCAGCTGCAATATCAGGCGTTACAGCAAAATGCTTCGTTTTCCAATTTGCAGGACCCGGCATTGCTCAACGTGCTGCAACGTCATCAGCTCAAAGATGCCTTTGCCGTGATCAGTCAACATCAACAGATCATCGCACAGCGCTACTGCCGGGAGCTTTGAATATGGCGTTCATCCGCTGGTTCCGGCAACTGCTGCGCAGGAACCATTCGCCGCAGTTTAGCAATCTCACTCCGGTGCCGGGACAGCTGCTGGCCAGGCAGGCTAATTTTCTGGTGCTGGATCTGGAAACCAGTGGTCTTGACGCCAGCCAGCACCATATTCTGAGCGCCGGCTGGGTCGGTATCAATCAGCTGCAACTGGACCTTTCCACCAGCTTTTACAGCACAGTGCGGCCGTCCGCCAACGAAACGCGGCCACTTGGCCAGAGTGCGGTGATCCACGGCCTGCATCAGGCTGATCTGGCCAGTGGCACCACAGAGGAAGAATTGCTGGGTGAATTTCTGCAGGCTGCGGCCGGTCGTGTGCTGGTCTGTCATCACAGCAGCATCGAGCGGCGGTTTTTGCAACAGGCGTTTAAACGCCACTACGCTAAAAGCGCGCCGCTGCAGTTCGTCGACACACTGGCACTGGAACAGCAACGGCTGCAACGCCAGGGCGCAGTGGTAAAAAATAACGAACTGAGTCTGAATCATTGTTTACAGCGCCATGGTTTGCCACAAATACAGGCCCACAATGCGCTGGAAGATGCTTACGGCAGCGCCCTGCTGCTACTGAGCCATATCCGCCAACGCAGCAATGACCTGACCATTAAAGCACTGCTGCGGCCACATCAGCCCTGAGTGCCGGCGGATGGCCAGCACCGATGGCTGGCCGCAGACATAAAAAAACCGCCGGAAGGCGGTTTTTTCAGCACAAACCAAATTACTTGGCGCGGCTGCGGTACTCGTCGGTACGGGTATCGATTTCGATTTTGTCACCGATCTCAACAAAAGCAGGTACCTGAATTTCAAAACCGGTTTCCAGTTTTGCCAGCTTCATCACTTTACCTGAAGTGTCGCCACGGGCAGCTGGTTCAGTGTAAGTCACTTCGCGGATAACGATGGTCGGCAGGTCAACAGAGATCGCGCGCTCGCCGTAGAATACGACAGAACAAGCCATTTCCGGCACCAGATATTTCAGGGCGTCGGTCATGTTGTCAGCTTCGATTTCGTACTGGTTGTATTCAGCATCCATGAAAACATACATTGGATCAGCGAAATATGAATAGGTAACTTCTTTAGTTTCCAGCAGAACCTGTTCGAATTTATCATCAGCACGGTATACGGTTTCAGTACCCTGACCTGACAACAGACCTTTCAGTTTCATTTTCACAACAGCGGAGTTACGGCCTGATTTGTTGAATTCAGCTTTCTGAACAACCATCGGCTCGTTGTCGACCATAATGACCTGGCCGGCGCGTACTTCTTGAGCAGTCTTCATCATAATTGAAATATCTTCTTGTTAGGAAAAATTGCGCGACATTATAAGTCGGTTTTGTGCAAAACGCACGAGGTTGCTGGCAAGATCTTGCTGAGCAGTTAATTTTGCCTGCCAACGCAGCGTAAAATCTTGTATTTCCTCATAATTATCAATTAACTGCGGCCAGAATGCGGCAAAATCCAGCTCCTGTTCCCAGGCTTGATGTACCTGGCGCCACAATGCTGCCAGCGATGGCGGTGCGTCAGCGAGCATCAAGCTCAGAAATGCGTTGAGTTTGTCCAGATGCGCCTGTTCCGTCTGGCGATAAATCTGCCAGATAAACGGCCGGCCGGCCCAATGCGCCCGGATCACCGAGTCTTCTCCGCGGACAAAATTCAGCTCACACAACGCCAGTAATAAATCGTAATCAGGCTGGGGCACAAACGGCAGGATCTGCAGCTGCAAAGCCCCTTCGCGCATACAGCCGGTCTGCGCCAGTGCCGGATACTGCTGACGCAGCTGCGCAGCCAGCGCGCCCTCGGCAACCAGCAACCAGTTTGGCCGTACGTCGCGGCTTAGCAGTTCAAGCCAGCGGCCGATGTTTTGCTGACTATACGCAAACAACGACATGACCCGGGTGCCTGGCGCCGGCGCCGTCAGGCCAAGCTGGCGCCAGGCTCTTGCTGCAGCATCCGGACACTGGCGGATCTGCTGCGCCTGCGTTAACACATGGGCTTCCCGGATCAGCCCGCCGACCGCGGCAGTAAAGCCGGGAAAAAAGAAATACTTCTTCAGCGCGATACCAGCCTGTGGCGACGGCAGGCCGTGGCAGCCGCCAGCCCAGTCTTCCGCAGTCAGATACTCCAGATTCAGCCACAATGCCGCCGGATTTGCCCGTGCCAGAGCATTCAGAAAATCAGCCGGCACGGTACAGGCCAGCCCTTCAATGCATAACTGAACAGCCGCCAGCTCAGCGGCGCTGAACAGTGTCTGCGCCGGGACTGTGTTTTGCCAGTGCAGGATCTCAACACCGGCAAGCTGCTGGCGCTGCAGCGCCGGTTCTACCTGTGGACAGATCCGGCGAAAACTGGACAAATCGTCAACAAACAAACGCACCTGACAACCATGCTCAGCCACCAGCTGACGGGACAGCCGCCAGCAAATGCCAATATCACCGAAGTTATCAATGACAGAACAAAACAGAACCAGCGATAGGCCAGCGACAGGCGCTTCACTGGCGGAAAGCAGGGGATGAGACAAAAGGATACTCCGGGGCAGCGCCGGTTGGGCGTCGCGTCAAGCCAATATTGCCCGCAGTATAACACCGGCAAACTTCAGGCTGAATGCCAGACAGAGCCCACACAGCAGCAAAAATGCCAGCAGCAGCCCCTGATACCAGGCACGCCGCAGCTGGTAACCCAGCCGGGCCAGCAGCCGGTCCGTTGCCGGCGGCGCTGGCGGGCGGCGCAGCGCCTGTTGTGCCAGCCGCAGCAGCAAACACCATAATAACAACAACAGCGGCAGCAACAACCATTCGCTGCGCTGCGGCAGGAAAAACAACACCACAGTGCAGACTGACAATAGCAGGCAACACAGCTGTAAAAACTGCGGCGACACCAGGGCACAGCATCGTTGCAGCCCCTGCTGATAGCGCAGCCAGAAACGGGACATCAGCTCAGATCCGGCGGGTAGACTGCGGTAATACCAAAGTCGCCGCGATAATCCGCCACCAGCCAGATTTGTTCAAACGGCTGGGCGCCGGGCAGCGTGATTTGCTGCCGATATTGCGCCAGCTGATCTGGCCGCCAGTGCGGATGGGTATTGCGGATCACCAGCCAGACACGCTGACTGTCGTAACTTTTGCCGGCTTTTTGCCGGATCAGCCGGTCTAAAGCAGCCAACATCCGCGTTTCAACGGGCAGCGTATTGAGCAGCGCCAGCGCCTCACGGGTTTGTGGGCTTAACTCGCGGCCCAGCAGCTGCATGGCTTCCGCCTCGCTGCCGTACAAATGTGCAATCTCCAGATCCAGACGTTGTTGCGCCAGATAACAGGACACATCCGGTTTGGCCGGCTGGTTATGCCAGATATGCCGCATCGAAATGCCATAACGACGCTGATACAGCCGCATAAATAAGCGGGCGGCTTCATGCTCCAGCCGGAGTTTTTCTGGCATTTCCTGCATAACCAAGTATCCGACAACGAAGAAACAGAGCTGATTCTACTGCAGTTTTCTACATGGCATCTATAGTAATCAACATTGCGTTGTCTTTTGCCACGAGGACTGTAGTGCCTGCCCATTCTTTACCAAGCCGGCCTTTATCTCTGGTAAGTCGCCTTACCCGTCTGAATCTGCTGATCCTGGCAGGCACTATGGCGCTGACCGTGCTGTTGCTGGCCGCAGTGACCTGGCATTCGGCCCGCGAACGCCACCTGGCAGTAGCTGCAGTGAACACTGAGCAGCTGGCGCTGAATCTGGCCGCAAGCCTGGTATTTCAGGATCAACAGGCGGCAACTGCGGAGCTTCGCACCTACACCCAACGTCGCGACGTGCTCTCGGTGCTGGTCTGCGACAAAACACTGCAGCCTTTTGCCAGCGAACCGGCCACTCCTCTGCCCCTGTGGGACTCCGGCATCAGCTATCAGTTGCTCGATGGCGTGCGTTTGCAGGTTCGCCGGCCCGTGATATTTAAAAGCGAACTGGTCGGATACGTGGTAGTGACCGAAAGTCTGGATGATCTGCAGCGTGATCTGCTTGGGCTGCTGACGCTGTTTTTAGCCGTAGTGCTGGGCGCACTGCTCATCGCCAGCCGGATGTTACGGCTGGTGCAACGCAAAGCACTGGCGCCGGTGGTTGAACTGGCAGAACTGGCTGACTATGCAGCCCAGCATCAGGATTACAGTATCCGTGGTGCCGTCAGACGGCGTGATGAAGTGGGCCGGCTGACCGAGCGCCTCAATGAGTTATTCAAAAGAACCGAAGTCTGGCAGCAGGATCTGACCCGCCAGCTGCAAGTACAGACGCAGGCGCGGCAAAAACTCGACCAACTGGCCCATTATGACCATCTGACCGGTCTCGCCAACCGGCTGTATTTTGAAACTGAATATCCGCGCGCCGTGGCGCTGGCCGTCGCCACGCAACAGCCACTGGCGCTGTTGTTTATTGACCTGGATAACTTCAAAACCGTTAATGATCGCTGGGGCCATGATGCCGGTGACGAAGTCTTGCAGATCGTCGCCAAGCGGATGCTGTCACAACTGCGTCAGACCGATACGGTGTTCCGCCTTGGCGGTGACGAATTTGCCGTCCTGCTCATCAATGTCGCTCAGCCCGGATCCGCGGAGCAACTGGCGCAACGGCTGATCCAGTCGGTCCAGGAACCGATGTGGGTAAAAAACGCCCTGATGCCGGTCGGCGCAACGGTTGGACTGGCGTTTTGTCCGCAGGACAGCCAGGACAGTGCCGAATTGCTGCAACAGGCAGATCAGGCGATGTATCAGGCCAAACGTGCCGGCAAGAACACCTGGCGGAGGTTTAGCGATGCAAGTCACTAAGATGCGTACTCAGATGCGCACATGCTGCGCTGCGACAGCCTGGCTGCTGTGCTGGCCGCTGGCCGCGCAACAGGCGCCCAGTCTGGAACAGTTATTAAGCACACCGCTGACCGATGTGCCAAGCCAGATTGAAGTCAGCACGGCCGCCCGCTACGCCCAGTCCAGCAGCCACAGTGTAAATGTCACTTATGTTGTCACTGCGGCGGATATCGCGCTGTTTCAGTGGCAGACACTGGCCGATGTGCTGCAAAGCCTGCCGGGTATTTATATCAGTACTGATGGCGCCTTTAAGTATGTCGGGATCCGCGGCCTGGGTCAGCCCGGTGATTTTAATTCGCGCTTGTTATTTTTACTCGACGGCGTGCGCGTCAATGAAAATATTTATGACGCCGGCCTGTTAGGCAATGATGCGCTGGTGGACGTGGAAAATATCGACCGTGTCGAATTCGCCGCCGGCCCCGGCGCAGCCGTTTATGGCAATAACGCTTTTTTTGGTGTGGTGAATATCCTGACGAAAACCGCGCAACAGCTGCGCGGCGGCGCCGTGAACATGACGCTGCAAAGTGACAGCAGCCAGCGCTTCTTTTTTAACAGCGCGCACCGGCTGGAACAGGGGTCTGAATGGTGGTTCAGTGCCAGTCATCAGCAAAGACCGGAGATCCCACTGGAATTTGCCGCACCGGACGGTCTGGATACCGAGTTTCTGCAAAAAAATTCCGAACATCTGAGCCGGTTGCGGCTGGGCGGCCGGCATCAGGGCTTGCAGGTGCAGGCATTGTGGGCCACTCAGCAGCGCATATCGCCTTTGCTGTACCAGCATGCCAGCGGTGAAAAAGTTGCCAGCCTGCTCGACCGCAACGACAACTTTTTGTTGTCGCTGGCCCACCAACAGGACCTGACGCCGGATCTGCGCCTCAGCGGCCATCTGAATCAAAGCGGCAGCCGGTTTCGCCGTGACATGCCCGTTGATCATCCCGAAGCCGGCGATACTATCCTGGCAAACGACCAGCTCGGACGCTGGTTCAGTGCCGATCTGTTGCTGCAGTATCAGGGACTATTAACCCACGACCTGCTGTTTGGCCTGGAATTTCAGGATGACTACCGGCAACGGATTGAACTGACGCTGCTCTCGACCGACGAACGTGTGCAGGGCATTTACGGCCACAATCAGCGCAAATCTTTGTTTATCCAGGACCAATGGCAATTTCTGCCAGCACATAGTCTGTTGCTCGGCTTGCGTTATGACGAATCCAGAGTCAGCCGGCCGCAGCTGAATCCACGCCTTGGCTGGGTCTGGCAGCTCAGTGACAGTCAACATCTGAAGCTGCTGCACGGCAGCGCCTATCGCGCAGCCAATCTGTACGAGTTTGCGACGAATTTTGCCGTTGATGCCCCCACTCCGGCCGATGAAGATATCAGCTCGACGGAACTGACTTATGAACAGCAGCTGTCGCGCCGGTTCAGCTACCGGCTGACCTGGTTTTACGCTGATATTCACAATCTGATTTCGCAGACAGCCGCACAGCCAATTTTTGTTAATGCCCGGCAGGTGCATAACAAAGGTACTGAACTGAATCTGGACTGGCGGCTGAACAATGGCGCGCAGCTCAGTGCAGCCTGGTCCTGGCAACACAGCCAGGACCAGTTTGGTCAGACGCTGCAAAATTCGCCCGCCCAGCTGGTCAAACTGCAGTATCAGCAGCCGCTGTCATCTCTCAATGCGCAGTTCAGTCTGGGCCTCAACGCGGTCAGCCGTCGCCAGGTCGCTGATACAGCGCTGCCAGGCTATGTGGTCGTGCAATCGGGTCTGTACTGGCAACTGGCGCAGCATCAGCTTGGGGTACAGGTGTATAATTTGCTGGACCAACCGGTACTGGACCAGCCGATCCTGAGCAATCCGCCATCACAACAACCCGGGCGTGTGCTCAGTGTCAGCTGGCGGTGGCAGTTATGGTAAGTACGATCATCAGAGTTTGTGGTGGTCTGTGGTTGTGCTGCGCGGTCTGGCCGGCGCTGGCAGCAGACGAATTCAGCCTCAAAGCCACATTTTTGTACCGGTTTGCTCAATATACCCAATGGCCGCCGCCGCCCCGCCAGAACGCGCGTTTTTGTGTGGTCGGCCACCCGCAGCTGCTGCAGGCCCTGCAGACTTTGCCGCTGAGCGCCGACGCGCGGGCGCTTGAGCAGGCGGCGGCATTGGATACCTGTGATGTGGTGATGTTGGGGATCAGTGAACGCAGTGCGCTGCAACACTGGCAGCAACACTTGGCCGGCAGGCCACTATTAGTGGTGACAGATAATACAGAAGCCTACCGGCAACTGGGCATGATCCAGTTGCTGACGTCGCCGGATGGCATCAGCTTTCAGGTGGATTTACAGCGCACCCAGGCCCATCGGCTGAAACTTGGCTCGCAGTTGCTGAAACTGGCGCGCCAGGTCGACTGACCAGGCAGGCTCATCAGCCGCTGGCCTGCACGTAGAGGTCCTGCAACACAGGGAACACCGACCCCAGCAATAACAACCCCATGCTGTAGTTAAACCAGCTGCGGTAACGCGGCTGATTCAGAACCTGACGCAGCAGCGCGCCAAAACTTAACCAGGCGCCGACACAAGGAAAACTGACCAGCATAAATGCAGCGGTAATTTGCAGGACTTCAGATAACACGGCGCCACCGACCGTGGTAAAAGCTGCAATAGCACCGGATGCCATGACCCAGGCTTTGGCGTTCACCCACTGAAATGCCGCAGCCTGCCAGAAGTTTAACGGTTTACCCTGCACTGTCTGAATATGTCCGGCCGTGCTAAAAGCGATTTTCCAGGCCAGCCATAACAGATAAAGCACACCGGCCACTTTGATCAATGTGTGCAACCAGGGCAATGCCGTAAATACCAGGCCAAAACCAAGACCAACCAGCAGCACCATGGCCGGGAATCCCAGACAAATGCCGCATAAATGGGCCAGGCTGGCGCGCACGCCGTAATTGACGCCGGACGACATCATCATAATGTTGTTCGGGCCCGGTGTAATAGTGCTCGACAGGGCAAAAAAGAATACGGCCAAAAAAACGTCCATCATGACTCCGGAGACTGGCGGTGCGGGCAGTTAATTGTCCGGCTGCGACTGACCCGATGTAGCCGCAACTGCCGGACGGGTTGGTAAATATGGATTTTTTATCGTTAACACCCGACGCCGATCAAGCCCCAGCGCCTTTAATTTGCTGGCAAAATGCCGGTCAAACAACTGTTGTAAACTGCCATCCTGTTGCATTTGCCGAAGCCCCTGCTCCAGTGCCGCAGCCAGCAGCGGGTTTTGCTGGCTGACAAAAAAGTATTCGGCAGACGGATATTTCAGCAACCAGTGCTTCTCGATCACCAGCCCCTTCGCCTGCCACTGCTCGGCTTCGTCGCTGATCTCCAGTACGCCCCGTGGCACCGCATCAACCCGCTGTTTTTGCAACAGCGGAAACAAATTGGCATAGTGCGACACGCCTTGTACCTGCCAGCCATGCTGGCGCAATAGCCGGGTATCCAGCCAGTCATGCACCTGTGCAAATTGCAGCGACCGCCACTGCACACCGGTGCGTAGTGCGGCAAAACGCGGCTGTTGCTGCTGATGGATCAACAACAGCCGGTAACCGCCAAGACCAAAATAAATCGGGATCCGCACGGGCAGGTACTTTTGTTCCCGTTCTACTGTGGTCAGCGTCCAGACTACATCAACAGCGCCCCCCGGCGTCAGCTCTTCCAGCGCCCGGCTGCGCGAGAATAACTGCCGGGCCGGCGTGACTTTGAGCTGCGGGGCGGTGCGACGCAGTGCTTCGGTCAGTAATTCCACGGCGTAATCGGAGCGACGGTCCTGCAGGTGCTGCGGCGGCGGATAACGCACCTGATCGCTGGCCGTCGCGGCCAGAACCGGCACTGTGCAGAACAGCCAGCAGCAAACACCTGACAGGTAAGTTTTCATCCGTGACACAGTTCGCTGCCTCCATGCCCTGCCGGCGCGCCCCGACAAAAAACCAGCCCGCAGGCTGGTTATGGTTATTTACGCTTCAGCAGCAAAGCTGTCACGTAAGCCAACAGTACGGTTAAATACCAGACGATCGCTGCTGGAATCGCGATTATCGGCACAATAATAACCTTCGCGTTCAAACTGATAGGCCTGCTCAGCCCTGGCGTTGACCAGACTTGGTTCAACAAAGCCTTGCTTCAGCGTCAGCGATGCCGGGTGAATGACCTGAATAAAGTCATCTTCCGCCGCCGGGTTGGCCACGCTGAATAACCGGTCATAGACACGGAATTCCGCAGCTTTGGCCTGTGACGCTTCCACCCAGTGGATCACACCGCGGACTTTGCGGCCATCGGCCGGATTTTTCCCCAGCGTTTCAGGGTCATAGCTGCAGATCAGCTCCACGATGTTACCGTCGGCGTCTTTGATGACTTCGTCGGCACGGATCACATAAGCACCACGCAACCGCACTTCGCCGCCGGACACCATGCGTTTGTAATGTTTGTTGGCTTCTTCGCGGAAATCGGCCCGGTCAATATACAACACTTTGCCAAATGGCACTTTGCGGCTGCCCAGGCTGTCATCTTTTGGATGATTGGCCACGTCCAGCCATTCCACGTCAGCGTTGAAGTTACTGATCGTCACTTTTAACGGGTCCAGCACCGCCATAGCGCGCGGGGCGTGAGCATCGAGATCTTCGCGGATACAGGCTTCTAACGCACTCATCTCGATGACGTTGTCTTGTTTGGTGATGCCGATGCGCTTGGCGAACTCACGCAATGACGCCGGTGTGTAACCGCGACGGCGCAGGCCAGCAATGGTTGGCATCCGCGGGTCATCCCAACCTGAGACATGGCCGCCTTCAACCAGCTGGTGCAATTTGCGCTTACTCATCACCTGATATTCCAGGTTCAGCCGCGAGAACTCAATTTGCTGTGGGTGGCAGGCAATAGTGATGTTATCGAGGATCCAGTCGTACAAACGGCGGTTATCCTGAAACTCCAGCGTACACAAAGAATGTGTGATGCCTTCAAGCGCGTCAGAAATACAGTGGGTAAAATCGTACATCGGGTAGATGCACCATTTGTCACCGGTTTGATGGTGATGAGCAAACTTGACGCGATAAATCACCGGGTCGCGCATACAGATAAAAGACGACGCCATGTCGATTTTGGCGCGCAGCGAACACTCGCCTTCTTTAAAACCACCGGCGCGCATTTTCTCAAACAACGCCAGGTTTTCTGCAGGACTGGTATCACGCGTTGGGCTTGGTTTGCCAGGCTGGGTCAGGCTGCCGCGATATTCACGCATTTCTTCGGCATTTAAGAAACAAACATACGCCAGACCTTTGTTAATCAATTCAACGGCATAACCATATAAAGCGTCAAAATAGTCGGACGAATAACGGACATTGCCGTCCCACTGGTAACCCAGCCACTGCACATCCTGCTGGATTGAATTGACGAAATCGATATTTTCTTTTTCCGGGTTCGTGTCATCAAAACGTAGATTACAGGCCCCCTGATAATCCTGAGCAATGCCGAAATTCAGGCAAATGGATTTGGCATGACCAATATGTAAATAACCATTTGGCTCCGGCGGGAAACGGGTCTGCACTGTGCTGTGCTTGCCGGATGCCAGGTCGGCATCAATGATTTGCCGGATAAAATTCGTGGGGCGTGTCTCGATGTCCGCCATATAAATCAGGTCCTTGTTGCGATAATCGTTGAAATGAATGCTGAAATAAACAGATGTTGCATAACGTCGCATTATAACACCGGCACCAGCGCTGACCAGTAGCACTTTGGCCTCTGCACGAGCCACACTCAGAAAAACCGGCCCGTGTAACAGCCTGCATCATTGCGCGTTGGCTTAAGCGTCCGCTGCAACGCCGGCAAGCTCTGGTCACAAAAAGCACAAAGGCGGCACAAGGCCGCCTTCGCGCTGTGCGGCTGCATGTCAGTATTTAGCGGCCTCGCCTTCTTTTGGCAACGCGGCTTTGATAAAAGCACGCAGGTCGTCATTGGACTGTTTTAAATCCTCATAACGCAGATACATCATATGACCGCTGCGATAACCTTTAAAACTTAAGCGCGATTTCATTTTGCCGCTGGGGTCCAGCTGCCACATGCTGTACTTGGCATCAAAATAGTTGGTGGCACCATCATAATAACCAGACTGGATCATCACGTTCAGGTACGGGTTTTGTGCCATCGCCTGGCGCAGGTTCTCACCGGTCTGGTCGCCATCGCGGTTCCACGGATGCACCGGGCCAAACATATTGTATTTGATGTCGGTTTTATAATTCAGGCTGGTACGCAGGTAATGGTTAATCGCCGGCGTGAATGAGTGTAACCAGGAAGTCAGTTCGGCATTGTAATCCGGCTCTGCGCCGGCTTCTTTGCGATCAATCCCCAGATAACGGGAGTCCAGCCGGCCGACAGTCTGACCGCGGTCACGCAGTAACTCTTTCCAGAAATAATCGGTTGGAATATCCAGATTATTCGACAGTACCGCCTGCACCGATAAACCGGAGAATTTCGCCACTTGCTCAGCGATTTGCTGGCGGTCAGCCGCTTCAACAAAAGAACCTTTGGCTAAATGCGGCAAGTAGCTGTTCAGGGTAAATTGCTCAGACTGCGCCAGCACGTCCATCAGGTCCAGTTGCTGCAGTTCTGGTGATAATTTCTTGTGATACCAGGCGGTTGCGGTGTAATACGGTAGCCGGTTCGCTACATCGACCGGGCCTTCGCGTTTGATGCCAAGCTCGGTTGGCGACACCAAAATCACGCCGTTTAAATACATCCACTCTTTATTTTGCAGCGCCAGTGCCAAGCCCGACACCCGTGTCGTGCCATAGCTTTCGCCAATTAAAAACTTCGGTGACGGCCAGCGCTGATGGCGACTGACAAAAGTCTCAATCCAGGACGACAGGTAATTCACATCTTCATTGACGCCAAAAAACATTTTTTGCTGAGCGTCGCGCGATGGCATTTTGCCGTCTTTGCCCGGTAACACGCGCGAATACGCTGTATTGACCGGGTTTACAAACACGATGTCGGCCGTGTCGAGCACTGAATACGGATTGTCTTTGGTGCCGTACGGCTGCAACGGGTAGCCTTCGCTGTCGACATTCAGCGCGCGTGGCCCGGTGTAAGCGATTTGCATCCAGACCGATGCCGAACCCGGACCGCCGTTAAACGAAATCAACAAAGGCCGCTTGGACCTGTCTTTGACATCGGAGCGCTCGTAATAGGTATAAAACAAAGTCGCGGTCGGATTACCTTCTTCGTCCCACACCGGCTGGGTGCCGGTTTCGGCGGTATAGGGGAAGCTGACATTATTCACTTCAGCCTGGTGTTTGGTGACCACCACCGCATCGACATCGATTTGACGGTTATGGCTGGCCGGCGCCGGCTCGGCGGCCTGTACCAGCAACATCGGCATACTCAGCAACAGGGCTGACAGCAAAAAGACTTTATGTTTCATTGGAAGACTCTTGGTTAGACAAAGAAAACAGCTGACCCTGATTAAACTGCGGGAATGCCTTTGAAATATAGTCAGACTGAGACCAATAACCAAAATACAGGTTAAGTGCGCAGCAGCGAGGCCAGACCGGTAAACATCCACTATGGTTTCACAACAAGAAACCTTCGCTGGGATCTGGGACCTCACCGCGCAGCAAGCGGATTGCTGCGATATGGTATTGGCGGGTAACCACAATGAGCGCTGTTATGTCCCGGCATCGTTGCAGCACCTGGTTATTGACTTTCCTCATCAGCCTGCCTTTTTCACTACACGCCGGCGCGCCGGCATGGCAAGCCGAGCTGGAAAAAATACAGGTCCAGAGTAAAAGCCAGCCACGCGAGGCCAATATCCTGATTGATCAGTGGCTGCGTCAGATCAGCCCGACCGAACTGGATCTGCGTGAGCAACTAATCAATACCAAAGCCTATAACCTGATTATTCTGTCGGAGCACAACAACGCCGAACAGTTACTGCAAACCTGGCGTGACGAGATGCAGGCCGTTGCTCCGGCGCGGACCACCAGGGCATTGGAGCTGAGTGGTTATATCGCTATGCGGCGTGGTGAACATGCGAAGGCCAGCCTGATGCTGAAACAGGCTCTGCAACAGGCCACAACATTTCATCAGCGGGAACGGCAAATTACCACACGTATTTACACCGCGATGCAGGCGATGCAAACCGGGCAATACGACAGCGCGTTAACGGTACTGTTACAGGCAAAAGCGCTGAATTCGCAGCAACCATTCGCTTATCTGCAGGTCAATATCGCGAATAATCTCAGTACCTTATATCTGGATATGGGACTATATGCCGAGGCCTTGCCGATATTACAGGCAGCGCTGGCTGATCCGTCATTTCAGCCCGCTGACCTCTGGTATGTGCAGATGAACCTCGCCCGCTGTTACCTCGGGATGCAACAACCCGAAATGGCCTTGCCGTTTGCTCAACAAGCACTGGCAGGGTATCAGCAACGCAATGACCCGTATTATCTGAGCGTGGTCTATCTGATGCTGGCGCAGATTTCAGCACAGCCCCACCCCGTGCTTGCAAGCCAGTATTTGGCTGACTCACTGAAACTGGCTGAGAAACACCACCTTAACCAGCAGCTGTCCGATGGCTATTTACTACGCAGTCAGTTACAGCAACAAGCCGGACACATTGCCGAGGCGCTGCAATCACTACAGCTGCATCTGCAATTTTATAAGGTTTATCACAATGAAGCGGCTCAGGATCAGGCCCTGGCTCTGCGCGTCCAAATCGACAGTTTGCAGCATCAGCAGGATATGTCCGATCTGCGGCAAAAAGTTGAAGTCAATGCGCTGAAAAGCGCGCACCAGACCCGCATCAGCTGGATGATTGCCGCGGCGACCGGCACCGTGATCCTGTTGTTGCTGGCATTGATGCGCCTGCAACAGCGAAAACGCGCTCAGGCGGAGCTGTTGTCTGGCCGGCTTGCCAGCGCTTATCAGCAGTTACAACAAACCCAGCAGGAACTGGTAACTTCAGAGAAGATGGCCGCCATTGCCGGTATGGTGGCGGGCCTCGCGCATGAACTGAATACACCGCTCGGTATTCTGACCACCGCGGTGAGTCTGGCACAGGAGAAAACCGCTGAGTTTGAGGCCAAACTGCAACAAGGCCTGACCCGGCAGGATTTACAGCAATATCTGGCCACGAGTAGCGAAGTTGCGGCTCTGGCCGCCAAGAACGTCGAACGATGTGCCGCATTGGTGCAAAACTTTAAGCAATTGGCGGTCGGTCGCAGTGAGGTGTTAACCGAATTTAATTTACAGCTGTTGATTGGCGATATCAGCACTTTGCTCAGTTCGAAACTGGCGCAACAACAAATCCAGCTGAAGTATGCCGACACCGATTTGATGCTGCATGCCGACGTGCAGCATTTTCAATTGTTGCTGATTGAACTACTGAATAATGCCTTGCTGCATGCCTTTTGCAGCAGGGACGACGGCCGTATCGACCTCAGTATCCGCTTAGGTGAAACTCACTTTGAACTGCTCTATCAGGACGACGGCGTCGGCTTTTCGCAGGGGTCACCGGACAAAGTGTTTGAGCCATTCTTCACCACCAGCCGCAGCAGCGGCCATACCGGGCTTGGGCTTAATCTGGTGTATAACCTGGTGACAGTGGCTCTGCAGGGTGAGATCAAGGCGTTACCGGTCAACCAGGGGTTTGCCTTATGTTGCCGGCTGCCCAACCAGTGGCTGGCTACTCAGTCGCGTTAAGTATCCTGCCCAATAGTCAAATAAAAAAACCCGTCACGAGGACGGGTTTTTCAACACTTCAAAACGAACCAGCTATTACCAGCCAGTCAGTTCACGCAGTGCTTTGCCGATGTCGGCCAGTGAACGCACAGTTTTCACGCCTGCATCTTCCAGAGCGCGGAACTTGTCGTCAGCTGTACCTTTACCACCAGAGATGATGGCGCCGGCGTGGCCCATGCGCTTACCAGCAGGTGCAGTTACACCGGCGATGTAAGACACAACAGGTTTAGTCACGTGAGCTTTGATATAAGCAGCCGCTTCTTCTTCAGCAGTGCCACCGATCTCACCGATCATGATGATCGCTTCAGTCTGTGGATCTTCCTGGAATAATTTCAGGATGTCGATGAAGTTAGAACCTGGGATTGGGTCGCCACCGATCCCAACACAAGTAGACTGACCGAAACCTTCGTCTGTGGTTTGTTTCACAGCTTCATAAGTCAGTGTACCTGAACGCGATACGATACCCACTTTACCTGGCTTGTGGATATGGCCTGGCATGATACCGATTTTGCATTCACCTGGCGTGATCACGCCTGGGCAGTTAGGGCCGATCATGCGAACGCCTTTACGATCAACGTATTCTTTGGCGAACAGCATGTCGATAGTCGGGATACCTTCAGTGATACAAACGATCAGTTCCAGACCTGCATCAGCCGCTTCGATGATAGCGTCTTTACAGAACGGAGCCGGAACGTAGATCACAGTGGCAGTAGCGCCAGTGGCAGCAACAGCTTCTTTCACTGTGTTGAACACTGGTAAACCAATGTGGGTCGTACCGCCTTTACCTGGGCTTACACCACCAACCATTTTAGTGCCGTATTCCAGCGCCTGAGTTGAGTGGAAAGTACCTTGGCTACCGGTGAAACCCTGGCAGATGACCTTAGTGTCTTTGTTGATGATAATAGACATTATTTGCCCTCCGCGGCTTTCACAACAGCTTTAGCAGCTTCTGACAATGAAGTCGCAGCGATGATGTTCAGGCCAGAACTTTGCAGTTTTTCTGCGCCTAATTCAGCGTTGTTACCTTCTAAACGTACTACTACTGGTACGCTTACACCAACTTCTTCAACTGCACCGATGATACCTTCTGCGATCATGTCGCAACGAACGATACCACCGAAGATGTTGACGAATACTGCTTTTACAGCAGAGTCAGACAGGATGATTTTGAATGCTTCGGTTACGCGCTCTTTGGTCGCACCGCCGCCAACGTCCAGGAAGTTTGCTGGCTGGCCACCGCTTAATTTCACGATGTCCATAGTACCCATCGCTAAACCGGCACCGTTGACCATACAACCGATGTTACCTTCTAAAGCAACATAGTTCAGTTCCCACTGAGCAGCACGGGCTTCACGCTCGTCTTCTTGTGATGGGTCATGGAAAGCGCGCAGTTTTGGCTGGCGGTACAGTGCATTGCTGTCAGCAACCAGTTTGGCATCTAAACAGTGCAGGTTGCCTGCAGTGGTGATAACCAGCGGGTTCACTTCGATCAGTGCGATGTCCAGATCAACAAACATCTTGGCGAGGCCTAAGTAGATGTTGGTGAACTGTTTGATTTGCGTGGCGTTTAAGCCCAGCTTGAAGCCGATTTCACGCGCCTGGAACGGCTGAGCGCCTACCAGCGGGTCAATCGCCATCTTGATGATTTTTTCTGGTGTTTCTTCCGCAACTTTCTCGATGTCCACACCGCCTTCAGTAGAGGCCATGAACACGATACGACGGCTTGAACGGTCAACAACAGCACCTAAATACAGCTCTTTTTCGATATCTGTACAGGTTTCAACCAGGATCTTGCTGACAGGCTGACCTTTTTCGTCAGTCTGATAGGTCACCAGGTTCTTGCCCAGCCAGTTTTGGGCAAAGGTACGGATCTCTTCTTTAGAAGTAACTAATTTCACACCGCCCGCTTTACCGCGACCACCAGCGTGAACCTGAGCTTTCACTACCCACTTGTTACCACCAATACGATCCGCTGCTTCTGCGGCGGCTTGTGGAGTTTCTTCCGCATAGCCTTCAGATACAGGTAAACCGTATTCGCGAAACAGCTGTTTTGCCTGATACTCGTGCAAATTCATGGCTTATTTCCGTTTTTCTTTAGTTTGTGACCGGGACAACCGGCCTGACCCTTTGAGCAAAGTACGTGACTTGCCCAGATGATTTGGAGGTAGCGACAAAACAGCCGCTACCTCCGGTTTCTTCATCCCCTTCATCCTTGGCGCTGTGGGGTTGTTGGCTGCCTTCTTTCGACCCAGTCACATAGACTGCTATGTTTTTGGGTACTCTTTCAGTTGCCGCCTACCCACAACACCAATGATTTTGGGTATCTATTAAATGTCCAACAGAATACGCGTTGGATCTTCTAACAATTCTTTCACTGTGACCAGGAAGCCAACAGATTCTTTACCATCGATAATGCGGTGGTCATAAGACAGCGCCAGGTACATCATTGGCAGGATTTCCATCTTGCCGTCAACGACCATCACGCGGTCCTGGATTTTGTGCATACCCAGAATGGCTGATTGTGGTGGGTTGATGATTGGTGTCGACATCAGCGAACCAAACACACCACCGTTGGTGATAGTGAAGTTACCGCCGGTCAGGTCATCGATTGACAGCTTGCCGTCACGGCCTTTCAGCGCTAAGTCTTTAATCGCTTTTTCGATTTCAGCCAGGTTCATCTTGTCGCAATCACGCAGCACCGGCGTCACCAGACCACGAGGTGTAGACACCGCGATGCTGACGTCGAAGTAGTTGTGATAGACGATATCATCGCCGTCGATAGCAGCATTGACTTCAGGGAAACGCTTCAGCGCTTCAGTCACTGCTTTGACGTAGAACGACATGAAACCTAAACGGATGCCGTGTTTCTTCTCAAACACGTCAGCATATTGCTTACGCAGGTCCATGATTGGTTTCATGTTGACTTCGTTGAACGTGGTCAGCATGGCGGTAGAGTTTTTCGCTTCCAGCAGGCGGTTGGCGATGGTTTTACGCAGGCGCGTCATTGGTACACGTTTCTGTGAACGGTCACCTGAAACCACTGGTGCTGCAGCAACCGGAGCCGCAGCGGCTTTGGCAGGAGCAGCTGGTGCGCCTGACAGGAATTTTTCCACGTCTTCTTTGGTCACGCGGCCATTTTTACCAGAACCCTGGATTTTGGCAGCATCTAAGCCTTTTTCTGCGATGAGGCGACGCACTGACGGCGTCAGCACGTCGTCGCCGGCATCAACAGCTGGTGCGGCGGCTGGCGTCGCGGCAGCTGCAGGAGCAGCGGCAGCAGTCGCACCGGCGTTCAGGTGACCAATGACTTGCTCAGCCAGTACAGTTGCACCTTCAGCATGCACAATTTCGCCCATCACGCCGTCAGCTTGCGCCACGACTTCTAACACCACTTTGTCAGTTTCGATATCGACCAATACCTGATCACGGCTGACGGCTTCACCTGTTTTTACATGCCAGGTGGCGATTGTTGCATCTGCAACTGATTCTGGAAGTACCGGGACTTTAATTTCCACTTTGTCACCTTTTTACAGATTGGTTTATGTCTGTCTTATCTTGGAAAACCAAAGTCAGTGCAGAAACCTGCACTGACCCGAAAAAATTAACCCGCAACCGAAGCTGCGGGGGATGTTTTATGCCAGTGTTAACGCAGCGTTGACCAAAGCCTGTTGCTGCTTGTTGTGCACTGACAGGTAGCCAACTGCCGGGGACGATGACGCCTCACGACCGGCATAAGTCAGCTTGGCACCGGCCGGAATGGCGGCCCAGAAGTTATGCTGACTGCAATACCAGGCGCCCTGATTTTGTGGTTCTTCCTGACACCAGACAAAATCTTTCACGTGTTGGTACTGGGCAAGAACTGCGGCCATTTCGTCCTGCGGGAACGGATACAGCTGCTCCACACGCACGATGGCAATAGATTTAATATCGCGTTTGCGGCGCTCTTCCAGCAGGTCGTAATAAACCTTGCCGCTACAGAACACCACGCGGCTGACTTCAGCCGGGTTCAGCGCATCGACTTCGCCGATGACGTTTTGGAACTGACCGGATGCCAGCTCTTCCAGCGTTGAAGTCGCCAGCGGATGACGCAGTAAAGATTTCGGCGACATCACAATCAGCGGACGACGTATCGGACGCACCATTTGCCGGCGGATCATCGCATAAACCTGCGCCGGCGTGGTGGGTACTACCACTTGCATGTTGTGGTCAGCACACAGTTGCAGAAAACGCTCCAGACGGGCTGAAGAGTGTTCCGGGCCCTGACCTTCGTAACCATGTGGTAATAACAGCGTCAGACCACAGAGACGGCCCCACTTCTGCTCACCTGAACTTAAGAACTGGTCGATGACGACTTGAGCGCCGTTGGCGAAGTCGCCGAACTGACCTTCCCAAATCACTAAGGCGCGTGGTTCTGTGGTGGCATAACCATATTCAAACGCCAGCACCGCTTCTTCTGATAAAGCAGAGTCATACACCTGGAATGGACCTTGATTCGGGCCCATGTTTTCCAGCGGTGTATAAGTCGATGCGTCGTTTTGGTTGTGCAATACCGCGTGACGGTGGAAGAAAGTACCGCGGCCAGAATCCTGACCAACGATACGAATGCGGGAGCCGCCGCCAACAATAGAGGCGTACGCCAGAATTTCAGCAAAGCCCCAGTCGATTTTCTTCTCGCCTTTGAGCATCAGCGCGCGGTCTTCGTAGACCTTACCAACCTGACGTTGCAGTGTGTGTTCAGCCGGCACTTTGATGGCTTGTTCGCCCATCGCAACCAAATCAGCGACAGACATTGACGCATCATAAGTCGTGCTCCAGTCGTGGCCGATATATGGCGTCCAGTCGACTGCAGCTTCGGCCATCTGGCGCCACTCTTCAACCACACATTCGCCTTTATCCAGCGCGTTGCGGTAACCATCAATCAACGCCTGAACTTCTTCAGCGCTGAACTGACCGGCTTTGATCAGCTTGTCGGCGTACAGTTCACGTGGCGTCGGGTGCTTTTTGATTTTCTGGTACATCAGCGGCTGCGTTGCATTCGGCTCGTCCGCTTCGTTGTGACCGTTACGACGGTAACACACCAGGTCAATCACCACGTCCCGTTTAAAGGTGTTGCGGTAATCCACTGCCAGCTGTGCCACAAAGACGACTGCTTCAGGGTCATCGCCATTGACGTGGAAAATCGGCGCCTGCACCATTTTCGCGATGTCAGTACAGTATTCGGTAGAACGGGTGTCTTCCGGGTTCGACGTGGTGAAGCCAACCTGGTTGTTGATCACCAGACGGATAGAACCGCCGACTTTAAAGGCACGGGTCTGGGAGATATTAAAGGTTTCAGCGACGACGCCCTGGCCGGCAAAAGCCGAGTCACCATGGATAGTGATTGGCAGCGCCAGCGAGCCATCGGTACAACCACGACGGTCCAAACGGGCGCGCACTGAGCCCATCACCACCGGGTTGACGATTTCCAGATGCGATGGGTTAAACGCCAGCGCTAAGTGAACGTCACCGCCTTTAGTAGCAAAGTCTGACGAGAAACCCATATGGTATTTCACGTCACCGGCACCAACGACTTCATATTTACCGGCAAATTCATCAAACAGTTTGCTCGGGTTTTTACCTAAAACGTTCACCAGTGTATTCAGACGACCGCGGTGCGCCATACCAATCACGCAGTCTTTAGCGCCTTGCTCACCGGCACGATGGATCATCGCCTTCAGCATTGGCACCATAGCGTCGCCGCCTTCCAGACCAAAGCGTTTGGCACCTGGGAATTTGGCAGATAAATAACGCTCAAGGCCATCGGCTGCGACCAGGCCTTTTAAAATCTGCGCTTTGGTGGCTTTGTCATAATTCGGTGTCGAACGCACGCCTTCGAGGCGCTGCTGGATCCAGCGTTTTTCATCGGTCGACACAATGTGCATATATTCAGCACCGATAGAACCACAATAAGTAGTCTCCAGCGCCTGCACTAAATCACCAAGTTTCATTTGCTCACTGCCGGCCACAAAAGAGCCGACATTAAACTCAGTGTCAAAATCTGCCTGACTTAAGTCATGGAAAGATAATTCGAGATCACGAACCCGTGGTCTTTTCCACAGTTCGAGCGGGTCAAGTTTCGCATGTTGATGGCCGCGGAAACGGTACGCGTTAATCAGCTGCAGCACTTTCACCTGACGGCTGTCACCACTGCCCTGAACGGCAACGACTTCGCGATGTTTGTTTTTGGCAAGCTCAGCGAACTGCTGGCGGATATCAGAGTGACGGGATTCCAGATCGACGCCGTCGATTTTTGGCAACTTCGCGAAAAACTCACGCCATTCGTCACCAACACTGGTCGGTTCAGCTAAGTAGGATTCATAGAGCTCATCTACGTAGGCCATGTTGCCACCGCCAAGATGAGAAGACTCTAACCACGCCTTCATTACACCTTCGTGCATTTACGTTCCCTTATCTCGAAGCACCTGGAAAAAGTAGCAAAAAAATAATCAGGTTACAGGCTTTATGACTATTTTTTCCTGGGCACAGCCAGTCGCCAAAGCGGGCTGTATTTTATACTCACAGAAACAGCCCGCAAGCGGGCTGTTCGTATATTTTCTGCTTTTCCGCCAATTTGCTGAAAAAATATGCCAAAGCGCCGGATAACAGACGGGCGCTTACAGCGCCCGGTTTAACAGCATAGACTTGATCTGACCAATAGCTTTGGTCGGGTTCAGGCCTTTCGGACAAACGTTGACACAGTTCATGATACCGTGGCAGCGGAATACGCTGAATGCATCGTCCAGGTCGTTCAGACGTTGCTCAGTCGCGGTATCACGGCTGTCTGCCAGGAAACGGTACGCGTGCAACAAACCGGCCGGGCCGATGAACTTGTCCGGATTCCACCAGAACGACGGGCATGACGTCGAGCAACAGGCACACAAAATACATTCGTACAAACCGTCCAGCTTTTCACGTTGTTCTGGCGATTGCAGGTATTCACCAGCCGGCGGCAGATCGTCGTTAATCAGGTACGGTTTGACTTTTTCGTACTGGGTGTAGAACTGTGACATATCAACAACCAGATCGCGCACGACTGGGAGACCTGGCAGTGGGCGGATCACCAATTTGCCACCTTTGCCATTGCCCAGTGCCGACAACGGCGTGATACATGCCAGACCGTTTTTACCATTCATGTTCAGACCGTCTGAGCCACAAACACCTTCGCGGCAGCTGCGACGGAAAGATAAGGTTGGGTCTTGCTCTTTTAATTTCAACAGCGCGTCCAACACCATCATGTCGCGGCCTTCCGGATTGTCCAGAACATAGTCCTGCATCCGTGGCGCGGTATCGACGTCCGGGTTGTAGCGGTAGATAGAGAATACTAACTTATTCATTCTGTATCCCTCTTAGTAAGTACGGGCTTTAGGAGGGAAAGCCGGACGGAATTTAGTTTCCATATTCACTTTCCGCTTAAACATAGACTCAGTGTCCGGCGAGTAGACGCTGTGGCATAACCAGTTTTCGTCATCACGGTCCGGGAAGTCAAAGCGAGCGTGTGCACCACGGCTCTCAGTTCTGTAGTTAGCAGCAACTGCAGTTGAGAATGCGGTTTCCATCAGGTTGTCCAGTTCCAGACACTCGATACGCTGGGTGTTGAACTCAGCGCTCTTGTCGTCCAGACGGGCATACTTCAGCCGCTCACGGATCACTTTTAACTGTTCTAAGCCTTCAGCCATCGCCGCACCTTCACGGAATACCGAGAAGTTCAGCTGCATGCATTGCTGCAGGTCTTTTTTGATTTGCACCGGATCTTCACCCTGGCCTGGTTTCGAGCTTTCCCACCGGTTAAAACGGGATAACGATGCTTCCAGATCAGAATCAGACGCCTGGCGATACTCAGCAGTCGCAGCCAGGGCTTCGCCCAGGTGCAGGCCGGTTGCGCGACCGAATACGACTAAGTCTAACAATGAGTTACCGCCTAAGCGGTTCGCGCCGTGTACAGACACACAGGCAATTTCACCACAGGCAAATAAGCCTGGGATCACTTCAGCACCACCGTCAGCGGTTGGGCGTAACGCCTGACCGTGGACGTTGGTCGGTACGCCACCCATCATATAGTGACAGGTTGGAATAACCGGAATTGGCTCTTTCACCGGGTCAACGTGCGCGAAAGTGCGCGACAGTTCACAGATACCTGGTAAACGGCTTTCCAGCACTTCTTCACCCAGGTGGTCCAGTTTCAGCTTGATGTGCGGGCCCCATGGACCATCACAGCCACGGCCTTCACGAATTTCCGTCATCATTGAACGGGCAACGACGTCACGGCCAGCTAAGTCTTTAGCGTTTGGTGCATAACGTTCCATGAAACGTTCACCGTCTTTGTTCAGCAGGTAACCGCCTTCACCACGACAGCCTTCTGTAACCAGTACACCGGCACCGGCGATACCGGTTGGGTGGAACTGCCACATTTCCATGTCCTGCATCGGCACACCGGCACGCAGCGCCATACCAACACCGTCACCAGTGTTGATGTGTGCGTTGGTAGTCGATGCGAAGATACGACCGGCACCACCAGTGGCTAATACCACAGCGCGGGATTTGAAGTACACCACTTCACCGCTTTCGATATCAATGGCAGTACAACCTACCACTGCACCGTCCTGGTTTTTCACCAGATCCAGCGCATACCACTCAGAAAATACCTGAGTTTTGTTTTTGACGTTTTGCTGATACAGCAGGTGCAATAAGGCGTGACCGGTACGGTCCGCTGCAGCTGCAGTACGGGCGGCCTGTTCGCCGCCGAAATTCTTCGACTGACCACCAAATGGACGCTGATAAACCCGGCCATTCTCAAAACGGGAGAATGGTAAACCCATGTTTTCCAGTTCTGTAATGGCTTCAGGGCCGGTTTTACACATATATTCAATGGCGTCCTGGTCACCGATATAATCGGAACCTTTAACGGTATCAAACATATGCCATTCCCAGTTGTCCGGGTGTGAGTTCCCCAGCGCCACTGTGATACCACCCTGAGCGGACACTGTGTGCGAACGGGTTGGGAATACTTTGGATAATAAAGCACAGGTCAGGCCTGATTCGGTGATTTGCAGGGCGGCGCGCATACCGGCACCACCAGCGCCGATCACGACGGCATCAAATTCGCGAACTGGAATATTCAATTAAGCACCCCACAGAACAAACAGGCCAACAGCCACATAACCAAATGCCAGCGTGTACAGGAAGAATTGCAGAATGGCACGCAGACGAGCACATTTGACATAGTCAGTCAGCACCTGCCAAAGACCAATTTTGGTGTGAACTGCAATACAGACCAGTGCCAATAAGGTAAAGGCTTTGACTAACAGATTAGAAAACAATGCTTTCCAATTGTCATAGGTGACTTCTGGCGTGACCAGAAAGAAACCGAGGATAAACAGGGTATATAACGTCAGAATAATTGCGGTGGCGCGCAGCGACACATAATCCTGCACACCGTCACGTTTTAAAGATGCTTGATTCAGAACCATAACCAGACTCCAGCTAATACTGCAACAACCAGCCACAGGCCAATGGCCGCTTTGGCGCTGGCGTTACCAGACTCTAATTCTTCCCAGTGGCCCATATCCATGATCAGGTGGCGAATGCCCCCAATGATATGGTACGACAACACCGTCAGTGTGCCCCAGGCAATGAATTTGGCGATGAACGAAGTCATCACGTCTTTCACAGAGGCAAAACCTTCAGGTGAAGATAAAGAGACAGCCCAGGCCCAGATCACGAACACTAAAGCGAAGAACATGGCAACGCCGGTGACACGATGCAGGATGGAGGCTTTCGCCGCAGGAGGCATGGATATAGTGGTTAGATCGAGATTTACAGGTCTTTGCTTTTTCACAGTTTCTTGCCCATGAATGCCCTTTGCGGGCTTTGTTGTCATTATCGTTGCTGCATAAACAGTCAACACCCAACGGATATACAGGCCACAGCGCAAAGTGGTTCAGCCTGTTATTTATCTATCTATCGGTGAACTGATTTCGAACCCGCGACAGTATATATTTCGCAACCCCGGATTACAATTTATGTTTATTTTTACTGAAGAAATTCTGCGGGGATTACATTAACGATTCGCACTGCGAACACAATACGACTAGAGTCGAATACTTATTAACCTCCATCGCATTAAAATTGACTTTGGTGCCCTGATTACGGGTAGAATAAGAATTCGCAGCAGATTTAAACCAATAACAACACAGGAGAAATCCAATGGCCGATAAAAAAGCTGTCGTGCACATCGAAGGTCTGGCGCCGTTTGAGTTGCCTATCTACGCCGGCACCGCGGGTACTGATGTGATCGATGTGCGTGCTTTGGGTCAACAAGGTTATTTCACATTTGACCCCGGTTTTATGTCGACAGGCTCTTGTGAATCAAAAATCACTTATATCGACGGCGACAACGGCGTGTTACTGCACCGCGGCTATCCGATTGAACAGCTGGCCGTTGAATCTGATTACTTAGAAACCTGTTACCTGTTACTGGAAGGCGAGCTGCCTTCAGCCGAGCAATACAATCATTTCCGTCATGTCATCACGCGTCACACCATGGTGCATGAGAAGCTGGCGTCATTCTTCCAGGGGTTCCGTGTCGACGCGCACCCGATGGCGATGCTGTGTGGCGTGGTTGGCGCGATGTCGTCGTTCTACCACTCAGATCTGAATGTGAATGACCCGGAGCAGCGCAAACGCTCTGCTCACCGTCTGATAGCCAAGCTGCCGACCATCGCAGCTATGGCCTACAAATACACCATCGGCCAGCCGTTCGTTTACCCGCGTAACGAACTGAGCTACGCCGAAAACTTCCTGCATATGATGTTCTCAGTGCCGGCCGAAGAATACAAAGTGAGCCCAATCGTCGCCAAAGCGATGGACCGCATTTTTATGCTGCACGCGGACCACGAGCAAAACGCTTCGACTTCAACAGTCCGTCTGGCTGGTTCTTCAGGCGCCAACCCTTATGCCTGTATCGCGGCCGGTATCGCATCCTTGTGGGGCCCGGCACACGGTGGCGCCAACGAAGCTTGTCTGGTGATGCTGCAGGAAATTGGTTCCGTTGAACGTATTCCTGAATTTGTCGCTCGCGCGAAAGACAAAAATGACTCTTTCCGCCTGATGGGCTTTGGCCATCGCGTCTATAAAAACTTTGACCCACGCGCCAAAGTGATGCGTGACACTTGCCATGAAGTGTTAAAAGAGCTGAACATCAAAGACCCATTGTTGGATGTTGCGATGGAACTGGAGCGTATCGCGCTGTCAGATCCGTACTTCATCGAGAAGAAGCTGTACCCGAACGTCGATTTCTATTCAGGTATTATCCTCAAAGCCATCGGCATTCCGACCAGCATGTTCACGGTGATTTTCGCCATGTCACGCACAGTCGGCTGGATCTCACACTGGGACGAAATGCTGTCCGACAAAGGTCACAAAATCGGTCGTCCGCGTCAGCTGTATACCGGTTACACGAAGCGTGATTACGTCAGTAAATCAACTCGTAGTTAAGTGCACTGCGTGTAAAAAAAGCGCCTGAAGGCGCTTTTTTTATGTCCATGGATGGACGGTATGCCGCAAATGCAGGACGCAATTTGTGGCGATGTCCATGGATGGACGGTATGCCGCAAATGCAGGACGCAATTTGTGGCGATGTCCATGGATGGACGGTACGCCGCAAATGCAGGACGCAATTTGTGGCGAGGACACTGTCAGTTCAACGTTGCCGCTGCGCTGAAAAACCGGCAAAATCGCACGCCTGCAGTGTTGAGCCTGCAACTTTTTTAACCGCATGGTGCTTCCGATGTTAACTGCTGCTGATTTTCGCACTGAATTCCCGTTTTTTGCCGCTCATCCGGATTGGGTTTATCTGGATAATGCCGCCACCACCCACAAGCCGCAGGCGGTGATTGCACGCGAATTGGCGTTTTATCAGCAAGAAAACAGCAATGTGCACCGCGCTGCACACGGGTTGGCGCAACAAGCCACCAGCGCTTTTGAACAAGCGCGCACAAAAGTGCATCAATTCCTGCAGCCGGCTGCAGACAGCCAGCTGATTTGGACCTCCGGTACCACCGCAGGCCTGAACCAACTGGCATTTGGCCTGATGGGCACTGTGCTGCAACCGGGTGATCGCATTTTATTAAGCGCGCTGGAACATCACGCCAACATAGTCCCATGGCAATTTCATTGTGAACGTTTTGGCGTGTTTATTGATGTGGTGCCGCTGGATAGCGAACACCGGCTAGACCTCGCGGCATTTCATCAGCTGCTGCAGAACAAGCCCAAAGTCGTTAGTCTTAGCCACGTCAGTAATGGCCTCGGCCATATTCAGCCGATTGAAGCCATGGTTAGCGCGGCAAAAACCGCTGGCGCTCTGACTGTCGTTGATGGCGCGCAGGGCGTCAGTACAGGCCGGGTCAACCTCGCGTTAATCGACTGTGATTTTTATCTGTTTTCCGGCCACAAACTCTATGGCCCGACCGGCATTGGCGCTTTATACGG
Organism: uncultured Chromatiaceae bacterium; assembly: GCA_937978655.1. Classification (GTDB taxonomy): domain Bacteria; phylum Pseudomonadota; class Gammaproteobacteria; order Enterobacterales; family Alteromonadaceae; genus Pararheinheimera. The sequence goes on from CALJUX010000082.1 coordinate 41,908, forward strand.
CAAAACTGCCGCCCTCGAATTACTTCGTCCGTTGTTATATGGCGGTGAAATGATTAAAAAAGTCAGTTTCGCCGGCACAGAACTGAATGACCTGCCATATCGCTTAGAAGCCGGCACGCCAAACATTGCCGGCGCTTTGGGCCTTGCTGCGGCAGTAGATTTTTTACAACGTTTTGATTTAGCGGCGCTGCAACAGCATAAACAGCAGCTGCTCAGGCGTTTATATCAGGGCTGCCAGCAAATCCCCGGTCTGCAACTGTTATCGGGCCTTGAAGACAACGCCGGCATTGTTAGTCTGGTGCTGCCAGGCGAGCATCCGGCCGACCTTGCTACCCTGCTCGACCAGCAAAAAATCGCCGTGCGCGCCGGTACGCATTGCGCAATGCCGTTGTTTGCTGCACTCCGGCAAACCGGTGCGGTGCGTTTATCGCTGGCGCCTTACAACACTGAGGCTGAGGTCGATTTGGCGCTTGCAGCGCTCAGCCAAGCCGTGGAGTTATTCTGATGCAGCCACAAATTGAATTTATTCAAACTCAGACCCTAGTCTACTCGGACATCTGCCAAAGCCGCGACTGGCAACAAAAATACCGCTTGCTGATGCAGCTGGGTAAGGCACTGCCGCCATTGCCGGACACCTTAAAACGCGATGAATTACTGGTTGCCGGTTGCGAATCCGCTGCCTGGCTTTGTCATCAGCGACAGGACGGCCGGCATTATTGGGGCTTTGACAGCGAGGCCCGCATCATTAAAGGCGTCATCGCAGTGCTGCTCAGCCAGCTGAATGGCCTTCAGTACGAGGAATTACAGCGTCTTGATGTCGAAGCGCTATACCAGCAACTGGGGCTGGCCCAAGGCTTATCGCCGTCACGCAACAACGGCGTGGCGGCTGTCATCAGACAAATCAAACAGGTGTTATGAGCCGACTGCTGGCTGCGTGTCGGCTTGTTGCTGCGCTTTTTCGGCGCGTTCAGCCAGTTTTTTCAGTACCTTTCCGGCCGCAACAAACGCAAAAGTCCCGGTCACCACAGTCACAGCACCAAAACCGCCGCTACAATCAAGGCGCATCGCGCCGTCACTGGCCTGTTTCGCCTGACAAACACTACCATCGGGCTTGGGATAACGCAGCTGCTCGGTGGAGAACACCGCATCAATACCAAATTTACGTTTTGGCGTGCGGCTGTAGTTGTAGTCACGGCGCAAATTATTGCGCACTTTAGCCAGCAGCGGGTCGTTAATGGTCTGACTTAAATCGGTCAGCTGCACCTGGGTTGGGTCCAGCTGGCCACCGGCGCCACCAATAGTCACTAACGGGATTTTATTGCGTTTACAATGGGCGATGAGGCTGGTTTTCGCTTTGATCGAATCAATACAATCAACCACATAGCTAAACTCGGGCCGCATCAGAGTGAATAAATTATCTGCTGCGACGAAATCTTCTACCTGATGCACCACGCATTCCGGATTAATATCGCGAATACGCGCCGCCATCACCGCAACTTTGTCTTGTCCGACGGTGCTTTTTAACGCATGAATTTGCCGGTTGGTATTGCTGATACAGACATCGTCCAAATCAATCAATGTCAAACTGCCAATGCCAGAACGCGCCAGCGCTTCAGCCACCCAGCTGCCGACACCACCAATACCGACGACACAGACATGGGCTTTGGCAAACGCTTCCAGTGCGACGGCACCATACAACCGGCCAATACCGGCAAATCTTAATTGATAATCAGACATCATAAATCTCTTGCGCAGGAGGCGCTTCGACAGACGCATCCCTTTCATTTAGCTTCAGTTTTTGCGACTGTTGTTTTAGCTGTGGAAAAGCAAGCGTCCAGGGCTCTGCCCAGTCGGCCGCGATCTTCTGTTGCAGCGCTGCAGCCACAAACCAGCTCCCTTGCGTCGGCGGGCAAACAAACTGAAACGCTTGCCCTTGCCAGTCAAAGCGCAGCGCATAAGCGTGTAAATACACCCGATCGGCCGGCGCCCCCTGATACAGCGCATCGCCGGCAATAGCAGCACCTTGTGATTTCAGCGCAACACGCAGCTGATGGGTTTTGCCACTGTAAGGCTTTAACAAAAACGCCCGGGCGCCTTGCGGTAAGCCGGTATTCGCGCCATCAAAACCTGCAGACAAGAAATAAGTCAGTGCCGGATCAGCCATGCTGGTACAAAGTTTATAAGCGCCACGACGGGCTGGCTGCATATCGCCTTTCACCCAACCTTGTTTTTGCTTGGGTTTATCAAGCGACAATGCCAGATAATATTTATCGATTAAACGTTCGCTAAACATTGCAGTAAAACGCGCCGCGGCCTGAGGCGATGTCGCGAGCAGTAACAAACCGGATGTGACTTTATCCAGCCGGTGCACCGCATAAAGTTTTTGTCCAAGCGCGTGTTCTACCGCGACCACCAGACCCGGACCGTCTTCAGAATGAAAACTTATACCAGCCATTTTTTCGACCAGCACAAAATCGGCGTGGCGATACACCAGATGAAAACTTTGGGTCACCGGAATCGACATGCTTAAACGCCGGCCGCAAGCGCCACAGCGCGGGCTTTTTCTAAATCAGCCGGCGTATCCACGCCAAGTGCGGGGACTTCGAGCGCCGTATCGACATGGATGGCTTCGCCTTGCCACAGCACCCGCAGCTGCTCTAAACACTCAATCTGTTCCAGTTCGGACACCGGCCAGCGCACATAATCCTGAATAAAACCCGCGCGATAGGCATAAATGCCAATGTGGCGGCGATAGATGCGGCTGAACTCTGCGGTAAAAGTGCCATCACGGTCAAAAGGCACAGTGGCGCGGCTGAAATACAGCGCGTAACCGTCTTTGTCACAGACCACTTTCACTACATTGGGGTTATTCACATCGTCCTGATGCGCCAGCGGCACCGCAAGTGTAGCCATCCGCGCTTTGTGCTGATTTGCCAGATTCTGCGCAACCTGGGCAATAATGGCCGGCGGTATAAAGGGTTCATCGCCCTGCACATTCACCACCACCTGCTGTGGCGTCAGGCCCAGCAGCTGCACCACTTCGGCCAGCCGCTCTGTACCGGAATTGTGCTGTGGTGAGGTCATCACCACTTCAGCGCCAAAGGCGGTCGCAGCAGCTTCAACCCGCGCATCGTCGGTGGCAATCACCACCCGACTGGCGCCGCTTAAACAGGCCTGCGCCCAGACCCGTTCAATCATGGTTTTGCCGGCAATGTCGGCCAGCGGTTTACCGGGCAAGCGGCTACTGGCGTAACGCGCCGGGATCACCACTACGAACGCCATTGTTCGGCCTCATCTGCACTCAGTTCGGTTGATTCAGTCGCCAGCAGCACTGGAATATCCTGCTTCACCGGATATGCCAGCCGGTCAAAAGTACAAATCAGCCGTTGCTGTTCTTTATCCAGCTTCAGGCGGCCTTTACACAAAGGACAGGCGATGATGTCCAGCAACGCAATATTAAATGCCATCAGAACTCCCCATGGCAGCTTATCGCTGCCGGATTAATGCGTCTTGCGCAGACGCTCAAGAATAAAATTTTCCACATCTGCCGGCAGCACGGCCTGCACCGGCAGATAAAACCAGCCGGATTTGGCAAATGACTGACACTTCACCGCGTCTTTTTCCGTCATCAGCAGCGGCGTTGGCATGGTTGCCAGATCAGCTGCGGTAAACGGATGATGGTCGGCAAACCACACCGTACCTGCGACCTGGAAGCCAAAGTTTTGCACAGTAGTGGCAAAGCGGCCTGGATTGCCAATGCCGCTGACTAACTGCAGCGGCAACGCGCGGTCTAAAGTCGCTTCGCCACGAACTAATGGTACCGGCTCACCCGGCTGCAGGTAGAAACTGCCGTTCACAGTGCCCGCCAGACGCCAGTCTTTTGGCAGGACTGGCTGCGGCAGCCCTTGGCTCAGCCCACCATTTGTTAACACGATCTCCGCCTGTGCCAGGCGCCAGCGCCCTTCTCGTAGTGGCCCGGCCGGCAACAACAACCCATTACCAAGACCACGACTGGCGTCAATCAGCACAATTTCGAGGTCACGTTTCAGCGCATAATGCTGCAGGCCATCGTCGCAGATGATGATGTCGCAATCCGTAGTGGCCAGTAAAAACTCGCCGCCTTGCACCCGATCCGGGTAAATCACTACCGGACAACCAGAGCGCTGTGCCAGTAACACCGGTTCGTCACCACACTCGGCTGGACTGTCGTCAGGCTTTACCAGCCGCGGCGCCAACAACTTCACGCCATACCCCCGGCTGATAATGCCGGGCCGCCAGCCGTGCGCCTGTAATAACTCACACAAGCGCAGCGTGACCGGCGTTTTACCGGTGCCGCCGACACTGATATTACCAACCACCACCACCGGCACGCGTAAGCGCTGCTGTGCTTTTAAGCCCAACCGAAACGCCAGCCGGCGCGCCATACTGAGCAGCGCAAACAATCCGCTCAGCGGCAATAACAGCCAGCTCCAGCCAAATTTCTGATACCAGCTGCGCTCTAAAGCGTTCAAACACTGTCCCCAAACTGCATTTTATACAAACTGGCGTAATAGCCGTTTTGTGCCAGCAGGCTTTGGTGGGTACCGCGTTCGACAATGCGGCCCTGATCCATCACCAGGATTAAATCGGCATTTTCAATGGTCGACAGCCGGTGGGCAATGACGATATTGGTACGGTTTTTCAGCAGCTCATCTAAAGCGCCCTGGATTTTACGCTCAGACTCTGTATCCAGTGCCGAAGTAGCTTCATCCAGCACCAGCAGCGGCGCCTGACGCAGCAAGGCGCGGGCAATGGCAATGCGCTGCCGCTGACCGCCAGATAAGGTCACACCATTTTCGCCAATTTCAGTATCAAGCCCTTGCGGCAACTGGCTGGCAAATTCCATTACATGGGCTTTTTCCGCCACCATTTCCAGCTGCGCGCGGCTTAATTCACCGGCAAAACCATAAGCGATATTGTTGGCGATGCTGTCGTTAAACAGCACCACTTGCTGCGACACGACGGCGATTTGTTGGCGCAAGCTGGCTAAAGTGCAGTCACGAATATTGATGCCGTCGATTAAAATCTCGCCGTCTTCCACTTCATAAAACCGTGGCAACAAACTGGAAATGGTGGTTTTGCCACTGCCGGAGCGGCCGACCAAAGCGACGGTCTGACCGGCTTTGACGCTGAAATTAATATCCAGCAGTACTTGTTTTTCATGGCCTGGGTAACGGAAATTCAGACCTTTGACGTCGATATTGCCCGCCACCTGTGTTAACTGCACAGTGCCGGTGTCCTGTTCCGGTGTTTCATCCAGCACTTTAAATACCGCCGCGGCAGCGGCCATGCCTTTTTGAAAATCACTGTTCACCGTAGTCAGTTGCTTTAACGGTTTTAATAACAACATCATAGAAGTCAGGATGGCGGTAAATTTACCCGGCGTCAGCGTTTCCAGCATGTCCGGGAAACTGGCCAGATAAATGACAAAAGCCAGTGCACAGGAGGCAATGGTCTGGATCAGCGACACGCTGATGGCGCGGGTAGATTCCAGTTTGACGTCTAAATGCCGGTTGCGGTTATTGATATCGCTGAAGCGCTGGTCCTCAATGGCCTGACCGCCAAAAGACAAAATCACTTTGTGGCCGTTCAGCATCTGTTCGGCACTGGAAGTGACATCCCCCATCGCCCCTTGCATCCGGTTACTGATTTGGCGAAAACGTTTCGACACTTGTGACACAATCACTGCAATTAATGGCGCAATTAGCAGGAAAATGGCGGATAACTGCCAGCTTTTGCTGAACATCACCACCAACAAGCCCAGCACAAAAGCACCTTCGTGGATAAGCACCACTAGCGCTTTACTGGAGGCCTGCTTGATTTGCTCGGCGTCATAGGTGATTTTGGAGATAAGTTCACCGGTGGAGTGTTTGTCATGAAAGCTGACCGGCAAGCGCATCAGGTGGCGAAACAGCTGCTGGCGTAAGTCTTTGACAATATGGGTGCCAGCCCAGCTCAGGCAATAACTGGATATAAAGTTAAACACACCACGCAGCGCGAACAGCAATACCACCACAATCGGCGCCCAGAAAAAATAGTTCTGGTCTTTTTCGGTGATACCGCGGTCGATAAAGGTTTCAAACTCATTGATAAAATACACATCGATCAGTGCGTAACCGATCATGCCAAGGATGGCGAAGACAAAACCGCCGCGATACGGTTTGGAGTAGCGCATCAGCCGCCGGAAGGTCGGCACTGAGCCCTGTTGCTGAACTGTCAAAATTGCTTTCCTGTCAAAGACAAAACCTGGGCATTCTACTCGTTTGCCGGCACAGTTTCAGCACCAGCGACGGAATTTTCCAGCCAGGGCGCGAAAGAGCGTGGCCGGTAGCGCTGATAATTGAGCGGCTGTGCAGCGAGATCCAGCCGGATAGCGCCGGCCGTGGCAGTATTCAGCAATGGAATTTGCAGCAGTCTGAGCCGCGCCTGCGTGGCCACTGCCGGGTGACCAAACTGGTTCTGATAACCACTGCTGACTATTGCCAGACGCGGTTGCAGCGCCTGCAAAAAAGCCAGACTGCTGGCGCTTTGACTGCCATGATGACCCAGCACTAATACATCGATGGGTGTCTTCAGCTGTGCCGCCAGCATCATCTCGCGCCGGCCCAAATCACCGGGTAATAACAGCCGGTAGCGGCCAGTATCAATCAGCACCGCACAGGAATCTTCATTGGCCGGTTCGGCCTGATAGGGCCCGACCCGGAACATCTGGAGCCGGACGCCGCGCCAGTGCAAAGGTCCGTCCAGACAGTGAAATCGTGGCGCCAGCCGGCGGATGTCGCTGACCAGCTGCGCTGCCGGATACAGCTGTCGCAGCGCCGGCCAGTCGCCGCTGTGGTCACTGTCATCGTGGCTGACAACCACATAATCAAGCTGTCGAATACCTTGATAACGCAAAAAAGGCAGCAGCACCTGACGGGTGGCACTGACCGGACCAAACGCCGGGCCCAGATCAATCACCACCGCTGCGTCGCCATGCTGTAACACAGCCGCACTGCCCTGACCAACATCCAGTACATGCAGCTGCAACCGTGGCGCCGTGGCAGAACTGACAGTTGCCAGCCACAACAGCGGCGCCAGCATCAGCACGGCCGCGAATTGCCAGCGCCCCCGACAGCACCACAACATACAAAGCACCGGCAACAGCAGCGCTGACCACTGCCATGGCAACGCCGGCAGGCTCCACCAGCCATCAGTACCGGCGGCCCAGTCCAGCAGCTGCAACAGTGGCTGGTACAGTCTGTCCAGCAGTTGCCAGCACCAGGGCGCAACAGCAAAACCGCTGCAAAGCCAGCCAAACAGCAGTAATAACAACGGAATACCCAGCAGGGTCATCAGTGGTAACACCAATAAATTCAGCCACAGGGCAAAAGGTGCGATCCCCTGAAAAAACAGCAAGCCGATTGGCAGCAATAACAAGCTGAACCCACACTGGAAGCGCACAAATCGCAGCACCAGCGCGCGCAGGCCGGGCTGTTGCGGCAACTGCCACTCCTGCAACGCCAGCACGGCAAGCGCCGCCGCCGATAACCAAAAACTGAAACTCAACAGCCAAAACGGCCATACCAGCAACAGGCAGGCACTGACCAGCCAGCTGAATTGCCACCAAGCCGTACGGTGAGACAACAAACGCAGCAACACCACCACAGATAAGGTCAGCACGGCCCGCACTGTGGGGATGGCAAAACCCGCGAGTGCGGCATAAGCCCAGGCAGCGGCAAGTGCCAGGCTCCACAGCCACAGACGTCGCCAGGGTTCGCCAAAGCCATACAGGGCCAATGCCGGCTTCAGTAACAGACACAAACCAAACAACAAAGCGATGTGCATACCGGAGATCGACAACAGATGGGCCAGACCGGCATGTTGGACACCTTGCCACAGCTCGGCTGAAAACGGCCGTTCGCCGATAGTCAGCGCCAGCCACAAGGGATAGGCGGCAAAATTCCGGCAACACCGGGCAAACTGATCGGCCAGCTGCTGGCGAAACGACGGCTGCCCGGCCAACAAACGGGCACCGGCAACGGACTGCACTGTCGCCACCGCCAGAATGCCGTCAACCAGCGCGTTGGCCTCCCGCCACGGACTGCCGGGATTGGCCAGCCCCCGTACCGGTTTTATCCGCACCGCCAACTGCCAGTACTGGCCCGCTTTGGGCGTGGGCAGCACCTCGCCGGGCGCAGCGTACCAACGAACTTCAAGCCGGTGGCCGGCAGCGGTTTGCACTTTTTCTGCGCACTTGTCACTGAGCTGCAAGATAAAACGGCTACTTTCGACAAATTGACGCGGCAGACTGACCACTTGTCCGCAAACTTCTGTGCTATGCTCGGCCACAATCTGTTGTACCGCTTGTTGCTGCCACGACCATTGCAACGACAGACTCAACAGATACGCAAGTACACCGCAGACAAATGCGGTATGCCGCCAGCACCACAGTGCGGCGCAAAGCATAAGGGCCAGCGGGAAGACCGGCGGTAATTGCTCCAGCCACAACGCCAACATCGCCGCGGCCAGCACACCAAAGCTAAAACGTTCCATGTTTCAATTTGGTTAATGAGTTGTAATGGCTAAGAACTTTATTAAAAAATACCTGCCAGATCCAGATTTGATCCGACATCACAAATCGATGCAGATCTTTGGCAAATTCCTGCATGATGGCAATTTATGGCATCTGCACCGCCGCTCCGCCCGCGGGGCTTTTGCCGCCGGATTATTCGCGGCTTTAATGCCAATGCCCGGCCAGACTGTGCTGGCCGCGGCGCTCGCCATCATTTTTCGCTGTAATATCCCGATCGCCGTCGCATTATGCTGGCTGACCAACCCTTTCACCATGGCACCAATTTTTTACATTTGCTACAACATTGGGACCTGGGTATTAGGCATGCCGCCACTGAATGTCGAATTTCACGCCACTTTTGAATGGCTGATCGCCAGTATTGATTCGGTCGGTAAACCCTTTTTGGTCGGCAGCCTGATCTTCGCCGCGATGGTCTCGACCGCCGCCTGGTTTTTAATCGACTGGTGTTGGATCATCGCGGTACGCCGGGCCTGGCGTAAAAGAGCCGAACGCCACAAACCCGCGGTTTAATCCCGCCAATGAAAGCAAAACCCGTTTCCCGCCGCTTCTGGCAACTGCCTGACGCACAGACGCTGCGTCAGCAAGCCTGGTTACAGAAATTTGGCCCTAAGTTAAATGCGCCGGCGTTATGGCGCTTACGGCGCCGTTCATTGCAGCGTGCCTGCGTGGTTGGGTTATTTTGTGCCTGGTTGCCATTACCCATTCAGATGCTGCTGGCAGCTGCGCTCGCTATTCGTTTTCAGGCGCATCTGCCACTGGCGCTTGGCCTGGTCTGGCTGAATAATCCGCTGACTTTACCGCTATTAATTGTGGCGGGATATCAGGCAGGCGTTGGGGTCTTGCAAATGCCGGCGCAGGATTTTGTGTTTGAAGCCAGCTGGCAATGGCTGGCGGCGTCGTTGCATCAGGTGGGTGTCCCGCTGCTGACCGGCTCTGTGGTATTAGGCCTGTTGTCAGCGCTGCTGAGCTGGCCACTGTCGGCGCGGATTTGGCACTTTCATTTGCGCCAGCGCCGCGCCAAAGCCCGCGAACTTCGGCAAAGCCGTTAGCGTTTAATACTGCCCCAGCACTTGCGCCGGCTCAACGCGGGCGGCGCGGCGCGCCGGATAAATAGTCGCCAGCAGACTCAGCACTAAGGCGACGCTCACCGTCAACAGCACATCTGGCCAGTGGATTTGTGAGGGCAAAGTATCAATAAAATAGATGGTCGGGTCGAGCAGACTGCGGCCAAGCAACGTTGACACCAGACTAAACAGGTTCTCAATTTGCCAGGCCAGTAACAGGCCAGTCAGCGCGCCCCACAACGTACCTTTGATGCCATTGAGCCAGCCGAGCCAGACAAAGGCTTTCACCAGCACCGCAGGCGCTGTACCCATCGTCAGTAAAATAGCGATATCGGCTTCTTTTTCCCGCACCGCCATCACCAGCGTCGCGACGATGTTAAAACAAGCCACACTGATCACCAGCGCCAGCACCAGATACAAAATACTACGCACCATCTGGATATCCTGATACAGATGGCCCTGGGTGCGGAACCAGTCCAGCATATAAACATAGTCGGTAGCCTGATTGCCAAGCTCGCGCGCCATATTGCCGGCCTGAAAAATATCCTCAATTTTAAAAGCGTAGCCCTGCACTGTGCCCGTGGGCATGTTCAGCCAGCCACCAAGCGCATCCAGCTGTACCCAGATTTGTTGGTAATCCAGCTGTCCGCCGATGCCGACGATGGCGATGACATCCAGCAAAACATTTTTCTGACCGGCTAAATCACCTTGTTCAGTCAGCTCCGGCAACATCAGCTGCACTTGTTCACCGACTTTGACGCCAAGCTCTTTGGCCACGCCCTCGCCTAAAATCACCTGCTGCGCGGTGGGCTCACTCAAGGCGCCGCTTTTGACAAACTGGTCGAGCTGACTGATGCCACTTTCATAGGCCAAATCGATGCCGCGCACGGCAATAGCTTTGACTTTGCCCTGGGCACGTAACAAACCATCGGTGCGGATATAAGGCGCGGCGGCCACCACACCGGGCTGATTGCTCAGTTGTTGTAATTTCGCCGGCCAGTTGGCGATGGGTTTATCCACCGCCTGCAGCTCAACATGCGGAATGACATTGAGCAGTTTTTGCTCCAGCGCCTGTTCAAAGCCATTCATCACCGACAACGCCAGGATTAAAATAGCCACGCCAAGGCCTATGCCCCAGGTGGAAGACGCGGCAATAAAACGGATAAAAGCGCTGTTGGAACGGGTATGGCGATAACGCTGCGCCAGCTGCCAGGACAGGCTAGCCATGCAGCTCTCCTAATTTGCCGTCGCGCATGTACAGCTGACGGTCAAGTTTTGCCGCCAAATCCGGGTCATGTGTCACCACAATAAAGCTGGTGCCCAAATCGCGGTTCAGTTCGCGCATCAGCTGATAGATGCTCTCCGCCGTCTGATGATCAAGATTGCCAGTCGGCTCGTCCGCCAGAATCAGCGAAGGCTCGCCCACCACAGCCCGGGCAATGGCGACACGCTGGCGCTCACCACCGCTGAGTTCTGACGGCCGGTGTGTCAGGCGATGGCCAAGCCCCACCCGGGTTAACATCTGCCGCGCTTTGTGCAGCGCATCACTTTGCGCTACACCGCGAATGAGCAGCGGCATCGCGACGTTTTCTTCGGCGCTAAAATCCATCAGTAAATGGTGGAACTGATAGATAAACCCCAGCTGCTGATTGCGCAGCTGCGCTTTTTGTGTCGGATTTAATGCAGAAATTTTTTGCCCGGCGAGCATCAGCTCGCCGCTGTCGGCCTGATCCAGCGTGCCGAGAATATGCAACAAGGTACTTTTGCCTGAACCAGAGCTGCCGACAATCGCCACCATCTGGCCGGCCGGCACCTGCAAATTGATCTGATGCAGCACCGGCGTGACGTGGGCGCCATCGCGGTAGCTTTTACAGAGATTTTCACAGCGTAACATCATGATTTTTTTGCCTGTCTGTTATTCATCGCGCAGCGCTTATTCGTCACGCAGCACTGCGGCCGGTTCAACCTGAACTGCACGCCAGGCCGGGTAAATCACCGCCAATGCCGTCAGCAGCACCGCCGACAGCATAATCAGCAGTACGTCGGTCCACTGCAGAATGACCGGTAACGCCATGCCCTGCACCAGCTGTAACCCCAACAGCGCCAGTAAGTCGTTTAAGCTCAGCGTTAACAACACACCGGCAACAGCGCCAGTCAGCGCGCCGGTCACGCCGTGGCTCATGCCCTGCGCCGCAAACACATAAAACAGCTGTTGATTGGTCATGCCCTGAGTTTTTAAAATAGCCACTTCACGTTGTTTCTCGGTCACCATCATCACCAGCGCTGAAACAATATTAAAAGCAGCAACCGCGACAATCAGTAATAACATCAGCCACATCATGGCTTTTTCCATCGCCACTGCAGAAAACAGTTTGCCGTGACTTTGCCGCCAGTCGCTGACAGCTTCGACACCGTCGAGCTTGCTCAGCTCTGTTTGTAACTGCGGCGCTAAAAATGCGTCATGTAAGCTGATACGCCAGGCGGTTTCTTTGTTGCCGGTCAGCTTTTGCAAATCCTGTAAACGCAGCAGCACCACCACTTTGTCCACTTCAGAGCCGCTATCAAAAATGCCGGCAACGGTAAAATTACGCTGGCGCGGCATCCAGCCCAGTGGCGTATAGCTGCCGCCGTTTGGCAAAATTAACCGAATTTGCTGGCCAAGCCGCACCCGCAGTTTGTCAGCGAGCGCACTACCGAGTACCACCTGATAACGGCTGGCCGCAAATTCCTGCCAGTCACCTTGCTGCAGCGATTGCTGCAAAAACGTCGGCAAGGCATTGACGTCGACGCCCTGCAACATGGCGCCGGTTAAGTCTTTGCTGGATTGGATCAGCGCTTCGCTTTGTAAAAACGGACTCACCTGCGCAATAGCCGGAAATTGCTGCGACAAGCGCTGCGGCGTTGTGGTGTCGGCGCTTTGCACAATTAAATGCGGGATCACGCCCAAAATACGTTTCTTCAGCTCGCCTTCAAAGCCATTCATCACCGAACTGACCACAGTCAATGCCAGCACACCGAGAAAAATCCCGGCCACTGAAAACAAGGTGATAAACGACAGGAAGGCATTACCTTTACGGCTCTGGCTGTAACGTAACCCTATGAATAATGAAACAGGAACTTGCATCCTTTTCTCAGGACTTCAGCCATGCAAAGTGATAAAGTAGCGGAATCATAGAGATAAACGGGGGCGCTTACAAGCGCGGTGCAGCATGGACTCCACACAACTGAACCTGTTGAAAGACCAATACAACGATTATTTCATTATTGAACACGACATTCGCATCAACGTAAAACCTTTCGCTGGCGAAGAGCCCGATGAACATGGTTTTGAACGGCTGATCCCAGAACCCTTTCTGATGGCTGGCGAACAGGTCTTGCTGGAGCAGTCTGCGCTGAAGTCATTAAACCGGCTCGGTGAGCTGGCGGAAGAGTTGGCCATTTATCTGCGTATTCAGGCGCGTAAAATTGACAGCATGATGCGGTATATTTTATTGCAGCAGGATGACCCGCAATGCCGCAATGTCAGCCACAGTTATGGCGGTTCTGCGCTGTGCTTTTTTCACGACACAGCTTTTGCCGAAGGCGAGCTGCTCGAAGTGAAAATGTTCCTGGAACATAACGACGGCGCCGTTTTTGCGCTGGTGCGGGTGATTGAGGTTGAACCTGTCGGCGACAAGTTCCGTATTCGCACCACTTACACCCGTATCCGCGAACAGGATCGCGAGCTGATTGTGCGCGCCAGCCTGCATCAGCAGTCGCGCCAGCTCAAACGCAAAGCGGAAATGCGCCAGCAAGGCCCGGCCTGACGGCATAGCAACAGCTGCGGCGCGCCATTTTTGGGCGCGCATGGCTCTTTATATGCCTGATGTCCGCCAGCCCGCTGGCGCCAGTTTAGAAGATTGACACGGAAACCTGCACTGATGGCTTTGTTGACGCTGCCACACATTAAACAACCGACCGATTTATTACACTGGGGCAATCTGACCGGTGCCGCCTTGCCGCTCGCCATCAGCGAACTGGTGCAACAACAGCCGGCCCTATACCTGCTGATAGTGCCGGACACACCAACGGCGCTTCGGCTCGAACAGGAACTGACGGTATTTTTTGCTGCCGCTGATTCAGCTCAGACGGTTGCGGTCTACAGCTTCCCGGACTGGGAAACGCTGCCGTACGACCAGTTTTCGCCGCATCAGGATATTATTTCGCAGCGTCTGCGCACTTTGTATCAGTTGCCAACCGTCAGTCATGGTCTGGTGCTGGTGCCAGTCAGCACGCTGATGCTGCGTTTAACGGCGCCGGAACATTTACAGCAACAAAGTTTATTGCTGCAAAAAGGCCAGCATCTGGACTTAACCAGCCTGCGCACGCAATTGGTACAAGCCGGTTACCGCGCGGTTGAACAGGTGATGCAACACGGCGAATTTTCGGTACGCGGCTCGTTGCTCGATTTATACCCAATGGGCAGCGCCTTGCCCTATCGCATTGATTTTTTTGATGATGAAATTGACGGTCTGCGCACCTTTGACCCGGACAATCAGCGCACTGTGGCGCAGGTGGAACAAATCGAGCTGTTACCGGCGCACGAGTTTCCACTGGATAAAACCGCCATCGAACGGTTTCGCAGCCGCTATCGCGAACGTTTTCAGCAACGTAATGAAAAAGAATCGCTGTATCAGCAGGTCAGCAGTGGCGCGCTGCCGGCCGGCATCGAATATTATTTGCCACTGTTTGCCGAGAGTACCGGCTCGTTATTTTCTTATTTGCCTCCAGCCACGCGCATTCTGGCCTTTGGTGATTTAGAAGCCAGTGCGCAGCGCTTTTGGCAGGACGTGCAAAACCGCTATCAGGACCGTGCCATTGACCTGCTGCGGCCGATTTTGCCACCCAAAGAGCTGTATTTCAGTGTAGATGAACTGTTTGGCCTGCAAAAAGCCTATAGCCGCATTCGTCTGTCGCGTGCCGAGTTGCCGGTCAAAGCCGGCAGCAGCAATGCGCCAGCGGCAGTGTTGCCGGATTTAACCGTCAATCATCAGCTGGCTGAGCCGCTGGGTGCGCTCAGGCAATATCTCGCCACTATCAAGCAGCAGCAAGGCCGCGCGGTATTTTTGGTGGAATCCGAAGGCCGGCGCGAAAGCCTGCTGCAATTACTGAATAAAAATGGCATCCGGTTGACCCAACTGCCCGATTTGCAGGCAGTGCTTGGCAGCGATATTGATGTTGCCATCACCGTCGGCGCGCTGGAGCAAGGCGTGGAGCTGCGTTTACCAGCGCCGCTCGCGCTCATCAGCGAAAACGAGCTGTTTGGCCAGAAAGTCAGCCAGCGCCGGCGGCGCAAACACAGTCAGCAAATCTCCAGCGAAACCATTATCCGTAGTCTGGCCGAGTTGTCCATTGGCCAGCCGATTGTGCATTTACAACACGGTGTTGGACGTTATCTCGGCTTACAGGTATTAGAAGCAGCCGGCATTGTCGCCGAATTTGTCACCATCGAATATGCCGGCGGCAGCAAGCTGTATGTGCCGGTGTCGGCGCTGCATCTGCTCAGCCGTTATTCCGGCACAGAACCTGAACACGCGCCACTGCACAAACTCGGCCACGACGCCTGGGACAAAGCGCGGCGCAAAGCGGCGGAAAAAGTTCGTGATGTCGCAGCCGAATTGCTTGATGTCTACGCGTTGCGTGCCAGCCAAAAAGGCTATGGTTTTAAAGTCGATGCCGAGTCCTATTCGCGCTTTGCTGACGGTTTCCCTTTTGAAGAAACCGCCGATCAGCTCGATGCGATTAATGCAGTGCTGAGCGACATGCAGGCTCCGCGCGCGATGGACCGGCTGGTGTGCGGCGATGTCGGTTTTGGTAAAACTGAAGTCGCGATGCGCGCAGCCTTTGTGGCAGTGGACGATGGCCATCAGGTCGCCATTCTGGTACCCACCACACTACTCGCACAGCAACACTTTGAAAATTTCCGCGACCGTTTTGCCAACTGGCCGGTGCGGGTGGAAGTGTTATCGCGGTTTATCAGCGCCAAAGAGCAAAAAGCCATTCTGGCCGACGCTGAAGCCGGCAAAGTCGATATTCTGATTGGCACGCATAAATTGTTGCAGGATGACATTAAATTCCGTGAACTCGGGCTTTTGATCGTCGACGAAGAACACCGTTTTGGTGTGCGGCAAAAAGAGAAAATCAAAGCGCTCAGGGCCAATATCGACATTCTGACCTTAACCGCCACGCCTATTCCACGCACGCTGAATATGTCGTTATCAGGCATGCGGGATTTATCTATTATCGCCACGCCACCGGCGCGCCGGCTTGCGGTCAAAACCTTTGTGCGGGAATATGAAAACGGACTGGTGCGCGAAGCCGTCCTTAGGGAAATTCTGCGCGGCGGTCAGGTGTATTTCCTGCACAATGACGTCGCCAGTATCGAAAAAACCGCCGCTGATTTACAAACTCTGGTGCCGGAAGCCATCATTGGTATCGCCCACGGCCAGATGCCGGAGCGCGACCTGGAGCGGGTGATGGCCGATTTTTACCATCAGCGCTTTAACCTGCTGCTGTGCTCCACCATCATTGAAACCGGTATCGATGTGCCAACCGCCAACACCATCATTATCAATCGTGCTGATAATTTTGGTCTGGCTCAGCTGCACCAGCTGCGTGGCCGCGTCGGCCGTTCACACCATCAGGCCTATGCCTATTTGCTGACACCGCCACCGAAACGTTTAACAGTGGACGCGCAAAAACGCCTCGAAGCCATTTCCAGTCTGGAAGATTTGGGCGCCGGCTTTGCGCTCGCCAGTCACGATTTAGAGATCCGTGGTGCCGGCGAACTGCTCGGCGATGACCAAAGCGGCCAGATTGAATCAGTCGGTTTTACGCTTTATATGGAAATGCTGGAAGAAGCCGTACAGGCATTAAAAGAAGGTCGTGAGCCGAGCCTCGACATGATGCTGAGCCAGCAAACCGAACTGGATTTAAAAATTCCGGCGCTGTTGCCCGATAAGTTTATTCCGGACGTCAGCCTGCGGTTATCCTTTTACAAACGCCTCGCCAGTTGTAAAGATGCGCAGGAACTGGATGAAATTCAGGTCGAACTGATTGACCGGTTTGGCCTGTTACCGGATGCGGCTAAACATCTGGTCGCGCTGACACAAGCGCGGCAGGTGGCGCAACACCTTGGTATTCGTCGCATTGAGATGAACGCCAAAGGCGGTCTGGTTGAATTTGCCGAGCGCACTAAAGTTACGCCGGCTTATATTATCCGGCTGATCCAGACCCAGTCGCGGATTTATAAACTCGAAGGCGGTCAGAAGCTGCGCTTTAATATTGAAACCCCGGGCAGCACTGAACGGCTGGCCTTGTTAAAAACGATGCTGGCCGATTTTCAGGCCAACAGTCAATGAAGTGGACCATGAACACATTAATGTTGCGGCGAATTATCTCAGCATGTTGCCTGTTAAGTATCAGTGCAGTACAGGCACAAAGCACAGAAGACCCCTGGTTTGAAATCGAGCTGATCGCCTTTGAACGCACCAGCCTGAGCAGCACACTGGAAAAATTCAACGACAGCGTCACGCCTATTGCGCTGCATCGTAGCCTGGACCTGCTGAAACCTTTGTATCAGCCACAGATCCGGGCGCTGTACAGTGCGCTGCCTTTATACGCGCCGGCACCAGACGACGCTGCGCAACGGCTGCCGGCAGATTTACAGATTGGCAACGCAACCAGTCAGCCGTGGTTTGACGAGGTCCAGCTGGCCGAACAGAGCCTGCAGCAGTTCAGCAGCACTTTCCCGCCTGAGCCATTGCTGCAGTGGCCGCTGGCCTGTCAACGTCCGCCAGCGGCCCCCTCAGGCATCGCGATACCACAACTGTTGCCCGATGACAGCGACGTGCAGGTCGCAGGCCCGGCCGTGCTGCCAGTGATCCCGCCACTTTTGGCACCAGTTGCGCATCAGAACAGCCCTTATCTGGTCGACGAATCAACCTTTTTACTGAAAGATCTGGCCTGGCAACTCAGCCATCGTGCCGGTCATACCCTGTTATTGCATACGGCCTGGCGGCAACCACTCGGCGTTAAACGCCGCAGTACGAGCCTGCGTTTTTTTGCCGGCCAGCGCTTCAGCCCGCAGTTCGATTATCAGGGACTGGCGCGCAACCCGGCTGCCGACCTGACCAGTCAGGCCGACCTCGACAGCGCGGTTGAACACACTTACCAGCAACTGCAGCAACAACAACAGCTCAGCCATGACAGCTTTGGCAAACAGGTCGTCGGCCTGCCGCAGCAGGTCTGGCAGCTGGACGGCCTGATCCAGCCTTACAATGAACGCATGTTGTTTGCCGATACCGAATTTAACCTGCGTCAGCGGGTTCCTGGCGTGGGCAACAGCGGCGACAGGCTGCAGACTTTTTATGTCAAAGACAACGTCCGGTTGTTGCTCGGCGAAATTCATTATCTGGACCATCCCCGTTTTGGTCTGATCTTACAGATCAGACGTTTCACCCCACCCGCGACGCCGATAGCCGGCGAAGGAGTCAGCCCTTGAAAAAAATCGTGATGTTAGCCGCAATACTGCTGTTGGCCGGCTGCAGCAAATTGTCGATGGAAAATTACAATCAGCTTAAAGTTGGCATGAGTTATCAGGAAGTCACAGCAATTATTGGCGATGCCAACAGCTGTGAAGAAATGATTGGCACCCGCAGTTGTGTCTGGGGGGACGACAAAACCGGGATCAAAGCGGGTTTTGTTGCCGACAAAGCCATTGCATTCAGCCATAAAGGCCTGAACTGACCTTTGATGGCTCCATCCTCAACAGCCGGCGCAGTCGTGGCCTCGCGGCAACAGCCGCCTGCTTTTGAGCTGCGGGATTATCAGCAACAGGCGGTTCATGCGGTGATCCGGTACTTTCGCCGGGTCAGCGATCCTGCCGTACTGGTGCTGCCGACCGGCGCCGGTAAAAGTCTGGTGATCGCAGAACTGGCCCGGCTGGCGCGTGGCCGGGTACTGGTGCTAACGCATGTTAAAGAGCTGGTCAGCCAGAACCAGCAAAAATATCAAAGTTATGGTCTGGATGGCGGTATTTATGCGGCCGGTCTGGGCCTGAAACAAACCACACAGCAGGTGATTTTCGCCTCGGTGCAATCGGTTGCACGCAATCTTGCCGACTTTTGTGCCCAGTTCAGTTTATTAATCATCGACGAATGCCATCGGGTGCCGCTGGCACCAGACAGCAGTTATCGTCTGGTGATCAGTCACTTACAGCAACAAAACCCCGGCCTGAAAGTGCTGGGCCTGACCGCCACCCCATACCGGCTCGGTCAGGGTTTTATCTATCAGTTTCACTATCAGGGCGCTGTACGCGGTGACAGCGACTGTTTTTTCCGCTGGTGCATTTTTGAACTGTCGATCCGGGTATTGCTGCAGCGCCAGTATCTGACACCACCAAACCGCTTGGATTGTGCGGTGCTGAGCTACGATTTCAGTGGTTTACGCCCGGCCAGCAACGGCCATTTTCGCGAAGCGGAACTCAATCAGGTGATTAACCACTACAAAAGAGTGACGCCACAAATCATCACGCAAGTGCAGCAGTATGCGAAAAGCCGGGCTGGTGTGATGATTTTTGCCGCCACCAGCAGCCATGCCCGCGAAATTCTGGCACTGTTGCCCGCCAATGAAAGCGCGCTGATTTTGTCCGCAACCCCTTCATCGGAACGCGCGGCGCTTTTGGCAAAATTTAAACAGCAACAGCTGAAATATCTGGTCAATGTCGCAGTCCTGACGACCGGCTTTGACGCCCCACACGTCGACCTGATCGCCATTTTACGCCCCACCGAATCATTAAGTTTGTATCAGCAAATTGTCGGCCGTGGCCTGCGCCTGTCACCAGGTAAAACCGATTGTCTGGTGCTGGATTACGCCGGCAATTTATACGATTTATTCAGCAATGATCCGGGGCCGCCACCGCCAGATAACCAATCTGCACAGGTCACAGTGCCCTGCCCGTTATGTCAGTATCCAAATCAGTTCTGGGGCAAACAAAATCTGGATGGGCTGGTACTGGAACACTATGGCCGGCAATGTCAGGGCATGCGGTTGGATGAGCAGCAACAACCTGTGCCTTGTGGTTTTCGTTTTAAAGCCCGTTTTTGTCCGGAATGTGGTACCGAACATGATATCGCCGCACGGCAATGCCGCAGCTGCGGTTTTGTGCTGGTCGACCCCGATAAAAAACTGCAGGATGCGTTGAAACTAAAAGATGCCTTGATCCTCTATCCGGTCAGCCTGGACGCACAGACCGAAACTGACGCCGCCGGCAAAGCCAGATTGCGCCTCAGATACATCGACGCCGACGGACAGCAACTGCAGGAATTTTTCAGCGCTCACAGTCGCAGCCACATCCGCCGTCTGTGCACTGTGGTGTTGCCGCCGTTGATTGCCGATCGTCACCTGCTCTTTGCCGCCAACACGGTACGGCAACTCACAGCGCTGTTACACCGCTTGCAGCCGCCGGCTGTGGTGATCGCACAAAAAGACGGTCGATTCTGGAAAATTCGTGACAAATTGTTCGAAATTGAGAAATCCATCTAATTTCAGTCCATTTTTATTAATATTCATACACTTATATTCAGCCATTTAAAATTCTGCTAGCGGCTTTACATTGAGATTGCCATAAGCAAGAATAGGGTACTTCGCCGCAGAGGAAGCATCGGCCGTGTATAAACTGTTTTATTCACCTGGCACTGCCAGTATGGTCATCCATCAGCTGTTAATTGAGCTACAACAGCCATTTGAACTGGTGCTGGTGGATTTTGCTGCAAAGCAGCAAAAAAACGCCGAATTTTTACAGTTAAACCCACAAGGCCGGGTACCGGTGCTGATCGATGGTGACGTGGTGGTGTATGAATCTGCCGCGATCCTGTTATACCTGACAGAACAACACCAGCAGCTGGCGCCGGCCGTCGGCGATGCCTCCCGCGCGCAGTTCCTGCAACAAGTGGCTTTTCTGACGAACAATCTGGCCCCGCAACTGCGGCTGTGGTTTTACCCGCAAGATTTGGGGTTTACCGAGTACCCGGCAGCGCTACGCCTGCAAATTCAACAAAATATCGAACAGCTGTGGCAACAAATCGCCGATCAGCTGGGAGCACAAGGCCCTTATCTGCTGGGCGAACAATTCAGCAGCGCCGATTTATTGCTGACCATGTATATGCGCTGGTCACGTAATATGCCAAAAACGGCGCTGGCCTGGCCGGCATTGCAGCGACTGGCCGATCTGGTCCGGGCGCGACCAAGCTGGCGACAGTTGTACCAGCAGGAACAGTTAACCGAATGGGCAGGTTTTTAGTCACACAGGAAACGCAGACAGATGCAGCTGGTCGATATTGACAAGAATACCTATCGAAGTCACCTCAACGTCGTGATTGTCGCTGCTGTGGCGGTGTTTTCTGCGCTGGGCGTGGGTATTTCTGCGTTGCTGGTGTACTGGTTTGGCGCCGCGCAAGGGCAGAATTTTTATCTGAATTTACTCGGGGTCAGTATCGGCGGCGGCATTGCAGCCTGGTGCCTGCACCGGTTAAAAAGCACCGCCTATTTTTATGAAGTGGCTTACGTCTGGGATCTGAAACAGGAACTTAACCTGATCAATCGTAAACTGACCGTGTTAAAAAAAGCCGTGGAGGCGCAGGATCCGGCAGCGATGACGATCATGCTGTACAACCTGCAAGGGTCGAAACAGCTGTGGCAACTTGATGATAACATTTTGAATTTACAGGAATTGGAATTAGAACTTATTCAGCTTGAGCACAAAATCCGCGCCTGCGGGCTCACGCTGGACGCCAATCAGTATCAAAGGTCGATGCTCGACAATTTTTAAGCGGCACTGTGACTTCGTTCGGTGCAGCTAAAGACTAAGCAGATGATCTGGCAGTTATTTTCGCTGCCAAACCCCAAAATATTTATGGCTTTTTTTCCGATTTCGACTGTGAAAGCGTGGCGAGTTAGACAATAATCATTTTAATCGCCGTCCACATCTTCTATGTACATTCGTTACAAGGTTCTTATTTATGACAGTTCAAAATGCCTTACTGACCATCCTGATTGAAAAAGTCCGCACCGACACATTGATATTGCCAAGCCTGCCGGAAATTGCGTTAAAAATTCGCAAGCTGGCAGAAGATCCCAACGTAAATCTGGCCAAAATGGCCGAGATGATATCCCATGATCCGGCACTGTCTGCACGGATCATGAAAATCGCCAACAGTGCCTTTGTCGGCCGCGGTGTGCATGTCAATACGTTACAACAGGCCACCACCCGTATCGGTCTGCGTTATATTAAAAACGTCGTCACCGCCATGGCAATGGAACAGCTGTTTGTATCAAAAAGCCCGATGATTAAGAAATTTATGGACAATGTCTGGGCTGAAACGCTGGAATTAACCGCTTTCGCACTCGCCGCAATGCAGCAATACAACTCGAACTATAAATTTACCGCGGTGAATTTCGATACCATGACGCTGGCAGGTCTGGTGCACAATATCGGTGCCCTGCCCGTGCTGACCGAAGCGGAAAAACAACTGGATGTGTTTGGCAACGAAGAATTTGTCAGACAGGCTACCGCGTCCATTGCCGGCCCTATTGGTTCAACCATTCTGCGTTCATGGGGTTTTCCGGATGAGCTGATTGAAGTGGCAGAGCACTGGGATCATCCGGATTATCAGCCGAAGCACCCGTCTTATGTCGATTTCATTCGTATCGCAGCCATCAAACAAGGCCGTTACCATAAAGCAGGTGAGATCGGCGAGTTATTAACGCCGTATGTGGAGTTAGGGCTGATCCCTTCCAACGAATTTTATCGGTCACCGGAATTTGTCGCTTCGTTTAACGAAATCAAACAGCTTTTTGCCTGAGTAAAAAGTATGGCGGCCTGACTCTGTCAGGCTGCCTCATTCGTCTGCCCCCAGCACATATCTTGCAGCCCGCCCAAAAATAAACACGTCATTATCAAAAAAATATCAATTTATTATCATTTACTTGTCTGTCACAATCGGTTGCACTCAAGCGGCACATTGAATATTTCACCGATTAAAGGACGATCTCGATGAAAAAATGCTTTTTGTATTTTCTGCTCACCTTCGCTGTAACCCCAGCTACTGCACTCGCCTCGGAAAAAGCCCAACTTTTTGGCAAAATGCCACTGGTCAGTCAGGTCTCGGTTTCGCCAGACGGACAGTTTGTCGTCGGCATCTTTCAGGTGGATGGCAAGCCTGTGGTCATGACTTCGCCTTTTGGCCAACACCAGACAAAAGCTGTTGTCAGCCTGAAATTTGCGTCGGACCGGATAGAATCCGTTGATTGGGTAAATCCGAATCGATTGTTGATTAATGCCAGTCGGGCCGAGTTTATCGCCGGCCGGTTCTACCGGTTGCATACGATGTATGCTGTCAATGCCGATGGTTCTGAATTGTTGGAGATCAAAAACCAATCCATCTACAAAAAGGCGGAACACAGCAAAGCCGCTGGTCTGCAAAGCACTTATTTACTCAATGACCTGGAAGATGATAACGACCATGTACTGGTCACCGCCTACGATGAGCGCGACCAGGGTTATGGTGTGTTTAAAGTCAATGTCTATAACAGCAAGTTCAGTAAAGTAGAAAGTGGTGCCGGCGATCGCGGCGGCTTCGCCACAGACCGCGCCGGCAACGTGTTGTTCTCGACAGTGCTGAAACAACAGAAACTGAGTATCGAATATAAAGCCAGCGCTGATGCCGACTGGCGTTCACTGCGCACTATCGATCTGGCTGGCGATATTGATTTTTTCCCTGTGGGTCTGTCGGATGACGGTCGCTCTGTGTTAGTGAATACCGATTATCAAAGTGATTTTAATTACCTTGCCGAGGTCGACCTGAAAACCGCCGAAATTGGCAAACCACTGTATCAGGTGCCAGGCCATGATATTGATGTCACCTACCGCAAATCCGGCAAACTGATTGGTTATGGCTATACCAAAGACTTTTTTGAACAGAGTTTTATTGACGAGAAAAGACGGCAATACAATGAGCAGGTGAAAAAGTTATTCCCCGACCGTCACACCTATATCAGCAGTTACAGTGACGATGGCCAGCGCGTGGTGATTTACACGGTAAAAGACAACCAGCCCGGTCGCTTTTTAACGTTGGATTTTAACACTAAAAAAGCGGCATTCTGGTTCAGTCAGTACCCGCATCTGGAAAAAGTTGCCTTACCGTCGGTGAACAATTTTTCGTTTAAAAGCCGTGACGGACTGCAGCTCAGTGGTTATCTGACCACACCGCTGAATAAGGCCAAAGCAGCGCCGGTCATTTTGTTTCCGCATGGCGGGCCGCATGCACGTGACAACAAAAACTTTGACCCTTTTGTGCAGTTTTTTACGTCGATGGGCTACGCCGTGTTGCAGGTTAATTTTCGTGGTTCTTCTGGCTTTGGCAACAAATTTGAGGCCGCCGGTTATCTGCAGTGGGGTAAACAAATGCAGGACGACCTGATGGACGCATTACAGGCCGTTTCGGCCAATCCTGATGTCGACAGCAGTCGCAGCTGCATGGCTGGTTTCAGTTATGGCGGGTATGCGACGATGGTCGGCAGTTATCGCGACAGCAGTAAATTTGCCTGCTTTATTGCGATCTCCGGCATCTCCGACCTGGCCGCCGTGCTGCGGACCGATGGCGCTTACAATGATGCCGTCAAAGCTGTCCAGCGCACCACCGTCGGCGACTATGAAAAAAACAGTGCCGCTCTGGATGCGGTTTCACCTATCACGCATGCCGCGGAGATAAAAAAACCGATGCTGTTAATCCACGGCGTCAAAGATACCCGGGTGTCATACAAGCAGTCGGCAGAATTGTACGCCACGTTAAAACGGCGTGCTGTACCCGTGATTTATCTGGAACAAAAAGACGGCACACACTTTTTTGATACTGAACAGGAACGGACCGAGGCATTTGCCGCGATGGAGCAGTTCTTAAGCCAACACCTGCCGTTATAGCCGATGGTATAAGCCAGGGCATTGCCCTGGCTTGTTGGTCTGACGATTAAGCGGCCGAGAACAAAGCCTGATGCAGTTCTTTCACCACGCCAGGCGCTTCACCATCCTGCACCAGGAAACACAAATTATGCCGGCTGGCGCCGTGGCAAATCAGCCGCATGTTAATTTGCTCCAGCGCCTGAAACAACGAGCCGGTAATGCCACGGGTGCTGTGCAGGTGATTACCGATGACAGCGACGAGGCTCAGGCCCTGCTCGACTGTCACTTCGGAAAATTCACGCAAAGCCGCCAGTGCCGGTTCAATCGAAGTGCCAAAAGCGCTGCCCGGCGCGTCATCTAACGTCAGTGCGACGCTGATTTCAGAAGTTGTGACTAAATCTACCGAGATCTGATGTTGGCTTAAAATCGCAAACACCCGGGTTAAAAAGCCGGCGGCGTGTAACATCGCCGGGCTTTTCACTGTGATCAGCGTCTGATTTTTCCTAAGCGCAATAGCGCGGTAAGACGGCCTGGCATCCACTTGTTTGGAGATCCAGGTGCCACCGGCTTCTGGTTCACGGCTGGAACCGACAAACACCGGGATATTCTGCCGCATTGCCGGAATAAGCGTGGCCGGGTGCAGCACTTTGGCGCCGAAAGTCGCCATTTCGGCCGCTTCGTCAAAGCTGATTTCCGGGATACAACGCGCATCAGGCGTTAAACGAGGGTCTGTGGTGAAAATACCGACCACATCAGTCCAAATTTGTACCACTTTGGCGCCGATGGCCTCGCCCAGAATGGCAGCGCTGTAATCCGAGCCGCCGCGGCCTAATGTGGTGGTTTGATTGGCATGATCAGCGCCGATAAAGCCCTGCGTGACGATGATTTGCGAATTTAACAGCGGCGCCAGATATTGCCGGGTCAGCAGGCCGATTTGCTCGACCTGAGGTTCACCTTTGCCAAAACGCGAATCGGTGCGCAGCACCTGACGCACATCAAAACTGCTGACTGCAGCGCCACGTTCCGCCAGCACCTGCGCAAACAGCACCGAACTCAAGCGTTCACCAAAGGATTGCACCAGATCTTTCTCGCCATCGCTGAATTCGGCAGCCCGGCCGATCAAGGTTTTCAGTTCCAGCAGCAGTTGTTCAATAGCAGCACCGACTGCGGCCTGTTGCTGCAATTTTTCCAGCACGGCATAAGTGATCCGCTCCACGCCGGCGAAATGACTGAAGCGGCCTTCAACGCTGCTTTCTTTGGTGATAGCAACAAGCAGATTAGTGACACCAGAACTGGCGCTGACCACAACCAGACGAATGGTCGGATCTGCGAGGACAATATCGGCACAACGCGACATCGCGGTGAAATCAGCAACTGAGGTGCCGCCAAATTTGGCGACGATAAATTGATTAGACAAGGTGTCTCTCCTTATGGACAAAATAAGAAGAGCATGGCATTTGCAGCACAACAATCAGAACCAACAACTTCCGGACGCCACAGCGCGGTGTTGTTGTCTACTTGCAGACACAACAAAGGCCAGAAGCTCTCCACCGAAATTTCAGGTGACAGTCGCAGGGATTCAGCCCCGACAACCGAAAAACCTGCTGCTATGACAGGTTTTCCTCGGCGTTCATCCCCCTCCTTCAGTCTGCGGTGTATAGCCACCTGAACTGAATTACCTGGTGAACGCTCCTCTTCTGGTCTATCAGAATGATTGACGGCGCTACCTTACCTTGCCCGCCGCAAAAAGGCAACAGCCTTTTAGACGTCTGTAATAAAATGACAGGACTTGCAAAAAACCATCGCAGTTCTCATCAACGCCGATGATTGCGCTGCGGCGAAACTGTGCCTGATGAATAAAAAACGGCGCCGCAGCGCCGTTTTTTTCTTCATCAGCATCGATCAGCGGGCAAATTGGCCGAACAGATACACGCCGGCATAGCCTAAGGTGTAACAGAACAGCAGGTAACCCCCCATTTTCAGATAAGTACCAAAGGTCAGTTCTTTTAATTTACTCATCGCAATGATGCCTGCAGCAGAACCGATAATCAGCAAAGAGCCACCTACACCGGTCGCATAAGTCAGCAGTAACCACTCACCCGGCGTCATCACCAGATCCGCTTTGAGCAGTGCAGCCGTCAGCGGTACGTTGTCGATTAAGGCTGACGACAACCCCATCAGGTAATTCGCTTGCAGTGGTGGCAACATTGCATACAAATCGGTGAAATTCTGCAGGAAATTCACTTCTTTTAACACGCCAACCAACAACAACACGCCTAAGAAAAACAGCAGTGTCTCAAATTCAACTTCCCGCACGTAGTTAATCACACTTTGCGCTGCTTTGTTACGCATCAGGAACTGAGCGACCAGGAACATCACCGCAAGGCCAAACAAGAAGGTTAACACCGGAGGAATTGCATACAGCACGTTCAACAGCAAAGTCCCAGTGATGGTCAGCACAAAAATACCTGCGACAGTAATATCGGTTTTAGCGATTGGCTTTTTGCTTTTTTCGACCACTAATTGCTGATTCAGACCGCGCGATAAAAACAGCGCCAGTACAGCCACAGAGAAAAACGCCGGCACGACCAATAACAACAGATTGGCGATCGTTACTTTATCTGCCAAGAAGAACATCAACGTCGTGACGTCACCGGTGATCAACGACACACCACCACTGTTGACGGCAAAAATAATTAAAGTGCCGTAACGGATCTTCTTCGCCGCTTCCAGCTTGACGCTGGAGATCACCGCAATAGACACCAGCGTGGCAGTCACGTTGTCAGCAAAAGACGAAAACACAAACGCAAAAGTGGCGACGATAAACATCAGTTTTCGTTCAGAAAGCTGTGCCGGCAGTGCCCGTTGCACGATTTGCGCAATAAAGCCTTTGCTATTGAGATAAGCGACAAAAGTCATAGTTGACATTAAAAACAGCCACAAAGTAGCGATTTCTAACAAATTGTGCTCCAACTGATGCTGGACATGCTCGCGGGAGGCATCGCCATCAGCAAAAATAAACAGTAAAATCCAGCACAGAGTACCGAAAAAAAGTGTCGTTTTTGCCTTGTTTACGTGGATAATATCCTCTATAACGATCAGCACAAAGGCAAGTGCAACCAAGCCCAGTAAAATACCCGTTAGCATAAATGACCACCCGCAATTATTAATAAATTATGAAATATTGTCGGGGCGGCATTCTAGCACCGCAGTTCGTCGTGCTCTACTGGAAATTGGTCGTATAACTCCAATGAATCAAATAATCACCGGATGAAGCAAATCCTCTCATGTTATCAGCTAAAAAAATACTGAAATGCCTGGACGACGACTGGCCTGTATTGGAAGCGCTGGCCAACAGAAGCCAGTTATACAGCTTTAGTTTTCAGGACGTGCAGGCGCTGTTCAGCCGTTATTTCCCGCAGTTATCCAGCGAACAGGTGTTTCGCGAAGCACAAAAACTGCTGGCGCAGGAAATTCTGATCCCGCAGGCCAAATCCAGCCAGCTCGAGCTGAACCGTTCGGTGCTGGAGTTTATTCAGTTTCTGACTCAGGAACACAACCTCGGTACTGTCGGTGATATTCAAAGCCGCATTGACGAGTTAGACCGTTTACGCGCCCGGCTTGACGGCGCCGTGCGGCAAAAAGATGTGCATGAGATGCGCCGTTTTGTCCGGCTGATGGACGAACGGGTACGGGAAGTCGTCAAACACTTTCGCAAAAACGAAAGCGCCATTTTGCATCTGGTCGACAAAGCCAAAGCCGATGACAGCCAGATGTCGCTGGCGCGCCGTTATGCTGCGGTGATGGAAGCCTTTGACGAATATATCGAACCGGTGCTGCAGATGATTGATATCAAAGGCC
This sequence comes from uncultured Chromatiaceae bacterium, assembly GCA_937978655.1. Lineage (GTDB taxonomy): Bacteria > Pseudomonadota > Gammaproteobacteria > Enterobacterales > Alteromonadaceae > Pararheinheimera. Next base: position 70,445 of record CALJUX010000082.1, read on the forward strand.
CGTTTCAGACCAGCATCGAAACACTGGAACATTGCCTGTCGGATTTAGTGCAGTTTATTGAAGACACCGGGTTTATGTCCGGCGACAAAGAACCGTTAGTGCAGCTGCGCACGCGTTTGCTCGACATGAACCAGATTGGCCGCGAATCGCTGACGCGCAGCACCGACGTGCTGATGCCGCTGAGGGAAGAACTGCGGAAAAACACGCTGATTTCGCGCAACGCCAGTCTGGTACTCGCGACGCTACGCAAACAAGGGTTTGAACCCATCATGGAACAGCTGGTACCGAAATTCAGTTCGGACCATCAGAAATTCAGCCTCGGCAGTGCCAATCAAATTACCAGCTACATGGCCGAACTGGTGGATTATCAGGACGACAACTATCAGCTGCCCGACGCGGTCGACAGCCAGCCTGGCGCCAATATCCGCGTACCGGACTTGCAGGATGTGCTGAAATCGGCCCGCACGCAAAAAACCAATACCGATTTATCGCAGTGGCTGGCGCGTAGTTATCCGCAGCTGCCGGTCGACGAATTATTATTTTTGTATCAGGAATTAAGTCGCGCTCCGGCGTTAAAACTGGAACATCAGGACAACGTCAGCGAAATGGAAGTCAATGGCTTCCGCCTGCGCCTGCACCCTTTTGTCACCCGCCCGGCCGACAGGACATAACCCATGCAAATCGATCTCGAAAAGCTGCCAAATCTGGCTGACATTACCAAACGCCTGACCACCGGCTACCACATCAGTGAACAGGATTTTGCGCTCTGGACTGAGCTGGACGGCAATGAAGAGGCCTACAGCGCGTTATTCAGCGCGCTGGGTAACCAACTTAAACGCGACAGCCGTGGCTTCTTTTATTTTGATGTCGACGACGCGACGGTCAATATGGGTAAAATTTCCCGGCTGTTTGCGCTGACCAGTTATGCCTTGGTCGAGTTTTTTGCCGATCAGGGCCAGGACCCGCTGCGCGCGCTGTTTGAAACCGAAATCAATCACGAGATTTTATCCAGCATCCTGCAGCAGCAATATCATTTGTTTGAGCAGCTGGAGATTTATTCCGCCACCGACTTAAAACGTGAAGTCGGCAACCGCATGCTGCGTTACGGTTTTGCCAAAACCCAGGGTGATAATTTTAAACTGCTGCCACCGTTGTATCGTTTTCTCGATGCATTAGTCGCGGTCGATTCTTTACAGGCAGATGAGGGCCATACCGATGTCTGAACTTTATGGCTTAACCAAACTCGCGCTGCTCAATACCGCCGGCTACGCCAAGTGTGTGATTCCGCTCGATGACGCTGCGTCGATTTGTGCGCCGAATAACACTGGTAAAAGTTCGGTGATTAACGCGCTGCAGTTTCCGCTCATCAACGATTTACGCCTGACTGAATGGGACGGCCATGATCTTGATGAAACGCGGAAGTTCTACTTTGGCACTGACCAGAGTTATATCCTGCTGGAAGCCAATCTGCCGGAAGGCCCGGTAGTGATTGGCGTGGCCGGCCTCGGTAAAATTGCCGGTTACCAGTTCCAGTATTTCTGTTATCGCGGCAAGCTCGATCTTGCGCATTACGTCAGTGAAAACAGCATCATCCGTTACAACAAGCTGGACCATCATTTACGCAATTTGGGTTTTGAACCACTGGAATTAAAACCGTCGGAATTAAACGCCATGCTGACCGGCGGCGCCACGCCGTACGACAGCAAAATCAATCTGCGGATGATCCCACTGACCAACGTCAGCGACGCGCCTGTCTACAAAGACATTTTCCGCCGCATTCTGAACCTGCACCGCTTAACGGCGCAGGACGTGAAACGGCTGTTATTGCCAGTGTTCGCCCGGCATTTGAGCGACCCCAAAGTCGATTTTTACACCGTCTGGCACAACGCTTTTGAAAAGGTCAATCGTGACCGGCGTGAACTCAAAGCGCTGGAAAATCAACAACAAGCGGTTGAAGCCTTAGAAAACCTGATTGACAACCGCGCTGTGCTCAAAGGCCGCCTCGCCGCATATGCGCCAAAGCTGGATAAAGCCTTAATCGAGTTCCAGAGTTATCTGGACGAACAGCAGGAAGAACTCGGTGGCCAGCTCGAAGCACTGGCGCAGGAAAAACATCAGCTGGAAGATAAACAACGGCTATATGTCGGCCAGATTAAAGAGTTGTCGAGCAAACAGCTCGGCCTGAAAAGCTGGTTTGACGAACATGATACCCTGGCGCAGCGTTTTGGCCTGACTAACCTGCCAACATTGCAGTCGAACCTCGCCAATATCCGCGCCCAATACGAAAGCCTGAGCCATAGCCTGCAAGGCGCCGCCAATTTAAATCCGGCGACATTGGCGCATCAGCAGGCGCAGACGCAGAAACAGTTAAAAAGTCTGAAGCTGCAGCTGAAAAACCTCGAGTACAACCTGTACTCGCGACTGCGCGAAGATTTGTCGTTAGGCGAAGTGCAGCAGCTGACCAAGCTGTTAAACCCGGACTTATTATCATTGTCGACCGCCACAGGCGGAGATGTAGTGATCCATGACGATGACGCTTTTGCTGAGCAACTCGGTCAAATTGCCGACGCCTTTAAAGGCGGCAAACTGCATCTGGCGGGTATCACTATCGATTTAAGCCATTTAACCGCGCCAGATATGGCCGGCAGTGAAGGCAAAGTGGCGCTGAAAGAACAAATCGAAGCGCTGCAGCTGACCTTGGCAACTTTAGAGCAACAAGCAGAAGTTGCTGTTGATTTTGCCGGCAAAAGCCGGGAAAAAGAGCGGTTGTATCAGGACATGCTGCAGGCGGAAGAAGATCTCAAACGTTTCGCCCGCTACAGCGAAATGGCGCAGCTGCTTGACGAGCAGCAGCTGTTATCCGAACAGCTGACGCAGGAAGAAGAGATTGTGCATGAGCAACTGGCACAAGTGCAGCAAAAAGCCAGCAGCCTGTCGGACCGGCGTAACCTCATTACCAACAAACAAGACCAGCTGAAGCGTCAGTTGGAGCGCATCGAACACGAGAAAAAAGACCGGATTGATTTCCAGCTCGATTTTTACAGTGGCCGCGTCACGCCCTATCCGATTGAAATCAATCTGGAATATGACAACTTAGCCGACGAACTGCGCAGTTATAACAAACACTGTCAGGAACTCAAACTGCTGGAAATCAACATTAAAAATACCTACCTGTTTATTTTTAATGCCGGCATCAGCAAGTTTGAAGCCGAAACCGATGAAGAAGCCAAGTACCAGAAGCTGATCAGCGCCTTTCGCCATTTGGATAAAGAACGCGAAGCCATAGAGCGCCGCGCCCGGGTGGCGTTAACCGAAGTCGCCAGTACCTTAAAAGGCTTACGTTCGGACTTAGACCGGCTGCACCGCGAACTGAACAGCTTTAACCGCGGCATCTGGCGTCACCAAATTTCCAACCTGCAGGATTTTAAAATTGAAATTGTCGACCGCAAAGTCCTGGTTGGCCATATCGATACCATCCTGACCACGTCCGATGCTTATCAGCAAGGCGATACGCTGGATTTATTGGCGCCGGGCGTGACCAGTGCGGAGCGCGATATCAATTCGGCGAAGGATTACCTGATCCAGGCTGCCAGCGAAAAAGGCGGTCTGACGCTGTCGGATTTATTTGATATCCGCTTTAAAGTGGTCAACCGTGCCGGCGAAGTGGAATTTTTCGACAAAATCGATTCCGCTGGCTCCAACGGCACTCGTATCACGATTAAGTTACTGTGCGGCATGTTATTTATCCGCCAGCTGCTGGCCGAACGCGAACGCGGTAAATACCGCATTCCAATTTATATCGACGAAGCGGCCGATATCGACCCACACAACCAGCAGGCGCTGATTGAAACGGCGCTGAATTTTGGTTTTGTGCCGATTTTCGCCTCGGTGAAACCACAAACCAGTTGCCGCTATATAGTGCCAATCCGCACCGTCAAGAACGGCGCGCAAAACTGGGTGGACGAAAAAGACTGGATCATCTGTGAACAGCTGACGCAGGAAGTGCTCCCGGAAGTGCTGCCTGAAACCGCAGAGCAACCGGATGAAAATCAGCCAGTTGCATGATGATGATGGACGTCGGCCGGAACTTCCGGCCGGCAGTCGCATCTGAATAGGCAATTCAACGGCTGCCAGCTAGACTGACAAAACTGCCGCAGACATGGAGTGCTGATCCTGCCTACCTTTGCTTTTTTCCAGGCCCGGCCGCTGGTTTATGCTGCATTGTTGCTGGCACTGCTATGCCATCCTGCTGTGCTTTATGCCGCCAACCGCATTGAATTTACCGGCGCCACTGAAGAGCGAAAAGACAATATCGCCTTGTATCTGTCGGTATTTACCCCGGCACAAATCAACAAATCTGCCCGTTTTAAAAATCGGGTCGCCAATGAAATCAAACAGGCGCTGCGTGGCCACGGTTATTATCAGGTGCGGGTGGTGTTTGAGGACGCGACAGACGGCGCCGATTATGTACTCAAAGCCCGCATTATTGCCGGTCGCTCGGTGTTTATTGACGTAGCTGATTTACAAATCACTGGCGAAGCCATTCGCGACCCGGAGTTTCTGGCACTGCAACGGCAAAAAGCGCCGAAACAAGGCGACCGGATGCACCATGGCAACTACGAAGCCTACAAAAAAGCCTTGCTGAGCCTGTCACACCGCAAAGGTTATTTTGATGCCAGATTCAGCCGGGCTGAACTGGTGGTCACTCCAGGTGACCGTCGCGGCAAAATGCATCTGCACTTTGAAAGCGGCCCACGCTACCGTTTTGGTGACATCACTTTTCACGGTGGCCAAATCCGCGAAGCACGGCTGCGTAGCCTGCTGCCGTTTAAATCCGGTGATTATTATTCAGCCGCCCTGCTTGCCAAACTCAGTCAAAATCTGGCCAACACGTTGTGGTTTGGCAGCGTCGATTTAATTGCCGATCCGGACAACCGCAAAGATGGTGTGCTGCCGCTAACCATTGAGCTGCAGCCGGCCACCCGCAACAGCGTGGAAACCGGTATTGGGTACGCCACCGATGTCGGCGCGCGGATCACCGCCAACTGGTTTAAACCCTGGGTCAATGACCGCGGCCATAGCCTCAGTGCTGATTTAGCATTATCACAACGCGAGCAAAATCTGGAAACGGCCTATAAGTTTCCGTTGCGCGATGTCGCCAATGACTACTACCAGGTGTCGTTTGGTTATAAAAACAAAGACCTGCTGGATACTGACAGCACCAGCTACAACCTCAAAGGTGAACGGCACTGGTTACTGAGCAACCAGTGGCAACGAACATTATCGCTTCGCTGGTTGTATGAAGATTATGTGCAGGGCGACCAACGCGACACGTCCAATCTGGTCCTGCCTGGCATCACATTTAACCGCAACCGCGATTCTGGCGGCAGCATGCCACTGGATGCCGACAACTATCTGCTCAGCGTCGAAGCGGCCAATACCGGCTGGGGTTCAGATACCGATTTTGTCCGGCTTTATGGCCGGGCCGGCTGGATCGGCAGCTTCAGTGAAGATCAGCGCTGGCTGGTACGGCTTGACGCCGGGGCGATTTTGCAGGAACAAATCAGCAATATCCCGCCGACCTTACGTTTTTTTGCCGGTGGTGACAGCAGTTTACGCGGCTATGGCTATCAAACCATTGCACCACTCAATGCCAAACAAGAGCTGATTGGCGGCCTGCACCTGGCGACGATAAATCTGGAGTATCAGCATCGTGTCAAAGGTGACTGGTGGCTGGCGCTGTTCAGCGATTACGGCAGTGCCTGGAACGACAGCCCGGACTGGAAACGCAGCGTTGGCATCGGTGCGCGCTGGGCTTCACCGGTGGGCCCGATCCGGCTGGATTTGGCTTACGGCCTGGACCATGAACCGAACGGCCGTTTTCGGCTGCATTTCACGCTGGGGCCTGAATTATGAGTGAAGCTGAAGTGAGCCAGGCTCAGGTTCCGGCAGCCGTTGCCATCACAGCACGCCGGCCCCGCTCGGTTTGGCTCTGGCTGCGGCTTTGTCTGCTGAGTGTGCTGCTGTTATTCGCATCGACGCTGGCGTTAGTTGGCAGCAACGCCGGCCTGCAACTGCTGAGGCTGGCGCAACAGCAGTTGCTGCCGGCGTTACAAATCAACCAACTACAAGGCGATATCTGGCAGGGCATCACGCTGCGTGAGCTGAGTTTTCAGCAGCCGGGCCTTGCGGTCAAAGTGGCTGAACTGCAGGTCCGGCTGGATTTAGCCTGTTTGTGGCGTCAGCAGCTGTGTTTGCCTTTGTTGCAACTGCAGGGGCTGAACGTGATCCAAAGCGCCGACCCCGTTGCACCGGCTACGCCAGCAGTCGCGCAGACCGAGGCGCCAGCCGCCACGACCACCGACACCACAGCGCTGCTGCCGTTTGACTTGCTGGTTAATCAGCTGATTTTAAAGGATATCCAGCTGCAACTGCCCGGCCAGCACATCCGAATTGCCAGCCTGCAGACAGGCATGACACTCAGCGCCAACCGGTTGTCGTTCCAGCAACCGGAGTTAACGCAAAGCCGCATCGCATTGAATGCAGCAGCCAGCGCCGGCAGCAGCGACAACCCATTACCTGAGCTGCTCAAACTCCATCTGCCACTCGAGTTGGTGCTGGACACGCTGCAAGTGACAGATCTCACCGTACAGCAAGGTGCGCAGCAACTGCTGGCGCTGCAATCCTTTCACACCAATCTCAGCCTTCTGGCCGATCAGTGGCAATTGCAAAACAGCCGCCTGCAACTGCAACAGCCGGCTTTGACGCTGCAAGGTGATGTGGCGCTGCAACCAAAGAGCCAACAGCTGTCGTTGCAGCTGCAGCTCCATAGTAAAAGCGCTGACCTGCCCGAGCCGCTCGAGCTGAAATTCAGTGGCAAAGGGCCGTTGTCGGCCTGGCAATTGCAGGCCGACAGCCAAAGCCCCTGGCCCTTGCAGTTAAAACTTCAGGCCAATTTAGTCAGCCCGGATTTAGCCTTTGATGCAACTATGCAAGCTGATGAACTGCGCTGGCCGCTGACTGCGCCGGCTGCAACATCACAGCAGTTATTTTTGCAGAAACTGCAGGCGGAATTACATGGCGATATGCAACAACAGCAACTGGCGCTGCAGGTCACCAGTCAACATCCACAGTTACCACAAGCCGAATGGCAACTGAGTGCCAGCCAGCAGGCGAATAAAATCACGTTACAGCAGCTTGAACTGCAGAGTTTAAATGGCCGGGCTGTCGTCAGCGGTGCGCTGAACCTGAGCACGCTTGAGCTTGATGCCGCGCTGAAGCTCAAAGGTGTGCAACCGGGTTTATTCTGGGCAGATTATCCCGGTGAACTGAATGGTGAGATGACACTGAGTGGTCATTTTGTCGCCAACACCCACCGAAAGTGGCAGTTATTGGCATCGGGCCTGAATTTTTATGGTGAGCTGCGCAATCAGCCACTGACTTTGGCCGGAGAGCTGCATCTGGAACAACCCGTCAGTGGTCTGTTACAGCTAAAAACGCCGGGACTGAAGCTACAACACGGCCCCAATCAGCTGGAACTGAACGGCGCGCTCGCTGAGCAACTGACACTGGACGCCAAGCTGCACATCGTTGATCTCGGCTATTCGCTGGCACTGGCTGAAGGGCAAATTGATGGCAGTGTTCAGCTGCGCGGTGATGTGCAACAACCCGATGTTAAGCTCAATCTCAAAGCCCACAACGTCAATTACCTCGATGATTACGCCCTGGCGGAGCTGACGGCCAGCGCCTCTTTACCGGCCTTGGGTACCAAAGCCAGTCAAATCAGTCTGAACCTGAAAAACGGTCAGGCACCTGGCTGGCAGCTGCAGCAGCTGGACTGGCAATCAGAAGGTACCGTCAGTAAACACCAAACCCACCTGACGCTGGACAGTCATCAGCTTAAAGCGGTGCTGGCGATGCAGGCGGGCATGCAAAAACAACGTTGGCAGTCGGATGTACAGGAGCTGCGGCTGCAATCGGATATGGGCGACTGGCAGCTGCAACAGCCCTGGCAGGTTGTGTTAGATATTGGCAAACAACAGGCCGAACTTGGCGCTGCCTGCTGGCAACAGGCCGATGCGTCGATTTGCCTGAGCAAAACCAAGGTATTCAGTACCAAGCAAGGTGAGCTGGCCATTTCACTGCAGCAGCTGCCACTGAACAGTCTGGACCCGCTGCTGCCCGGTAAATTCAGTATCGACGGCGATGCCAGCGGTCAGCTGGCGCTAAGTTGGCAACAAGGTCGGTTAGCGGCACTGAACTGGGACCTCAAAAGTAATCAGGGGCTGCTGCGCCACCAACTGACCACAGTGCTGGAACTGCCCTGGCATGATTTGACCTTAAGCGGCGGCCTGAAAAATTATCAGCTGAGCACAGCGCTGCAGGCCACGCTCGCCAACGACAGCGCCATTGCCGCCAATGTCGATATCAGTCAGCTCAACACCAAAGCGCCGCAGCTCAAAGCCAATCTGCAGCTGGCGCCGTTGTCGCTGGCCTTTTTGCAGCCGGTATTTAATGAATTCAGTAAGTTTGACGGCCTGCTGAGCGCCAACTTGCGGGCCGAAGGCTTACTGACCAATCCGGCCATTTATGGCAATCTGGCGATCGACGCGCTGCAGCTCACCGGCCAGCAAGCGCCGCTGGAACTGACCAAAGCCAGTCTGCTCGCCAGCTTCCGCGGTTTTGCCGCCAGCCTCAACAGCGACTGGCAAACGCCGGAAGGCCGGCTCAGTGTGACCGGTGATGCCAACTGGCTGACGCCGGACGCCTGGTTCAGCCAGCTGGAAGTCAAAGGCGACAAGCTACAGTTGCAATTGATGGACGCAGACCTCACGATAAGCCCGCAACTAAAACTGACCGCCAGCCCGCATTCCGGCCAAATCAGCGGCAATATTGACGTGCCAGCCGGTTCTATCCGCTTTAACAGCCTGCCGGAAGACGCCGTGCGAGTCAGCGACGATGAAATCATCCTGAGTAAAACCAATGCCAACGGCGCGAAGTCAGCCTGGGCGTTCAGTTCCGACATCCGCCTGAAGATTGGCGAGCAGGTGCGGTTGTCAGCTTTTGGCCTGAAAACCCGTTTACAGGGAGATTTGCGTGTGCGCCAGCAAGGTCTGGTGCCTACCCTGCACGGTCAGGTTCAGCTCAAAGACGGCAGCTTCCGCGCTTATGGTCAGGATTTAAAACTGCGTAAAGGCCGGCTCACCTTTAACGGTCCGGCCAATCAACCGCTGCTGGCGATTGAAGCCATCCGTAATCCGGAGAAAACCGAAGATAACGTCATTGCTGGTCTTCGCGTCAATGGTCTGGCCGACAGTCCGCTGATTGAAGTGTTCAGTGAACCCTCTAAGCCGCAGGCCAATGCGCTGGCTTATTTACTGATGGGCCGGGATATCGGCAGCAGTGCCGGCGATGGCGCTGTCACCACTGGCCTGATTGGCATTGGTATCGCCAATTCCGGCCAGCTGGTTGGTGCTATAGGCGAGGCCTTCGGTATCTCAGATTTGAGCCTGGATACCGCCGGCAGTGGCGATAAATCCAAAGTCACCGTCAGTGGTTACCTGTCGCCGCGGCTGCAGGTGAAATACGGCGTGGGCATCTTCAGTCAGTTTGGTGAATTTACCCTGCGCTACCGGTTGATGCAGCAAGTTTACCTTGAAGCGGTACAAGGCATCGCGACCTCAGTAGACCTGCTGTATAAAATGGAATTTGATTAACCCCTGACTGCAGGGGTTTTTAGCTACAGTTTTTTCATTACAGGGGCTTTTGCAACAACAGATGCTGATAGCGTCCGAGCGAGGCATAAGGCTCGGTCCTGTTGTAGCGAAGTTCCACTTCCAGCAATTTATCAAACTCCGTTTCCTGCTCAGTACGGTCGCGTAAATAATCGTGGAAACAACGCACGCCGGTTTTGCTGAGCTGAATAAAACCAGCCTGCTGGCACCAGTCACTGACATCCCGCGGGTCCAGCGGATTTTGCGGGCTCAGGCTGACTTTTTTCTTGTAGGCCAAATCGCGCAGCACGTAGTTAAAATTGCCATACACAATATTGGAAAACCGTTTGGCATCGACGTTGTAAAACATCAGGCTCAGCACGCCGCCCGGCTCCACCAGCTGATACAACTGCCGGATAGCTTCAGCCGGCTCAGCCAGCCATTCCAGTACCGCATGACAGAGCACCAGCGGCGCGCTTTGCTGTTGCTCCGCCAGTTGCTGTAACGACCATTGCTGAATTTGAACCTTGAGTTGCTGCGCTGTCGCCGCTTGTTGCGCCAATGCCAGCATTTCGCCGGATAAATCGGTAAGCGTCACCTGATGCCCCAAACCGGCCAGCCAGAGTGCCAGTTGGCCCTGGCCACCGCCGACATCCAATACCCGGCATCCCGGCTGACTGAGCAACGCCAGTTCCAGCAAATCACGCTGCAGCACCAGCTGGCGTAAGCGGCCTTTGGTGGTGTTGTAGATATTCTGCTGGAATTTGCCGGCAATACTGTCAAAATTGCGGTCCGATTTGGTCTTCACTGTGTTTTTTTTGGTCATAAATCTATGGATCTGCTGATAAAACTGCTGTTAACGCCGGTCATGCAACTGGCATTGCTGGTGTTATGTTGTGTCATCGCCAGCTGGCGCCACAGCCGGCATTTACAAAAATGGCTGGGGCTGCTCGCTGTCGCTACCCTGCTGCTGACCAATAAAACCTTATCTGATTGGGTCGCCGCCCCGCTCGAACTGGCCTATCCGGCCTTTCAGGGCCAACCGGTTGGCCACATCATGGTGCTCGGTTGTAATCATGCCGACGCAGCCTTTTTGCCGCTGAGCAGCCGCCCGCAAACGTGCAGTACCAACCGGCTGGTCGAAGCGGCGCAGATCTGGCATCAGCAACCGCAGGCGCTGATCCACCTCAGTGGCTCCATCCGCGACCGGCAAGAGGCGCATACCGAACTGGAACGCCGGTTTTTAATCGCGTTAGGCGTATCCGCCGCCCAGATCCGCCTGCATCCACAAGCGACCGACACCGAAACTGAAATTGCCGCAGTGGTAAAGGCGGTGCCCGCCACCGAGGTTTTAGCAGTGGTGACATCCGCCATGCACATGCCAAGAACGATGCGCTGGTTTGCCACACACCAGCGTCAACCGGTGCCGGCGCCGACCGACTACCAGATCCGCAGAGACGGCAGCGAGCCGCTGCGCTGGCAAAGTGTCCTGCCCAGCCTGCTGGCCCTGGAAACTTTTGGTTATGCCTTTTACGAATACACCGGGCTGGCGGAGCAATACTTCCGGTTGCAACATTAACCGCTGCGATCAGGCTGGGTTATAGAGGTCAGCAAATACCACTTCAACACCGGTCTGTGCCGCCAGCCATTCACCCAACGCTTTGATGCCATAACGCTCTGTGGCATGGTGACCGGCCGCAATAAAATGAATCCCCAGTTCATTCGCACTGTGAATGGTCTGCTCTGACACTTCACCGCTGATAAACAACTGGGCGCCCGCCGCGGCCGCCTGTGTGATGTAGCCCTGGCCACCACCGGTACACCAGGCCAGCCGGCTGATCTGACCAATTCCGGCATCGTGAACCAGCAATTGGCGGCCCAGCGCGTCGCTCAGCTGCGCAGCAATTTGCGCCAGTGTACAGGCCGACGCCAGCGTGGCCTCTTGCACCACACCACAAGGTTCAACACTTTGTAGCGGCTGGATCTCATTGAGCGCCAGCAAGGCGCCGAGCTGGGCATTATTGCCAAGTACCGGGTGTACATCCAGTGGTAAATGGTAAGCCAACAGGTTGATGTCATGGCGCAGCAGAGTTTGCAGCCGGCGTTTTTTCATGCCGGTGATCTCGCTGGCTTCGCCTTTCCAGAAATAACCGTGATGCACTATCACCGCATCCGCCTGCTCCTCAACTGCACGGTCCAGCAGCGCCTGCGATGCGGTGACCCCGGTGAGGACTTTGCGGATAGTGCGCCGGCCTTCCACCTGCAAACCATTCGGGCAATAATCACGGATCTGCGCGATCGCCAGTTTCTCGTTCAGCAGTTGTACCAGTTGTTCCCGATCCAGCATCTGATGTCTCCTCAGGTAAGTCAGCGGGCAGCCGGTTTTTTGCTTCAATCCACTGCGCCATAAATTTAGTACTGCGATGATGGTGATACTTTAACATGCGGCCAATAAATGCCTGCTGCCGCATCGCTTCCAGCTGTGCTCTTGCCGCCTCCAGCTGCGTCCACAGCGCCGGCTGCAGTTGCGCCAGCGAAAACTGTGCCAGACAGCTTTCCATGCGCTGCCGGGCCTGTTGCCACAACAGTGCTTGCTGATACAACTGCACTGTTGAGGCGATAAGTTCAGCATCCTCTGTCGCCACACAGCCCGGAAAATCCGTATGCTGCGCTGCATGGCTGATGCCCTCAGCGCCAATCGGCGTGGTCACCACCGGCGTGCCAAACCGCATGGCATCAACAATTTTACCTTTAAGGCCCGCGCCAAAACTTAACGGTGCCAGACAGAGCCGGTAACCGCTAAAGGCCTGCTCGGCGCGGTCGGCCCAGCCTTTGATGTGAAAGCCCTGTGCCGGCGCATGTAACTGTGTCGCTTTGGGCGGCGGATAAGCGCCATAAATATGTAACTCGACGCCCGGCAGCTGCCGGCGCAGTTCAGGCCAAAGCCGTTTTAGCCGCAACACAGCCTGCCAGTTCGGCTCATGACGGAAATTACCGATAAAACTGAGGTGCTGGCGCTGCGCAAACTCAAAGCCCCACTGCACAGTGACGTCGTCGAGCAAAAACGGACAATACAATAATTGTGCGGCCGGCACCTGATAAAAGTCGGTCAGCAATGCCAGCTCAGCGCGGGAAATGGTCAGCGTCAGATCACAGCGTAAAATCGCTGCGATCTCCCGCATGGCCAGCTCAGAGCGCAAGTCTGCAGCATTCACCGCCCGACCTTGCACAAAAGCCTGCTGGCGCGCGCTACGTAAACAATGCAAATCTTCACTGTCGAGCAACTTCAGCGCCTGCGGGCAAATCTCATCAACCCACCAGCCGAACTGCTCTTCCAGCATAAAGCGGTCAAATAACACCACCGCCGGTTGCCACAGCCGCAATTGGCCGGCAAAACTCTGATCATTAAGCCGCACGGCAGCCTCTTCGATGCCCCACGCGGTTAAATCAAAGCGGTGCGGGGATTTGTCAGCAGGACTGGCAAATATGATCCGCCAGCCCTGCTGCCGGTACAGCTGTAGCAGGCTGAGCATCCGCCAGCCGGCGGCGGAAGAATCAGGTTCAGGCCAGACATAACCCAGCACCAGTAATAAAGGCATCGTTCCCCCGCGGATATTGCTGGTGCGCACACCAGCCGGCAGTTCCGGCAAAACGCGCATTGTAACTGTTTCTGCCAGTCAGGCAATCGGTGACGCTGTTTTGCCGGGCCTGCAGTATGGTAAGCTGAGCAGACCAGATTATGTAATAAGAATGATTTCTGTGGATTTACGTTATCAAGGGCGCGAAGAAGCGCTGCACGCCTGGAGCCATGCTATTGGCGCACTGCTGAGTCTGACTGGCTTGTGTCTGATGTTATGGCGATTACCTTCAAACGAACCCAACGCGTTATTGGCGGTGTGCGCTTTTGGTTTGAGCCTGATCCTGCTGTACAGCTGTTCCGCCGGTTATCACGCCTGCACCGATGCGAAACGTAAAGCGTTTTGGCGAAAACTGGATCACAGCGCCATTTATCTGCTGATCGCCGGCACTTACACTCCTTTTACCCTGATCAGCCTCAAAGACAGCTGGGGGTTTTATCTGGTGCTGGTGATCTGGGGCATTGCGCTGCTTGGGGTCGCGCTGGAATTTGTCGCCCACCTGAAGTTTAAGAAACTGAGTCTGATGCTGTATCTGCTGATGGGCTGGCTGGTGGTCGTTGCCGCCGAGCCGATGCTGAACCACGTGCCCGCTGGTGGTTTATGGTGGTTATTGGCCGGCGGCCTGTGTTACTCCGGTGGTGTGGTGTTTTATTTGTGGCACAGCCTGCGTTTTCATCACCTGATCTGGCACTGCTTTGTCATGGCGGGCAGCGCCTGTCATTTCTGGTCCATCTACTATTATGTGTTGCCGGCCCCATAACACCACATTCAGGCCGGCTCATCCGGCAATGTGTCGTGCAGCCGCGCCAGCCGGATCCAGAAAGTCGTGCCGACGTGTTCGGTACTGCTAAAACCAATCTGGCCGCCGTGGCTTTCGACAATACGTTTACAGATGGTCAGGCCCAGCCCTGTGCCTTCTTTTGAGCGACTGTCGGAGGCGTCAGCCTGCGAGAATTTTTCAAAAATGCGCGGTTTGAACTGATCAGGTATGCCATGCCCCTGATCGATCACTTCCAGCAGTATCACATCATGCTGTGCCGTCATCTTCAGTGTCACCAGGCTTTGCGGTGGCGAAAATTTCACTGCGTTGGATAACAGGTTGTCCATCACCTGCCGTAATCGCAGCGGATCAGCCAATGAGAGCACCGGCGTCGCTGGTAACTGTGCCTCGACATTCACCTGATAACGCAGGGCGTAACTTTGGATGCCGTGCACCGCTTCCTGGCATAACAACACCAGGTCAACCGGCTTTGGCTGCAGCACAAACTTACCGGCTTCAAATTTCTGCACGTCCAGCAAGTCGTTGATGAGCTGGGACAAACGTTCACAGTTATGCAAAGCCGTCTCCACCAGTTGGCGGTAGGCGTCAGAGCCGAGTGGCACCACATTTTGCGCTACCAGACCAATAGCGCCGCGGATGGACGTCAACGGGGTGCGCAATTCGTGTGACACCGTAGAAATAAATTCGTCTTTGAGTTTATCCAGTCGTTTCAGTTCTTTATTTGCTTTGGCGATTTCGGTCAGGCTTTTTTCCAGTTGGCGGGTGCGCAGCGACAACGTCATCGAGCTTTCTTCCAGCGCCCGGGTCCGCTCTGTCACTTTGGTTTCCAGGATCAACTGCGCTTTTGCCCGTTCCTGCACCGAATTTTGCAGTAACTTATTGATTTGCTGGATATGACGCAGCCGGTACTGATGGAAGGTCAGGATCAGCAGCATGGTTAGCACAAAGCCCAGTGCCTGCACCGAGCTGTGTTGCCACCAGCTTGGCAACACCTGCACTCTGACCCGTTCCGGCACCTGATTGTATAACCCATGATTGTTCGAGCCTTTGAGTTCCAGCTCATATTCACCGGCCGGCAAATTTGAATAATAGGCACTGCGCCGGCCGGGCTGCAAAATCCAGTCGTCGTCAAACCCATTGAGTTTGTACATATATTGATTGCGCGACGGGTCGTGAAAATCGAGACTGGCAAACTCAAATTCCAGGCTGGTATCGCTGGGCTTTAAGACAATATCCGGCCAGCGCGCGGTGTTGGCCTGCATCGCTAACGCTTTGTTATTCACCAGAATGCGCGAGACCGCAACTTTGGGCTCAATCTGATTAATCCAGATCAATGCCGGTTCAATCAGCGTCAGGCCATCAATGGAGCCGATGTAAAAAGTGCCTTGCTGATCATCAAAAAACGACTTAAACACCAGCTCTGTCGCCACCAGCCCGTCCTGCCGGGTAAAAGTGATCATGCGCTGACTGTCGCTTTGTTTCAGGCTCAGGCCTTTGGAAGACAACATCCAGATGTTCTGTTGCTGGTCGGCATAAGCGCCAATAATGTTGCTGGCCGGCAAGCCGCTGCGTTCATCGAGCAAAAACTGGCTGTCGGTTTGTGGGTCATACACAACGAGCCCACCCTGAGTGCAAATCAGCATAGTGCCGGCCGGACCGGGTTCCAGACACTGCACATCCTGACTTGGCAATTGCAGACTGTTACTGTCGGCGTCGCTGAAATGCTCGACGTTGCCGCTACTGCGATCCAGCCGGAACACCCCGGAGTAACGGGTGCCAATCCAGGTATATTCTGCCGTCACCAGCATCGCCTGTACTGCGTCGCCGACTTTATTGCGGATCTCGGCCTGCAAATAGCTGCTGACACGGTCTTGCGCCGGGTCCCAGTGCAAGACGCCATCGCCCCATAGCCCAATCCAGATGCTACCGTCCGCTTCAATACTCAAATCGCGGATATTCGCCGCCACTTGCGGCACCTTTGCAAAAGGCGCCTGCACCCGGACCAGCTGCTGAAGCTGTTGGTCCAGCCGGAACAGCCCGACATCAGAGGCAACAAAAATTTGCCCGTCCTGGTCAGTCCGGATCGCATTCACACGCCCACCGGTCAGGTACTGCTGCAGCTGCGCACTTTTCCGGTCAAAACGATACAAATGCTCAGCGCTGCCCAGCCAAATCGCCTGCGCATCGGCATACACCGCGGTCACGCTGAACTGCAATTGCCCCGCTGACAATTGCGGCGCCAGCTCCTGCAGGGCCGCAAAGGCCGATTTGCTATGCCGTGTGTAATAAAGCCCGTTCTCGCGCGAGCCCAGCCACAGCACGCCGGTGCGATCCAGAAACAACGAACGGACGTTGACGGTGGGTAATAACGATTGCTGCTCACGAAACTTCACAAACTGCTGTAACTGCGGATGCACCCGAAACAGGCCATTGTATGTACCCAGTAACAACATGCCGTTCTAGTCGGCCGAAATGACATTGATAATAGGCGTGGCACGGTTTTCAAAGAACTGGGCCAGCTCAAAGGTGCCCAGTTTCGGGTCCAGCACAAACAAACCTTGCCGGGTCCCGACCCATAATTTGTCGCCGGTGCTGTACAAGGCGCGGATCTCATTATCACGGCCTGAGCCTTTGGGAAACGGCAGCATCACTTCAGACAAGCCGCTGTCTTCGCGCCAGGCGTGTAAACCGGCGGAAGTACCGATCCACAGCGTTTTATCGGCGGTCTGGCTGAGACTCCAGATGCGCGGATGGGCCAGTTGCCGGCTACCAAACCGCAGACGTTGCCAGTGGCCATCGGCCGACATCCGGTTGACTCCGCCGGTACTGCCGACCCATAAGTTACTTTGCGCATCTTCAAACAGCACCTGCACCTGCATGCTGGCCAGACTGTCCGGATCATTCGGGTCGGTTCTAAAGCGCTGTAACTGACCAGTCTTTGCATCAATACGGCTTAAACCATAACCCCAGGTCCCCGCCCAGATATTATGCTGGCGGTCGATCAGCAAACTGCCGACATCCTGTGACCCCATTTTATTCATTTCATCCGGGGTCAACACCTGAAACTCAGTAAACTGATAACCGTCATAGCGCAGCAAACCAGAATTGGTGGAGCTGAGCCAAATAAAGCCTTCTGCATCCTGCGCCACGCCATATATGGTGGCATTTGGCAGACCATCATCAACGCCAATCCGCTTAAATAGTGTGTCCGCCGTGCTTTGAGACAAAAACAATATCCCGAAGCAACAGCAAAAAATGCTAAGTAACAGTCTCAGAGCAACCTCCATGGCGTCCGTCAGCGTTTGATAATCCGGTACTGACAACGGCTGATGAGGCTAAATTAGCACAGCGCTTGTGACTTTACAGTCTGGCCGAAATAAATTTAGTACCCGACTTTGACTTCCGGTTGCAATCCAATAGAATCGGCCCCACGTAATGACTACGCTTCGTCTGTTTCAGTTTTTTCTCGGGGAAATCCATGTCAAATCCAAAACACAGCCGCCTGCTTATTCTCGGTTCAGGCCCTGCCGGCTATACGGCTGCAGTTTATGCCGCCCGTGCCAACCTCAAACCGGTGTTACTGACCGGTATGCAACAAGGCGGTCAGCTGACCACCACCACAGAAGTGGAAAACTGGCCTGGCGACCCACATGGTCTGACTGGCCCGGCGCTGATGGAGCGGATGCGCGAGCATGCCGAAACCTTTCAAACTGAGATCCTGTTTGACCATATTCACACTGTGAACCTGCAACAGCGACCTTTTCTGCTGACCGGCGACAACGGCCAATACAGCTGTGATGCGCTGATCATCGCCACAGGCGCTTCAGCGAAATACCTGGGCCTGGAATCTGAAACAAAATTCAGTGGTCGTGGTGTGTCAGCCTGCGCTACCTGTGACGGTTTCTTTTTCCGCAACCAGAAGGTCGCCGTCGTCGGCGGTGGCAACACCGCAGTGGAAGAGGCATTGTATTTATCCAATATCGCCGCTGAAGTGCATTTAATTCACCGCCGTGACAGTTTTAAAGCCGAAAAAATCCTGGTTGACCGCTTAAATGCCAAAGTTGCCAGCGGCAATATCGTGTTGCACACCCATTGTGAACTGGCGGAAGTTCTGGGTGATGACTCAGGCGTGACCGGAGTTCGTCTGTCATCCACTGCAGGTCTGGCAGAGAAACAGGTGGATGTCCAGGGGGTGTTTATCGCCATTGGCCACAAACCAAACACCGATATCTTTGCCGGTCAGCTTGAGATGAATGGCGGTTATCTGGTGGTGCAAAGTGGCCTGCACGGCAACGCCACACAAACCAGTATCGCCGGTGTGTTTGCTGCCGGCGACGTCAGTGACCACATCTATCGCCAGGCTATTACCTCTGCCGGCACCGGCTGTATGGCTGCGCTGGATGCAGAACGTTATCTCGACGCGTTGGATAAATAAGTCACTGTATGGCCCTGCGGTTAGCAGCACTGACTCCGGATCCGCAATGGTTTCCGGCGCCAGACACCGCTTTAACCGAACCGGACGGCTTATTGGCATTTGGCGGGGACTTGTCGGTCGCCCGCCTGACCAAAGCCTACCAGTCGGGGATATTTCCCTGGTTCAGCGATGGCGATCCGCTGCTGTGGTGGTCGCCAGGCACCCGTGCCGTTTTCAGCCCCGCCAGTCTGCATGCCGGACGCAGCCTGCGCAAGGACTGGAAAAAGCAGCAGTACCATTTCAGCTGCAATCAGGCATTTGCTGAGGTCACCCGCGCCTGCGCCGCGCCACGGCTGCGTCAGCCTGGCACCTGGATTAGCCCGGAGATCCAGCAGGCTTACCTGCAGCTGCACTATGCCGGGCTGGCGCATAGCCTGGAAGTCTGGCTGCAGGATCAACTGGTCGGCGGGCTTTATGGCGTACAGGTCGGCGGTTTATTTTGTGGTGAATCCATGTTTAACCGTGAGCCGAATGCCGCCAAACTGGCCCTGGTACAGCTGCAACAATATTTGCAATCTTTTGGTCTTGGCTGGATTGACTGCCAGCTGCCGAATGCATTTTTACTGCAGTGCGGTGCCACAACATTGGCCAGAACTGACTATCTGCAGTTGCTGCATACACAATCCGCTCTGGCGGTTCCCGCCGGTTTGTGGCAACCCGGTCCATTAACCGCCATGATCTGCCCAGCATGAGCGACAAATTTTTATTAGGCGTCAGCCAGTCCCACGCCTGCAGCTACCTGCCGGCACAGCAGGAACGCTTACTGTTCAGTTTGCCGGAACAGCCATTGTCAGCTGAGGTGTATCAATGGCTGACCGAGCATAATTTCAGGCGCAGTGGCGAACAATTATACCGGCCTTATTGTCTGCAATGTCAGGCTTGTCAGGCGGTGCGGCTGGATGTTACAGCCTTACTGCCAAGCCGCAGTCAACGCCGGCAGCTGCAACAGGCAAGCCGTCTGAACTGGTCGTGGCGCTGGCAACCAGAGCCACAACACCAAGCTTATTTCCCGCTGTATCAGGCTTATATCCGCCAGCGTCATGCCGACGGAGTGATGTACCCGCCAGAGCCGGAACATTTGCAGCAATTGCTCAGTTGCAGCTGGCTGCAAGTCAGTACCCTTGAACAATATGTCGGCGATCAGCTGGTCGGTGTGCTGGTGTTGGATCATCTGCCGCAAGGATTATCGGCAGTCTACAGTTTTTACCAGCCAGAACACCCACTGGCGCTGGGTATTCTGGCGGTCCTCGCCGGTACCACCTTGTGCCGTCAGCAACAGCTGCCGTATTTTTATCTGGGTTACCTGGTCAGTGACTCCGATAAAATGCGCTATAAAAGCCAGTTCAGGCCGCAACAGCGTCTTATTCAGGATGAATGGCAAACATTTCGCTAAATAACTGCATGTCGCTTTACTTATCGCCGGCTTTTCGGCACAATCTGCGCTGTTTTTTTCTGTTTAAAATTAAATCTGAAGGGGCTCGTACGCTGAATGGCGAAAGAAGACGTGATTGAAATGCAAGGCACCATCCTTGATACATTGCCAAATACCATGTTCAAGGTCGAACTCGAAAATGGTCACGTGGTGATTGCGCATATTTCCGGCAAAATGCGCAAAAACTATATCCGTATCTTGACAGGTGACAAAGTGACGGTTGAACTGACGCCTTATGATTTAACTAAGGGCCGGATCGTTTTCCGTCAGCGCTAATCGCAGCCAGGCTCCAAGCATCCAGCA
Organism: uncultured Chromatiaceae bacterium; assembly: GCA_937978655.1. GTDB lineage: Bacteria > Pseudomonadota > Gammaproteobacteria > Enterobacterales > Alteromonadaceae > Pararheinheimera. Next base: position 90,786 of record CALJUX010000082.1, read on the forward strand.
TAAAACAAAACCCGGTTTCCCGGGTTTTGTTTTATGCGCGTACCGACAATCAGGCCGGTACTTCATCCTCATGATAATCAAACGTCAGCTCATCGCCTTGCAGATCAACGCGGACTTCACCGCCCTGACTCAGACGCCCGAACAAAATTTCGTTGGCTAACGGTTTTTTCAGCTGCTCCTGTACCACCCGACCCATTGGCCGCGCGCCCATTGCCTGATCATAGCCTTTGTCCGCCAGCCACTGCCGTGCTGTTGGGCTCAGTTCCAGCTGCACCTGTTTTTTGTCCAGCTGCACCTGCAGATCACAGACAAATTTGTCGACGATTTGCAGAATGATGTCGCGGCTTAAATGCTGGAACCAGATGATACCATCCAGCCGGTTACGGAATTCAGGACTGAAAGTGCGGTTTATTTCCGCCAGCGCATCATGGCTGTGGTCCTGCTGCTTAAAGCCAATAGTCTTGCGCACTGTTTCCTGCACGCCGGCGTTGGTGGTCATCACCAACACTACATTGCGGAAGTCGATTTTGCGACCATTGTTGTCAGTCAAAGTGCCATGATCCATCACTTGCAACAGAATGTTGTAGATATCACTGTGTGCTTTTTCGATTTCATCCAGCAGCACCACAGAATACGGATGTTTTGATACTGCGTCAGTCAACAAACCGCCCTGCTCAAAGCCGACATAACCCGGCGGCGCGCCGATAAGACGGCTGACGGCATGGCGCTCCATGTACTCCGACATATCAAAACGCAGTAATTCAACGCCCATAATCCGCGCCAGCTGTTTAGTGACTTCGGTTTTCCCGACGCCAGTCGGTCCCGCAAACAAGAAGCTGCCGATAGGTTTTTCTTCATTGCCAAGACCAGAGCGTGACAAGCGGATAGCTGACGTCAGTACTTCAATCGGTGCATCTTGTCCAAACACAACCAGCTTCAGGTTGCGGTCCAGGTTGGCCAGTACATCTTTATCTGAGGCAGACACAGACTTTTCCGGAATACGCGCCATTTTCGCGATGATATGCTCAATTTCTGGCACATTAATCACTTTTTTCCGCTTCGATGCCGGCAGCATGCGCTGACTGGCACCGGCTTCATCAATCACGTCGATGGCTTTGTCCGGCAAATGCCGTTCATTGATATATTTTGCCGACAGCTCCGCCGCCGCACGCAAGGCTTTTTGGGTATAACGCACACCATGGTGCTGCTCATACCGTTCTTTCAGGCCGAGCAGGATTTGCGTAGTGTCATCGACACTGGGCTCAGTGACATCGATTTTCTGGAAACGCCGCACCAGCGCCGTATCTTTTTCGAAAATACTTTTAAATTCCTGGTATGTCGTGGAGCCAATGCAGCGCAGCCGCCCACTCGACAATAATGGCTTAATTAGATTCGACGCGTCCATCACCCCACCGCTGGCTGCGCCGGCGCCAATCACCGTATGAATTTCGTCAATAAACAAAATAGCGTCTTTTTCGCGTTCAATTTCTTTTAATAACGATTTCAGTCGTTTTTCAAAGTCGCCGCGGTACTTGGTACCGGCCAGCAACGCGCCCATATCAAGCGAATAAATGGTCGCGTTAGCAATAACTTCAGGCACCTGATTTTGTACGATGCGAAACGCCAGGCCTTCAGCAATCGCCGTTTTACCGACGCCAGCTTCACCAACCAGCAGCGGATTATTTTTCTTACGACGGCACAGCACCTGAATGGTACGTTCAAGTTCCAGATCACGGCCTACCAGCGGGTCAATCTGGCCATTTTTAGCCAGCACATTCAGATTGGCAGTGAAGTTTTCCAGATACTTATTGTCTTCAACCGTCATCTCACCGCTTTCATCTTGTTGCTGTTCATCACCCTGGTCGAGTTTTTCCGACTTAATCACACCGTGGGAGATAAAGTTAACGATATCCAGCCGGCTGATATCGGTTTTTTTCAGCAGATAGACCGCCTGCGATTCCTGCTCACTGAAAATGGCCACCAGCACATTGGCACCGGTGACTTCAGATTTGCCGGACGACTGCACATGAAACACCGCGCGTTGCAAAACACGCTGAAAACCGAGCGTTGGCTGCGTATCACGCTCCAAATCGCCGTCAGGTATTAGTGGTGTGGTGGAATCAATAAAATTGGCCAGTTCAAGGCGCAGGCGTTCGATATTGGCGCCGCAAGACTTTAATGCGTCCCCGGCGGCTGGGTTATCGAGCAAAGCGAGCAGCAGATGCTCGACGGTCATATATTCGTGGCGGCGTTCTCTGGCAAAACGAAAGGCCAGGTTCAGCGTTAACTCAAGATCTTTATTTAACATAAGACAACTCCCAATCCACCTGAGTTATAAAAAGCTGAGAGACTGCAGTCAGGCACGCTCCATAGTGCAAAGTAACGGGTGTTCATGTTCTCTGGCATATTCGCTGACCTGCTGAACTTTGGTTTCGGCGATGCCTGCGGTAAAAACACCACAGACGGCCTTGCCTTCGTAATGAACCTGTAACATCACTTCACTGGCTTTTTCATATTGCATATTAAAAAACCGGGTCAGCACATCAATAACAAAATCCATCGGGGTGTAATCATCGTTGTGCAACACCACTTTATACATCGGCGGAGGTTCGACTTTCTGCCGAATCAGTTCCGCTAGCCCTTCGGAATGTCCGTCACCAAATTTAGTGTTGCTCATAGACTATAGTCACGCCTGTTGCTTCCATCAAAGGATGTTGTGTTGATTCTGTCGCATTTCAAGTGGTCTTACTTTCGTAAAAAACTTGACTAGTTGCGCAAATTATCTACAGTGATTTTTGGAGCTTTGCGCACGGCAATAGCTCCGGACCTAGAATACAGATTTTAGCTAACGAAGAGAAGGAAGTAAGTAGTATGGCTACCGGTAAAGTAAAATGGTTCAACAACGCCAAAGGTTTTGGCTTTATCCGTGAAGAGGGTCGTGACGAAGACATTTTCGCCCACTACTCCACCATCAGCATGGATGGTTACCGGACACTTAAAGCTGGTCAGGATGTCACATTTGAACTGTCAGAAGGGCCCAAAGGTCTGCACGCAGTCAATATCGCGCTGCCAGAAGGCGAAAAACCTGAATAAACCCACCCAACTGCTGACGATGCAGGGCGTCAGACTGAACGGGTGCGGTTCCGGGCTCAATGCCTGTCAAAGCGGTCTGTGATACCCCCGATATCACGGCCGTTTTTGTTTTTCTGTAAGACACCAGATATCTTTCAAACCCGGACTAGCGATTGGTTGTGTGGCCGGATTGATGCAAAGAGATGCACAGATAAGCCGGCTCAGCCCGCGGAACATAAAAAAAGGCACCCGCAGGTGCCTTTAGCGTTAAACAACAGACTTGTTAAACAGCTGCTAATGCAGCATTAAACAACGCGCTTGGACGCAGTGCTGCGCTGGCTTTGGCATCATCCGGACGGTAATAACCGCCGATATCCACCGCTTTGCCCTGGACAGTATTCAGCTCAGTAACAATCGCCGCTTCCTGCTCACTTAAGGTTTTAGCCAGTGGCGCAAAACGGGCTGCCAATGCAGCGTCTTTGCTTTGCGCAGCCACAGCTTGCGCCCAGTACAGCGCCAGATAGAAATGGCTGCCGCGGTTATCCAGCTGACCCAGTTTGCGGGTTGGCGATTTGTCGTTGTCGAGGAATTTCGCCGTGGCTTCATCCAGTGTCTCAGCCAATACTTGCGCACGGGCGTTGCCCGACACCTGGCTTAAATGCTCCAGTGATGCTGCCAGCGCCAGGAACTCACCGAGCGAGTCCCAGCGTAAGTGGTTCTCTTCAACAAACTGCTCAACGTGTTTCGGGGCAGAACCGCCTGCGCCGGTTTCGAATAAACCACCGCCATTCATCAGTGGCACAATCGACAGCATCTTGGCGCTGGTACCCAGCTCGAGAATTGGGAACTAATCCGTCAGATAATCACGCAGCACGTTGCCTGTGACTGAAATAGTATCCAGTCCCTGTTTAATCCGCTCCAGACTGAAACGGGTGGCCGCTTCCGGTGACATGATCTGAATATCCAGTCCTGTGGTGTCGTGATTTTTCAGATAAGTTTCAACTTTGGCGATCACCTGCGCATCATGGGCGCGCTTGGCGTCCAACCAGAAGACCGCTGGGGTATTGGACAAACGGGCACGGCTGACAGCCAGTTTCACCCAATCCTGTACCGGCGCATCTTTGGTCTGGCACATGCGCCAGATATCGCCCGCTTCAACCACGTGGCTCATCAGCACGCTACCCGCCGCATCCAGCACCTGTACAGTGCCGTCAGCCGGGATCTCAAAGGTTTTATCGTGTGAACCATATTCTTCTGCCTTTTGCGCCATCAGGCCGACATTCGGCACCGAGCCCATAGTGCGTGGGTCAAAAGCACCATTGGCGATGCAGAAACTGATCGTTTCCTGGTAGACGCCAGCATAACAACGGTCCGGAATGACAAATTTGGTGTCCTGCAGCTTACCAGCCGCGTTCCACATCTGACCTGAACTGCGGATAGCCGCCGGCATTGACGCATCGATAATCACATCGCTGGGTACATGCAGGTTGGTGATGCCTTTATCTGAATTCACCATCGCCACACCTGGTTGTGCGGCGTAAGCGGCCTGCAGATCGGCTTCGACTTCAGCACGTTGTGCTTCCGGTAATTGCTGGATTTTCGCCAGTAAATCGCCAAGGCCGTTATTGACGTCGACGCCCAGTTTCGCAAACAAGGCCGCGTGTTTATCAAACACTGACTTGAAGAACACTGTGACGACATGACCAAACATAATAGGGTCAGATACTTTCATCATCGTGGCTTTGAGGTGCACCGAGAACAGCACGCCCTTGGCTTTGGCGTCGGCAATTTCTGCCGCGAGAAATTCACGCAGGGCCGTTTTGCTCAAGACTGCCGCGTCAATAATTTCGCCGGCAGAAAGACTGGTTTTTTCTTTCAGCACTTTCACTGTGCCGTCAGCTTGAACCAGCTGGATTTTTACCGGGCCGGCGGCGGCCACAGTCACCGACTGTTCGCTGCCATAAAAATCGCCGTGGGTCATGTGTGCCACATGAGATTTAGACTCTTTTGACCAGGCGCCCATTGAATGCGGATTTTTCCGGGCATATTGTTTCACGGATAAAGGCGCGCGACGGTCTGAGTTACCTTCACGCAGCACCGGGTTTACTGCGCTGCCTTTGATTTTGTCATAACGGGCTTTAACGTCTTTTTCCTGCTCGGTCTGAGGTTCTTCCGGATAATCCGGCAGCGCATAACCTTGTGCCTGCAGTTCTTTAATCGCCGCTTTTAATTGCGGCACCGAAGCACTGATGTTTGGCAGTTTAATGATGTTGGCTTCCGGTTTGGTTGCCAGTTCGCCTAATTCAGCTAACGCGTCAGATTGTTGCTGTTCAGGTTTTAAGAATTCAGGGAACACCGCAATAATGCGGCCTGCCAGCGAAATGTCGCGGGTCTCCACAACCACATCAGCCGCTTTGGCGAAGGTCTGGACAATCGGCAGAAATGAATAGGTCGCAAGCGCTGGCGCTTCATCGGTTTTGGTGTAGATGATTTTTGAAGTTTCAGTGGTCATATCAGGTCCTGGCTAGCTCTCGACAAGCACCGTTGCTGCGCCAGCCGCGCACATCCAGCGGTACGTTGCAGCGAAACAGCGGTAAATTAAAAAAACGGTCCAAACAAAACGGCCACAGTGTAGCAGCAAGCGGCTGACAAGCAGAAGTGCCTGTGATGGCTGCGCGTTCAATTCACACTAGCGGCTTTGCCTTTAGCAATGGCGCTTTAGTGTACGCTTTTCAAGCGCATGGAAAAACCTTTTCTGGACTGACCTCTGGTTAAACCGTATAACAACACAAACTTTATGAGGAATTCAAAGTGTCGGACCGTTCAACTTTGCATCTGACTGTGGCAGCAGTTGTCTGTTATCAACAGCGTTTTTTGCTGGTTGAAGAGCGCGACAAAAACAGCGGCGCGCTGGTGCTGAATCAACCTGCCGGCCATGTCGAAGCCGGCGAAGATCTGCTCACTGCGGTTCAACGGGAATTACAGGAAGAAACCGGTCTGGCGCTGGCGCCGACCGGCTGGCTTGGCATCTCCCAGCTACAGGCCACCAATGGCCACTTTTATTACCGGGTTAATTTTGTATTTGAACCCGTTGTATTGCCGCCACATTATCAACCGCAGGACAGCGACATCCTGGCGCTGCACTGGCTCAATCAGACCGAACTGCAGCAGGCCAGTCTGCCGCTGCGCAGCCAGCTGGTCAGCCAGGCGATTGATGAATATCTACAAGGTGTGCGACTGCCGCTGGACAGATTGCAGCCGATGCTGCGCATGGTCTGACCGACCTTTGCGCCGGCGCAGGCTGTGTTGGCGCGTAATATAGTGCTATAATCCGCGCCTCTTTTTTTCCACAAAGCGCAGGTTATGTCAGAAAACAGCAGCAAAAAAGTCATTGTCGGCATGTCCGGCGGCGTCGATTCCTCGGTCTCAGCCTATTTGTTAATCCAGCAGGGTTATCAGGTGGAAGGCCTGTTTATGAAGAACTGGGAAGAAGATGATAATGATGAATATTGCGCCGCTACTGAAGACTTAAAAGATGCGCAGCAGGTCTGCGATACACTTGGTATCAAACTGCACAAAGTCAATTTCGCCGCCGAATACTGGGACAATGTGTTTGAGTACTTCCTGGCCGAATACAAAGCTGGCCGGACGCCCAATCCGGACATCATGTGCAATAAAGAAATCAAATTTAAAGCCTTTCTGGAATTTGCCGCAGAGGCGCTCGGCGCCGACTACATCGCCACCGGTCATTATGTGCAGCGCCGTGAAGTCGACGGGCACTGGCAATTATTGCGTGGCCTGGATACCAATAAAGATCAGAGTTATTTCCTCTATACCATCGGTGAGCAGCATGTCGCCCAGACGCTGTTCCCGGTCGGTCATCTGGAAAAACCGGCCGTTCGCGCCATCGCTGAACAACAAGGCCTCATCACGCACAATAAAAAAGATTCCACCGGCATCTGTTTTATCGGTGAGCGCAAATTTAAAGATTTCCTGCAGAAATATCTGCCGGCACAGCCGGGCGACATCATCACCGTAGACGGCGAAAAAATCGGCCGCCACGAAGGCCTGATGTACCACACACTCGGCCAGCGCAAAGGTCTGGGTATCGGCGGTACCAAAGATGGCGGCGAAGATCCCTGGTATGTCGTCAGCAAAGATTTAAGCAATAACCGGCTGATTGTGGCACAAGGCCACGACCACCCAAGTTTACTGTCACGCGGCCTGACGGCCACCCAACTGCACTGGGTCGACCGGCAAGGTCCGGCCGACACGCTGCGCTGCAGCGTAAAAACCCGTTACCGCCAGCAGGACATCCCCTGTACGCTGCGCCGGCTTGGCGACGATCAGCTCGAAGTGCTGTTTGATGAACCGCAAAAAGCGGTGACACCGGGCCAGTCCGCCGTCTTTTATTTAAATGAAATCTGCCTTGGCGGCGGCATCATTGATGAGGCTTTACAGTGATGAATCCATCTGTTTCAACCCAGGTCCTGGCGCTGGCCGCTTTATGTCTGGCTGTCCGTGCTGTGCAGCAGGTTGCGCGCGGCGAAGCGCTGGAGCCGGGCGTTCTCCACACGTTGTTACAAAGCATCGCCGAGCAAAATCCGGCTGAAGCCCCTGATATCTACGGCGGCAAGCTGGCCAACCTGCAAGGCGGCTATCACATTCTGGCGGCGCAACTGGGCGAACAGCCACGCAAGGATCTGGAGCTGACCCGTTATGTGATGGCAGTGCTGGCACTGGAACGCCTGCTGCACAAGTCCAAAGACAGCCTTGGCGCCGTCGGCAAACGCATCGAACGGCTGCAACAGCAGCTGCAGCATTTTCAGGTCACCGACGATAATATCATCGCCAGCATCGCCGACATTTATGTCGAGCATTTAAGTCCGCTTGGCAACCGCATTCAGATCGCCGGCGTGCCGGAACAACTGAAACAAAGTGCCGTTCAGCAAAAAATCCGCGCCTTGTTATTGTCAGCAGTCCGGGCTGCGGTGCTGTGGCGCCAGTCTGGGGGCCATCGTTACCATTTTCTGTTTCAGCGCAAGGCTTTACTGCGCGAAACTCAGCAGGTTTTACAACAATTAGCTTAAGGGAGTCGTCATGGAACTCAACGCATTAACCGCCATTTCCCCGGTGGACGGGCGTTACGGCAGCCGCACTACAGAACTGCGGGATATTTTCAGTGAATTTGGTCTGATTAAATTCCGCGTGACGGTCGAAGTCCGCTGGTTGCAGCAGATGGCAACTATTGCCGGGATCACCGAAGTCCCGGTGCTGTCAGAAAGTGCTAATGCGTTGTTAAATTCAATTGTCGACAATTTCAGCCTCGCCGATGCCGAGCGTGTTAAAGAGATTGAGCGCACCACCAACCATGACGTTAAAGCGGTGGAATATCTGCTGAAAGAAAAAGTGGCCGGTAATGCTGAATTAGCTGCAATCAGCGAATTTATTCATTTCGCCTGTACTTCTGAAGATATCAATAACTTATCTCACGGCCTGATGTTAACAACAGCACGCGATCAGGTGCTGTTACCGCTGATGGACCAATTGCTGGCATCCATCAAAGCGCTCGCAGTGCAGTACAAAACCATTCCGATGATGGCGCGTACCCACGGTCAGCCGGCGTCGCCAACCACGCTTGGCAAAGAAATGGCCAACGTCTATATCCGCCTGCAACGCCAGCGCAATCAGGTCGCGGCCGTTGAAATGCTCGGTAAATTTAACGGCGCTGTCGGCAACTACAACGCGCATTTGTCCGCCTACCCAACTTTAGACTGGCACCAGATCTCTGAGCAGTTTGTCACCAGCCTCGGCCTCACGTGGAACCCGTTCACCACGCAAATTGAACCGCATGATTACATCGCCGAACTGTTTGATGCAGTCGCCCGCTTCAATACAATCCTGATCGACTTTGACCGCGATGTCTGGGGTTATATTGCGCTCGGTCACTTTAAGCAGCGCACTATTGCCGGCGAAATCGGCTCATCGACCATGCCGCACAAAGTCAATCCGATTGATTTTGAAAACTCCGAAGGCAACCTCGGTGTCGCTAATGCCATTTTCCAGCATCTGGCCAGCAAGCTGCCCGTTTCACGCTGGCAGCGTGATCTGACGGACTCCACCGTGCTGCGTAACCTCGGTGTTGGGTTTGGCTACACCTTAATTGCTTATCACGCCACGCTCAAAGGCATCAGCAAACTGGAAGTTAATGAAGTCAATCTGCTGACAGAACTGGACCAGAACTGGGAATTACTGGCCGAGCCGGTGCAAACGGTGATGCGCCGCTATGGTATTGAAAAACCATATGAAAAACTCAAAGAGCTGACCCGTGGCAAGCGCATTTCACCCGCAGACTTAGCGGTCTTTATCGACAATCTGGCACTGCCGGATGCCGCCAAAGCCGAACTGAAACAAATGCGGCCGGACAATTATCTCGGTGCCGCCATCGCGCTGGTCGACAGCCTGCAATAAGCTAAAAGGGCGGTGTTACCGCCCTTTTTCATAAGGATCACTTATGTATACACTCCATTTAGGTCAGCTCAGTGTCGCCGAATTCATGGCTGAATACTGGCAAAAAAAACCGGTACTGTTAAAAGGTGGTTTTGCTGGTTTTGCCGACCCGCTGACGCCGGATGAACTGGCCGGTCTTGCCACAGAAGAGGACATTGAAGCGCGGATCGTGGCCAAAACCAGCGACGGCCAGTGGCAGCTGGAAACCGGCCCTTTTACCGATTACAGCACTTTTGGTGAACAGGGCTGGACTTTGCTGGTGCAGGCGGTTGATCACTGGCATCCGGACGCTGCACAGCTGATTGAGCCCTTTCGTTTTATTCCCAACTGGCGGATTGACGATTTAATGGTCAGTTATTCCACCCCCGGTGGCGGTGTCGGCCCGCATCTGGACCAATACGACGTCTTTATTATCCAGGGCATGGGCAAACGGCACTGGCGCGTCGGCATGCCTGATGCCTGCCTCAAACCGATTTGTCCGCATCCGCGGCTGTTACAAGTCACGCCTTTTGTCGATTGTATTGATGTGATCACTGAACCTGGCGACATTCTGTATATCCCGCCTGGCTGCCCGCATGACGGCATTTCGGTTGACGCCAGCTTAAGTTATTCAGTCGGTTTTCGGGCGCCGGCACAAAAAGATTTGCTGACCGGCCTCGCCGACTTCCTGATTGAACAGGACCAGAGCGGCAGCCGCTACACAGATCCGCATCGTTTGCCGGTCAGCGATATCGGCCGCATCAGCGACACCGATTTAGATCAGGTGCAGCACCTGTTGATCGGGCTTATCAATAACCGCAGCCTGCTGACCAGCTATTTTGGCCAGTACATCAGCCATGCCAAACATGAACTGGATGCGACAGAACCAGAGCCGCACTATGCCGCCGACGAGATTATTGAATATCTGGCCGAAGGTTCAGTGCTGGCCCGGCTCGGCGGACTGCGGATTTGTTATCATCAGCCCACTCCAGCTGCAGACATTCAGTTGTTTATCAATGGCATGACCATCACGCTGCCTGCGGATGCCTTGCCGTTTGTGCAGTTATTGTCGGAACAGATACAGCTTGATGAAGACGCCTGTCAGTGGATTGCCGCAGATCCGAATAAAGCCGGTTTACTGACAGAACTGATTAACATGGGCTATTGGTATTTTGTCGAATAGACTGCGCTGTTGCAGCTGAATATGCTGCTCAGAACAAAGACCCCCGGTATACCGGGGGTCTTGGCGGTTAAACCGGCTGGCGGTTCCAGAAATCGTCTGCTTCAAATAACTGATACAGTTGCTCAGCGCGGTTGATCAGTAACTTGACATAATCGGCACCGGTCTGATCCTGGATACCCGCTTCCATCAACTGCTGCGCCTGCATCTGCCAGCGAAATGAAAACGCCCGTAATGCTTCGCGTGAATTGGCGGCACTGCCAAATGCCATCACATCGGTCGGCAGGTCGCCGGTGATTGCCCAGTAACTTTTGCGGTCAATACCGTTAATTTTCCAGATGGCGACAAAAGGTGGCAAATATCGCGATTCCTGAACCGCCACGGTATCCATCACCACACCTTGTTCCGCCAGGAATAAATTGGCTTTCTGAAACTGGGCCCGGACCCATTCACTGACCTGCTGCTCTGTCATTGACTCAGCCGCTTGTTGTTGCTCGTCCATACTACTTACCTGCAAAAAATCTGAACCCGCACTTTATGACAGCAAATGCAATTTCGCAACCATCAACAAATATTGTCGACAATCGACTGGAATGACCAGATGAATAATCACAGATTTGATGGCACTGACGGGCCTGAAGTGGTAAATTCCGCCGCGAAAACCGGCCCTACCCCAGACCGTGTCTGGCTTAAATCGGAGCATAAGAAAGTGGCAGTATTTAACCACCCTGAGTTTGACAACCATGAACAAGTTGTGTTTTGCAGTGACCGGGAAACCGGCCTCAAAGCCATTATCGCCGTCCACAGTACCGCATTAGGCCCGGCCTGCGGCGGTTGCCGTATGTGGGACTATGTCTCAGATGAAGAGGCCCTGGTCGACGTATTACGTTTATCCCGTGGCATGACCTACAAAAACGCCATGGCAGGTTTGCCACTGGGCGGCGGCAAAGCGGTGATCATCGGCAATGCCAAAACCATTAAATCCGAAGCACTGTTTCGTAAATTTGGCCAGTATGTGCACGCCCTGAGTGGCCGCTACATCAGCGCTGAAGACGTCAATATCACCACTGCCGATATTTCTATCGTCAATAAAGAAACCCCATTTGTCGCCGGTCTGGAAGGTAAAAGTGGCAATCCGGGGCCATTTACTGCGATTGGTACTTATCGCGGTATTAAAGCCGCGGCAAAACATAAATTTGGCTCAGATGATCTGTCCGGTCGGACCGTGGCAGTCCAGGGGCTTGGCAGCGTTGGTTTTTACCTGTGTGAACATCTGCACAAAGAAGGCGTAAAGTTAATTGTCACTGATATTAATCAGGCGGCTATTGACCGCGCAGTCAGCCAGTTTGGCGCGACGGCGGTTGGCCTCAATGACATTTACAGCGTGGAATGTGACATCTACGCGCCTTGCGCCCTCGGCGCGACAATTAATGACGACACCCTGCCACAGTTTAAATGTGCCATCATCGCCGGCTGTGCAAATAATCAGCTCAAAGAAGCACGTCACGGTGAACTGTTGCGCCAGAAAGGCATTCTGTACGCGCCGGATTATGTCATTAACGCCGGTGGCATTATCAACGTGTCGATGGAGATCCGCCCGGAAGGCTATGACGAAGCGCAGTCAACCAAACAAGTGCTGGCCATTTACGACACTTTGCTGACAGTATTCAGCCGTGCCGAGCAGTCGGGCCAACCGACCAACCTGGTGGCGGATTTGATGGCGCAGGAAATTATCGCCCGCGGCAAAAAGTAATTCTGCCCGCATATAAAACCGTCATTGACGGTTTTATATGCCCGATGGCAACCATCAATATCCACCGCAACGCGGTGGATATTTATTTGTACCAGTCCGAAAACTGCCTTGTGACCTTATAAACGTAAAAACTGGCGATCTCGCCACTGAGCTTGGCAAACAAGTCAAAATTCGACAGATTCACCGTCAAAAAACACACAGTACCGCAATTCACCGGCCTGAACGTGGAACTCGCCGCCGCATAAACTCGGGCAGAAAAACCATACTGCAACGCCAGCTGATGCACCCGATAAGCGTGATAATCACTGGTGACAAACCACAGCGGGATCTGATGGTCGAGCCGGCTGTTCAGCGTATAAAACTCGTGATAAGTCGTCGCGCCGCCATGAAAACAATCCAGCCGGACTTCACGTTTGAGCAAAGGTTGCAGATAGTCCAGATATGGCTGACAAAACAACGTGGTGATATGGATCAGTGGCGCCTGATGTGAGGTCTGGTTGACCAAATCAGCTAATTCGGTCAGGCGCGCTTTGGCACAATCCGGCAAAGTGCTCTGCGTACCGCCACAGCCCGGAACCATAAAATTGCCGGCGAAATCCGCCTGAAACTGCGTTGAGGCAATATTGCTGTTGTACCAGTGTCGCACCTGGTTGGCGACCCAGCCATTGCCAAAGGCATAAAACCACAACAATAAAAACCACAGGCCCGGTTTGCGGTAACGCACAGCAGCAAACACCAGTCCCCAGAAGAACAGATTATGCGGATATAAAAAAGGTTCAATCAGGTCTTTCACCTGTTACTCCGGCGTTCAGAATCAGCCGCTTAGTATGAAGTTCCGCCCATCAGGAAACAAGCCGCTACCCCAGAGAAAAAAATGCCGGCAAGGACTGGCGGGCCCGGATGCGCCAGCATGAAGCTGTGCTACCATAAGCGAAAAATAGCAAACAATCGGAGTGACGCTATGTTAAAGACTGTTTCAGTCATTGGTTTGGGTTATATCGGTTTGCCTACGGCCGCCATGCTTGCCTCACGCAAACTGCGCGTCATTGGTGTCGACGTCAATCAGCATGCGGTTGACACCATCAATCAGGGTAAAATTCATATCATCGAACCCGATCTGGATTTGTTGGTCAATGCTGCGGTGACCGGCGGATATCTGTCCGCGCAAACCCAAACGGCTGCAGCTGATGCTTTTATGATTGCAGTACCAACGCCATTTTTTGATGATTTATCGCCTGATTTGTCTTATGTCGAAGCTGCCGCCAAATCGATTGCACCAGTGCTTAACAAAGGCAACCTGGTGGTGCTGGAATCTACCAGCCCGGTCGGCACCACAGAACTGCTGTGTAAATGGATTAAAGAAGTGCGGCCGGACCTGACGTTACCGACAGATTCGAACAGCCCGGATATTCACGTGGCATACTGCCCGGAACGGGTATTACCCGGTAAAGTGGTGCAGGAACTGATTTCAAATGACCGCATTGTCGGTGGTTTGACTCCGGCCTGTTCAGAACTCGCCAAACAGTTATACCGCACTTTTGTCGCCGGTGAATTACTGGAAACCGACGCGCGCACGGCTGAGATGTCGAAACTGACCGAAAACTCATTCCGCGACGTTAATATCGCCTTTGCCAACGAACTGTCGCTGATCTGTGACAAGTTAAACATCAATGTCTGGGAACTGATCCGGATGGCCAACCGCCACCCGCGTGTCAACATTCTGACCCCAGGCGCCGGCGTCGGCGGTCACTGTATCGCGGTAGACCCGTGGTTTATCGTGCATTCAGCACCAGAGCAGGCCCGTTTGATCCGCACTGCGCGTGAAGTTAACGACTTCAAACCAGAGTGGGTATTGCAAAAAGTGATGACCACTGTTGCCAACCATACACTGAACAAACCTTCAGTGGCTTGTTTTGGCCTGGCGTTTAAACCGGATATCGACGATCTGCGCGAAAGCCCGGCTTTGCATATCGTGAACAAACTGGCGGACACTTACGAAGGCAAAGTGCTGGCTGTAGAGCCTAATGTGGAAAGCACCAATAAGTTAAACAGCAAAGCCCAGCTGGTGTCGATTGAGCAAGGCCTGGCGGCCGATATCATCGTGATCCTGGTGAAACACAAAGCCTTTGCGGCTTGTAACTTCGATGGCAAAACCGTGATTAACGTGGTCGGCCAATAATACGCTGCGACGATGCGGCCACAGCAAAAGGCGGGTTCATCCCGCCTTTTTCTTGCCACAACAGCGCCCGCGGTTGTTACCCGGCGCCTGGCGCATGCCGGCGCTGATAGTGGCGCACCGCCGGCCAGCTTAAAGTCATCAGAGATAACACTGCCAGCGAATTAGTGGCAAAGAAAATCCAGGCTGCGACTTCTGCACTCAGTTGCCGGTATGCCACTAAATAGGCCGCCGAGCCAATGAGCGCAACAACGGTCACGCTGACCGCCCGCCATTTGTTTAAACCCAGCGCCGTGATCAACACCTCAAAATAAGTCTTTAACAGTGTCAGCCACAACGTCTGAACCACCAGGGTACAAATCAGTTGCGCCTGCGCAGTCAAAGGCTCTGCCAACAACCAGGGATAAAGCCACGGACAGGCCAGCAGCAAGACCAGATACGGCACACTCAGCAGTGGAAAACTCAACAGAAACACCCGCTTAAACAACCGCAGTTTATCTGCCAGCACGGCCTGATGGCTCAGCTTGGCCAGCAAAACCTGCGAAAAGACCACCGGTAATAACGTGACCGGCATAAACAACACAAAAGCTTTGCGAAACTGCCCAAGCGCCAGCAAGCTGCTGAACAGCGCCAAAAACACAAAAGGAATATTGGTCAGATAAATGGCGAACACATCATGCCAGGCGTAACTGAACCGCTGCTTCAGCTGCTGGAATAAGCCGGGTCCCAGGTTCAGCGGCTGCCGGCGCCAGTGCAGATATTCCGGCCACAGCGCCCGCAATGCGGTCAGCAGTGGAAACAGGCTGATAAACAGCACCCACAGCAATACCGTTGATGTCTGGTTAAACACTCCGGCAAAAATTGTCACCACCAGAATCAGCGTCAGGCCCACGCTCAGCAACTGACTGCGGACTTCCAGCGCAAACTGCTGCGCACCTTTGAGATAGCTGAAACAGGCCTGATTAACCGCCCAGCTCAGACCAATTAACAAGCTCAGCAGATACAAAGTCCAGGATAATCCAGCCTCCAGCCACCACAACAACCCGCCACAACCCACAGTTAACGTAATAAACACCAGCAGACTTATCCGCAAACTTTGCAGCAGCTGGCTGATATGGCGCTGCTGCGCGGCATGATGGATCAAATAAAAATTGGCACCAAAAGCGATGGCCGGAAAAAACAAATTGGCCAGCATATAGATAAAACTGAAGACGCCGAATTCCTGCTCCAGCAGATGACGGGCTAACGCCAGATTCAGCAGCCAGCGCGAGCCAAAATTCAGGCCCTGCGCCACGCTGTTGCTCATCAGTTTGCGAACAAAATCACTGCGCAGCATCGGTCTGCTCCTGCGCTTCAGCCGACAGCCACAAGGCCCAGGCGCCGTTCAGCATGCCCCAGGGGATCCACAGCATCCCGGATGTCAGAACATGCCCGGCCATTGAAGCCACCAGCAGTAACAGCACATTCAGCGCCAGCACACCGGCAGCCACTGATTGCGGCGCGCGGCGCCAGCACGCCAGCGCCAGCCGGATCACGCCGGCAAACCACAATAAATACCAGCCAAGGCCCGCCAGCCCAAACCAGATAAATAAATCCGCCGGGTCGATTTCGGCCAGTGGTTTGCTGCTATAAAACGCCAGACCGGCGTTCCCGACGCCAATCAGCTGTTGCCAGGCCGGGAAATACTGTTCGACAAACACCCAGTTATCACGCACAAATAAATCGCGGTTAGACAGGACAATGCCAATCGCGCCCTGCTGCTGCAGCACCAGCTGTTGTTTTTCTGACAAGGGTAAATGCGGTAATAGTGCCGGTAACTGCCAGGCCAGCAACAGGAGCAGGAGCACGGCGCCGGCAAGCCCCCAGCGGATCCACTGCCGGTGCGCCTGCCAGCGGGATCTGGCCTGTAACAACGGGATCAGCAGCGCCAGCAGCACCACTCCGGCATTGCCGGTTTTGGTTAATAAGGTACTGCTGCAAAATAAACTCGCCAGTAAGACTGCGACAAACACCGCTTTTTTCCTGGGCCAGTACCAGGCAAACAGATAAGCACTAAATACCAGCAACAGTGCAGATAACTCATTGGTCGCTTTAAAAAAACCTTTGGAGCCAAGCTGCTGATCGGGGAAATAATCGCTTGGCAGATAGGCCGACAATCCGTAGCCCAAACGGCCCAGCAGCAGATTCAGCACGATGATGATAAAACCAAACCACATCAGCTGATGTAAATTACGCTGCGCCAGCGCCGCATCGCGTTGACACAGACTATAGCAATACCAGGCTGCCAGCAGAGGCGCCGCCAGTTTCAGGGCCATGCCGATGTCATAGCTAAGACCGGTGCTGTGGCCCAGACTGAAAAAACTGACCACAGGCCCGGTTAACAGCAGCACCAGCAACAGCGGCAATAAAACGATGCGACGGCCCAGCGTCAGTGCACAGCTCCATAACATCAACGCCATAATCACCGACTTATAGGCCGCCGATAACGCCAGCCCCTGACCAAATTGCTGCTGGATAAAACCATTGAGGGCATCGACCAGCAGGTAAGATTTGACCAGCAGCAGAATCAGCAGGTCGAGCTGGCGCAACAGCGGCAACAACAACGTCGCCGGCACAGCAGCAGCCGCGACATCAGGTGCAGCAGCGACAGGCTTTCTCTGGAAGGGTTTCATCGACGCGACAACAACAGCGCCAGCGTCAGTGCCAGCAAAGTACCCAGCAGCGCGGCGGCCATGCTGCTCAGCAGCAGCGATGGGGCTTTTGCCGGCTTCAGTTGCAGCGCAGCCACAGGTTTAAGCGCCGGATAATAGCCCTGACGCCACAAATTCTGCAGCGCTAAGTTTTTATCCAGTTGCTGGGCTAATATGGTGCGTTCGCCTACCGTCGTGGCGGCATCGACGGCCTGTTGCAATTGTTGCTGTTGCTCCTGCAGCCGTTGCAGGCGCTGTTGCTGATCCTGCAGTTCCGCCTGGCGGACTAACTGCTGCAGCACTGCTGCGGCAAGTTCAGGTTGTGCCGCTTTCATCCGGAAAAACAGCAGATTGCCGCGACGTTTATGTTCAAACGCAAAAGCCGCTTTCCATTGCTGGCTCAGTGACTGCGCCGCTGCGGTATCTTTTGCGCACAATGGCGTCTGTTGCTGACACCAGTCCGGGTCCTGCCACAGGCTCTGCCAGACGCTGGCGCTGTCAAGCAACAGACTAAAACGCGCCAGCTCATCGACTTCCAGCGCCCCGATAAACAGTTGGGCTCCGGCTGCGACCTGCTGATAATCCTGCGCCAGCGACGAGGCGCGGGTTTCACTTAATGAAAAGTGCCCCTCAGCACTGGCGGCATAGCGGTGTTGTTTGACATAAAGCGCGGCGCCAAGCGCACTGGCTGCCGCGACCACTAACAGCCACCATTTCAGCCGGCGCATCACCAGATACAGCTGGCCACTGAATTCAAGTTCGGTTGTCAGCATCATTTTAATCCGAATAAGCCTTTGATCCCTTTTGCCAGCAGCTGCTTACGCAGTTTAATCAGCCATTGCATCCGGTGTTTCAGATAATAACGCACTTTGGTTTCGACCAGACCGTAACGCACCGCGCTGAGTAACTCGGCCAGCGACATCGGCTCCTGCAGCATAGTGCGCCGATAAAACGCCTGATTGTGCAGGTTGCGTTCATTCATCAACGGGCGGTGTTTTTCGACAAACTGCGCCTGAGCCTGCAGGCGTTTAGGCGAAGTAGTGATGCGACCAAGCTCGTGGCCTACATGCACAATATAACTTGCTTCGGCCAGCCGCAGCGCCGGACCGTAAGCAGCCACCATCCGCAGCCACATATCATAGTCCTGAAACGCGGCCAGCGTTTCGTCAAAGCCGCCCTGCGCCAACATCCGGCTGGTCCGGACCAGAGCCTGATTGGACAGGCAATGCACATCCAGCACTTCCGGCAACCGCACCACTTTTTGCTCGGTATACAAGGCTTTACGTACTGAGCCGTAGTCCCAGAAGTAACCGGTGCAGACGCAGGAGTACTGATCATCATAAGCCGCCATCATGCTCGAAAGCCGGTTTGGCAGAAATTCGTCATCATCATCAATACCGGTGACAAATTCACCGGCGGCGGCTTTAATCGCCAGATTGCGCGCCGCACAGGCCCCCTGGCCTTTTTCCTGGCGGAACAGCCGGATCTGCGGATGTTCTGCATAAAGCTGATTCAAAACCTGCCAGGTATCGTCCGGTGAACAATCATCGACAATCAGCAGTTCGAAGTTTGGGTAGTCCTGCGCCAATACCGAGTTGACCGCCCGTTGCATCATCGCACTGCGGTTATAAGTCGGCATATATACGCTTATCAGCGGCGCAGCAGTTTCTGCGCGTTCAGGCGTTTGGGCTGTCAAAATGATGCTCTCAGTCAATGGGTTGGCAGACGGCAGTGACAAGATTCTATAACTTGCCTGTCAGATAAAGCCACAGATATTCCACCAGCACCCACTGGCGGCTGATCCGGCTTGGCTGGCTGAGCAGACGATAGGCCCATTCCAGATTCAGTTTGCACCAAAGCGCCGGCGCGCGTTTCACATTGCCGGTAAACACATCATAAGTACCGCCAACACCCATAAAATAGGTATCGGGCATCAGCTTTTTCGCCCGCTCAATCAGCAATTCCTGCTTTGGCGAGCCCATCGCGATGGTGACGATTTTGGCGCCGCTTTGCTGAATTTGTGCCAGCAATGCCGCTTCGTCTTTAAAATAACCATCCTGAGCGCCCACCACATTGACACCGGCGGCCGCTAATTTGTCGCGGGTTTGTTGCAGTACTTCAGGTTTGGCACCGACCAGAAAGACCGGCACTTGTTTGGCTGCGGCCCGGTACATAATGGCTTCCCAGGTTTCGCAGCCAGGCACCCGCTCAACTTTGCGGCCCAATTTTTTCCGCATGACTTTCACCACGCCCATGCCGTCGGCATAGCGCAGTTCAGCCTGATTCAGCATGGTTCTGAGCGCAGCATCTTCACGCGCTTTCATCACTTTTTCCGGGTTGATCGCAATCGCGGAACCGGCAAATACACTGCCGTCATCGCGCACAATAAATTCAGCCAGCTGTCGCATACTGGCAAAGGCCATCACATCCAGCCCACCTACATTGACCACTTCAGGTTGTTGCATCTTATGACTCTCGGTTGTCAGCGGGCGCTGCACTGAGCTGCTGATAAATATCGGTTAATCGGGCGGCAACTTTGTCGAGCAGATACGGCGACGCACTGGTCTGACAAGATTGTTGCAGCTGTTGGTAATCTGCCGGTGCCAAACTTAACAATAACTGAATTTTTTCAGCAAGCTTTTGTCGAAGGCCAGCTTCGTCCGGGGCGTCCGCCAGATAGCCGTTTATGCCGTCGCGAAGCTGCATCCGCGCACCGTCAGTCAGCGTCGCGACCACCGGGGTGCCACAGGCCATCGCCTCAGTCATGACCAGACCAAAAGATTCATTGCGCGACAGACTGACAAACACCCGGCTGCGCCGGTAATAGTCCTGCAATTGTGCCACCCCTTGTGCCGGCACCAGCTGCAGCTGTGGATATTGTGCTGCCGCCGCGGCTAACTGGGCATGCCAAGGGCCATGACCAATCACCACCACCTTTTTCCCTGCAAGCGACGGCAACAACGCTATCAGCCGGTCCATGCCTTTATTCAGATCAAGTGTCCCGACATACAATACATCGATGTCTTTGGCTGCGGCTGGCAACGGCTGGATCTGGCCATACGTGGCATGAATACCGGCCGGCAACACTTCGGCATGGATATCCTGGCGGAAAAAGCGTTGTTGCAGCTGGGCACTGACAAAAATCCATTGATCCACCTGTGCCGCCGCCGCTTTGTACCAGCGCGATTCCGGCTGATAAGCGTACACATCAGTACCGTGGCAGGTCACAACTATTTTCACTTGCCGGTTGCGCAGCCAGCGATAGGTCAGCGCCAGCCAGATGGTCGGATAAAAAAAATGCACGTGTAAAACATCAAAACGCTGAAAGCTCAGCACATAACGCCAGACAAATTGCAGCCAGAAAATTGGATAACGCAATAAACGCCAGGGCATCCGGTCGTGTTGCCATTCCATCTGAAAATATGCCGGGTGCAATGCCGCCAGTGCCGCGACCTGATTTCGCACGAAAACGCCCTGAAATGGCGCCGCAGGCTTTGGTCCCATATTGGTGATAATAAGCAGTCGTTGCGACATCAGAGCCTCCGGCAACAGATCCAGATCCGATCATACTGGCAAAACCGGCCGGGCAACAACAGATCTACCTGCGCATTCCTGGGCTTTTTTCTGCTGAATGCCGAAATAAAGCACAGTTAAGCTGCTGATTTCACTTGTGCCAGATAGTAAGCACCGCCTGGTTCACCTATAATCGGCCGATATCAGAACAAGAACAACGTCGCCAGAGCGGAACCTTCTATGCATGAACATATGGTGCTGTTTATCACCACTTTTGTGTTAACCCTGCTTGCCATTTTTATCCTGATCCCGGTCGCCAACCGGATTGGGCTGGTTGATAAACCCCACGGCCGCAAACAGCATGTGGGCGCCGTGCCATTGATTGGCGGCATCTCGGTTTTCACCGGTGTGGCCATTACGCTGTGCCTGTTTGGTTTGCCCGGGGATACCCATTGGTATTATCTGCTGTGTGGCGGC
The DNA here is from genome assembly GCA_937978655.1 of uncultured Chromatiaceae bacterium. Classification (GTDB taxonomy): domain Bacteria; phylum Pseudomonadota; class Gammaproteobacteria; order Enterobacterales; family Alteromonadaceae; genus Pararheinheimera. Next base: position 112,136 of record CALJUX010000082.1, read on the forward strand.
ACTATTGTGATCCTCGGCGTTTTTGACGATTTCCTCGATTTAAGTGTAAAAATCCGGCTGGTGGCCCAGGTCATTATCGCGCTGGTGATGATGTATGGCCTGCAGTTGTACGTTGGCAATCTGGGCAATTTATTTGGCCTTGGCGCTGTCGGGCTGGGTTACGTCGGCATTCCATTTACCGTGATCGCCGTCATCGCGGCCATCAATGCGTTTAATATGATCGATGGTATTGATGGCCTCGCCGGCATGCTCAGTGGTGTCAGCTTTGTCTCGCTGACCTTAATGATGGGCATTGGCGGCCAGCTCGAACACGCGGTGTTGCCGATGATCCTGGTTTTTGCGCTGATCCCGTATCTGATGTTTAACCTGGATTTGGTTGGCAAAGGTAAAGGCAAAATTTTTATGGGCGATGCCGGTAGTATGCTGATTGGTCTGTCGGTGATCTGGTTGTTGATCATCGGCAGCCAAAGCGACAGCGCCAGTTTCCGTCCGGTCACCGCTTTGTGGGTGATTGCGGTGCCGCTGATGGACATGGTGGCTATTATGATCCGGCGCATTCGCAAAGGGCAGTCACCTTTTATGGCTGACCGTGAACATCTGCATCATATCTTTTTACGGCTGGGGCTGAATTCGCGTCAGGCACTGGTGGTCATCACCAGTCTGGCCTCGATGTTGGCAACCATCGGCGTGGTCGGTGAATACCTGATGGTACCAGACCTGATTATGTTATTGTTATTCCTGCTGATTTTCGCCCTGTACTCGCTGTCATTGCAGTACATCTGGCGCATCACCCGCTATGTTAAACGTTATAAAGCCAGACAACGTGCTAAACAAAATCCGTAAACTGCTGGCAGCACGCTCTGTGGTGCTGCTGATTGAACGCTTTTTCCGCCTCGGCGCCGGCGCGGTCGTGACCTTTATGGTGGCACGAATGCTCGGCGATGCGGCGCTGGGTGTGTATGGTTTTGTGATGGTCTGGGTGGCATTTCTGGCCCCTTTGACCAACCTTGGCATGAATAACCTGGTGCAGAAACTGGCCAGCAGTCAGGATGAACCGCTCAAAGCGACACAGTTTCTGCAGACTGCAGTCTGGCTGCGCGTGATCGCCGGGGCTGTGATGGGCGGCCTGATGATTGTCGGTTTCGCCTGGTTTTTCCCGCAGTACTTCAACAGTGCGCCCTGGCAAATTTCTGTGTTGTTTCTGCTCCAAACCTTCTTTGCCCTGATTTTATTCGAATACCAGCAAAACTATCTTGGTCACTTCCGGGCCGTCGCCCTCAGCAAAATTGTTATTTCGGCACTGACACTGACAGCCCGGGTTGTCGGTTTGTTACATGGGGCCGGCATCAACTTTTTGTTGTTTATTGTCGGAGTTGAATTTTTGCTGACCGGTGCTTTGCAATACTACTGGTACCGCCGCTATGCAGCAGCCTCGCCGCGCTGGCACTGGCAGTTCTTCGACTGGCCGACAGCGCGGCAATTGTTGCAACGCTCGTCCTGGCTGTGGTTGTCAGGCATTATCTCGGTGATTTATCTGAAGATAGATACCGTCATGATCGCCAGTATGCTGGGCGATGCCGCAACAGGCCAATATACCGCAGTGGCGCGTATCTCAGAGCTTTGGTATGTGATCCCGACCACGTTAGCGGCGCGCTATTACCCGGACATGCTAAAAGCCTTTGAACAAAGCTGGACCGGTTATCTGTTGATTTTACGCCGGCGCGGTCTGCAGTTTTTTCTATTGGCGACTACGATTGCCGTGCTGATGACACTGAGTGCTTATTGGATTATGTTGCTGGCGTATGGCGAGAATTTCACTGCTTCAACCCCGGTATTGCAAATCCATGTCTGGGCCGGCTGTTTTGTCTTTGTCCGCGCTTTGATCAGCCAACATCTGATTATTGCCGGCATGGAGCCATTGAGTTTATCCAGTAACCTGGTCGGTGCCGTGCTGAACGTCGGTCTGAACTTCCTGTTGATCCCGCGTATGGGCATTGAAGGCGCTGCCTGGGCGACTTTGATTTCTTATGCTTATGCCTCGTTTTTCTTTATCTTCTTTTCCCGGAAAACCCGGGCGCATTTCTTTGAAATGCTGCGCCTCAAAGCCGCAACAGCGCAATAAGGCCAACAGCGTCGCAGCAAAAAGCCGCCATCACGGCGGCTTTTTGCTGGCTCTGGCAGTGGCTTTACGCCGGCAGCTCCCAACTGACCCAGCCTTGTTGCCAGCTCAGTAAAATCAGACCACCAAAGGCGATGCGATACCAGGCAAAAATTTCATAGCTGTGGTTTGCCACAAAACGCACTAAGGTACGTACCGCCAGCAAAGCACTGATAAAAGCCGTGACAAAACCTACCGCAAACATCGGCGCGTCGGTCAGTTGCAGCAAGTCGCGATGTTTGTAGATGTCATAGAAAGTTGCAGCGAACATCGTGGGTACCGCAAGGAAAAACGAGAACTCGGCGGCGACTTTGCGGTCAAGGCCAATAAACAAACCGCCAATAATAGTGGCGCCGGAACGTGATGTGCCCGGGATCATCGACACCACCTGCGCGCAACCGACTTTAAATGCATCCAGCAGGCTCATGTCATCCACATCATGCACCCGCACCTGATGGGTGCGTCGTTCGGCCCACAGAATAATCAGGCCACCGACAATCAGCATCACAGCCACTGACAGCGGATTAAACAAATAATATTTAATGGTTTTGATAAACAGCAGCCCAATCACCGCCGCCGGCAAAAACGCCACCAGCAAATTCAGCACAAAACGCTGAGCCTTGGGGTCACTGGCAATCCCGGTCGCAACGCCGATAAAACGCTGCCGGTACTCAAACACGATGGCCAGAATTGCTCCCAGCTGGATCGCAATTTCAAACACCCGGCCATCGTTGTGAAAACCAATTAAATCACCGACCACAATTAAATGGCCGGTGCTGGACACCGGCAAAAATTCGGTCAGGCCTTCAACAATGCCTAAAATAAAGGCCTGAATTAACAACCACCAATCCATGACAACTCCAAATAACGCAGATAATGGCGGTTATTATCCGGACTTTTTGCTGTGCTTCCAAATACTTTCCGGATTTTCTCAGGCTTGCTGCCAGCCGAACGGATCTGTGATGGCAACCGCCGGTTCAGTAAACCAGCGCGGACCGGCTGCGGTCATGTAAAAATGGTCTTCCAGCCGCACACCAAACTCACCGGGCAGACAAATCATCGGTTCGTTGGAAAAACACATGCCCTCGGCCAGCGGCATGGTGTTGCCACGCACCAGATAAGGCCATTCATGAATATCCAGACCAATGCCGTGGCCGGTGCGATGCGGTAAACCCGGCAACCGGTAGTCCGGACCAAGCCCGGCCGCACTGAGCACGGCACGCGCGGCGTCATCAACGGCTCCGCATGGTACGCCGGGCTTTGCCGCTGCAAAAGCCGCGGCCTGCGCCTGCTTCTCCAGCTGCCAGATCGCACTTTGACGGGCGGTCGGTTCGCCAAACACATAACTGCGGGTGATATCAGACACATAATCGAGCAAGCGGCAGCCGGTGTCGATTAAGACCATGTCACCATCCTGCAACACCTGCGGATCTTTAACCCCATGCGGATAAGCGGTAGCTTCACCAAACAGCACGATACAAAAATAAGAACCGGACGCGCCGACACGCCGGTGCGCCTCATTGATAAAAGCCTCAACTTCCAGCGTGCTGATGCCCGGTCGCAGAATTTGCGCGGCGGCCTGATGCACGGCCAGCGTCATATCCATCGCCCGTTGCATAATGGCGATTTCCGCCGCTGATTTTTGCCGGCGGCAGGCGGCGGTGATCAGCGCCCCATTGATAAAACGCTGCGCCGGAGCCAGCTGCTGCAATGCATCCACGATAAAAAATGCCGTACTTTCATCCAGCGCCACCCGCGCATCGGCCGGTACGCCAAGCCTTTTTAGCGTATCGAGCAACAACTGATACGGACTTTCATCTTCTTCCCAGCCGGCGACGTCCGCTTTAATTTGCTGATATTCACTCAGAGTGCCGATTTCAAACACCGGCGCGATATATTGCAGTACACCATTGGCTGTTAATACCGCGCCCACCAGTCGTTCACTGGCATACCAGCGCGTACCGGTAAAATACAGCAGGCTGCTTCCGGCATTTAAATAAAGCGCCGCAACATCGTGCTGGCGCATCAGCGTGCAAGCCTGCTCAATCCGGGCCTGATACTCAGCAAGGCCAATCGCCGCGACGCCGGCACGCATATCCGACAAAGACGCCAGTATCGCGGCAGGTTCAGCACCGCCGATACGACGAACCTGATTGTTGACAGATAACGACATTTAACACACTCCTGTATGGAATTTTTGCCGAAAAAATCAGTATGCCAAGCTGGCGCTATGAATTTAAATGATATGATTTCACAATCTTATGAAGCAGATTCATACCAATGCACAGATTACCACCGCTTAAAGCCCTGCAAGCCTTTGAAGCCACCGCACGCCTGCACAGTTTCAGTGCTGCCGGAGTGGAATTGTTTGTCAGTCAAAGTGCGATCAGTCATCAGATCCGCCTGCTGGAACAACAACTGGGCTGCCCGCTTATCAACCGTAAACAGCAGCCACTGCAGCTGACCGAACAAGGCGCCGCGTTATTTTCGGTGCTGCAGGAAAGTTTTTTTCGCATGCGTTCGGTGTGTCAGCATCTGGCGCAACAACCGGTGCGGCGGCTCAGTATCGCGGCGCAAACTTCGATAGCGGTTGAATTTCTGGCGCCCAGACTGAATGCCTTTCACAGCCAATGCCCACAGATTGAGACACTGCTGCATATGGAGTCCAATGCTGCCAGTCTGGATCCCAGCCAGTTTGACCTGATCCTCGGCACCTGGCCCTGCCCGTCCGGTTTCGCCAGCGTGGCCCTCAAACCGGAATGGTGGTTTCCGGTGTGCAGCCCGGCCCAATATCAGCGCCTGCGCAGCGATGACCCGGCATCGGTGTTTGATGCGCTGTTGTACAGTTCAGAACAAGGACAGGACTGGCAGTTATGGCGCCAGCAAATGCAGTTAAGTGCGCCGGCGCAATTGCAGTTGCGCCACGTCAGTCTGGCGCTGCTGGCGACCAAAGCGGTCAGCAGTGGCGAAGGGATAGCCCTGAGCAACAGCTTTATCGCCGGCGACGCCGTCCGCGCCGGCACTTTAAAAGCGCTGCTGGCCTGGCGTTATCAGCTGCCCTGGGGCCAATACCAGCTGCATTACCGGCCAGGCGGCCAGCAACAGCAGCAAATTAATCAGTTTATTCAATGGTTTTGTGCACAGGTACAGCACGCCGATTTACTGGCTGATGTCATCAGCCGCTGACGACTCCAGCCGCAAACCGCCATGGCGGATGATGCGCCGGGCCACCGCGCGCTCAAACACCTGCCAGTCAGACAACAACAGGCTGAACTGACGGCGTGCCCTGGTGATCGCGGTGTAAATCAATTCCCGCGTCAGCACCGGACTGTCAGCCGGCGGCAGCAGTAAAATCGCATGACCAAATTCAGACCCTTGTGATTTATGCACCGTCAGCGCGAAGGCGGTTTCCAGCGGCGGCAGGCGTCCGGGCAGAAACCAGCGTACCGCATGGGGCTGGCGCGGATCCTGTTGCACAAAGGCCACGCGTAACTGGCTGGCACCTTGTTGTTCCACCGCCAGACAAATGCCAATGTCACCATTCATCAGACCTGTGCTGTAGTCATTTTGCAGCACTATTACCGGCCGGCCATGATACCAGCCACTGTGTTTACTGATAAATCGCCCGGCCGCCAGCGCCTGCTCCAGTGCCTGATTCACACTTTCCACCCCGGCCGGCCCCTGACGCAGAGCACAGAGCAGTTGTAACTGACCAAACTGCTGATGCAATGCCAGCGCCTGCGCATCCATAGTGGCCGCACTGACCGGTTGCCGCAGCAATTGTAAATATGGCGCCAGCAACACCACCAGCCGCTGGCTGACCTGTGCCGGCAACTGCTCTTTCTCCAGCAGCTGCACGGCTAAATCACCGGCGGGAGCTGCCGCCTGCAGCAAGGCTGTTGCCGCACTGTCGCCCTGATTCACCGCCAGGGCCAACCGGCCGATGCCACTTTTGGCGTCAAAGCGGTGGCTTTTACGCAGCATCATCACCTGTTGATCCAATGGGTCCGGTGTATTGCTCAGATAGCTCGCACTCAGCGGCTGACCGGTCAGCTGTGCCAGCCAGGCCGCGCTCGCCTGACTGTAGCCGCCCGCTTCGGCGTGGCGGCAAATCTCTGCCAGCACCGCACCGGCTTCCACTGAAGCCAGCTGGTCTTTGTCACCGAGTAAAATCAGCCGGCATTGTGGCGGTAAGGCGCGCAGCAAAGATGCAAACAGCGTGACATCAAGCATTGATGCTTCATCCACAATCACCACATCCGCCGGTAATAAATGGGCGGCATCAAAACGAAAGCCGCTGCCGTCCGGTTTTGGTGACAATAAACGATGCACAGTATGGGCCCGCACCGGCAGCTGCGGCAACAGATCTGCCAGCTGCGGCAACGCCTGTGCCAGGCTGCTGCGCGACTGCGCCAGCGATTCGGTCAGGCGCGCGGCGGCTTTGCCGGTTGGCGCCGCCAGCAGAATATGCAACGGGGTAGCGGACTGGCGCAATAACAACAGCAACAGCTTCAGTACCGTGGTGGTTTTGCCAGTGCCGGGGCCGCCGGTGATCACGGCAAAATAACTGCTGGCCGCCAGCGCACAGGCCTGCTGCTGCCAGTCAATGTCCGCGGCCGGCGCCGGAAACAACATTTGCAGTACAGGGCGCAACTGCAACGGGTCCAGCGTCTGACGCAGCCCTTGATCGGCCTGCCGCCGCGCGGCAATAAAATCGGCGATGCACTGCTCATCATTGGCATACCGACGCAAATACAGCCGGTTGCCACGCAGCACAAATGGACAATGGCCGGACTCAGCCGTCGTTGCGACCAGTGCCGGCCGGGCCCGCAACTGGTTCAGGATCTGTAACGGCGGCTGTGCCTTGCAAAAATCAGCCAGCCAACGCGCTTGCGGTCGCTGGCGCAGTGCCGTCGGCAACAGCGCGGAGGGCGTCTGCGCCGCAATGGCAAAATCCAGACACAGATGGCCCTGCGCCAGTTGCGCGCTGGTCAGCATCAGATAAAGCAGTTCCGGCTCCGTTAAGGTGGCCGCCTGCGGCAATGCCCGCAGCAGCGCAACATCCAGCGGTCGCAGCAACTGCGCCTGCTGCCATTGACTGAGCTGCTGTTCAAACCCGGCGGAAAAACGTAATAACATTACACAACTCCTGCTGCAGCGCCGTGCAGATCCGCACTGTGGCACAATAAAAGTGCCGGGCTGCTGTCGCCACGAAACAGCGCATCCAGCGCCAGAATAAAATCCGCCGGCAGAGGGACCGCCAGCACACCGCGCTCCGGCGCAGCCGTATCACTGCCACGCAAAAACCAATACAACGCCGGCCCCAGGTGCTGTGCGACCTGATAATCAGCCAGCCGCGCCCTCAGTAGCCGGTGCAACGCCAGGCCATATAACGCCGCCTGCAAATCATAACGCGCATCTAACATCATCTGGCGCAGCGTACCACTGCTGTATTGACCATCTTCCCGATAATTACTTTTAAAGTCAGCGACATAATAACGCTCACCATCAAACAACGTCAGGTCGATAAAGCCTTTCAGCATGCCATTGAGCTGCCGGGGCTGCAGCGATGGGCGTAAAGCTCCCGGCCAGATCTGGCTCTGCACCAGCTGATCCAACAGCCGGATCTCAACATGCTGGGCCGGCAATAAAAACTCCAGTTCGGCCACTGTCGCCGGTAATTGCGCCAATGTCGCCTGCTGCGCCACCGGCAACGGCAGCTGCAACAGCTGCGCCAGCCAGTCGGCCAGTGCAGCCACGGCCTGTTCGGCTTCGCTAAACACTTGCGGCTGCTCCAGGTCCGACTGCAGCATCAGCCGTTGCCAGCGACCATCCGGCAAGGCTTTTAATAAACCGCCCTGCTCACCGGCTGACACCAGCTGTGCCAGCAGCATGGCTCTGTTGGCCACTACTGTGGCAAAGCCCTGGGCGGCAGCCCATTCCAGCTGCGCATGCAAAAAGGTACCGGGACCGGCGCCACGGATAAAACTCTGGGCAAAACCGGCCTCGCCTGCGGCCTGCGCTGCCACCGGGTACAGCGGCCCGGCGGCGGCTTCCGTCTGCAGCAATTCAGCCACTTTATGGCTGCTGGCCGTCGCCGCATCACTGCTCTGGGGCGTCGCGGCGATGGCACTGTAGCTGCTGATGTACCAGGCAGGCCGGGCGGCGATGCCCTGCGCTAAAAAGCCACCACCATCGGCACTTACCGCTGTCTGCCACTGATAAGGCGTCGGAGCGGCCGTGACGCCAGCCGCCACACCAAAGTGCGGTGGCCGCTGCAGCGCCGCGTTCAGCCACTGCGCACCGGGACTTAACCCGCCGTCATCAGACAGCAGATACGCCAGCGCGCTGCGATCTTTCAGCGGCGCCAGCGTCACCAGACAATAATGCTGAGCCCGCGTCAGCGCGACATACAGCTTACGCAAATCCTCGCCGAGCCGCTCCCGCTCTGCACGCTCGAAACTGTCGGCGTGAAATTGCTGCGCCAGCGCCCGCGTCCCATCTTCCCGATGAAAAACATAAGGCAGTTTTTTCTCATCAAGCTCACGGGCGGCCAATAAAAATGGCAGGAACACCAGCGGATATTCCAGGCCTTTGGATTTGTGGATGGTAACAATTTTCAGCAGCGCTTCATCCGATTCCAGCCGCAGTTTTAACGCCTCAGCGCCCAGCTCGCCGTCGCCCTGCAGGTGATGTTGCAGATAACGCAGCAGCGCCGCTTCACCGTCGAGCTGGCGGGCGGCCTGCTGCAGCAATTCGGCGAGGTGAAATAAATCGGTCAGCTGACGCTCGGCATCGGCCTGGCTGGCCAGTTTTTGCACCAGCGAAAAATCCTGCAACAGACGATGCACCAGCGCCAGCACGCCCTGGCTGCGCCAGATCTGCTGATAGCCGAGAAATTGCTGTTGCATCTGCTCCAGCGCCCAGTCGTCCTGCTGCAGTGCCAGCAGCGCGCTGTAGCTCCAGCCGATCGCCGGGCTGGCCAGCGCTGCGCGCAGTTTACCGACATGGCGCGGATCGGCACAGGCGCCAAGCCACAACAACAGTTCAGCCGCCAGCGGGCTGTCAAATACCGAGCCTTTATCCGACAGGTAGACCGCCCGCACCTGCAGCGCTGCCAGGGCGCTGCGCATCTCATCGGCTTCCTGCTGATTGTTCACCAGCACGGCAATATCGGCCGGCAGCAAAGGCCGCAGCCCGCCACTGCCGCCAGTAAAACCACAACGACCCTGCTGCGCGGCATTCAACAGCTGCACTATCTGCCAGGCACAGCGCTGCGCACTTTGCGTCAGATAGGCGCCTTTGCTCAGCGGCTTTTCACTCTGATCCAACATCAGCCATTGCAGTGCCGGCAAGGTCTGGCCGTCGAGCTGAAACTGCTCAGACCGGCCTTTGGCCTCGACCGGTACAAAGGGCAACAGGCCGGGCTGACGGCGGAATAAAAATGCACCAAGCCCCGACTCGCGCTGCTCTGCCTGCATAAACAGCTGATTGACCGCCCCCACCATCGCAGCCGTAGAACGAAAATTGGTCCCGAGCGAGAAATGCCGGCCGTGCGTCTGCTGTTTCGCATCCAGATAGGTATAAATATCCGCGCCGCGAAAACCATAAATGGCCTGTTTCGGGTCACCGATCAACAGCAAGCCGCTGTCGGCGCTGGCGCGCTGATAAATCTGACTGAAGATCCGCCATTGCAGCGGATCAGTGTCCTGAAATTCGTCAATCAGCGCCTGCGGGAACTGCTGACGGATGATCTGTGCCAGTGCCTCGCCGGCAGGACCAGACAGCGCCTGATCCAGCCGCAGCAACAAATCATCAAAGCCCAGTTCGGCCCGTTGTTGTTTCAGCTGCTCTAATTGCAGTTGCACCTGGGTCAGCGCATGCAGGCGAAGGACAAAACTGGCATCCGGCAACGCGGCAATCGCTTTAGGTAACGCAGCCATGGCATCCAGCGCAGGATGGGATGGCGCCGGACCTTTCCACGCGTCGGCCAGGCCTTCCGGCGTCAGCCGCTCCAGCCCTTTGCCAATGTCCGGCAACAACAAATTGGTGTCATCGCACCAGTCGAGGATGCCGCGGCACCATTTTGCGACATAATCCGGCCGCAATTTGGTGTTATTGGTGACACCGCTGCTGCGACCGGTCTCGATCAGTGTGGAAAGCTCAGCAACCCAGCCGCGCCATGGCGCTTTCAGCGCGGCCAGTTGTTGTGCCCGCTCGGTGATCTCGGTCTGCAGTAACTCGGTCAACGGGCTGGATACCGCAGGCAATGTTTCCTGCCACAACGGTTGCAACGCCTGCAGCAACTGCCGGGGGCCGCGAAAACTCTGCTGGTATCTGACAAACAACGGCACTGGCAACGGATACACTTCCGAGCGCCAGTAATCCAGCACCACCTGCTGCTGCAGTTCAGTCAAATCGGTGACCAGTGTCTGCTCGAACTGACTGCCACAGGCAAAAGCATGCTCACTGAGCATGCGGTTGGCCCAGCCGTGGATAGTCGCAATTGCGGCCTCATCCATCCACTGCGCCGCCAGTTCCAGCTGCCGGGCACAATCAGCGTGCTGAGCAGCCGGAAATGCCTGCAGCAAAGCCGTCAGCGCAGCATCTGCCGGTGCCAGTTCACCGGCAAACACCAGGGCGGCTTCACTGAGCCGCAGCTGGATCCGGCCTTTAAGTTCTGCCGTGGCGGCTTCGGTAAAAGTGACCACCAAAATCTGGTCCGGTCTGAGCGGCGCGGCAATGCCGTGCCCCAGCACCAGACGCAGATATAAAGCCGCAATGGTGTAGGTTTTGCCGGTGCCGGCGCTGGCTTCAATCAGCGAAGTGCCGTGCAGCGGTAAGGTCATAAAGTTCAGCGGCTGCATGTTAATTCTCTCCGTCCTGATTGGTGCTGGCGGTGCTGCGCAGCAACTCCAGCAAATGCCCGAGCAGATCCTGCGCCAGCTGCGGGGTTAAGGCCGGTTGCCAGAAATCGGTAAAGCTGGCGAAAGCGCGGCGCAGATAGGCATTTTGCTGCAACAGGCCGGGATTGAAGCCGGTCCCTTCGTAGATTTGCTGCAGCTTTTGCTGCTGCCGTTCATCGGCTTTGGTCTGCAACAAGGCCGATGCCAGTTTCAGCGCATAAGGCAGCGGCTGTTGCAACCCCTGAGCGTAGCGGTCCAGCAACAGCTGCAGGATCTGCTGCGCCTGTGGCTGTGCCATTGCCGGCAGACAAAGGTCGGCATCGGCCGCCACAATATACTGCCGTACCGGCTGGCCGGCTGCCGCCGACAACAGAGCCGCCAGATATGGCAGCAGCAACGGCCGGCACTGCCAATGGCCATCGCGCTGCAAAGATCGGAAGAGCGTCGTGTAGGGAAAGAGTGTAGATCTCGGTGGTCG
>CALJUX010000083.1 GCA_937978655.1 uncultured Chromatiaceae bacterium
AGATGGTGATTCGTGACTGGAGTTCAGACGTGTGCTCTTCCGATCTGTGATGCCGGCTTTACTGATATCCAGTCGCGCCGTTTGCTGACTGTCATTACTCGACAACACCACGGCATGACTGCAACCCGGCAAAAACTGCGGATACGAAGGTACATCATTTACCAGTTGATACATCTGTTGGCAGCTGTAAAAAACCAGCGCGCTGCGCTCAATTTGTGGCATACTCACTCCCCTGGATCAGGTCGGCGATTGTAACAGATCCTGCCCCTGTCACAAGTTTTCACGGCAGCGACACAGGCTGTGTTGCTAAGGCCCGCAAGTCTTCTCTGAGTTAGCATGACTAAGAAACAAAATCAAAAAGATCAGGGCGGTACCATCGCACTGAACCGCAAAGCCCGCCACGAATATTCTCTTGAAGACAGATTCGAAGGCGGCATGGCGCTGCAAGGCTGGGAAATCAAAAGTATCCGGCAGGGTAAGGCCAATATCGCCGATTCCTACGTCATCATTAAAGATGGCGAAGCCTATTTATTCGGCGCCATCATTCAGCCGCTGAACAGCGCGTCCAGTCATGTGGTCTGTGACCCCGAGCGCTCGCGCAAACTGCTGCTGAACAAACGCGAAATCAACAAACTGATTGGCGCGAAAGAACGTGATGGCTACACCATGGTCGCGACTGCGATGTACTGGAAAGGCCCGTGGGTTAAGCTGGAGTTTTATCTGGCCAAAGGGAAACGCGAATTCGACAAACGCGACGATATTAAAGACCGCGATTGGTCGCGCGAAAAAGAACGGATGATGAAGCATTCTAAGCGCTGATTTTCATAGTCAGCACTTGAAACTGGCGAATTGATCGCCATTTAGAAGATAAGCAGCACAGAAAGGCAGCAAAGCACAAAAGCATTGCTTGCCGCAAAGAGCTGCAGGGCATAGAATGCCCAAGTTACTGAAGCGTTCGCTTCACGAAGAATTCGGGGCTGATACTGGATTCGACGGGATTCACGAACTCCTAAGTGCATGCCGAGGGGCGGTTGGCCTCGTAAAAAGCCGCAAAAAAGTAGTCGCAAACGACGAAACATACGCAATCGCCGCCTAATAAGCGGTAGATGCTCTTCCCCTCACGCATGCCTATAAGCTGAGACTCTGGAAGATCACCCCTAATAGGATCGCATGGCGGCTTTGTCCGGAGCCAAGATGCTAAAACCAATCGGACTCGCCCAACGATAGCCTGCCATTCGGCGCTCCTAGGGTTAACCAAATGAATGGATAAGCATGTAGTACTGAAGACGTAGGTTTTTCGGACGGGGGTTCAAATCCCCCCAGCTCCACCAACAAGCCGAAAGGCACTAAAAGCCCTAAGACACAACATCTTAGGGCTTTTTAATTTGGAAGAACTCGCAAACTTTTTACCCTTGCTTTGCCAGTCAGAATACGCTGTCTGGCAAACTCCGGGCTCACCCCATCAGCTTTGCACAGGCCACATTCATTTAAAATTCATCCGGGCGGGTTAGCCTGCAGTTATTCCCTGCTGACACTGCATAAGGCGCCTGTGATGGAAAAACCGATTTTACGCACATTGTTGATTCTGACTGGCGTGGTGACGTTTTCAATTTCTGCCTGGTCGTCGGCGCCGGTGCGCTGTATGTCGCTGCAGGATGCTGCGCAACAGCCGCAGTGCCTGGCAGTCTCCCGCCCGGATCGGCCCGATTGCAGCCCCGTTGCCAATCAGGCGCTGCAACCACAATGTCAGGCGGCACAAGCCTCTTCATTTTGATTCGCCGGCTGGCAGCCTTACCGCTGTTGTCCTTTGGGCTGCCAGCTTTTTCCTGACCGGTCTGTTACCGCCGCAGTCACCGGCGCCAGCCGCTCTGGCTTGCCGCTGCGCCATAAAGCCGGTTATGGTACAGACACCAGGTCTGAACCGGCACCTTATTGATGGCACAGCCTCCTTCATCCAACCAGCCGCCACCAACCCGTTGTGCCGAGCCACTGCGCCGGCAGCTGGGTTTCTGGAGTTTATGGCTGTTAGTGATCAACGGCCTGATCGGCGCCGGCATTTTTGCTTTGCCAGCCGGAGCGGCGCGCCTGGCGGGTGACTTCAGTCTGTGGCTGTATCCACTCTGCGCTTTGCTGATCCTGCCCGTCTTGTTATGTTTTGCTGAACTGTCAGGCCGGTTTGCCGGCAGCGGCGGGCCGGCGCTTTATGCTGCTGCAGCCTTTGGCAACGCGGCGGGGTTTCAGGCCGGCTGGTTGTATTATCTGGCACGACTGGTCTCTGTGGCTGCCAATACCGTGTTACTGGTCGATTCCGTCAGTTATTTTCTGCCGCAGCTGCACAGCGGAGCTGGCCGCCTGCTGTTATTAGCCGGCATCCTTGGCCTGCTGACCCTTATCAATGTGGTGGGAGTGCGCCAGGCCATGCGTTGGCTCGGCGGCTTGACCGCGCTGAAACTGACGGTGCTTGCCGGCTTCGCCGCCACTGCGCTGCTGTTGCCGGTTCTTTATCCGGCGCCGCTTGCATCGACGTCGGTACAGTGGGCGCCCTGGGCGAGTTTTCATACCGTGAACGACGCGCCGGCGGCACTGTTATTGCTCATCTACGCCTTTGTCGGCTTTGAGTCTGCGTTAATCCCGGCTGGTGAAGCGCGGGATCCGCAGCGGGATTTGCCCCGTGCCCTGCTACTGGCGCTGTTGATGGTCACTTTGTTGTATATGGGGATTCAGGCGGCTTGTCTGATGCTGTTGCCTGATTTGGCAAGCAGCACAGCGCCGTTACTTGATGCAACAGCGGTGCTCGCCGGTCCTGCCGGAGCCATCCCTTGGGCAACCAGCCTGCTGATGGCCGGGATCATCGCATCAGTCAGTGCCAATCTGTCCGGCGCCATGTTTTCCACACCGCGGTTAAGTTATGTGCTGGCCGGGCAAGGGCTGCTGCCGGCCTGGTTTGGCGTCATAGATCGCCGTTTTCTGACGCCGACCCATGCGATTTGGTTTTTTGGCGCACTGGCTCTGCTGCTGGCCAGTGTCGGCAGTTTTTTGTATCTGGCGGCGGCAACGGTGCTGATCCGCGCTTTGTTGTATGGCCTGTGTTGTGCCGCTTTACCGGTGCTGCGCCGCCGGCAGCCTTCAGCTTTGCAGTTGCCGCTGGCCTGGCTGTGGCCGGCGCTGGGAATACTGGTGTGTCTGTGGCTGGCGTTACAGGTCAGCGCTGCTTCTGTGATGCTGACGCTTGCTCTCATCGCCGTGGGGGTCATCTTGTCGCGAATGGCGCAGCGGGCAAAACCTGAAGCAGATCAAATTAATCAATAATTTATCGGGATTTTTCGGCCTTATGTCGCCAGACCAGCTGCCAGCAGAGGCGGAAAAGACTATGCTGGGAACAACAAAAAATTGCAGACAACCCAATCTCCATATTATCAACGGGCTAAAGCCCTGCTTTCGAGGATTAAACATGGCGAAGAAACCAGCAAAAACCGGACAACCGGATATCGGCATCTCGGCAGAACACCGGGAAAAAATCGTCAAAGGCTTATCAGCACTGCTGGCAGACAGCTACACGCTGTATCTGATGACCCACAACTTTCACTGGAATGTGACAGGCCCGCAATTTAACAGCCTGCACAATATGTTTATGACGCAATACACCGAGCAATGGAACGCGCTGGATATCATTGCCGAGCGGATCCGCGCTTTGGGGTTCCCGGCTCCTGGTACTTACAAAGAATTTGTCAAACTGACCTCAATTAAAGAAGTCGAAGGCGTGCCTTCGGCCAATGACATGATCCAATACCTGGTCAACGCGCAGGAAACCACGGCACGCACTGCCCGCGGCTTGTTTGATCTGGTCGGGGAAGCCAACGATCAACCGACGGCTGACGTGCTGACTCAGCGCCTGAACGTGCATGAAAAAACTGCCTGGATGCTCAGAAGTTTACTGGCAGAATAATTCTCTGCATGCGTTGCCGCCGGGGATGGCCTGCCAGGCCCCGGCCTTATTGCCCCACGACTTTACCTGCCGCCACAGACAGATTGGCGACATTTTCAGCGAACTGTCGGATCTGCCGGGCGCCAAGGTTGACAGCCTTTGCCACAGCACTGAAGATAACCGCCTGTTTTCGCACATGCATTGCTGAAGGTATCCTGTGTCTGCATCTCCTCAACAAACTTTTTTGCAGGGCCTTGGCCTTGGGATCGGCGCTGCGGCGTTGTTGTTCTATTTCTGGCATACCGAAGCCGTGTATCAGCTGCAGCAACAATGGCTGCAGCAACAAAAAACCATGCTGGAACAGCAACAAAAAGCGCCCTCAGCTGCACAGAATATTGAAACCATTGATCTGCTGATGAAAAGTTACACCGTGACCCCGGGGACTGAAGATGCCGATATGCGCGAAGCGCTGATCCAGAGCCGTCATCTGCAACTGCTGCAACAATTGCAGCAAAGCAGCGCCGTCGATATCAGTGATTTGGTCGATCCGTCACGGCCTTTTAACGCCGCTCAGCTCTATGCCGCTTTGCTGCGGATCAAGCAACAGCAGGAAAAACTGCAGGCGCGTAAGCTGCTGGACAGCCGGCTGACACCGCCCGCTCCTGCCGCTGCTGCACCGGCCAACACGCAGCAGCCAGACTGAAAATTCCGCGAAGAAAAACATCGCGCGGCAGACTTTTCTGCGTAAACTAGGAACAAGCATTCCTGTTCGATGGCAGATATGAAGGCATTACTTCCGCGCAATGAAACCGAGCGTCTGCAGGCGCTGCACCAGCTGCAAATTCTGGATACTCCGGCGGAGGCGGCCTTTGATGCGCTGACTGAAATTGCCGCGCAGATCAGCGGCGCCCGTTTTGCCGCGCTGACGCTGATTGATCGCAACCGCCAATGGTTTAAAAGTACCTTTAATTTCCTCGAGCAGGAAAACAGCCGCGACACCTCTTTTTGTTCTCACGCGATTTTAACGCCCCATCAGCTCACTTACATTCCGGACACGCTGCAAGATGCCCGTGTTGCCGACAATCCGTTGGTCACCTGTAATGACGGCCTGCGCTTTTACGCCGGCGCCCCTCTGGTCCTCAAGGATGAACTGGCGCTTGGCACTTTATGTGTGTTTGATACGACACCGCTGACTTTAACCGCGGCACAACAAAAATCTCTGATGCAGCTGGCCGATCAGGCGGTGCAGCTGATGAACAGCCGGTTGTTGCAACAACAAAGCGCTGAACAGAACTTGCACCTGCAGCAGGAAAAAAGCCGCATCGACGCCATTATCGACGGCACCAATATGGGCACCTGGGAGTGGAACGTCCAAACCGGCAGTACCGTTTATAACCAGTATTGGTACGGCATTCTGGGCATGGAACCGCAGCCGAAATCCGATGTCAGCATCTGGCGCGAGCGGGTGCATCCGGAAGATTTACCGCTGACGGCAAGCGCACTGGAACAGCACTTTAATGCCATGACGCCGTTTTTTGACGCCCGGTTCCGCATGCGACACGAGCTTGGACATTGGGTTTGGATCCATGCTGTTGGCCGCGTCATGGCCTGGACTGAAGACCATCAGCCGTTACTGATGTTTGGCACCCACCGGGATATCAGTCAGGAACGCTCCCAACAGCAGGAGGTACAGCGCACCCGTTCCCATCTGCAGGCCATTATCGATTCCTCCACAGAAGCCGCGCTGATCTCCACCGATGTCAACGGCGTGATCCGGCTGTTTAATACCGGCGCCGAACGGATGCTGGGCTATCAGGCCGCCGAGCTGGTAGGCATCGCCACACCGGCGCAGTTACATGATCCGGCCGAGATCCGCGCCAGGGCACAGCAGCTTAGCAACGAATATCAGCAGCCGATTGAAGGTTTTGATGTGTTTGTCTACAAAGCCCGTCACGGCACCAGTGAAACCCGGCAGTGGACCTACATCGGCAAACAAGGTGAACGCAAACAGGTACGGCTCAGTGTGTCGGCGATCCGCACTGAACAGGGAGAGATCCGCGGCTACCTTGGAGTCGCTATCGACATTACCCAGCTGGAGCAACTGCACCACGCCTTATTACTCAGCGAGCAGCGACACCGCTCTATGCTGGAAAACCTGCCCGGCGTGGTCTATCGCTGTATCAACGATGCGCAGTGGACCATGTTGTTTATCAGCGATGAAGTGGAAAAACTGACCGGTTACCCGGCGCGCAGTTTTATCCGTAATCAGAAAATCAACTTTGCCGATTTACAGGTCAGCGAGGACTTACCGCTGGTCCGCGAAGTCGTGGACCGGGATCTGCACAATCAGGCCCGTTTCAGCGTGGAATACCGCATCCGTCATGCCAATGGTGCGGTGCGCTGGGTGCAGGAGCTGGGCCGGGGTATTTATGATCCACACGGCGAATTATTGTATATCGACGGTTTTATCTGGGACGTCACCGCACAAAAAGAAGCCCAGCTCGCGCTACGCGCCGGCGAACAAAAACTGGCATCTTTATATCAGCTGGCGCCGCTGGCGATCCTGCTCAGTCAGTTTGACAGCGGTGAAATTCTGAACGTCAACCCGCAGTGGTATCAGCTGTCTGGCCTTAATGACGAGATCCCGGCGCTGCCATTGCCGGCATTATTATCCTTCAGCCCCATCCAGCTCGAAGCACGGCAGCAGTCTCTGGCCAGCCAGGCCAGTTTTGGCCCGATCGAGCTGGAACTCAGCCATGCGTCAGGCCTGCAGATCCCGGTCGTTCTCAGTGAAGTGCTGATCCAGAATGCCAGCGGCACCGCGCAGGTCTGGTCCATTATTCAGGACATTACCGAACGGCGCCGGGTCGAACAGATGAAAAATCAGTTTGTGTCGATGGTCAGCCACGAGCTGCGCACGCCACTGACCGCCATCTCCGGCGCTTTAGGCCTCGTCAGCGGTGGCGCTCTCGGCCCGTTGCCGGACGCGATGCAACCGATGTTGCAGATAGCCCGCGACAACAGTGACAAGCTGACTCAACTAATCAATGACTTACTCGATATCGATAAGCTGGTGGCCGGTAAGATGCATTTTGAATTGCAGCACTGTGCCGTTCGCGAGTTGCTGACGCAAAGTGTGCAGCATAACCAGCCCTACGCCGACAAATTCCATACCCGGCTGGTGCTGGAGCCGGGCCCGGATGCGGTGTTATTACTCGACCCGATGCGTTTTCATCAAATCATGGCCAATTTATTGTCCAACGCCGCGAAATTCTCGCCACCAGGTTCGGTGGTTGCTGTGCAGACCAGCTGGTCCGGGCCGCGGCTGCGGATCAGCGTGCAGGACCAGGGGCCAGGCATCCCGGAAAACTTCCGTGCCCGTATCTTTGAAAAATTCTCTCAGGCCGATGCTGCGGATGCGCGCCAGCGTGGTGGCACCGGCCTTGGCCTGGCGATAGTCAAAGAACTGACCAACCGCCTGGGCGGTCAGATTGGTTTTGACAGTGAGGCCGGTAAAGGCAGTTGTTTTTATCTGGAATTTGCTGTGGCGGACGTGGAGCCAGCAGCAGGCGCAGCTGGGTCCGACCTGCTGCACTGAACGCCAGCAGAAGGATATATCAGGACGGGCTTTCGCTGACAGCGAGCAGCGGCGGCTGGTACAGGATCACCTGATTGCGGCCGGCGCCTTTGGCCTGATACAACGCCTGATCAGCGTGGTCAACGACCACGTCAACCTGCTGGCTGTCGCTGCCACTGGTGATACCGGCGCTGAAGCTGCAGTGAAATGTCTGACCATTGCTGACAAACGGAATACGGGCAAAGGCTTCGCGCAGCTGGTTCACCACCTGGCACGCTTTATCAAGCTGACATTCCGGCAGCACAATTAAAAACTCTTCACCGCCATAACGGCCAATCAAATCGGTTTTGCGCAGCTGCTGGCGTAACAAATTAGCCAGACTGCTAATCACCTGGTCGCCAGTCAGATGGCCATGCAGGTCGTTCACTTTCTTAAAATGATCAATATCAAGCATTGCCACGCTGACATTTTGTTGCAGGCGGGCGGCACGTTCCAGCTCAGCGCCAAGCCGCTCTTTGATATGCGCATGTTGCAACAGGCCGGTCAGACTGTCTTTGGTCATCACTTCTGCCAGTTGCCGCGCCCGCTGAGCCCGGGCAAAAATAGCCACTACCAGCGCATTATCGCTGATCGGTTTGGTCAGGAAATCGTCACCGGCTTTGATCAGCGACGCCATTTGCCGCTCACTGTCGGTTTCAGAAGACAAATAAATGATCGGCACGCCAAGCCACTCGTCCTGTAAACGAATGGCCTGTGCCAGCTCAGGGCCAGAACACTCCGGCATATTCACATCCAGCAGGATCACGTCCGGATGAAAACGCCGCAGCCCCTGAAAAACTTCAGCCGGCTCGGTCAGAATTTCGGCGCGTAAGCCGGCATTTTGCAATACCAGCGCGTAATGCTGCGCCAGCAGGATATCGTCATCGACAATTAATACCCGAAAGGCATCCCGCTCGCGCACCGACAATAAGCGCTGTAAGCGGGCTTCGAGCATGGCCGGATTCAACGGTTTGACAAAATAGCCGAGCACGCCGGCACGTACGGCCTGCAGATAATGGCCAAATTCTTCATCCGACGACAAGACAAAAATCGGCACAGGCTGGGCCTGTGGACATTGCAGACGGCTCAGCGCTTCAAGTCCCTGGCTCCGGTTATCCAGCGCATCGAGGTCGACAATAATCACATCTGGCGCATCCAACGCAGCAGAACTCAGTAACTGATTGAAATCACTGAAGCGTTCCACATGATGACCAAAGGTTTTTAAAGTTTGACCAATCGGCTGCGAAATTAACGGATCTTCACACAGCAACAAGATCCGGGCATCGTGTTTTTCGGTCTTTTTCAGTCTGGTTTTATTCAGATGCAGTTCGGACGGCTGGCCAGCGGCTTGTTGCATCTCCACAAACTGCTGTTGCAATAAAGCATGGTCGTCGCGGCCAGGCACTTGCTGTTGGGTGAGTAAAGCTTTGAGTTGCTGTTCGGTACTTTTGGCGATAGTACCGACATTCGCCAGACCAAAAGTGCCGGCTGAGCCGGCCAGGGTATGAAAGCGTAAAATTAACACCGAGGCCTGCTCGCGCCATTCATGTGGTCCGGCCTGAACAAACTGCAGCAACAGCCATTGCAATTGTGGCAGCTCCTGCTGCAGACGACGCAGATACTGTTGGTTCAGTTCCGCCAGTTGCTGTTCAAGTTTCGCTGCAGTTCCGTCCATGCACATTTCACATCACAATCACATCGATATGCCTACTATAGCAAGGGCTGCCGGATGACTCCAGCACCGTCACAGCCGCACCTGCAAACCCTGACTAAGGCTTTGCCGGTACGCCTGAAATGCCGGCACAGCGCCAAGTAATAAGGCCAGTGTCAGCACAATCCCAAGCCCTGTCGCCGTGTGCGGGTGCCAGGCCCAGAGGCTGATCACCAGACCATATTCGCTGCTGAGCCACGGCTGT
This sequence comes from uncultured Chromatiaceae bacterium, assembly GCA_937978655.1. Lineage (GTDB taxonomy): Bacteria > Pseudomonadota > Gammaproteobacteria > Enterobacterales > Alteromonadaceae > Pararheinheimera. The sequence goes on from CALJUX010000083.1 coordinate 9,458, forward strand.
AACAGCGCCAGACTGCCGCACAGCAATACAAAAGCGCCGAAGATGCTGCCCAAGGTCAGTAGCAGCACTTCCAGTTCGATCAGTAAAAACAACTGCCAGGGACGCGCGCCGATGGCCCGCAGGATCGCCAGCTCTCGGGCGCGCTCGCGCTGTGCCGCTAATAAAGTGGTGGTGAGGCCAATCAGCGCCGCCAGCAGCACTAATGCGGTGATCACCAACAGCAGATTCTCGACCACAACCAGCATCTGCCACAATTCCGCCAGCGCCGCGCCGGGTAAAATTGCGCTCAGCGGTTCGGCTTTAAACTCATTAATCTGCCGCTGCACGGCAAAAGTAGCCACTTTGGACTTTAACCCCAGCAAGGCGCCCGTCAGCACGGTCGGCTGCAGCTGTGCCAGCGCTGCTGCATCCGGTTTGCCGGCCGCTTTACGCAAGCCTGGCGCGCCGTTCTGCCAGCCCTGATGAATAGCTTCAATGCCGGTCAGACCGACGTGTACCGACTGGTCGACCGGAGTGCCCGTCGGCGCCAGGATCCCGACCACGGTAAAGGGCTGATCTTTATGCTGACTGAAACTGACCTTGCCAACCCCATGTGACAACACCACTTGCTGCCCCAGCTGATAACCCAGTTTTTTTGCCACGTCCGCGCCAAGCACCGTCTCGTAGACAGCCGCAAATTCACGCCCTTGCGCCAGACGCAGCGGCTGCTGCTCGCCGTAGCGGAAAAAACGGAAATAATCATTGTTGGTGCCAAGCACCCGGAACCCCCGGTGCGAATCGCCCAGTGCCAGCGGAATAGCCCAGCGCACCTGTGGGTGACGACTGATTTGCACATAATGGTCATAACTGATGTTGTTGGTGGCGTTACCGATGCGAAACACCGTATACAACAACAGATTCAGCTGGCCGGAACGGGCGCCGACAATCAGATCGGTGCCGGCCACTGTGCTGGTAAAACTGCGTTTGGCTTCAAGCCGCAGATGGTCAATACCCAGTAATAAACTCAGCGAAATAATCAGCGAGCACAACGTCAGCCAGGCGGTTCCGCGCCGGCTCCACAAACTCTGCCGGGCCAGTTTTAACAACATAACGCCTCCGCAACCACTGGCGTCACGCCGTTCTGCAGCAGGTTCATATCAAGCTGATACTGAAAATACTGCGCTAATGCTTTGTCATGACTGACAAAAATGACCGTACTGCCTGCCTCACCGGCTTCCTGCAGCAATACCCGCATAAAAGCATCCCGGTTATCGGCATCAAGCGCAGAGGTCGGCTCGTCGGCGATCAGCAGCGTTGGTTTGCCCAGCAGTGCGCGGGCGATAGCCACCCGTTGTTGCTGACCAACACTGAGCCTGGCCGCCGGCTCCTGCCATAACGACTGCGGTAACTGCAAAGCCGCCAGCAGCATCCGGCCACGCGCCTGATCCGCAGCTTTGCCGGAAAACGCCTGGCCAAGCAGCACATTATCCAGCACAGACAGATAGGGAATAAGGTTCAGCTGCTGAAATACCACGCCAATCTGCTGCGCGCGGATCCGGTCCCGCACTGCGGCTTTATTCGGTTGCAGCTGCTGCGCCCCCAACCAGATCTCACCTTGTTGCAACGTCAGCACGCCGCACAACAAATTCAGCAAGGTGGTTTTACCGGAACCAGAAGCGCCACGCACAAACAGATGCTGGCCAGCAGCCAGCCGTAACGCCGGAATTTCCAGCACGAAGGCCTGTCCCGGCCATTGATGTCGCAGATTTTTGAGTTCAACTGCGGGAATATTCAGATCCGCGGCCACAAGCTGTCCTGTGAATAATGATATGATGAAGAAAACCGTGATTTTATAACATATTGTCGGGAAGAAGCTCTAATGTTCAAACCGTTGTTAGTGGGATCCTGGCTGGTACTGGTCGCATCAGCGCCATTATTGGCAGCAGAAACAGCGCAAAGCGCAGAAAAAGCCACCGCCGCGCGGGTCCTTCCCGCCGATAAAAACAAAGTGATCGAACTGGAATGGACAGATCTGCTGCCAGCAGAGGATCTGCAAAAAATGGAAGCGTTGCCGGAAGTCAGCCATGAAGGTGGCGAAGGTGCCGGTTCCGCTATCAACAAAAACTTTAATACCAGCAATGATCCGTCAATGAAAGCCTGGGCCGACGTGATGTCATCTGCCAAGGTCCGCGCGGAGCTGAACGGCCGCAAAGTGAAGATCCCGGGGTTTGTCGTGCCGATTGAATATGATGCCGACCAGAACATCACGGCATTTTTCCTGGTGCCATATTTTGGCGCCTGTATTCATGTGCCCCCCCCACCGCCGAACCAGATTGTTTATGTCAGCGGCGCGAAAAACTTAAAAGCCGATTTGATTTACAACCCATTCTGGATTGAAGGCACGCTGACCACCGACGTGATGAGCCATGATCTGGCCAATTCCGCCTACAGCCTGAAAGTCGATAAAATCAGCGAATACGTCTACGAATAAATCAGTGCGGGCACTGCAGACCGCTGCAGCTGCCCGGCCTGTTAATCCTGCGACAGCTGAAATTTGGCCGCAGCCGGCGTTAAAGTGGCCGCGCCTTGTTGCATGCCTACCCACTGCACGTCAATTTGTTGCAAATCCGCGGCATGGCGGAACAAATCAATAGCAACCTGCGTCAGCGCCTGCGGCACCGCACAACGATAGGATAAACTCAGCTGCAGATCCGCGTGGTCGGCATGACTCTGGTCGGCATGACTGTGGCCGGCAGTATCCCAGGGCTGGTCCAGCTGATGCGACACTAAGCGGCATTGCGCCGCCGCCGGCAGTTGCAGCCATTGACCGCTTTGCAGCAGGCTGCGGGTTTTGTCCCACTGCGCCTGCTCTGCTGCAGTGCGCGGCGCATGTTCAAAACCGGTTAAATTCACCAGCGGGCTTTCCAGCATCAGTTCAGCCTGCTGTTGTTCCAGCGCAAAAGTCAGGCTGGCAATACCATGCACATGAGCGCCATGACTCTGCGCCGTGTCAGTGCCGGCCAGTGCCTGTGGTGCGATGGATGCGACATAAAGCGCCAGTACCAGGCGATAACTATCAACGCGCATGCGGATCTCCGAATCAGCAAAAATTGTGACACTATAACAAAATGTCCACGCTGACCAGCGTTTCAGGCCAGACAACTGATTTGCAGGCCAAATCCAGGGCCATCCAGTAACTTCAGCTGGCCTTTGAGCTTTTGTTCCACCAGTTGCTTGAGAATAGACATGCCAAGACCGGTGCCGCCTTGCCCAGGTTTTGTGGTGAAAAATGGCGTAAAAATCTGCTGACGTACGTCGGCTGTCAAACCGCAGCCATTGTCCCGATACTCCAATAACAATTCATGTTGCTCATTTAAACTGGCGCTGATGGTAATGGCCGGATGCATTGTCTGTGCAAACGCATGCAGGCAGCTGTTCATCAGCAGATTCGTCAGGATCTGCAGCCAGACATCCGCTGCGGTGATCAGCATCAGCTGCGGATCTATATACACATCTGGGAATACCGGCACCTGATGGGTGGCGGGCGTCAGACTGGCCAGCAAATCCACCACCAGCTGGCGAAAAGCTACCGGCGCAGATTCCACCCGGGTCTGATGAGCGGCGGTTTCTTTAAACTGCAGCATCAGGCGCTGCGCCCGTTGTAAATTCACACTGATCAGCAAAGAACTTTCGTGTATCAGCTCCAGCACCTGCATGGCCTGGGCCGAAGTCAGCGTGCGGCTGCGCATGCCGTCAATAAATTCCGCCAGCCGCTGCTCCAGCAAAGAATTGGCGGTCAGCGCCACACCAAGCGGCGAGTTCACTTCATGTGCCACACCGGCGACGATACCGCCGAGTGTCGCCAGCCGCGCCTGCGCCACCATCTGCTGATGCGCCCGCTGCACGGTTTCGTCGGAATCGGCCAGTTGCTGGCTGCGCAGCTCAACGCGCTGCTCCAGCTGCAGGTTCAGTTGTTCCAGCTGGCTCTGTACGCTGAGAAAACGGTCAGCGTTTAAGGCGCGGCCAACCTGGTCAGCCAGTGCAGCGGCGAACCGCACTTCCAAATCCTGCCAATAACGCGGCTGGCCAGTCTGCTCACAACAGATGATGCCAATCATTTTGCCGAGGTGACGCACCGGCAAATCCAGCATCGAATAAATCTGATGCGTCAGCAGGTATGGATCAAGAAACTCGGCAGTTTGCGCGTCATGGCGGGCGTCATGCGCCACAATAGCGCGCTCGCGGCGCAGTGCCTGAAAATAGGCCGGAAACTGACCTGCCGACAAACGCAATGGCTCAGTTGCCACCGCCGGGCCGTTGAGCAGCAGCTGGCAAACCATGCTCTGTTCACCCGGTTCATACAACCACAGACTGACCCGCTGCACCTGCAGGCCACGTTGCAGACTTTGCAGAATTAACGTGCTGGCCTGCTCCCAGGCACCGAGGTCAATCAGCGGCGATGCCGACACGTCCAATAAAATCTGTTCAAGCGGATCCACAACCACTCCGGTTCAGTCTGTGCTTAAAAACTAAGCTAACCAAATGCACCACCTTTGTAAATCAGCCACCGACTGATCCAGACGGAAATAACCGGCGTACAGCCAGCTATCGCGAAGCTGTACAAAGACTTTCCCCAAATGACATACAAATCAACAGGCTGTGTCTGATGCCAGCCCTGGTATTGCTCAGTGCGGACCAGCTGAGCCCGGCACTCAGTGCGTTGCGACAGCTCGAACCGGGCGATCAGATAGTACTGGCCGAAGTTCGGGCTGAAGCGCATTACGTGCCACATCATCAGCTGAAGCTGGTCTTGCTGTTCAGCGCCATGCGCCATTTCGCGCAAACTCTGCAGGCCCAGGGCTATCAGGTGCACTATTTCAGCTACGACCAGCACATGCCGTCGTTGTTAGCTGCAGTGCAGACGGTGCTGGCGCAGCAACCACAGCTGGACCGGCTGCGCTTTACTGAATTTGCCGAGTACCGGCTGGCCAGTGAAAGCCGGCAATGGGCAACACAGCTCGGGCTGCCGGTTGACATCATCGAAGACGACCGTTTTATCTGCAGCCACGCCATGTTCCGGCGCTGGGCCGATGGCCGGCAAAGCTTCCGGATGGAATATTTTTACCGCGAAATGCGTCGCTATACCGGCCTGCTGATGGAAGGCGACACCCCCGCGGGTGGCCAGTGGAATTTTGATGCCGATAACCGCGCGCCTTGCCCTGCCGATCTGGCTCTGCCGTCCTGCCCGCAATTTGCGCCGGATGACATCACCCGGCAGGTGATCACGCTGGTGCAGCAGTATTTTCCCGGCCACATGGGACAGGCGGCAACATTCAGTTTTGCTGTGACTGGCAAGGACGCCAGAGCAGCGTTTTTACATTTTGTGCACCACCGTTTGCCGCTGTTTGGCAAATACCAGGACGCGATGCGCCAGGACGAGCCATTTTTGTTCCACAGTCTGGCGTCGATGTATCTGAATTGCGGCCTGCTGGATGCCCGCTGGGTCTGCTTGCAGGTCGAACAGGCCTGGAAAGCTGGTACAGTGCCATTGGCCGCCGCCGAGGGCTTTATCCGCCAAATCATCGGCTGGCGGGAATACGTGCGCGGCCTGTACTGGCTGCAAATGCCCGAGTACAGCCAGCAAAACTTTTTTGCCGCCAGCAGGCCGTTACCGTCCTGGTACTGGACAGGGAAAACCCGGATGAACTGCCTGGCGCAGGCCATCAGCCACACTATCAGCCACGCCTATTCGCACCATATTCAGCGGCTGATGCTGACCGGCAATTTTGCGCTGCTGGCCGGTTTGTCGGTGGCCGAAGTCACTGACTGGTATCTGGCGGTGTATGCCGATGCCTATGAATGGGTCGAGCTGCCTAATACGCTGGGGATGGCGCTGTTTGCCGATGGCGGACTGCTAGCCTCCAAACCCTATGTCGCCAGCGGCAACTACATTGCGCGGATGAGCAACTATTGTCAGCATTGCCACTACGACGTGAAACAAAGTACCGGCGCCCTGGCCTGTCCTTTTAATGCGCTGTACTGGGATTTCCTAGCCCGTCACGAAGACAAACTGGGCAGTAACGCCCGGATGCAGCTGAGCTATCAGCAATGGCGGCGTAAATCTGTCGCCGACCAAGAGGCGCTGCGCGCCAAAGCTGCCGAACTGCTGATCCATCTGGAGCAGCTATGACCCGCTACCTGCTGCTCTGTAACGACTTGCTGCGGCTTGATGACAATCCGCTGCTGAGTCTGCCGGGTGATTGCGATGCGGCGCTGGCGCTGTGTATCCTGCCAACAACTCCCTTTCAGACGCAGCGTGCCAGTGCGCGCCGGCGCCAGCTGCAACTGGGCTTATTGCACGAATTCCAGCAGCGGCTGGCCGGGCTGGGCATTCCGCTGTTGTTGCGTGCAGGCGAGCCGGCCGAAATAGTGCCCGCGCTGCTGCAACAGTATCAGCTGCAGTGTGTCGTTGCGGCAGAGCCTACCGCAGCGGAAGAATATCGCTGGGCGTTGGGGCTCAACTGGCAATGGCTGGATGCCAATTCGTTGCTGGCCGAAGCGCTGCGGCCGGACCTCTGCACACTGCCGCGCAGTTTCACCGCGTTTCGTCAGCAGCGTGAACCTGAGCTGCACGTGTTGCCGCCACAGCCATCCCGGCCGTCCGTGCCGGCGCTCAACAACATCCTGTCGGTCGCTGACGCCATAGCATTGTCAGATCTGCCACAACCTGAGCCTGCACCAGCGCTGCCGGCACATTTACAGTTGCAACTGCCGCCGGGCTTTACTCACTGGCAACAACAAACTGAACCTGCGGTCCTGGCGCGTTTTACCCAATATCTGCAACAGCATTTGTCGCATTACAAATTAAGCCGTAACGCACTGATTGGTGAGGGTTTTGCCAGCTTTTTATCGATACCGCTCAGTCGCGGTACTCTTTCTGTGCGCCGGGCCTGGCAGTTGATCCGCCAACATGAGCTGCAGTTTGGCCAGAATGAATCCAGTTACTGGCTGCGCTTTGAATTGTTATGGCGCGAATATTTCCGCCATTTACAGCGCAAACACCCATTGGCGTTTTTTCAGCATCAGGGCCTGGGGATGCATGCGGTGGCCGGTACTGCGGGCGTGACCGGCGAAGCGTTACAGCGCTGGCAACAGGGCCGCACCGGGTTGCCTTTTATTGATGCCAATATGCGTCTGCTGGCGCAAACCGGCTGGATGTCGAATCGTGGCCGGCAAAATGTCGCCAGCTACCTGATGTTTCAGCTTGGCACGGACTGGCGCGCCGGCGCCCGCTGGTTTGAGCAGCAGTTGCTGGATTATGACGTCGCCAGCAACTGGGGCAACTGGGCCTACATCGCCGGCGCTTTATATTCGGCCCCACGTTGTTTTAACCCGCTGAAACAGGCGCTGGAGTATGACTCCGGCGCCGCCTTTACCACCTTGCTGCTTGGCACTGCGCCGGGCGGCCTGCACCGCCATCAGCCCTATCCGCTGCCGGGCTGGCCTGCACCACAGCATCAGATCTGGCAAGGCTATCTGGCACAGTTGGCGGCAGATTGATGCTGACGCTGGTCTGGTTTAAACGCGACCTGCGGCTGGAAGACCATGAACCGCTGGTGCAAGCGCTGCGCCAGGGTGCGGTGTTGCCGCTGTATATTATTGAACCGGATCTCTGGCAACAGCCGGACACCTCCGAGCGGCAATTCCAGTTCACCCGTGCCGCAGTGTTTTTACTGCATCAGCAGCTGAGCGAGCTTGGTCAGCCGCTGCTGGTGCGCCGCGGGCCGGCAACCCGCGTGTTGCGGGAACTGTGCCGGGATTTTCCGCTACAACAAGTGGTCAGTCATCAGGAAACCGGCAATCTGTGGACCTATCAGCGCGACCTGGCGGTCGGGCGTCTGTTGCGCGAACTAGCGATCCCGTGGCAGCAGTATCGCCAGCATGCCGTGCAGCGCAAGCTCAGAGACCGTGACCAGTGGTTTGCCCAAGCCGATGCCTTTTTGCAAAGCCCGACTTTTGCCGCGCCGGCGGCGCTGCCGCATCTGGTTGCGGCGCCCTGGCCTGAGCATTTATGGCTGTCGCCGCAGCGCAGCGAGTTGCCGCCATGCTCAGTGCCATCTGCCGCAGCGCTGCCAGACACGCTGCAATCCTTCTTTTGCTATCGCAGCAAATATTATCAGCGTGATATTTCCATCGCCGCCCGGGCCGGATACAGCTGTTCACGATTAAGCCCCTATCTGAGTCTTGGCCAGCTCAGTCTGCGTCAGTTACAGCAGCAGACCTATCAGATGCTGAAGCAAAGCACCGAACGGGTCAGGCAACAGGCGCTGGCCGCCTTTTTCAGCCGGCTGCGCTGGCATTGTCATTTTATGCAGAAACTGGAAGACGAGCCGCAAATTGAATTTATGCCGATGCATCCGTTATATCAGGGCATGCGGGATCAATTTGAACCGGATCTGTTCCGCGCCTGGCAACGTGGCGAAACCGGATATCCGTTCATTGATGCAGCGATGCGCTGTCTGCTCGCCACCGGCTGGTTACCTTTTCGCGCCAGAGCTATGCTGGTGG
>CALJUX010000084.1 GCA_937978655.1 uncultured Chromatiaceae bacterium
GGGTCAGGTCCATGCCATGTGCGCCGTTTTGCACATAATCATCAAAAGCCGCTGGTAGCTGCGCCGCACTAAACGGCAGCCATTGCACCGGCAAAGTCACCTCACGCAGCACCACCTGCAGCGCTGCTGGCCGGTCGCGCCAGAGAATCGCCGTCCGGAAGGCATCATGCCGCTGGATCACCTGCGCCAGCGCCGCACTGAACTGCTGTAACGCCTGCGCATTGCTACAAACAAAACTGGCGGTGGTGACATAAGGATCGGCCGCCGGGTCCATGCTGTGCACAAACAACACGCCTTCCTGCAGCGGCGCCAGCGGGTAGATATCCTGAATATTGGCCATGCCACCGGGCACTGCCGCGGCTATCGCATCAATCTCCGGCTGGCTCAGGCTGACAAGCGGCAATAACTCCGGAGTCAGCGGCGTTTGTGCATCGCGCAGCGGTGCCGCCGCGGGTTCTGCACGTTCAGCGCCGGCACAGCCGGCCAGATAGGCCGCCATCTGCCGCAAAGTCGGGTTGGCGTATAACTGATGCACCTGCACATCAAACCCCTGTGCCTGTAACTGACTGGCCAGCGTCATCAGCAACAGCGAGTGGCCACCGCGGTGGAAGAAATCGTCATGGCGCCCCACCTGCGCAAGCCCAAGCAATGGACACCAAAGCGCAGCCAGCAACAGTTCAGTGGCCGTTTCGGCGGGCTGATACTCGGCCTGCGCCTGGCTCGGCTGTAACAGCGCCAGCGCTTTTTTATCGATTTTGCCGTTTGGCGTCAGCGGCCAGTCGGACACCAGCACAAAACCGGCCGGCACCATATGCGCCGGCAGCCGGGCGCTGAGGCCGTGGCGCAGACTGTCGATAAATGCCGCCTGCGCCGCCGTATCCGCCGTCGCCAGCTCCGTTTTGACATAACCGGTTAACTGCATACTGCTGCCGGCTTTGTGCGCCAGCACCACCGCCGCCTGCACACCCGGCAGGCTGGCGAGACCAGCTTCAATTTCTGCCGGCTCAATCCGGAAGCCACGCACTTTCACCTGATCGTCCACCCGGCCCAGATACTCCAGCTCACCATCCGGCAGATAGCGCACCAAATCGCCGCTGCGGTACAGCAGCGCACTGCTGCCAGGCCGTGCCGGATCATGATAAGGATTGGCGACAAAACGCTCTGCACTGAGGTCCGGCCGGTGCAGATAACCGCGCGCCAGGCCGTCCCCACCGATATAAAGTTCGGCGGCAAAACCAACCGGCACCAGCTGTAGCGCCGGATCTAACACCAGCAATTCCACATTGGCCAAAGCCCGGCCAATAGTCACGGTACCGTGCGCCGACAAACGCGCATAACTGGCACAGACCGACGCTTCCGACGGGCCATAAGCATTAAAAAACGGATAACGCGGTGCCCACTGCGCCACCAGCTCGGCATCACAGGCTTCGCCGGCAACAATCAGAGCTTGCAGCGCATAATCAGTCCGGTATGGCAGATTGGCCAGAAAGGCCGGTGGCAGCGTAGCGTGGCTGATCTGCTGTTCCAGCAGCAGGCTGCTGAGCAAATCCGGCGCCAGCCGCTGCTCTTCACTGCAGACCACCAGCGTCGCGCCGTTCAGCAGCGCCATCACCATGTCCCAGGTACCGGCATCAAAACTGATGGAGGCATAATGCAGCACCTGACAGCCCGGCCCGACGGCAAAGGCCTGGCGCTGATTCAGTGCCAGATTGTGAATGCCCTGATGGGTACACATCACGCCTTTGGGCTGCCCGGTGGAGCCTGAGGTATAAATCAGATAAGCCAGGCTGGCCGCACTGAGGCCGTCCGGCAGCGGCAACGGCGCATCAGACTCCGGCGCCTGCTGGCTCAGTTGTGCCAGCGTCAGGACCGGGCAGGTTGCCGCCTGCACCGCCGGCGCACAGCCATCCGTGGTCAGCACCAGCGCTGGCGCGGCGTCGGCCAGCATATATTGCAGGCGTTCCGGCGGATACTGCGGGTCCAGCGGCAGATAAGCGCCGCCGGCCTTGAGGATCGCCAGCATCGCGATAATCATTTCAGCCCCGCGGCCAACACAAAGCCCGACCGGCGTATCGGCGCTCACGCCATAGTCATGGCGCAGCACTGCAGCCAGCCGGTTCGACTGCTGGTCGAGCTGTCGGTAGCTCAGACGCTGCTCAGCAAAGACCAGCGCCGGTTGGTCGGGCTGGCGCGCCACCCACTGGGCAAACACCTGCTGAATACACAGCGTTTTGTCATAGGGCTGAACGTTGTGGTTCCAGTCCTGCAGCTGCAGCGCCAGCTCGTCAGCCCCGGCCAGCACCACATCAGCGACAGATTGCTCCGGGCAGGCCACCACACTTTGCATCAGCCGGCGCAGACGCTCCAGGTGACGGGAGAATTCCGCCGCACTGAAATAATTTAAATCAAAGTTAAACTCGGCCAGGACATTGTGTTCCTGCTCGTAACTGCGAATGTAAATGGACAGCGGCTGCGCACTGACCCCGTTGTTCATCGGCAACAGCCGGCAGCGTACATCGTCAAATACCGAGCTGACGCGGTGATCTTCGACCGACAGCTGAATATCAAACAGCTGGGCGCCGCTTTGGATCTGACGGCGCAATAACCGCGCGATATCATGCAGCGGATAACGCTGATGCTTAAAAGTCTGTTTCAGCTCCGTCGCCACCCGGGCGAAAATCTCACTGAAACGCAGGCTGCGGCTGACCGGCACCGCCACCGGGATCACTGAGGCAAACATGCCCAGCGTTTTACGCTGCACTGCCGAACTGCGGTTATGCACCGGCATGCCAATCAGCACCTCGTCGCGCGGGTCCGTGCATAACGAGAAATACACCGCGATGATGGTCAGGAAAAAATGCGTTTCAGTGCAGCCATAGGCGCCGGTCAGCCGCACTATGTCGTCAAACAGGCTGCGCTCAATTTCAAACACCTGCTGACCAAACCGCTGGCCGTCAAATTGCACCTGCCGCTTGGTCAGCACCGGTTCCGGCAACTGGCTAAATTTATCGGCCCAGAATTGGTGGTCTTTCTGCTGTCTGGCCGACGTCAGATACTTCTGATCCTGCGCGATAAAATCGAGATAACAAGGCCACTGCAGCGCGTCGCCGTGCAGCTGGCCCTGCTCATCAATGCGGGCATACACCTGCGCCAGATAGTCGGTAAACAGACTGGCGGATAAGCCGTCGAGGATCAGGTGATGAAAGATGGCAAACAATTCAATACGCTGCTCGCCAAGCCGCAGCAGGCTGACGTGCCACAACCGGTCGGCAAACACATCAAAGGCCACGCCGGCCTGCTGCGTTTTGTAGTCCGCCGCCGCCTGCTCTGGGTCGGCCTCGGCGGAAAAATCAATCAGCTCCGGCTGAACAGTCTGCGTTGCCACAACATATTGCACCGGCACGCCGTCCCGGAGCGCAAAGTTCAGCCGGAATGCGGCATGCTGGTGCACAATATAATTCAGCGCCTGCACCAGACGGCCGATACTGATCTCGCCTTCCAGCGCCAGATAGCCACAAATGTTGTACACCGAGGACTGCGGGTTCAGCACGGAGTCAATCCAGACCGGTTGTTGTGCTGTGGTTAATGCGTAGTGTTGCTGCTTCATCAATCAAATTCCATGCAAAATTCAGTAAGTAGAGGTGCCGGGCGGGCGCGATCAGGACGGCTGCAGCACAGGCGGATGTGCTGCGACAGACGCGGCCGGTGTGTGCGGCTCGATGTTGCCCTGGGCAAAACGGATCACCCGATCGGCCAGCGCAAAATAAGCGTCATCGTGGGTGATCACGATCACGGTTTTCTGCCGGGCGCTGAGTTCAAACAACAGCTCGCTGTAAAAAAACTCGCGGAAATACGGGTCCTGATCGGCCGCCCATTCGTCAAAAATGTAAATGGGCGCGTCTTCCATATACGCCAGCAATAACGCCAGCCGCTTGCGCTGGCCATGCGACAGGTCGGTGGTCGACAACACCCCGTTACGCACCTGAACTTTGTCGGCCAGCTGCAGCTTGTGCAGATAATGGTTGATACTGGCGTCGTCAGCCGGTTCGCCGGCCGCATTCAGCACATGCGGGAACAGGTAAAAATCAGAAAAAATGGTACTGAAATGGCTGCGGTACCAGTCCGGATCTGCGGCGGCATCGCTGCCATCGAGCATGATAGTGCCGGCGCTTGGGCGGTATAAGCCACACAGCAGCTTGGCAAAGGTCGATTTGCCACAACCGTTGCCACCAATCAGATAGACGATTTCGCCACGGTGAATGGTCAAATCCAGCGGCCCGAGCACAAAATGATAGTCGTCGTCGGTTTTGTACTCGTACTGCAGCTGACAAATCTGCAGTTCAGACCAGTCTGCCGGGGGCGTCAGGGTTTTCTCGGTGTTGCAGGACAACGCCGACAGTTCCAGCTGTTCAATTTTCTGGCTGGACACTATGCCTTCGGCAAGCACCGAATAGGTATTGATCAGCACACTGAGCGGCCCCACCACATAAATCAGCGTCAGCACAAAACCCACCACCGCTTCGGCCGGGATGGCGCTGAAAAATTTCTGCGAGGCAAACACCACCACGCCAAGTGCCAGAAACAACATCATGCTGGCCCAGTTGTTCAGCAGAATAAAAATCAGATGCGCCGACACCGTAGAGTGGCGGATGTCGTTAATATTCGGCTGCACCACAGCGCGGTAAAAATACTTTTTGCGGTTGTAGTTAATATTCAGCTCTTTCCCGCCGTCGACCAGTGCGCGGAAGTTTTTAAATAACACATCATCCAGCTCCCGCACCCTGGCAAAACGCCGGATCCCCACCGCCATCACCAGCTGGATCACCACCACCGCCACAATCAGCACCAGCGCAACCCATAAAAATAACTGCCAGGACTGATAGGCCATATAAGCGAGGCAAAACAACACCGTGGCAAAGTTGTACGCCAGATGCGGCACCGCGCCGAGGGTGTTGGTCAGCGCCTCAATGTCTTTTGTCAGCGTCGCCAGCACGCGGTGGCCGCCGATTTTTTCGATCTGCTCATAGCTGGTCGATAACACCCGCTGCACCATTTGTTCGCGGATACTGACCATCACCCGCACCGACAAGGTGGTCAGGATGTATTGTGAGATCACCCCGGCCAGCAGGAAAGCGCCAAGCGCCAGCAGAAACAGGCCAAGGCCCTGATAAAAATCAGCGTTTGCTTTGCCGATATGTTCGATTTCAAGGTTAATCAGCGAGATCACAGCGATCCCGGCTAAGGCACTGATGACACTGAATAAGGTGGCAGCAATGACGGTCTTTTTGTGCAATAACAACAGTTTTTTAAACATGAATCAGCCCAGTTAATAAAAGTCAGACAGGGATGACACCTGTCCGGATCCGCGAAAGTCCGGGGGCGTGGGCCGGCTGGCCCCGCCTTCCCGCACCAGAAAGTTACAGTGCATCGTGCTGCGTTGGTCCGCCCAATAGCGCGCCAAGGCGTGCCGCCAGGGTGCGCACATGCGGGCTTTTGATCATGCTGACATGCTCGCCATCGGTCTTGATCACCTGCACCGGCTGGCGCAGATACGGCTGCATCGCGTCGATCGCCACCTGCCAGTAGCTGGCCGGCTGTTCCGGCGTCAGCAGCAGATAAGTACTGGCATTCAGCACTTGCGCCGGCCGGTAACTTTCCGCCCAGTCGACCTGGCGGAAATACACCTCAAATAACTGCCGGGTTAATGGCAGTTCAAGCCAGCTGTGGATTTGCGCCGTGCTGGCGTCCGGTTTCAGTTCGCGGGCATACGCCTGCATCAGCTCGGTTTTTTGCGCGGCGCTGATCCGAAATTGTGGGGTAGCCGCAGTAGCAATCAGGCATTCGCACAGTATCAGCCGGACGTTGCAGCCGGATGACTCCAGCCGGGCAGCCAGCGCAAACGCCACAGCGCCACCGGATGAATGCCCAAGCAGATGGATCAGCCGGCGCGGCCCGGCCGCCGGCTGGCGGGCCAGCACGGCTTCGGCATAAGTGCTGATTAACTGCTCCCAGTCGTCAATCGCACTGGTACTGTCATGGCTGCCGGCCGGTTCCAGACAAATAAACTGCACCTGCGGCATGGCTGCGGCCAGGTCGAGATAACCGCCGCTGGTCATGCCGGCCCCAGGTGCCAGATAAACCTCGGTAACACAGCCAGGCGCGGCATCCGGGCTCAGTAAGGTCAGAGGCTGCCAGCTCAGCTGATTATGGCTGTTAATAGCCGCGGCCATCCGCGCTAAGGTCGGCGCCTGCACCACAGTGCTGATGGCGATACCGCGGGTGCGAAACACCTGATCTATCTGCTGCACCAGCTTCATCACCAGCAACGAATGGCCACCGAGCGCAAAGAAGCTGGCATTGGCGCTGATGTCCGTTGCCGCCATGCCAAGCAGTTCGGCCCAAATCTCAGCCAGCAGCAGCTCGGTGTCCCCCGCCGGCGCGATAAAATCCCCCGCCTCAGCGCCACAAAGCGCCACCGCCGGCAGTGCCTTGCGGTCGGTTTTACCATTGGCCGACAGTG
>CALJUX010000085.1 GCA_937978655.1 uncultured Chromatiaceae bacterium
TACCGGCCTGTCACGCCGGGGGTCGCGGGTTCGAGTCCCGTCCGCTCCGCCACTTTACTGAGCTGAACATCAGTAAAACATCAACCAGCCAAGTGCTGGTTTTTTTGTGCCTGTGATTTGGCGGTCATCGCCGGCACATTGCCTGAGGCATCGCTTGCAGCCGTGATAAATTCCTTGCGCGAAGTCAGTTCATCGTACTGAAAACTTTGCTATGTTTAGCAACAAGTTATATATCAGGCGGGATCAGTGATCCGGCATCAAGACGGTAGCCGCGCGGAGGGCTCATGAGCAGTTTATTATCCAGTGTTGATCAAAGAACCAATATGGTCGGGAAAAACCGGCTGGAGCTGTTGTTATTCAGGCTTAATTCCGCCCAGTTGTTTGGGATTAACGTATTTAAAGTCCGTGAAGTGCTGACCTGTCCGGAGCTGTCGGCTTTGCCTGGCGCGCATGCGCATGTGCGCGGCATTGCGCATTTACGTGGCGAGCCGGTGACTGTGATTGATTTAAGTCAGGCGACCGGCGGCAAACCCATCACAGATTTATCCACTGCCTATATTCTGGTCACCGAATACAACCGCAATACCCAGGGTTTTTTAGTTGCAGGGGTCGACCGCATTGTCAGCAGCAGCTGGGAGCAAATCCATCCGGCACCGCAAGGGGCGGGCAAGGCGCATTATGTGACGGCCGTGACTGAAGTTGACAAAAAGCTGGTGCAAATCCTCGATGTGGAGAAAGTCTTTAACGAGATTTCGCCGGCCGATGAAACCGTCAGTGAGTCGGTGAAAGAAAAATCCAAGGACGTCGATTTTAAGAATCTGGTGGTATTGGTCGCCGACGATTCTGCGGTGGCGCGCAATCAGGTGAAACGGGCCTTATCAGCCATCGGCGTGGAAATTCAGACGGTCAACGATGGCCGCTCTGCGCTCAACTGGCTGAAAAATCTGGCCGACGAAATTGGCGGCGATATCTCACATAAAATGCCATTGTTGATTTCGGATATCGAAATGCCGGAAATGGATGGTTATACCTTAACGGCGGAGGTCAAAGCCGACGAGCGGCTGCGTAATATTCATATCGTGCTGCACTCCAGTTTAAGCGGGGTGTTTAATCAGGCGATGATTGAAAAAGTGGGGGCCGATCAGTTTATCGCTAAATTCCATCCGGACGAGCTGGTGTCCGCCGTGCAAAAATGGATGTCGGACCGCGCGCCACAAGCCTGAGTTTACTTGAGGCAGTAAAAAAAACAGCGCCGGTTGGCGCTGTTTTGTTATGAAATACAAGCCTAGATAAACAACGAATCCCGTTGCACCGTGACAGGCAAGGAGCCGTCGCTATAGCGCCAAATCCCCCGGCTCATCACGGCTTTGACGCTCAGCGTTGTTTTATCCAGCAACACCAAATCAGCATCCTTGCCAGGCGCCAGCACGCCTTTTTGTGGCAGTTTCAGCACCCGGGCCGGGTTTGCTGTCGCGACACTGAGTGCGACTGGCAACGGCACGCCAAGCCTGATGGCGGCGACGACTTCTTCCAGCAGGCTGGCGATACGGCCAATGCCGAGGCCAATAAACTGTTGCTGCTCGTCAAATAACGGCAAAGACGCATTGGCATCGGACGAAAACGTGATGCGGCTGCAATCGACCCCGAGTTGCCAGGCCTGCTGCAGCGCTTTGGCGCATTGCACTTCGCCGCTGGCCAGTTCCTGTGGTGTGGTGCTGGTGGTGAAATCAATCCAGCCGCCGGCTTGTAAAAACGCAAAGCCCTGTTCCACCAAATGTTGGTTGCGGTTCATATGCGTCGGGTAAAACTGCGTCAGCGGGATATCACTGCTGGCTGCAACTTCCCTTAATATCGACACGCCCGCTTCGGCTGGCCCGACATGCACACTGACGATGCCGGCTTTGCCGGATAACATACCGCCGACGCGCGCCTCAGCGGCCAGTTTTTTCAGCTCATCCTGCGTCGGCTGGGAGCTGCGGTGATCGGCAATGGCCACTTCACCGACGCCGATAAATTTATCAATCAGCAGCAAATCTTCGCTGATAGTCGGAAACAGCGTGCGCACCGGGATTTGATACGAGCCGGTATGGCAATAACAGTTCAGACCTTCTTCGGTCAGCGCATGGGCTTTGGCCAATAAGTTGGTCAGAGTGCGGGTGATGCTGTCGGTACCGAGTACCCCGACCAGGGTGGTGACACCACTGGCAAAGGCATCGTCGGCGTTTAGTTCCGGCGTGCGGGTGCGAAAGCCGCCTTCACCGCCGCCGCCGATAATATGCGCCAGCGAGTCGACCAGTCCGGGAATGAGATAACAGCCACTGGCATCCAGATACGTCAGCATCTGGCCCTGTAAATCAATGTCGTCGCAAATCGCGGCGATTTGTGCGCCACTGACCAGCAGGGACGGGGAGCCCAGAGCTTCCGGGCTAAAAACTTCTGCGTGTTCAATCAGGGTGATCATAACTTCCCTCAGTTAAAAACCAATCCATACCGCCACTGCCATCGCGCTGATACTCATCAGCGTCAGCAGCAGCCATAACGACCACATCGCTTTGAGCCAGCGGCTGAATTCGACACCGGCAATAGCCAGCGTGCCCATCAGCGCAGGGGAGGTCGGGTAAAATAAATGGGCCAGGCCATCACCAAGCTGGAATGCCAGCACCGCGGTCTGGCGCGACACGCCGACTAAATCGGCTAAAGGTGCCATTAGTGGCATCGTCAGCGCGGCCTGGCCGGAGCCGGACGTCACCAGAAAGTTAAAGGCGCTCTGAAACACCAGCATGCCTTGTGCTGCGACCATCGAACTGTGGCCGTCGATAGTGCTGGCGGCGTGTTGCAGGATGGTATTGATCACCGAAGGTTTGGCCGGATCTGTGCCACCGAGCAGCAATAAAATGCCCTGGGCAATACCAACGACCATCGCGGCCGGCAACAACTGCGCCGCGCCGGTCTTAAAGGCGTCGACATAGTCATTGGTGCGGCCTTGTGCCGGTAAAAAAATCCGCGCCAGCAGCGCTGAGACACAACCAATCACCAGAAACTGGCTGGCAATTTCACGCAGATAATAACCTTGGGTTACCACGCCCCAGACCAGCCAGACCATGCCGGCGGCAAAACACAGCACAATTAGCAGATGGGGCCAGTCGAATTTTTGCTCCAGCGCAAAAGGCTGTGTCGGCGCGGTACCTTGCTGATCTTTCCGCAGGCGTTCGGCGCGGCTCATCATCCAGATGATATAAATCAGCGTGAATACCAGCCACATCACCATGCGAAAACCGGCGCCGGACAACGGCGGTAGGCCGGCAATACTTTGGGCAATCGCCACTGAAAACGGGTTCATCCAGGAGGTGGCAAAACCCACCTGCGTGGCGCCGTAAGTCAGCAGCACACCGGTGATGGCGTCGTAACCGAGCAAGCGGACCAGCGGCACCAGAAATACCGCAAAGGCCATCGCTTCTTCGCCCATGCCAAACACGGCGCCGCCTAACGAGAAAAACAGCGCCATCACCGGCAGTAACAAACGGGCTTTGTGCTGCAGCCGGTTGATCAGCCACTTCAGCATCTCGTCGATGGCGCCGGTACGCAGCACAATGCCAAAACTGCCGCCGACCAGCAGGATAAATACCACCACACCGATGGCGGAGCCGGAGCGGCTGCCGGATGTCATGCCGTCAAAAAACGCGCTGAAAAAACCGGTCTGTTCGCCAGCAGTAAAAATCGGTGCCAGCGAGGCCTCGCCGACCGCCTGATAACTGCCAGCCTGCAGCAGATGGCGGCCGGTTTCGGCATCCAGCCGGGTGGCAAATTGTCCCGGTGCGAGCAGGGCGGTCAGCAATAAGGCGAGTAACAGCACGCCACCGACAATCAGCAGGGTGTCGGGCATTTGCCAGCCGCGGCTGGTCTTGGTGGCAGGAGTTGGAGTTTGCATCTGGCTATCCTTGAGTGCGGTTTAGTTGCAGACTAAGCGGCTGCGCCAGATAATGCCAGCGGCCGTCGCTGCGCTGACAGGCTTCCACCTCGCCGGCTGCACCAAGTTGCCAGTGCACACTGAGGCCCGGTTGGCTCAGTGGCGCATACGCCTCGCTGTCCACTTTGGCTGCATCGGTCGCCGGGGCGATGCCGCAGGACAGCTGGCCCTGATACTTCACTGCACCAGTGCCCGATAGCTGTTGCCAGTGCAGGCTGTCACCAGGCAGCAGGCGGCTGACTTTCAGCTGCGTGAGTCTGGCGTCCCGCGTATTGAGGCTGCCTTGGGCGGCGGTGCGGTCTATCACCCAAACGCCGCCGCTGCCGAGCACTTCCAGCTCTGCGTCCTGGCCATTGCCGTCCTGGTCCGGGGCAAAGCGGGCGCGCAGCACTGTGGCTTCATCGACGCCAAAACCGGCCGGCGCCTTGGCAGCCTGCACCAGCGTCAATAAACGGCCCTCGCGGTTACGCTCGCGAAAATGCGTATCAGCAATGCCAAGGCTGAACAACTGCAGGCCGCCTTGTGGCCGGTAGGTCAGCTGTTCATCGGCGAGTAGCTTGCCGCAGCTTTGGTTTACGCGGCACAGCGGCGCGTCGATCTCATGCGCCAGCGCGCCAAACTGCAGCGCGTGGGCACTTCGCCCGCCACTAATCATCGCAATATCACCCAGTGGCCGGCCCGACTGCACGGCATTGCCGGCACTGGAACCACCCAGTGGCACTGCGTCAAAACGTACGCGTTGCAGCAGGCGTTCGGTCAGTGCCAGCCACTTGCCGTCTGGCCCGGTCAGCGCTCTTAACGTTAATGACTGATCGCCGCCGTTAATAAATACCGCGTCGGCACGCTCAATCAGCGCGGCCATCGCTTTGGGATCGGCACAGAGTTTTTGCTGCTGCACGGCCAGTTCCGGATAACGCTCGGCACGGCGCAGCTGGCCAGAATATTTCAGCCGGCCCGCTTCAATCGCCTTACAATCCCAGGGTTGTGGCTGCTGACTCAGCGCCGGCTCCAGTGGCAGCCAGTCGACGTCAGCGCCAGCGGCACTGAACAGTTGCTGGTAATAATCGACCCATTCATAAGGGTTGTAAGAGGAGGCGGTGATAAGCAGCAGCCGCGGTTTTTGCGTGGCCGGGATTTGTGAACTGCGCAGTTGACGGCGCTGCTGGGCAGAAGTGACAAAAGCCTGAAACAGCTGCTGCGTGACGGCATAAGTACCGGGCCAATACACCGCCATCCGTGCCGTGCTGCCATCGGGGTGTTGCGGCCTCACTTCACAGCTGTCTTCAATCACACTATATTCATCGCCGCTGAGCTGATGCTTTTCACTGAATGATTCCAGTTCGGCACTGCTTTGGAGCTGATCCTGCTGGCGACGCAGCGCTTGCAAAATGCTGCGCCGGCGGGTTTCGCTGTCGCCGGCAACAGGCCAGTGTGGCAGTTGCTGTAACAGTCGCAGGCTGGTTTTATCACAGCGATAGGTTTTGCCGGTTTGCGCCCGTTGGCTGGCAAAAAAAGCCTGCGCCGCTTGTTGTTGTGACGCTTCGCAATACTCAGGTTCGACGCTGGAACAAATGCGCTCGCCACCACCAAATAACCACAATTCTTTGCCAGGCAGCGACTGTGTGGCGGCTGATGCTGACGCGCTCAGCCACAACGTCAACGCCACAGTGACCGGCGTACGCAGCTTAAAAGGAATTAACATGAAAACTCCGGGAAAAAGACCGTCCCCGCTAAGGCAACAAAACGCGGGGCCGGTGCTTGTTAAACTCGGGCGCCACAGCAGGGCGCCTTTGCAGACTTAAAACGAATACCGCGCCGTCAGACGCACCGAGCGTGGTGTCTGATAGTTCAGGTCATTGCGGAAGTTCGGGTTCTGTCCGCCGTCATCAATCTGGACATCACCTTTTTCTTCATATTCAGTTACTTGCTGACTGTTCAGCAGGTTAAACACCTGCATTTGCAGCTTCAGGCCCGGCACTTTCACCGGCTGATAAGTCAGACCCGCATCCAGCGTGTAAGTCCAGGGCGTGCGGCCAAACTGCCCGCGTTGCGTCAACTCCTGTTCACCGGCAGCGTTGCGGCAATACAAGGTCGAAGCGGCATAACGCTCAAACACTTCATATTCCGGATCATCCACATCAAAGGCCGGATAACCGAAACAGCTGACTGGCCGGCCGGATTGCGCCGCCAGATTAGCGGACACTTCCAGTTCATCGGTCAGCGCATAACCACCAAAAACTTTAAAGCTGTGGCGGCGGTCGTTCGACAGGTAACCGTCGGTGCCATCGACAAACATTTTATGGTCGAAGTCGTTGGTGAGGCCTGGCGATTCTGCTTCAAGGAAACTGTTGACCAGGCCTTCGGCGTTGCCTTTGCTGTACGCCAGGGTGTAACTGCCTTGCAGATACCAGCCATCACTGCGGCCTTTTTCAAAGAAAAACTCCAGCGCTTTATAAGTGCGTTTGTATTCTTCCAGCTGCAGATAATCGTTAGAAACGGTGACGCGTTTCAGTTCGCCATCGCCGGCAACATCCATATCCATCTGCAGGTCGCGGCCTGGGTTGACGATGATGCAGCTGGCCAGCGAGCCGGCGTCAAAATCGTTGTAACCCTGATCGGCCGCAAAATCGATAAAAGCCTGCCGGCCGCAATAATCGTCGACGCCGTTTTTCACTTCGCGTGCGATGATTTTGGCGCCACCGGTCCAGCCGTCAAACAGTTCGCGCTGGTAACCGATAATCAGTTCGTCCTGCAGCATCGGCTCTAAATCGGCCGAAGCGACAGTCGCCGGATCCGGCGAGGTATTGCGGCCGCTGGTCAGGGTGTTACCAAGTTTCTGGCCGAGCTGGCGCGGCGCCTGGGTGCGCGGGTCGACCGTGCCGTCGTACAGGTAATATTCGGTGGTGACATATTGCCAGTTGGACGCGCGGACGTTGGTGTTGGCGGCAATAGGGATAAAATAACGGCCGGCGTTGGCAAAGACTTTGGCGCTGCCGTCAGAATTGACGTCCCAGGCAAAACCTAAGCGCGGCGCCAGCATGTCTTTGGCGTCGACAAAGGACACGCCGTCGCCATTGAGGTTGTCAAAAGATTCGTTACGCAAACCGGCGTACAGCATTACGTCGTCAGTGACATAAAAACTGTCTTCGATATAAATGGCGTCGTTTTGTACTTCATAACTGCCAGAAGGGGAACTGCGTGTACGTTTGCGTACCACATTGGCGTTAGGCGCCACGTTCACACCGTTCCAGCGGTCGGCAAACGGCAGCGGGGTATAGATCCGGTAGAACACACCACCGGAGTATTCGGCGCCGGCGCGCACTGAGGTGAAGGTTTCGCTGTCATAACCAAAGCGGATGGTATGGGCGTCCAGCGTCCATTCACCATCGATACGAATCGCTTTGCGCTCGTCGGTGTTAGGGCCAAAGTTCAGGCTGCGGACGTTAATCTCGTTCCAGCAGCCGACATCAACCACATCGTCGGTGTCCTGATCATACACGTCGACCAGCGGGCATTCGTTGCCCGGCAGCGGGTCTGGTGTGACGTAAGCGGCGTCGGTTTTCAGGTAACCGTACATCACGCCTAAGTTAAAATTGTCCGCCAGCTGGCCGGTGTATTTACCGATGACGATATTGCCGCCGTCACGTTCCTGATATTGCGTGCGTAAATTGCCATGCTGACCGGTGTAATATTGATCGGCCGGGTTGCGGTAGGTGGTGTAATCGGTTTTATTGACATTGCGGATACCGGTCAGCTCAAAGATATGGCTGTCGGTGATATACCAGTCCAGTTTCAGCAAACCATTCGGACTGTTGTTGTCGGTCGCCGTGCTGTTGTCAGCATCAAAATAGTCGCGGCTGTGTTTTTTGCCCTCGACCAGACCATAGATAAACAATTTATCCTGGATCAGCGCGCCGCCACCGCCAACGCTGTAGACCAGTTTGTCTTCTTCATCGGCCGAGCGATAAGCCGAATAATAGCTGTTCTTGTCCGGCGTTAAGCCCGGTATTCTGCTGACCACATTTTTACCGTGGCCGGCGAGGCTCGCCGGATCCCACACCACAGAGCTGGTAAATTCCCAGTCATTGCTGCCGCGTTTGGTGACGATGTTAATGACACCACCTAAAGCGCGGCCATATTCGGCGCCATAACCGCCGGTTTTCACCTGCTGCTCGCCGATGGCATCAAAAGGTACTTTGCCATAAGACAAAAAGGTGCGGGCGTTGGTGACATCAAAACCGTTGATGTAATAGCCGTTTTCTGCAACTGAAGCCCCACCGAACGAGGCCAGATTACCAAAGCCGCTGTCGCCGCGCACTGTTCCTGGTGCCAGTAAAGCGACATCACTGATATCGCGGCCGACCGGCAGCATTTCCAGCTGATCGGCGCTGAATACGGTACTGGATTCAACCGACGAGGTATCGATTGGATTAATAGCACGGCCCTGCACCGCGATGCGTTCAATATCGCCTTCGGCAAAGCTGACCGGGGTGCCGGTACCGAGCGACACTGTCACTTCACGGGCGATGCCGGCATTTTCTACTTTATAGCGGCCACCGGGTAACTGGCTGAACTGGAAGCGGCCATTCTGGTCGACCTGGATCTGGCGTTTTAAGCCGGTATCGAGGTTTTGCACTGTGACTGTGCTGCCTTTGGTCGCCTGACCAAAAATCGAGCCGACGGACAAGTCCGCTTGTGCAGCCGGGGCCAGTGCCAGGGTGACCAACGAGGCCAGGGCGGTTTTCTTTAGGATGTTCAAAGGATTGCGTTGCATAGGATCTCCAGCGTTGTGCCTGTCAGTGGCTGCCTTATCTGTATTCGTGTGCCGTCCGCACTGCGCAAAAAAGTCCGGAACGGGGCGAGCCAACTTTGATATTAGAGCTGAGTCACCGGAACAGAAATATCCAGTTAGGGATAGGGCGCCGCGCCTGAGTGCGGCCGACACCGGCTTTTGTATTGCTTAAGGAATAGACAACAGACCAGCGTGCTTCAGACTGGTGCAGTGAGTGGGCCGGCCGGCTCTAGAGCACCATATAGTTTAAAAAAGCGGCAGCAGCGATAAGCAGAATGGCCGCA
>CALJUX010000086.1 GCA_937978655.1 uncultured Chromatiaceae bacterium
CGCTATTAAATTGCTACCTAGCCTAAAATTAGTACGTATAGAGTAGCTCTTCCTTAATGTCGGCGTTCTCCGATCGGTCGCCGAGGCTTGCCGCCCAAGTGACTTTTTGCGTGATCTCCGGACGATACTGACGCCACAAGTAGTTCAATTCCTGAGTTAATTTCTCAAAACCCTCGCGGGTAATTAAATCGGTTCTCACAGACAGATCCTGTTCATTTTGCCAATGTGGCCACACGGAATGACCAGCACCAGGCGTGGTCAGGGGGTGACATCATCGCCGATTTTCGCGCCGTACTCTACTGCGCGGCGGCGACAGTTGTTGCGATATCAGGCTGCGCCGGCGTCGCTGACCCGCATATTCAGCGGCCAATCAGAAAAGTTCGGGCAATGTCGCTATGGGCTGAAACAAAAGGAGCTGGTATGAAACATCTGTGGGGGTTTTGTTGGCTGATTTGCAGCTGGCAGGTGCTGGCCGACGATGATGCTTACCGGCAATGTCTGTTGCAGTATCAGCCGCAGGTTGAAGTGGCGGAAGTGGCCGGATTGGTGCGCAATGCCTGCGATCATCTGCATCGTGAACTGGTCGTGCTGCCGCGCAAAAAAGCCTATTGGCAATGTGTACTGGATCATCTTCCACCGGTGAAGACCCGTGAAGTGATGGCTGATTTATTACAAGTGTGTCGGGAGCAACATGATTTTAGAAAATAAAATGTATAAAAAACAAAGAGATAAATTTATTTAAACTATTGTGGTTTATGTCATCTACGTGTCACAAAAATATGCTGGCGATCCGGGGCGGGCCTTCGCTATAGTCAATCCGAACCTTGAGTTTCACACTCACCTGCGGAGACAGCAACATGATGAAAAAAACTGTATTCACTGTCGTGGCCGTTACAGCTGTGTTGCTGAGCGGTTGCGCCACCGTCAAACCCGATTATGCCTTTGTGGTTGATCAGGATCAGGTCAGTAAAGCGGACAACCTGAAGCGGCAACAACGCCAGGTTGCGCATGTGGTCTGGATCAATCCACCGGTACGTAAAGTGGCGCTGGCCGGGCAACCAAAGCCCTGACAATGCCGCCTGAAGCGGAAAGAATTTGTAACACCTGCACCCGCAATGTCTCGTCAACATTGCGGGTTTTTCGTTTATAGTGGGAAAAATACTGTGGTAAGGACTTTTCTCATGCAAACTCAGGAAACCACCAAAATACTGGTCGTCGACGACGATATGCGGCTGCGGGCATTGCTGGAGCGTTATCTGGTCGAGCAGGGTTATATCGTGCGCGCCGCTGCCAACTTTGAACAGATGAACCGGCTGATGGAACGGGAAAATTTTCATTTGCTGGTGCTGGACCTGATGCTGCCGGGAGAAGACGGTCTGTCGATTTGTCGCAGGCTGCGTCAGCAGGAAAATGAAATTCCGATCATTATGCTGACCGCCAAAGGCGACGAAGTCGACCGGATCATCGGGCTTGAAATGGGCGCCGATGATTATCTGCCAAAACCTTTTAATCCACGTGAGCTGCTGGCGCGCATCCGCGCGGTATTGCGGCGCAAATCCAAAGAACTGCCCGGCGCCCCGACGCAGGAAGAAACCCTGGTTAAATTTGGTCCTTTCAGCTTTAACCTGGCGACCCGTGAAATGCACAAAGGTGAGCAGCTGATGCCACTGACCAGCGGTGAATTTGCCGTGCTGAAGGTGCTGGTCAGCCACGCCCGCGAGCCACTGTCGCGGGATAAGCTGATGAATATGGCGCGCGGCCGCGACTATTCGGCGATGGAGCGCAGTATCGACGTCCAGGTGTCACGCTTACGCCGGATGATTGAAGACGATCCGGCCAGCCCGCGTTATATTCAGACCGTCTGGGGTCTTGGTTATGTCTTCGTGCCGGATGGTGTGGCCAGCTGATGCGGGTATTGCCACGCAGTGCTTTTGGTAAGACCGTTTTTCTGATTGGTTTGTTGTTGCTGATTAACCAGCTGGTGTCTTACTTTCTGGTGGCTGTGTATGTGATCCAGCCGACATTGCAGCAAACCAACCATCTGATTGCCAAGCAAATTAAAGTGGTCTTTATCGATGTGGGCGGCGAAGGCCGCCTGCTGTCGGCAGAGCTGACGCAAAAATTCCAGCAGGCGACCGGTATCGATGTGCTGACCGAGGCGCAGGCATTGCGCCAAGGCCTGAATAACGCCATCTATTACCAATATTTCTCTGATGAAATGTCACGGGAACTGGGCGGTCCGGCGGAAGTGCGGATTGAACAGGATCAACAGTTTTCTTTTTGGGTCCGGCCGCCGCAGGCGCCACAGTATTGGATTAAGATCCCGCTGACGGGCCTCAATGAAACCGACTTTTCGCCGCTACAAATTTACATTCTGCTGATTGGTTTTTTAAGTGTGGCTGGCGGCTGGTGGTTTGCCCGTCAACTGAACCGGCCATTGCAACAATTGCAGCGGGCCGCGATTGCGGTCGGGCGCGGCGACATTCCGGCGCCGCTGCCGGAAGAAGGCTCCACTGAAATCATTGCAGTGACGCGCGCATTTAACCATATGGCAAAGGGCATCCGGCAGCTGGAGAAAGACCGCAGTCTGCTGATGGCGGGGGTGTCGCATGATCTGCGTACGCCGCTGACCCGCATCCGGCTGGCCAGTGAAATGGTCAACGAGCAGGATGGCTGGATCCGTGACGGCATCGTCAGTGATATTGAAGACATGAATGCCATTATCGACCAGTTTATTGATTACATCCGTCATCACAAAGAAGAGAGCCGCACCGAAGAAGACTTAAATCAGCTGGTGCTGGAGCAGGTTGACGCGGACCGGTTGCAGCAACGCCAGATCAATACTGAGCTGCTGGAGCCCTTGCCTTTGGTGGCGATCCGGCGCATAGCAATTAAACGTGTCCTCAGCAATCTGATTGAAAATGCGCTGAAATATTCTGACGGGACTATCGAAGTGCGCACTGGTTACGAAAAAAATCGCCAGCGTGTATATGTGCAGGTGCGTGATCATGGCCCTGGGATTCCGGAAGATCAGATGACCCAGATGTTTGAACCTTTTACCCAGGGGGATACCGCACGCGGCAGCGCCGGCTCTGGTCTGGGCCTGGCCATCATCAAGAAAATTGTCGATATGCACCACGGTGAGATCCGCTTGCACAATCATGCATTTGGCGGGCTGGTGGCCACTGTGTATCTGCCGCTGAAAAAGCTGAAACAGCCAGACTGAGCCGTCATCGGTTCCGGATACAACAAAGGCCGCAATTGCGGCCTTTGTTGATTACAGTGCGGTGCAATATCAGGCTTTAGGGCCTGCGTTGCGGATCGCTGCAGAAACGTCATATTTCTTGAAGTTGTTCGCAAACTCAGCGGCCAGTTTTGCGGCAAACTGATCGTACTGCGCTTTATCAGCCCAGGTTTCCCGTGGGTTCAGTAACGCGCTATCGACACCTGGGATTGCCACCGGCACATCCAGATTTAACTGTGGCAGATGGACTGTTTCAACACTGGCCAGTTCACCGGACACGATAGCGTCAATGATGGCGCGCGTAGTCGGGATATCAAAACGTTTGCCAACACCGTGTGGGCCACCGGTCCAGCCGGTATTCACCAGATAGACTTTGGAGTTGAACTCACGCACGCGTTTGATCAGCAGTTCCGCATAAACACCGGCCGGACGCGGGAAAAACGGCGCGCCAAAACAGGTAGAGAACGTCGATTCAATGGCGGAGGTTGAGCCAATTTCGGTCGAGCCAACTTTGGCGGTATAGCCGGACAGGAAGTGGTAAGCCGCCGCTTCTTCTGACAGGACTGACACCGGCGGTAACACCCCAGATACGTCACAAGTCAGGAATACCACGGCACGTGGCTCGCCGGCGCGGTTAGCTTCGACGCGTTTTTCCACATGAGCCAGCGGATAAGCCGCACGGCTGTTTTGCGTCAGGCTGGCGTCTTTGTAGTCTGGTGTGCGGTTGGCATCCAGCACGACGTTTTCCAGAATAGTGCCAAAGCGGATGGCGTCCCAAATGACCGGTTCGTTTTTCTTCGACAGGTCGATACATTTGGCATAACAACCGCCTTCGATGTTAAACACACTGCCAGGTGCCCAGCCGTGCTCGTCATCGCCGATCAGGAAACGTTTTGGATCGGCAGACAATGTGGTTTTGCCGGTGCCTGACAGGCCGAAGAATAATGTGACATCACCGGCATCACCGACGTTGGCTGAGCAGTGCATTGGCAGCACCCCTTTAGCCGGTAACAGGAAGTTCTGGACAGAGAACATGGCTTTTTTCATTTCACCGGCATAACGCATGCCTGCCAGCAACACTTTGCGCTCGGCAAAGTTGATCATCACGGTGCCGTCTGAATTGGTGCCGTCGACCGCCGGATCACAGCTGAAACCCGGCACGTTGAGAATTTGCCATGCTGGTTTATCTGCGGTATTCCACTGGGCTGGCGTGATAAACAGGTTTTTGGCGAACACATGCTGCCAGGCAGTTTCAGTGCGGACGACCACTGGCAGGTAATGTTCCGGGTCAGCACCCACTTCCAGATGCGACATGAAATGTTCACGGTCGTTCAGATAATGTTCTACTTTGTTCCACAGGGTATTAAAGACATCCGCCGCTACCGGCTGATTGACATTGCCCCACTGGATATCGTTTTCGGTGCCGGCTTCGCGCACGATAAAACGGTCTTTTGGTGAACGGCCTGTTCTGTGACCGGTACGCACCACAAGGGCGCCGTTGTCTGCCAGCACACCTTCATGACGGCGGATAGCATGTTCAACCAGATCTGCCACAGATAAATCAATGTGACGGTTAGTTTGCGTGGTCATTCTCAACAGACTCCTTCGGTACAGAGCAGGGATTAGAGTTCCTGATCATTGTACCGTAAGCCGACATTTCGGGCGACAAAAAAATGTGGTCTGAACTGATCTGATCTGAGATTGACGTGGCAAAAAACGCTGAAATTGCATAAAAATGCAACGTATCAGTAGTTTTTACCGCATAAAAACTGTTTTTTGCGCGTAATTATTACCAGTCAATTTTCAGTTTCAGCGCTTTTACCCGACAAAAATGCGCGGTGCAGAATCTGCAGCCAGACCAATAAACGGATTTTTGTGTTTTTTGGCTGATTTTGTGTTAACTGTGCAGGTTATAACAAGAAAGGCTAATACACATTCGTCCATCGGAGGCAAACATGCAACAACTAGTAAAATCTGCGGTCGCAACAGCGGTCGGTCTGGCGATTTCTGGCAGTGTCTGTGCGGCGACACTGGAGCAATACCGGATGGGAACGGCGCTGGTCACTGACTATGTGCCGGCACAACAGGAAGCAGTAGCGCTGACCAGCGGCTTTGATGCCGGGCTGCCAAGTGCTTATTACGTGGTACTGAAGCAGCCGGGGCTTACTGCGCTGCAACTGGCCGGCACTGATGTGTCCTTGCGCAATAATGTGACGGCAGATATGGCCACCTTGCAGCAGGAGGTCATGCAGGAACTGCAGGCGCTGGACCCTGACGCTGAAGTGATATTACAGACACGCAATCTGGCCTCAGGCCTGGTGGTGCTGGCATCCCCAGATGCGCTGGACAGCTTGCGGCAGTCGCCGGTCGTGGAAGGCATTTATCCGTTGTATGACAGCAAGCCCCTGCTGAGCCAGAGTGTGGAATACATGAATGCCAAAGCGCTGATCACGGCGGGCACCGCCACTGGCAAAGGCATCCGCGTCGCCGTGCTCGACAGCGGTGTGGACTACACCCACAAAGCCATCGGCGGCCTGGGTACTCCGGCGGCATATACTGCAGTTGATCAAACCGCGGCACCGGCCTGGCCACAAGGCAAAGTGGTGGGCGGTTATGACTTTGTCAATAACGATCCGAACCCGATAGACCCGTCCACGGGCGGCCATGGGACACAAGTCGCCTCCTCGGTGCTGGCGACTGCACCTGATGCAACTTTGTATGCCTATACCGTCTGTACCGGCACGTGCCCGGCGGCAGCACAAATCGGTGCACTGGAAGCGGCGATGGACCCCAACGGCGACGGCGACAGCAGTGATCGCGTTAATGTGGTGAATATGTCGCTGGGTGCCCAGTTTGGCTCGACACAAACAATCACAGGAACTCAGCTGTTAATTCAGAAAGCGGCAGAGCTGGGCGTCAGTATGGTGATCTCCGCCGGCAACGACGGCCCGAACCCGTTCCGGGTTGGCGGACCCAGCACCACCCCCAATGCACTGTCAGTTGGCGCTATGACTCATCCGGCCGGCACCAGCCCGGTGTTTGAAAGTAATACTATCGACGGCAAAAAAGTCAGCATGCTCGGCTCGGCGTTTAATCCGGGCAGTGCATTTGCCTTTGATCAAACCACAGCACCGCTGGTGTATGTGAAAGACAATGCGCTGGGCTGTAATGCGTTTGCAGCGGACTCGCTGAAAGACAAAGCGGCGTTGATTGACCGCGGTACCTGTAACTTCACCGCCAAAGTGATCAACGCGCAAAACGCCGGGGCGAAATTTGTCATTCTGGTCAACAATACCGCCGGGGCCGGCGCCTTCTCGGGCGGTGGTGCTGATCCGGCAGTGAAAATCCCGTCTGTGGGCATTTCACTGGAAGATGGCGCCGCGATCAAAGCGGCACTGGATAAAGGTGCAGTCAACTACAGCGTCAAATCAACCGCCATCAGTACCGCTGGCGGTATCGCCACATTCACCTCACGCGGGCCGGCGATGCAAGGCCTGCTGAAACCGGAAATTACCGCACCTGGTACCAATATTCTGATGGCCAGTGTCGGCACCGGTGATAAATTTGGTTTGAATTCGGGGACGTCGTTCTCCGGACCGCTGACCGCCGGCGCTGTGGCTCAGCTGCGGCAGTTGTTCCCGAACCGCAGCGCACAGGAAGTGAAAGCCACCCTGATGAACGCAGCGAATCCGGAAGTGTATAACCTGCCAAAAGCGCACCCGCAAGCAGTACTGGCACCGATCTCGGCAATAGGTGCAGGTCTGGTTGATGTGGATAAAGCCGCCAAATTGCCGGTGGCCGCCTGGGTAGAGGACAGCAGCTTTAATACCAAACAAGCCGCCTTGTCGTTTGGTCTGCAGAGCATGACGCAAAAAACCACGTTGAAAAAAACCGTCACGCTGAAAAACTTCAGCAGCACGGCCAGAACTTATAACCTACGGATCAAAGACCGTTTTGCCGAAGATACTGCAACAGGGGCTCTGAGCTGGAATATTCCGGCCTCTGTGACGGTGCCGGCCAGTCAGAGCACTACTTTTGAGGTCAGCCTGACAGTCGACCCTAGCAAACTGCCAGCCTTTGGTCTGCAGAACACCACGCCGACGTTACAGAAAGACGCCGCACTGACCAAAGTGGAATATGACGGCGCGCTGGTATTTGATGATCCGGCCGTCAGCGGTGATTACGATTTGCATCTGGTGTATCACCTGATCCCACAAGCGCAGGCCGCGCTGGCGGTGAATGGCAAAGTGCTGGGTGGGAAGCCACAAATTGTGGTGAAAAATACCGGCGCGGTGGCGGCAGAACTGTATTCAACGCAGCTGGTGGCGACAGATGGCAAAGAAGCGGTGACGCAGGATATCCGGGCCGTGTCGCTGGATGTTTTGTCGGTACCTACCAGCAGCTGTGCCTCAGGGTACCTGCTGGCGCCGACCATTACACTGGAAAAGGGGCTGACCCATTTGCTGCAGGCGAACCTCGGGGTGGACCTGGATGTCAACAGTGACGGCAAATATGATTTCTCAGTGTACAGCCTGCTGTTGACGCGACTCGGTGACAGTTATGCCGGCGTGCCGGGGCTGATGGGCAGCTTTGCGGTGCCTTATGGCACGACCAATGGTTTTGTCGGCAATATGTTCCACGCCACTGGCCAGCGTAATGTCACGCTGTCGGCCTGTTTTGACCGGATTGGGCTGGCAGCCGCTGATATCGGTAAAAAAGTCACAATGCGCGCCTTTGCCATCAACAATGGCAGTGCACTGGGCCTGGCGTCTGGCGCAGCGGCGGACGATACAGTGATCGCTGACGCGGTGATTGCCCCTGCCGCAGAAGTCACCTTCGTCGCTGGCGACAAAGCACTGACAACGCTGGAACCTGGTGCTGAAGCGGTGATCAACGTGCCAAAAGAAGTCACTGGCAAAGGTTTTGTGTTGTTATCTGATGTCGGCGATGCGATGTTCTCGGCTGATCTGACGCCGGTGGAACAAGCGCCGGTGGTCTCTGCCGGACAGCGCTTCAGTGTGAAAGAAAACGCAGCCGCTGGCGCTGTGGTTGGTCAGATCAGCACAGACGCCGATTTCAGTAATGGGGTGACTGAGTTTGCTCTGGCCGGCAGTACATCGGCGTTAGTCGGAGTGGAAAAAGACGGCCGGATCCTGGTGAAAGGGGCGCTGGACTACGACAAAGGCATGACCACGGTGGCGCTGGAAGTGGTGGCAAAAAATACCGCCGGACTCAGCTCCGCGCCGGCCAAAGTGACGGTCGATCTGCTGAACGTGGCCGATGAAAAGCCAGTGGTTACTTTTGGTAATCTGGCGACTAATCTCAGACAAGGCACAGCCGCCGGGACTGTGGTGGCGAAAGTCAGCACTACCATCACGGAAGCTGGTGCTGTGCTGAAAACGGTCAGTGTCAGCCCGGATCTGTTCACTTATGCCAATGGCAATATCGTGTTGGCCAGAACCCCCGGAGCTGCGGAAACCGGCACACAAAGTTTCAGTGTGACCGCCACTGACAGTTCAGGCATGACGTCAGATGCGGCCAGTGCCTCAGTACAGATCGCGAAGAAATCCAGCGGTGGTATGGGGCTGTTCAGCTTACTGCTGTTACCGCTGCTGCTGTGGCGCCGGCAGCGCTGAGACTGACAGCACAGACAAAAAAGCCTGCAGCATTGCAGGCTTTTTTTTGCTGCAGTGTTGTCAGACCGCACCGATAAAAAAACGCCGGTCAGTGACCGGCGTTTGATTTTATCGCAGGATGGTCTCAGCCACGACGGCTGCGACGGATCCATAACAACGGTAATAACAGCAGAGACAGGATACCTGCGCTGCCGCCGCTGCTTTTCTTCTCAGGCGCTACTACCGGAGCCGGCACATCAGTAATATTTAATGTGACAGTGGCCGGCGCTGTGGACAATTTGCCATCGCTGGCGACCACGCTGAAAGTTGCGACCGAGTTTGCTGTCACGGCAGGCACGTTGACAGTGATCGCAGCAGTATTGCCGCTGACCGTCATTGCCGGACCAGAAGTCTGAGTCCAGCTGTAGGTCAGATTGTCGCCATCAACGTCCACACCTGTGGCTGTTAATGTCGCTGTGCTGCTTTCATTGGCGGTGAAAGTGCCACCGGTCAGCGTTGGTGCGTCATTGACGGCTGCGACTGTCACATCAACGGCGGTGGCCAGCAGTTTGGTGCCTTTGCTGTCTTCCGCAGTGTAAGTGAAGCTGTCTTTGCCGTTGAAGTTGGCTTTTGGCGTGTACACCACTTTGCCTTCCACAACTTCTGCAGTGCCGTTCGCCGCTTGGGTGGCGATGGCCAGCTTGGTCAGAGCACCGTTGGCGCTGACTGCGGCTTTGTTCACGGCCTTGATGGTTTTTCCACCCGCGCTGACGTCAACATTCACCACTTTCACGAATGAGGATTTTTCATTCGCCAGCACATCAATAGCCGCTGATTTGGTATCTTCGGTTGCACTGATGCTGTCTTTGGTGCCCAGTTCCAGCGGACCACTCAGTTCCAGTAAATATTTCAGGTCAACAGTGCCCGGAGCTTTGGACTTCACACTGACCGCAGCGTTAGCACTCGGGATTGAACCTGAAGTACCGTTGCTGTCGGCATAATATTGCAGGTCACCTAAGGTACGGCTGTTGTCCTGTGCACCAATGGTCAGCGCCGATGGGGTTGCGCCCATGGCCAGATAGTTAAACTTGATATCTTCTGGCGCGTTGGCAGCCATCACCACCTGGAAGGTATAAGTTTTACCTGGCTCATCAAATACTTCGACGCCGTTCCATTCAACGATGATGTATTTTTTACCATTTTCAGTCGCTTCACCGACGTGGATAGTACCAGCACCACCGACACCACCAGCCAGATCCAGGTCGGTCCAGAACGGGGCCAGGATATTAGCGGCTGCGAAGCCGTTTGGTAACTTCAGGTTAGTCGGTGCAGCTGCCGGCGCCGTGGCGCTGTTGCTGAGCTGGATAAAGCCGTTGGTTGAAACGTGCAGACGGTTGTAATTCACACCGCCATAGCTGATGGTGGTTTTATCCAGATTGTAACTCAGCACGCTGTTGTCACATTCACCGGAGCAGGTCGCGGCGGCGACAGTGCCTTTGAGCACTGTTGCACTTGGTGTTGCACCGGCAACCACAGCAATACCGGCTTTTTTCACGTCGGCAGAGACAGAGACCCGGCCAAGACGGACATTCTCATCCAACAGATTTTTTGTCGCATCTTTTACTGCCACAGAAGCGGAGCCGGCGACGATTTTGGTGCCTGCCGGAGCTGTTGCCACGATCGCAACGCTTGTGTCATAGCTGCGGTTGCTGAATGATGCGGTAACCTGCGTCGGTTCACCGGCTTTTAATACGGTGCTGCTTGCTGTGGCTAAAACCGCAGCGTCCGCTGTCTCGGCCGCACGCACTGCAACAGGCATTGTCGCAGTTGGTGCCGTGCTGTCGGACGAAGTCCACAGTACATTGCCAAATGCCCAGCTGCCGTAAGTGCTCATGGTGGTATCAACACTCAGCACAAAGTCAGCTTTGTCACCGGCAGTACCGTATGGTTTCAGCGTAACTGAAGCCTTGTCCAGCTTGCCTTTAGTATTGGCGTCAGTGAATTGTACTGTGCCAGTCCAGGTAACTTCTTTGTCAGTCATATTGCGGATGGACCGGGTGAAGTTACATTGACCAACACAAGGGTTCTGCGCAAATGACGGTTTGTCAAAAGTGGCGGCGGCTTTGACCGCACGGCTCAGATCCAGGCGACCGGC
Source organism: uncultured Chromatiaceae bacterium (assembly GCA_937978655.1). GTDB lineage: Bacteria > Pseudomonadota > Gammaproteobacteria > Enterobacterales > Alteromonadaceae > Pararheinheimera. The sequence continues at coordinate 11,015 of CALJUX010000086.1, forward strand.
ACCAATATCAAACGGCGTGGTGGCGCTGACGGAATCTTCTTTTTTCAGACCGTTAACGGCGGTTGAAGTCAGGGCTGTTTTGATTTCAGCTGCGGTCCATTTCGGGAATTTCTGCTGCATGATGGCTGCTGCACCGGCGACATGCGGCGCTGCCATTGAAGTACCGCTCATCAGCTGGAAACCACGTTTGTCAGCAAACTGGTCCGGCGATGTGGCGGACAGGATATCACTGCCTGGCGCGCCCAGATCCGGCTTCAGAATGTTGTGATCACCATTAGGGCCACGTGAGGAGAAGTCGCTCATATTATCTGCGAACTGTGCTGAAACGACTTTAGTGGCGAAACGGCTTAAGGTTGCGGTGGTATTGGCCGCGCTCTCAAGTGATTTTGCCAGTTTGGCGCCGTCGGCTTTACTGATCATCAGTGACGGGATAGTCGTGCCGGCGTTGGCCATCGATGTTGGCTGGCCATCATTGTTTTGCACCATAATCACGCCTTTGGCACCTGCGGCCATGGCGTTGTTGATTTTGTCGGTGAAAGTACAGTTGCCGCGCGAAATCAGCGCAAAGCTGTCTTTAAAGGTATCTGCCGGGAACGCAGTACAAGCCAGTGCGTTGGTTGGTGCAGCTTTGGCTGCATCCACAACTTTGGCGACCGGATCTGCCGTCAGACCTTTGGTTGTGGCAGCAAATTCTGCGCCGGTGACCCCGAGCATCGGTGTCTCTGTGCCAAATTTAACGGTATTGGCAAAGAAACGGCCGGTCGTGGTGCTGGCGACGGTGATACCACTTTCGATACAGCCAGGACAACCAACAGATTGTGCTGCCGGGCCGCTGTTCCCAGCGGAAGACACCACGACAACGCCTGCGTCTTCGGCAGCTTTAAAGGCGGCCTGATACGGGCTGGTGATCGGGTCAGCACCAGTGCTGCCGCCCCATGAGTTATTGATGACGTCGGCGCCATCTTTTACCGCCCAGTCCAGCGCTTCCAGTAACATCACGTTGGAGCCGCTGCCGGTGACAGTGCCATCCGCGCGGAATACCTGGAACAGCGCTTTATAGGCCATCAGGTAAGCACCCGGAGCCACACCAGACACTGCTACTTCGGTAAAACCGCTTTCGTCCGGCTTACCGGCCACTTCAGGAACAATGTTGGTTGCGCCATTAAATTTGATTTTTGCCGGGACGCCGACAGCGGTCCCTGCAGTGTGAGTACCATGGCCGCCATTCCCCAGCGGGCTCATGTATTCTTGCGGCACTGTGGCAAAAGTCGGCGTGCTGAAACGTGCCACAATCAGTTTGTTATTACAGAATGCCGGTTCAACGGTGGCGCAATAATCGTTGTTTGGTTTGTTGGCTGGTGCTGAGAAGCCCGTGTCTTTGAACAATGGGCTTTCTGGCCGGATCCCGCCGTCAATGACTGCGACTTTCACGCCTTTACCGGCGCTCATATCACCACCCAGCTGTTCCCAGACCTGTTTGGCTTTAATCAGGTCCAGTGACGTATCCATTTGTTCGTAATACATTTCTTCGCGAAACACCGCTTTAACGCCAGCGACATTTTGCAGTTCGGTATAGATATCTGAAGTCGACGTCACCACCACAGCATGCATGACAGTGTCAAAATGCCGGTCAATTTGTGCATCAGGAAGTTGTTGTTTTAATGCGTTGGCAAAGGCTTGTCGCTCTTGCGCCAGAATGCCTGCCTGTTGCTGAGTTACAGCAGATTCGGTGTCCAGCTTATTGCCCGGAGCAGAGTAAGTGCTGACGGCGGCAGTCGCGGCCAGTGGTTCTGCTTCAAGCTGCACGATGAAATATTGTGGGAATTCCTGTTTTAATGCCGAATTTTTCAGCGACGGCTCAAATTGAACTTCGCCGGACATTTCCGGGGAATAGCTATGTGAAATGTCCAAACTGGCAGAGGCTGGGGCAGCCAGTGCAGCGGCGACAGAAATCGCCAGTAAAGTCTTGGTTGAGGGTTTGACCAACATGTTGTGCTTCCTGAATTGTTCACTTTTATGGTGCCACCGGCCTGAGGACAGGCGCCGGTGGAAGACCCGCTGTTTTTGTTGCGGGTCCGGACACTATAGTCGAAAACAGTTGCAGAAAAACATCACCATGTTGTGAAAATGCGACAGATTGTTAATGTGATTTAGTGCACGCCGGCGCTTTTTTGCTAGAAATTCTGTTTCAGTAACTGCAACTGAGCGGCATCAAAATGATACAGCGTATTGCAATATTCACAGCTGATCTCCAGTTTTCCCTCGGCAATATGCTCATCAATCGCCTCGGCACCGAGGCTGACAATCGCGGCCTCTGATTTTTCGCGTGAACAGCCGCAGACAAATTGCACGGGCTGCGCCGGGAATAACTCAACCACCTCCTGATGGAACAGCCGGTACAGGCTGTCCTCCGGCGGTAACTGCAACAGCTCTTCCCGTGTCAGGGTATCTGCCAGCATCTCGATATGGGCAAAGTCTTCGCGCGATTTTTCCGCATCTACCGGCAGCACCTGCAACAGCAAACCTGCCGCCTGACAATGTTCTGCACCGATAGCCGTATGCAGATACAGCCGGGTAGGTAATTGCTCAGACTGATTAAAATAGGCTTCCAGCGTGGCCGTCAGACTGTCGTTGACCAGCGGGATAATACCCTGATAACGCTCGCCCTGATTCGGTGTGATAGTCACCAGCAGGTAGCCCTGACCAATCAGTTCGGCAAAACTGTCGCCCTGCACTTCCTTTTGCAACCGCGCCACGCCACGAAACTGTTGCTGGTCGTTGCCGTTGACGGCGATAAAACGCACCGGGCCATCGCCTTGCAATTGCACCGCAATCTGGCCCTCAAATTTCAGCGTGGCGGTCAACAGGGCGGTGGCGGCGACCAGTTCGGCCAACAGCTGTTTTACCGGCTGCGGATATTGATGACCGGCCAGCATCGCATCCAGGCTGGTGGCCACTTTCACTACTTCGCCACGGACATCACGTTCGCGGAATAAAAAACGCAGCAGCTGATCAGACTGACTCATGACAACCTCAATTTTGTGATTTTAATAACAACAATTGCCGGCGCATCTTTTTGTCCGGTTTGGTGTCCGGATGCGGGGCATACAACAGATTTAATTTGCGTAATTCGGCGCGTTCGGCCCGGACCTGCTGACTTTCAGCGGTCTCTTCGTACAGTTTTTGCGCCAGTGGTGCGGCAAGCCGCTGTTCGCTCAGGCCCCCGACTATAACAATTTTCTCATCAGAACCCTGGGTCAGCCGGATGGTGGCGCCGATTTCAACCGTTTTGCTGGCCTTGCAACGCTGACCATTATACTGAACTTTTCCACCGTCAATCATGTCTTTAGCCAGACTGCGGGTTTTATAAAAACGGCAGGCCCACAACCATTTATCCAAACGTAATATAACTGTGGTATTGTCCTGATTTTGAGTGAGTTGAGTCATCAGTTTTTAGCTCCGGCAATGCCTGCGAACATAACATAAACACGACGCTGGCTCCAGCCGCACCGGCGATCAGCACAGAAAGCGCGCAGATATCAAATGTTTATCATGTGTAATTAACAGGTGAACAGGCCGCTGATCTTGTTGCGGGTGGACCAACTGAGTAAGATAAAAACAGAATAGATACAGAATCATTAGCATGAATTGGCAACAAGTCTCCAGTCTGGATTGGGCAGCCTTATGGCAGCAGTTTTATCGTCGCTTGCCGGTCGCGCTGCTCAACCGCATTTTCGCCGGTGTATTTTTAGTGCTGTTGGCCTGGCTGGCGGCGCGCATCAGCTGGGTTTTTCTGCCGGCGGCAGCGGAGGCTGACGTCAGCATTCCGCTGCAGGCAACCACAGCACAGGCCCATACCACCCAGGATATTCAATCGATTATTGATGCCCGCTTATTTGGCCAGTTCCAGCCGAAATCGGCCGAACCCGTCGCCGTGCAAACGGTTACAGACGCACCACAAACCAGTTTGAATTTAAAACTGACCGGTGTGGTGGCGACGCGGGCAAAACCGGAGCAAGGCACTGCAGTGATTGAAAACAGTGGTGTGGAACAGGTTTATGCCATTGATGAACAAATTGAAGGCACCGCCGCCGTGCTGAAGCAAGTGCTGGAAGACCGGGTGCTGTTGCAGGTGTCTGGCCGGATGGAAACACTGATGCTGGACGGCGTTGAGTATCAGAAGCTCAGTGAAGCGAACGCTGCCGTTGACGGGGAAGGCCTGCAGGAAGTCCCGCCACAGCAACAATACAGCCCTGCTGCGGAAGATATCGCCAGCATGCGGCGGGATATGCTGAATGAACCCGCGAAGTTTTTTGATTATGTCCGGATCACACCTCGTCACCGCAATGGCCAGATGTATGGCTATGCCCTGTTACCCGGGAAAGATGCCGAATTATTCGCCCGGATGGGACTGCAGCCCAATGATGTTGCGATCGAGATCAACGGTGTGCGGCTCAATGATATGCAGCAGGCGTATGGTGTCATTAACGAATTACGTGAAGCCAGCCAGGCTTCGATTAAAGTAGAACGTGATGGTGAAATCCAGGACATTCAGGTGAACCTGTCACAATAATAACCAGTACAGAATGGCTTACTTCCAATGAAATCAACTATTTTCCGCCTTCCGTCTCTGAAGCTGCAATTGGGTGCCGGCGCCTTGGCCTTATTGAGCTTTTTCAGTGCTGCTGTTGAATATCAGCCGAATTTTAAAGGTACTGAAATTACCGAATTTATTAATATTGTCGGCAAAAACCTGAACAAAACGATTATCGTCGACCCGCAGGTGCGCGGTCGTATTAATGTCCGCTCTTATGAGATGCTCAACGAGCAACAGTATTACCAGTTTTTCCTCAACGTATTGGAAGTCTATGACTTCTCTATCGTGGAAATGAAAAGTGGCGTGCTGAAAGTCGTCCGGCAAAAAGACGCCAAAATGTCCAACATTCCGGTGGTCAGCGACAATAACGGTGGCGTCGGCGACGAAATGGTCACCCGCGTGGTGCAGGTGAAAAACGTCTCGGTGCGGGAACTGGCACCGCTGCTGCGCCAGTTTACTGATCAGGCCGGCGGTGGTCATGTAGTGAACTATGACCCGTCCAACGTCATCATGATGACCGGCCAGGCTGAAGTGGTAAACCGGCTGGTTGATATCATCCAACGTGTGGATAAAGCCGGTAACCAGGATATTGAAATCATCCGCTTAAGTTATGCCTCGGCCGCTGAAGTGGTGCGTATTTTAGAAAATATTTATAAGAAACAAGGGCAAGGCGACCAGCCAGAATTCCTGATCCCAAAAATTGTCGCCGACGAGCGCACCAACAGCGTGATAGTGTCCGGTGAATTGCAGGCGCGTCAGCGTGTCTCTGAAATTGTCAAACGGCTGGATGCGGAACAGGAAAGCCAGGGCAATACCCGGGTGTATTACCTGAAATATGCCAAGGCGGAAGATTTAGTCAAAGTGCTGCAGGGCGTGTCGAATTCGATGGTGGCGTCGGCCAACTCTGCCCAGAGCCAACAAGCGGCGCAGGGCGGCGGTGGCAGCCGTGGCAGCAACCGCGAAGTCAGTATTGAAGCCCATGCCGAAAGTAACTCGGTGATTGTCACGGCTCAGCCGGATATGCTGCGTAACCTCGAAGATGTGATCCGGCAGGTCGATATCCGCCGTGCGCAGGTTCTGGTCGAAGCCATCATTGTGGAAGTCGGTGAGACCGCCGGCATTAACCTTGGGGTGCAGCTGATCTCGGCCGAAGGTGGCATGACGCAGTTTAATAATACTGGTCTGCCGATTTCCACCATTGCCGCCGGTGCATCGGCGGCGACCAGAAAAACCGCCGGCAGCACAACTAAAACCACGAACAACGGTGTCACTACTGAGGTGACTACTCAGCCAGCAGATCCAGATTACACCATGCTCGGGGAAGCGCTTAAAGGTGTCAATGGCGCATTACTCGGCGTGGTCAAAGACGACTGGGGTGCCATTGTGCAGGCTGTTAAAGCCGATACTGACTCTAACATTCTGGCCACGCCGCATATCACCACGCTGGATAACCAGGAATCGTTTTTTATCGTCGGTGAAGAAGTACCGATTGAAACGACCACCAGCCCGGGTCAAAACGGCAACAGCCCTTTTACCACCAAAGATCGCAAAGAGATTGGTATCAAACTCAAAGTGACACCGCAAATCAATGAAGGCACCGCGGTACGGCTGACCATTGAACAGGAAGTCTCCAGCCGCGCCGGCGCTATTGATGGTGACCTGATTATCGCCAAACGCGAAATCAAAACCACAGTGATGGCGGACGATGGCGCCACAGTTGTGCTCGGTGGTCTGATTGACGAAGACGTGCAACAAAGCGAATCCAAAGTGCCGCTGCTCGGTGATATTCCGGTGCTGGGTCATTTATTCCGCTCCACCAGTACCAGCAAGAAAAAACGCAATCTGATGGTGTTTATCAAACCCACTATTATGCGTGACGGTGGTGTGATGAACGAAGTCAGCCAGCGTAAATACAATTACATGCGCGCGCAGCAGCTACAAAAGCAGGACAATGGCGTGTCCTTGATGCCGGAGACTGACACACCGGAAATGCCGGTCTGGGGCAAGGAAAAAACACTGCCGCCGGAAATTCAGCAGCGGCTGGATCAAATGGACAAAGGCGAGTTGAAGCCGGCCAAAGCAGAAGGCAACCAATAAATGGCGGCGGTTGACCTGCCACAAGGCAGCGCCCGGATCCGCCTGCCGTTTGGCTTTGCCAAACGGCATAAAGTGTTGCTGCAGGCTCAGGCTGACGGGCAGTGGCAACTGCTGATCGCCCCGGAAACCACAGCGGCAGCCTTGCTGGAGATCCGCCGGTTGCTGAACCAGCCGTTTTCAATTCAGCGCATGAGTGCAGTGGAATTTGAAGCCATGCTGGAAGCGGCCTATCAGCGCGATTCCAGCGAAGCGCAGCAAATTATGGAAGACATCGGTAACGAAGTGAATCTGGCATCGCTCGCTGATGAAATTCCGGAAACCGAAGACTTACTGGAAAACGAAGACGACGCGCCGATCATCAAGCTGATTAACGCCATGCTGGGTGAAGCCATTAAACTCGGCGCTTCAGATATCCACGTCGAAACTTTTGAAAAAGCCTTAGTGGTGCGCTTTCGTATCGATGGTGTACTGCGCGAAATGCTGCGGCCAAACCGCAAACTGTCGAGCCTGCTGGTATCGCGGATTAAGGTGATGGCCAAACTCGACATCGCCGAAAAACGCGTGCCGCAGGATGGCCGCATCAGCCTGCGCATTGCCGGCCGGGCCGTCGACGTACGGGTCTCGACGATGCCGTCGAGCCACGGCGAACGCGTGGTATTGCGTTTACTCGATAAAAACAATTCACACCTGAATCTGGCCGATTTAGGCATGACCTTGTCGGTGCAGCAGGCTTTTGCCGAACTGATTTTAAAACCGCACGGCATTATTCTGGTGACGGGCCCGACCGGTTCCGGTAAATCCACCACGCTGTATGCCGGTCTTACCGATATCAATACCAAAGACCGCAATATTCTGACGGTGGAAGACCCGATTGAATACGAGCTGGAAGGTATAGGCCAAACCCAGGTTAATACCAAAGTGAATATGACCTTTGCCCGCGGCCTGCGCGCTATTTTGCGCCAGGACCCGGACGTAGTGATGGTCGGTGAAATCCGTGACCTGGAAACCGCGCAAATTGCGGTGCAGGCCAGTTTGACCGGTCACCTGGTATTGTCGACGCTGCACACTAACACCGCTTCCGGCGCTATCACCCGGCTGGAAGATATGGGCATCGAGCCTTTCCTGTTATCGAGCAGTTTGTTAGGCGTGCTGGCGCAGCGGCTGGTGCGCACTTTATGCCCGCACTGCAAACAAAGCCATGAACCGGACAAAGAAGAGCGGGCACTGCTCGGCGTGAAAAAAGCCGAAGCGGCGCTGATTTTCCGCGCCGTTGGCTGCGAGCAATGCAACCAGACCGGCTATCGCGGCCGCACCGGTATTCACGAATTGATTGTCGTCGACGAGCATTGCCGTGAACTGATCCACAACGGCAAAGGCGAGCAGTCGATCGAAAAATACATCCGCAGTCAAAGCCCGAGTATCCGCCAGGACGGTTTTTCTAAAGTGCTGGCCGGCATCACCACGCTGGAAGAAGTGCTGCGTGTGACGCGTGAGGATGCATAGTGGCCGCCTTTGAATATCAGGCGCTGGATGCGCGCGGTAAGTCATCGAAGGGCGTGCTGGAAGCGGACAATGCCCGTCATGCCCGCCAGCTGCTGCGCGAACGCAAGCTGACGCCGGTCAGTATTGAGCTGGCGTCGCAGCAGGAAAAAATTATCGCCAGTGGCCGGAACTGGTTTCAAAGCGGCATCAGTGCCGCTGATTTGGCGTTGATCACCCGGCAAATCGCCACGTTGGTTGAAGCGGCACTGCCGATTGAAAACGCCTTGCTGGCGGTGGCCGAGCAATGCGAAAAACCGCGGCTGCGCAACATGATGATGGGCGTACGCTCCAAGGTGGTGGAAGGTTATAGCCTGGCCGAAGGTCTGGCTGAATTTCCGCATGTGTTTGACCATCTGTTCCGCTCCATGGTGGCGGCCGGTGAAAAATCCGGTCACCTTGATGCGGTGTTAAACCGGCTGGCTGATTACACCGAACAGCGTCAGCATATGCGCAGTCAGCTGATGCAGGCCATGTTGTATCCGGCCATTCTGACCTTTTTTGCCGTGATGGTGATTAGCATTCTGCTGGCGCTGGTAGTGCCGAAAATTGTCGAGCAGTTTGACCATATGGGTCAGTCGCTGCCGGCTTCGACCTTGTTTTTGATCGCTGCCAGTGAATTTATCCGCAGTTATGGCCTCTATCTGGTAGTGCTTGTGATGCTGGCTGTTACTGCGCTGAAACGGGCGTTACGCAAGCCGGCACTGAAACTGAAGTATGACCGCAGCATTTTGCGCATGGGGCTCATCGGCAAAGTGGCGCGTGGCCTGAATACCGCCCGTTTTGCCCGTACTTTAAGTATTCTGAATGCCAGTGCCGTGCCTTTGTTAGAGGCGATGCGCATCAGTGCCGACGTGCTCGACAACAGTTACATGAAACAGATGATTGGCGAAGCGACCGGCCGGGTACGCGAAGGTTCTTCGCTGCGTTCTGCGCTGGATCAGACCAAATTATTTCCGCCGATGATGCTGCATATGATTGCCAGCGGCGAAAAAAGCGGTCAGCTCGACGGCATGCTGGAACGCGCCGCCAATAGTCAGGATAAAGAATTTGAAACCCTGGTCACAGTCTCGCTCAAAGTGTTTGAGCCGGCGTTGGTCGCGGTGATGGCCGGGATGGTGCTGTTTATCGTGATGGCGATATTGCAGCCAATTCTGGCGCTGAACAATTTAGTAGGAGGAGGTTAATACAATGCAACGTTCACGTGGTTTTACCCTGTTAGAAGTGATGGTAGTTATCGTTATTCTCGGCATTATTGCCAGTATGGTGGTACCGAACCTGATGGGCAACAAAGAGCAGGCCGACAAGCAAAAAGTGGTGGTTGATATTCAGCAGCTGGAAAATGCGTTGGATTTATACAAGATGCAAAACGGTTTTTATCCAACCACAGAACAAGGTTTACAGGCATTAACCACCCAGCCAACGTCTGAGCCAATGCCACGTCAATATCCGGAAGGCGGTTACATCAAACGGCTGCCAAAAGACCCGTGGAATGGCGAATATCAGCTGGCAAGCCCGGGGGAGATGGGCAAGATTGATATTTTCTCGGCAGGCCCGGACCGTGCTGCCGGCACTGAAGATGATATCGGTAACTGGAATTTAGATGGTGGCGAAGAGCCACAAAACTAATGAGCACACGCCGCGCCGGAGGCTTTACCCTGATTGAAGTGCTGCTGGTGATCCTGTTAATCGGATTGCTGGCGGCCACTGTGGTGTATTCCTTCAGCGGCGAAAGCCGGCAGCAACGGCTTGGCAAAGAAACCGAAAAACTGCAGGCTCGCATTCAGCTGGCGGCAGAACTGGCCATGCTGAAAAACGTCGAGCTGGGGCTTTTTATTGATGCCAAAGGCTACCGCTTTATGCTGTTTGAACAGGATAAATGGCGCAGTATCCGCGAACCTAAAGCCTTAGCGCCTTACGAATTTAAACCGGGCCTGAGCGCTAAAATCGAATTAGAAGGCCTGGAGTGGGCTGAGCAAAATCTGCTGAGCCGTGCCGAATTTGAGCCGGAAGACGATGGGTTAGCCGAAGCGAACAGTTTTGACGAGCGGGACGCCGAAAAGCAGCTGGCGGAAGAACAAAAACAACAAGCCGAAGCAGACAAAGCACGGGCAGACGGCAAAGTGAAAAAACCAGTGAAACGGCAAACCGGCATTCTGACCACGCCGCCACAGAAAAAAGACCCGCGCTATCCGACGGTATTTATTTTATCCAGCGGCGAAATCAGCCCGTTTTTACTGGAACTGAAAGAAGACAGCGAAAGCCCGGTGCTGAGCCAAAGTCTCAAAGCAGTCTTCAGCATTCCACTGGAGCGGGGGCAGCTTGAACAGGCGCGGTAACGGCTTCACGCTGATTGAACTGATGATCGCAATGGCGATATTTGCCATCGCCGGCGTCGCAGTGATGCGCGCCACCACCGAGCATATCCGTGCCATGGGCATGATTGAAGAAATGACGATGGCCGGTTATGTCGCCGAAAATCAACTGCAGCTGGCGCGGCTTGAGACGCGCTGGCCACCACAGCCGCGGGAAGGGGAAGCCGAGATGGCGAAAAACCGCTGGAAGTGGGTGCTGGAAGTGCTGGAAACCGACGATGCTGAATTTCGCATGTTAAAAGTCACAGTGCGGCCACTGGAGGAACCAGAGCGCGTGGTCAGCACGCTGCAGACCTTTGTCGGGCGGCAACGTGCAGAGTAACCGCGGTTTCACTTTTATTGAAATGCTGCTGGCGGTGGCCATTTTTGCGCTGGTGGGCCTGGCGTCGGTCGCGGTGCTGGACAGTGTCACCCGCAGCGATGAAGCATCCCGCGCAGCTACACTGCGGTTACAGCAGTTGCAGCGTGCCATGATGCTGCTGGATCGGGATTTCTGGCAAATTATACCAAGGCAAATCCGCGTCAACGGTGAAGCGCCGGTGGCACAAACGCTGGCGGGTGCGGCGAACTGGATTGAAAGCGACGACGACGGCATTACCTTCAGTCATGCCGGCTGGACTAATCCCGGCATGGTGCTGGCGCGCAGCGAAGTGCAGCTGGTCGGGTACCGGCTGAAAGAGCGGCAACTACAGCGTTTGTATTATTTGTATCCGGATGCGGTGACCGGCACTGAGCCGAATGTTCAGCCGTTGCTGGAAGATATTGACGAGCTGAAGTTCCGTTATCTGGTGAAAGAAGATGGTCAGGAACAATGGAAAGAATTCTGGGACCAGACCGGCTGGCCACTGGCTGTGCGGATGACGCTGAAATCTCCGCAACTCGGCACTATTGAGCGGGTGTTCAGCTTGCCGCTGCGGGAGTCGCGATGAGATTGACCGACAAAAACCAGCGTGGCGTGGCCCTGATCGCGGTGATGATGGTGGTGGCTTTTGTGGTGCTGATCGCCGTCAGTATGAGCGGGCGCCTGCAGCTGGAGCTGCAGCGGCAAATCAATTTACAACAACGTCAGCAATCGGTCTGGCTGGCGTTAGGGGCCGAGCAGTTTATTCAGCGGCTGCTGAAAAAATCCGCCGCCGGTAAAGACACCGTCAATCTGAGTCAGGAATGGGCGACCCAAGGCGCGGTATTTCCGGTTGAACAGGCCACTATCAGCGGCGAATTGTCTGATCTGCAGGCGTGTTTTAATCTGAACGCTTTGCTGCCGGCCAACCCGAATGATCCGGCAGGTGGTACGCCAGGCCCTGACAGTAATAATGGCCGCGGGCCTGAAGCCGCCGATCCGAAAGCCGGTCAGGCCAGCAACACAGATGGCAACAATAACCGCAGCCCGAATCAGCCGTCACCGGCGCAGCAGGCGTTTTTACGGCTGCTGGAGCAAAATGCGCTGGAGTTATCGATGCCGCCGGATTATCTGGTGGCGCGGGTGACGGACTGGCTGGATGCCGACAGTACGCTGCAAAGTGCCGGCGGGGCAGAAGAAAACGATTATGCCGCCCTTGAGCTGCCGTATTACAGCGCCAACAGTCTGATGGTCAGCAAGTCCGAATTGCGGGTGATCCTCGATATGACGCCGGCAGACTATGCGCTGGTTGCGCCGCTGGTGTGTGTGATCCCGGGAGTCAGCAGCCTGCAGATTAACGTCAACACTATGACCGAAGCGCAGGCACCGGTGCTGGCAGCATTGATCCCAGGTTTGTCACCTGAAGACGCGAAGTCGCTGATTGCTGGCCGGCCAGACAAGGGCTATGACAGCGTCGAAGATTTTTTCAGCAGTAACAGTGCCGTGCTGACGCAGGCACCCGGTAATGAAGTGAAAGCACTATTTAGCGTGAAATCGCAGTATTTTCAGGCAGTGATCAGCGTCGACACTGCCGACAGTCATTTTAGTCTGACCAGCCTGTTACAACTTGGTGATGATCAGGTGCAGGTGGTCGCGCGGCGCTTTGGAGGCCCTGGGTGAGTGAACAATTAATCATCAGACTTGGCAGCACAGCGCAACAACCGCTGTGGTGGCTGATTTGGTCAGCCAGTGCTGCCGAAGTCATTGCGTCTGGTCAACTGGCAGACGCCAGTGAGTTAAGTGGTCTGGCTGAGCGCATTGGCGTCAACCGGCCGCTGACCGCGTTATTGCCGGCCTGCGATGTGGTGTTAAAAGAAGTGCCGTTACCCGGCAAACCCAGCCGGCAAGTGTTGCAGGCATTGCCTTATATGCTCGAAGAAGAGCAGGCCGAGGATATCGAACAGTTGCTGGTACTGCCGGCGCAGACGCTGCAACGTGACACCCAATATGTGCAGCAGGTGGCAGTGCTCAGGCGCAGCTTGCTCGAGCAGTGGCTGGAATTGTTACTGCAAGCCGGGTTTGCCCCGCGCCGGTTGTTGCCGGATGCGATGTTGTTGCCGGCGCTGGCACAGCCCGTTGCCGTGCAGCTCGGCAGTCAATGGTTGTTTCGTCAGGGTGACTGGCAGCTGAGCTGTATTGATGACAGTTGGTGGCCGGATTACCTGCAGCTGGCTGCGGTGCCTGAAGTACTGAGCTACAGTCCCTGGCCTGACAACTGCCATGCGCAGCCGCATCAGCTGGCACCGGCAGAATTGCCGCTGGCGTTGCTGGCACAGCAGCTGGAATCGGTGTCGTTTAACCTGTTACAGGGTGCTTATGCGCCGAAAAAAGCCAGCAATAAGCATTGGGCGCAGTGGCGTTTAAGTGGCGGTCTCGCCGCGGCCTGTGCCGTGTTGTATTTAAGTCTGGTTGGCCTTGAAGCCTGGACATTCAGCCGCGACGCGGCCAAGGCTCGGGCCGACGCCAGTGCCTTGTATAAACAACAATTTCCACAAGAGCGTATCGTGAATCTGAAACGTCAGGTGGAACGCAAGCTGGCGGCCAGCGGTGCGCAGGGACAACACGGTCTGCTGGTGCTGCTGGGCGGGATCGCGCCAGCCCTTGGTGGCGCTGAACCCGTCTCGCTGAACAGCCTGAAATACGACAGTAAAAAATCTGAGTTAAGACTGCTGGCCACGGCTGCCAGTTTTCAGCGGTTTGAAGCCTTAAAGGGGCAGTTGCAGCAGCAGGGTTATCAGGTTGATCAAGGCGCGCTCAGTCAGATCGAAGGTAAGGTGCAGGGCACGCTGACGCTGCGGAGCAAATCATGAAAGCAGTTTTATTATGGTGGAATGGCCTGCAACGCCGTGAGCAACAATTGCTCAGTGTGCTGTCGGTCATAGGCGGGGTTGGGTTGTTTTATGCGCTGGTCTGGGCGCCGCTGCATCAGGCACGCGACAGCCAGGCGCTCGCGGCAGTCACGGCCAGTGAGCAGCTGGTCTGGCTCAAAGGCAAAATGCCGCAGCTGGCGGCTGCACCTGCTGGTGTTGCCGGTGGCAGCCTCAGTGACAAAGTGTCGCAGACCAGCCAGCAATTTCAGATTAAAGTCAGCCGGATGCAACCAAAAGACGAACAGCTTGACCTGATGCTGGACGATGTGCCGTTTGAGCAGTTGCTGCGCTGGTTGCAGCTGTTACAAGGTGAACATGGTGTGCAGCTGGTACAGCTGGAAGTGACAGATACCGACATATCCGGTGTCGTTCGGGTGCGCCGGCTGGTGCTGGAATAAATATCAGGCTGAACCGTAGTCACAGTTCACAGTATTTGAGAGTCCTTGATGAAGAAGTTCGGATTAATCGCCGCCGGTATCGTTGTTTATCTGATATTTATGGCAGTACTGACGCCGGCGTCAGTCTGGCTGAAGTTAGTGCCCATGCCGCCAGAAGTGCAGCTCGGCAAAGTGCAGGGCACCTTGTGGCAAGGCCAGATTGATGTGTTGTCGCGCCCGCCGGTCTATCTGACCAACCTGCGCTGGCGGCTGGATCTGTCGGCGTTATGGCGCGGGCAGTTAGGCGTGCAATTGAACGCCGGTGATGTCAAAGATGACAGTCAGCCCTATCTGAATCTGACTGGCCAGGTAAGCCCTGCCAGCTATGCGTTGCAGCAAGCGACAGTGCGCTGGCCGGTGGCTGGTATTATGCGCAATCTGCAATTGCCGATGCCGGTGGATGCCAGCGGCGCCATTGTGCTGAATGTTAAAAACTTTGCCAAAGGTGAGCCTTATTGTGCGGCACTAGACGGCAGTGCGAGCTGGCAGCAGGCACGGTTAAAATCGCCAATAGGCTGGCTGGATTTACGCCAGATTGATGCGACGCTGAGCTGCGACCAAGGCAATCTGCGGCTGGTGACCAAGCCGGATAATCCGCTGGCATTGGCCGTCACCGCCGACGTGATGGCGGGCCGGTATCAGTTAAATGGCACGCTAAAACCGGATGCCTCGATGCCCAAAGAAGTGCATGAAGCGATGCGTTTTGTCTCGCAGCCGGATGCCGAAGGTCGTTACACCATTCAGTTCGGCGGGCAAATTCGCACGCAATAACAGCCAAAAGCACCAGTTTGAAAAAAATAACGCCAGCATTTGCTGGCGTTATTTTTGTGCTCAGGGGATGGCATCAGTCTGCTTTAACTGGCGCCGCCAGAATATCGGCCACTAAATCCCGGTAATCCACAATAGCCGGAAATTCATCGATGCTGCGCACCGGTTGCTGGCTGTCCGGATTGGCGACTGCCAACAAATGGCCAATACCAAACTGCTGTGCGGCGTGCAAAATCGGCAGGCTGTCGTCGACAAACAGCGTGCGTTTGGCATCAAACCCGAGCCGCGCCTGCAGCTGTTGCCACAATTGCTGCTGTTCTTTGGTCACGCCAAATTCGTGCGTCGAAATCAGTTCATCGATATAAGCTTTGATCGGCGTCAGTTCGACTTTTAATGACAGGCTGTCCGGGTGCGCATTGGTTACCAGTACGATGCGACGGCCACTTTGTTGCAGCGCCTGCAGGAATGGCGGCGTGTCTTCGCGCATGGCGATTTTGTCGCTGATCTCGCGTTTGAGCGCGGTGATGGGTAAGTTCAGCCGGCGCGTCCAGTAGTCGAGGCAATACCATTCAATTTTGCCCTGTAATACGGCGTATTCAGCTCTGAGCGTGGCGCGCGCTTCGGCTTCATCGATGCCGGTCAGTTCACTCCAGCGTTTGGGTAAATGCTCCAGCCAGAAATGATTATCAAAATGCAGGTCGAGCAAAGTGCCGTCCATATCCAGTAAAACAGTATCGATCGCCGACCAATCCAGCATAGGTTTTTCCATCTTTCCGATTTATAGTAGTGCAGGCAAAGTGAAGTGCCATTGTAGCAGAGGCAGAGCTATGGCGGACAAACCGCATTCAAGGCAAAAACCGCGCATTCTGGCGCAGGAAATCGTGGCACAAAGCCGCCTGTTTAAGATTGAACAGGTGCAGTTGCAGTTCAGTAATGGTGAAGAACGTTTATTTGAACGGATGCGCGGCACCGGTCGCGGTGCTGTGATGGTGGTGGCGTGTCCTGATCCACACCATTTTTACCTCATTCGTGAATATTGCGCCGGCACAGACGATTATCAGCTGGGGTTCCCCAAAGGGTTGATCGACCCAGGCGAAACTGCGCTGCAGGCGGCTGACCGCGAACTCAAAGAAGAAGCCGGTTTTGGCGCCAGTTGGCTGCAGGAGCTGCGCTGTGTCGCGCTCGCCCCCGGATATTTTAATGCTACAATGCAAATTGTGCTGGCTGGTGGCCTTTATGCCGAACGGCTGGAAGGCGACGAACCCGAGCCGTTAGAACTGGTGCAATGGCGTTGGGACCAACTGGACGAATTGCTGGCACAGGCCGATTTTACTGAAGCGCGTAGCGTGGCCGCATTGTTCCTGGCCCGCAAATATCTGGACAGCCACCCCGATGTTTTTAAGTAAACTGCTCGAACCGGTTAAAATCACCGCGCAACAAGCGGGTGAACGCCTGTGGCAAATGTATCTGAGCGGCGAGGTTCAGGCAGAAATTAAGTCTGACAACAGCCCGGTGACCGCCGCCGATTACGCCGCGAATCAAATCATTATTGAGCAATTATCCGAACTGACGCCGGACATCCCGGTGATCTCCGAAGAAAGTCATTTAGTGCCGCTGGCGCAGCGTCAGCACTGGCCGCGTTACTGGCTGATTGACCCGATGGACGGCACGCAGGAATTTGTTGCCCGCAGTGGCGATTTTGCCGTCAGCATCGCGTTGGTTGAGCACGGCTGGCCGGCGCTTGGGGTGATTTATTGGCCAAAAGAACAAATCTGGTATTACGCCACCCGTGGTCATGGCGCCTTTAAACAACAACGTCATCTGATTAATCACATCAAAGTGCGGCAGCACCAGGAAGGCGATCCGCTGCGCATTGCGGTTAGTCGTCGTCAGCCACAGCACCTGATCAGCGCTTTGCTGGCACCGCAGCAACAGGCTGAATTTATTGCGCTTGGCAGTTGTTCACTGAAAAGTTGTCTGGTTGCCGAAGGCGGCGCCGATTGTTACATGCGGCTTGGCCCGACCGGCGAGTGGGACACCGGCGCCGTGCATATCATTGTCGAAGAGGCCGGCGGCCGTATTCTCGACAGCCAGTTTTTTCCACTCAGTTACAATCAGCGTGAAACTTTAGCCAATCCGGATTTTATGGTGATTGGCCAGTCCACGTTGGCCTGGCCTGAACTTATCCAGCCGCATCCGACTCCACGGCAGATAACCGGCTGACGTCATGACCGGGCGGCTGCTGGCGCAGCAGTTGGGCATGCCAGTGCTCCGCCGGTGCCGGCCGGCCAAATAAATAGCCTTGCAGCAACGGAAAGCCGAGTTTCGCCAGAAACTTGCGCTGAATGTCGTTTTCCACGCCTTCGGCCACTGTGGTCAGATTCAGTGCCCGCGCCAGTTGTAGTGTGGTATGCAACACTTTGATTTGCTGGCGGTGATGGGGAATGGCGGCGATAAAACGCCGGTCAATTTTCAGCGTATCAGCTGGCATATCCACCAGCTGGCTTAACGAGGCGTGACCGGTACCAAAATCGTCGATGGCAATGCTGAAACCATACTGACTCAGGGCGCGTAAGCGGTTGTGTAACGCCGGTTGTTGCGTGGCAAAATGAGTTTCAGTGATCTCCAGCTGCAGCCGCTCGGTCAGCCACGGATAAAACGCGCTTTGTGCCAGCAGATGGGCAAAAAAACTGTCGTCCAGCAGCTCAGGCCCGGCCAGATTAATCGCAATAGGGTACTCCCAACATTGTTCATGCCACTGCGCCAGAATTTCAATCGCCATGTCCAGCACCAGCTCACTGAGGGCCTTGATACAACCATGTTGCAGCGCCAGTTCAATAAACAGATCCGGTGCAATCCAGTTACCTTCATGTTGCCAGCGACATAAGGCTTCAAACGCTTTGATCTGACCGTCACCATTAACTTTCGGTTGCAGGAACAGCTGCAGCTGACGATGGCGAATGGCTTCCTGCAAGGCATTGGCTAAGGCGTAGGTTTGTTGCAGTTCGGCGGCCTGGGCCGGCGCAAACTGTACCATTGGCGTCTGATTGCTGGCTTGCTCCAGCGCTATCTCACATTGTTCCAGCAAGGTTGCAGCATCTGCCGTGCCTTCACTGAGGCAATAACCCAGCTGATAACGCAGCTGGACTTGCTGGCTGCCAATCATCAGCAGTTCCGGCAGCTGCTGGTGTAATGCTTCCGCTTGTTGCGCGGGGCTGAGCTGCTCGGTCTGCACCGGCAATAACAGCGCGAATTTCACGCCGCGGATGCGGCCAAACAACGCATCTGGCCGCAGCGCCTGACGGAACTGGCTGGCAAACTGCTGCAGAACCTGGCTGCCAAACTCATAGCCAAACTGCTGGTTCAGCGTTTTGATATGACACAGGCGGATGATCACGCAGAGTTGAAACTGCCACGGCTTTGCGCTGCCAAGACGCTCGTCAGCCTGCTGGCGGAAAAATGTGGCTTTGGGTAAACAGGTCAGCCGGTCATACAGCTGCCAGACATTCTGGTGCTGCTGGTCAAGCTGCTGTTTCAGTTGAACCAGCACTGTGACATCCTGCAACTGCAATACATGATGCTGTTGGCGGGTGCGCACCATATGTTTGAGCTGCAAATGCCGTTCTGGCTGATTGCGCGCGATACAGGGTAAATCCTGGGCCAGCCAGAAGGCGCTGCCCGGCGTGTCGTGCTCCGGTTTTAACACCTGACTTAAATAACTGTGGCAGTCGCTTTCAATGCCAAGCCAGAGGCAGGCTTTGGTATTGGCTTTGATAATTCGGCCATTGCTGGCACAGAGCAGGGTCGCTTCGCCGTTGTTCTCGAACAGTTCGGCATAAAAATCATGGCTTTGTCTGAGCTGTTTGTGCGTCTGCTGCAGTTCGCTGCTATGGCGTTGCAGGGTGCGGATAATCCGGGCCGAAGCCAGCGGCAGACACAAATTAAAAAACAAAAAGATCAGGCCATGCAGATAAGCATGAGTCGACGGCAACGAAATCGAAAAATCGAACAGTGCCGGCAAGGGCTGGTTATACAATAAAAACGCAAAAGGAATAAAATTCAGCAGCATCAGGCCGACCATGACGCGCAGTGGGAAAAACATCAGTGCGATCGTTGGCAGTGCGTACAAAAACACGATGCCAAGTTTGGCCATTTCAAAATCCGGATTGAACAACAAAATGGCCAGACCGGCACAGACCACCAGCACTAAAAAACCGATGGCGCTGAATTCCAGTGCCGACCCGGCACGGCGCAATAACAGCAACAACGCCAGGTAAAACGCCGAGGTGATGGCAATCACATGGTAAGCCCCCAGCTGCCAGGCTTGCCAGGAACTATGCAGGCAAATCACCAGCACCAGCGACAAGCCAGACAGTACCATGATACGGAATACGCTGAGTTGCCAGTTTGCCGGACTGGCGGTGGCCAGATCAGCCGGGGTCAGTTTGAGGTAATGACGCAAGGCGCGCAGCACAACTTAAATCCTTGCCAGTGAATATTGTATCCTGAACCGGCACAATACCAAAGTGAACAGGCCTTCAGCAATAAATTACGAAGATGTTTCTGGATCATGCTGTAGTAAATGCTGATATTGCTGGCGGGTTAACAAATCCACCGACTCATGCAGCTCTGAATAGAGGATCAGCACCTGACCTTGTTGGATCTGCTGCAATACAGCCTGGGTCTTCATTGCCAGCGGGACTTCTTCGTCACCATAATCAGTGCCTTCGCGCAGCACATAACTTTCAATCAGTCGTTGCAGAGTGTCGGTGTTTAATTGTTGCCATGGGATCAGCATCGGCGTGGTTCCTGTTGAAGTGGAAGCTGGTTCAGCCACTGTGGGATCACCTGATCCAGCCAGTAGACCGGCCGCCACGGCGTGCCGGCCAGAAAGCCGACATGGCCACCATGCGGGCTCAGATACAGCTGTACCTGTGGCGGCAGTTGTTGGGGGATCACCGCCGGCGCCAGAAACGGGTCGTCCAGCGCATGGATCAGCAGCAGCGGAGTTTGTACTGCGGGCAAAAAGTTCAGCCCGCTGCAACTGCGATAATAGTGTTCAGCGTCGCGAAAACCGTGCAGCGGCGCCGTCAGCAAGTCATCAAACTGGCGGATACTTCGAATGTTGCGGATCCGGCTGGCACTGAGTGCCAGCGGGAAATCGGCATGGGCAGCCAGTTTACGTTGCATCGTGGCTTTGAGCCGGCCGAGCAGATAACGCTGGTAAATTTTACTGAAACCCTGATTAATCCGGTCGCTGCTTGGTGCCAGCGCTAAGGGCGCACAGACCGCCACGGCACCGCTCAGTAAATTGTCGGTACCGGTTTCACCGCAATATTTCACCAGCACATTGCCGCCAAGCGAAAAACCAACCGCCAGCAGCCGGCGCGCCGGATAGCGGCGGCGGCAGCATTGCAGCACTTCGGCAAAGTCGGCGGTGTCACCGGAGTGATAGGCGCGCGGCAATTTATTGGCGACGCCGTTGCAGCCGCGAAAATGCATCAGCAGTACGGCAAAACCTTGCTGTTGCAGGCTGTGAAACATGCCCTGTACATAGTGGCTGTTGGCATTCCCTTCCAGGCCATGCAGCAATATGGCCAAAGGCCGGTGTTGATCGGCGGCATTGTCACTCCAGTTCAGCTGGATCTCGTCGCCATCCGGCAGGCGGAACATTTCAACGGTGCCGCGGATGGGCCGGCGCGGGGCCAGATATTTCGCCAGAATGGTCTGCAGATGTGCATTACGCAGGCCAGTGGCCGGTTTAAAGCGGGGAAGCGGATGGTGCAGAGTTCCGGCTTGCAATTTTTAACTCCTGCTACAACAATGGTTTTTTAACTGTTCGGACCAGAATAATGCAAAGACGACAGTTTATCATGCTTGGCCTCGGCGCGGGCGTCAGTCTGAGCCTTGGGCTGACGCTCTATCCGGTGCTTCACAACGATGACAGCAGCCGGGCGGATGCGGCGACACTGGTGCTTGATGCCTTGTTGCCCGCGCTGCTACAAGGCGCGCTGCCCGCAGATGTGGCAACACAACAGGCCGCGCTTAGACGCAGCCGCGATGCAGTGCTGCAATTCCTGCCGTTTTTACCGCGCCGGCAACAGGCCGAATTACAGCAGCTGTTTTTATTATTACAGCAACGGCTGGGCCAGCTGGCACTGACCGGTCACTGGCTCAGTCTGAACGAGATGCCGCTGCAAAGCCGGTTGCAGCTGCTCAGCAGTTGGCGAGACAGTTATCTGGCAACGCTGCAGCAGGCTTATCATGGCCTGCGCGAATTATTGTACGGCGCTTATTATGGCCAGCCGCAACATTGGCCGGCGTTAGAGTACCAGCCGCTGGAGTTTAATCCTTATGTCTGATCCAATCGCCGAAGGGCTGACGCGCGGCTGGCGCCATATTGATGCCAGTACGCTTAGCACTGATCAGGAGTTTACCACCGATGTGGTGATCATCGGCACTGGTGCCGGTGGTGGTATTGCCGCAGAGTTACTGACACAGGCCGGCTTTAAAGTGCTGATGTTAGAACACGGCGCTTTGTATTCCAGCAGTGATTTTCGCCAGCAGGAACGCTGGGCCTATCCGCAGCTGTATCAGGATGGCGCCGGCCGCAAAACCAAAGATCAGGCCATTTCGATTTTACAGGGCCGCACCGTCGGTGGCTCGACCACGGTGAACTGGACCACCTCAATCCGCACACCAGCCAACACACTAAAATACTGGGAACAGGAATTTGGGCTGGATTTTGCCAGCAGTGGCGCGCTGGAGCCTTTTTTAGATTTGGCGACCGGCCGGCTCAATATCAGCGAATGGGCGCTTACGCCCAATCACAATAATGGTGCACTACAACGTGGCTGTCAGGCGCTTGGCTGGCAGTACACAGTGATCCACCGCAACGTCAAAGGCTGCGCCAATACCGGTTATTGCGGCATGGGTTGCCCGCTCAACGCCAAGCAGTCGATGCTGGTGACCACCATCCCGATGGCACTCGATGGCGGCGCTACGCTGCTAAGCCGGGTGTCGGCACGAGAGCTGGTCTGGCGCGGCAATGAAATTCAGGAGCTTTGGGCGGTGCCGGTCGATGCGCAATTTCAGACCGACCCGCGGTTGAAAATACGCATCCGCGCCCGACACTATGTGCTGGCTGGCGGCGCGATCAATAGTCCGGCCTTGTTGTTGCGCTCAAAAGTACCAGACCCATCCGGCCGGCTCGGCAAACACACTTATTTGCATCCCAGTGTGATCTCCGGCGCTTTGTTTGCTGAAGCAGTCAACGGCCATCAGGGTGCACCGCAGTCGATTTATTCTGATCAGTTCGTCTGGCCTGACGCCGCGCTGGCTGGCTTTAAGCTCGAAGTGCCACCGTTACATCCGGTGCTGATGGCGAGCAAACTGACCGGTATGGCCGAAGCGCACGCCGACCTGATGCGTCAGTTTAATCATCTGCAAGTGATGATTGCGCTATTGCGTGACGGTTTTCATCCGGACGCGCAAGGCGGTGCCGTGCAGCTCGACAGCGACGGCGAACCGCAGCTGGACTATCCGCTGAGTGATTATCTGTGGGATGGCGTGCAACGCGCGTATCTGGCAATGGCCGAGTTGCAGTTTGCGGCGGGTGCAGCGGCGGTTTTACCGGTACATGACGATGCGCAGATGTATCGCAGTTGGTCCCAGGCCAAAGCGGCGATTGCAGAGCTGTCGCTGCAGCGTTATCGCACGACCCTGGCTTCAGCCCATGTGATGGGTGGCTGTAATATGAGTTCCGACCCGGCGACTGGTGTCGTCGACAGTTTCGGTGCGCATCAGCAGCTGAAAAACCTGACGGTTTGTGATGGCTCGATTTTGCCGAGTAGTCTGGGGGCGAATCCGCAGTTGACGATTTATGCGCTGAGCTGGCGGATAAGTAACGAGCTGATAAAAAAACTGTCGGTGTGATTGCTCATACCGACAGCAACATTGGCAAAGAGTTCGGGCCAACAAAGCGCTTTGCATCAGTCCGGTTGGGCAGGATCTGGTGCGTCGCGCAGTCTTTACAAGTGACGAGAGAACACAGCAATCAGGCAATAATCAGCAGGCTAGTCGTTCGGGCCGGCGTGGCTGATTTTGTAGATAAAATACACCGCATAAAATGCGCACAGTCCCAGCACAATCGCCAGACCAATAAATGAAATGAAGATGACCGGGTCATTGGTAAATTCGTGCCACAGGTTCATGATGTTTGCCTCCATTGACTTGATGAAGGCAGTTTAGTCAGTGGCTGGCAGGCAAACCCTGATGCAGATCAAGCTTTGGCGGGGTGAAATGGCTGTGACAGCCCCAGTTGTAGCAGGGCTTGATCCAGATCAACAGTCAGCTGTTGCTGAATGGCAAGTGGCACCTGATGGCTGTGCAGATATTGCTGGCGCAGTGTGGCCGCAGCAACAGTGCAACAGTTTGCGTCCATGCAGCATTGCACTAAAGCCCGCTGTTCCAGCCGCTCAGCCGTCAGTTCAGTATCCAATAGTTGTTGGCGCAATTGCGCCAACAATGAGTCGGCGGGTTTTGCTTGCAGTTGACGACTGACATCACGCCGGATTTGGCGAATGTGTTGCGTGGTCAGATGCTGCGGGCTCAGCGCTTGCATCAATGGCGGCAATGGCGGCAAAAACGACCGCCAGGCGCTCAGCAGCAACAGATTCACATTGCAGCTGTATTGGTCTTGTAAAGCCAGCAGTTCGGTCTGCAGCAAAGGGTAAAGTGCCAGACTGAACTGCCAGAACAGTGCTGCGTGGTCGGATTCAGCCAGCAGCTCAGTTGAGCTTGTATCAGTTAAACGATGTTCAGTTGACACCGTTGGCCTGCCAGAAATTCTCGGTTTTCAGTTCCAGTTGCTCCTGCGCTTCAAACCAATTGAGCTCGACGTCACCCAGTTCATTGCTGAGTTTGGTTTGCTCGGCCAGCAACTTAGTCAGCTCGGCTTTACGGCCAGCGTCGTACAGGCTGACATCGGCCAGTTCAGTTTCAATGTTGTTAAGCCTTGCCTGCAGTTTTTCCTGCTGCTGTTCCAGTTTTTCAATTTGTTGCTTCAGCGGTCGTAACAAATTACGCAGGTCGGCTTCGAGGCGTTTCTGATCTTTACGCTGCTGTGCTACCGGCGCTTCGGTGCTGGCTGGTGTGGTTTTTTGCTGCTGCAGCTTGCTGTCGTTTTGCAGCCACTGGTAATAGTCCTGCAAATCGCCGGCAAAAGGTGCCACTTTGCCATGCGCCACCAGATAAAACTCGTCAGTGGTCGAAGCGAGCAAATGCCGGTCGTGCGAGACCACCACTATCGCGCCTTCAAACCCCTGCAGCGCCATCACGATGGCTTCGCGCATATCCAGGTCCAGGTGGTTGGTGGGTTCGTCGAGTAACAGCAGGTTTGGCCGCTGATACACCAGCAGCGCCAGCACCAGCCGGGCTTTTTCACCGCCGGAAAACGGCCCGCACGGCGCTAAGGCCTTATCACCATGAAAACCAAAACCACCGACAAAATCCCGCAGGCTTTGTTCTGTAGCCTGTGGCGCCAGCCGGACTAAATGTTGCAGCGGCGAATCCTGCGGCCGCAGCGTTTCCAACTGATGCTGGGCAAAATAACCAATGCTGACGCCGTTGGCGTACCATAAATCACCGGCCTGCGGCGGCATGGCGCCGGATAACAGCTTGATTAATGTCGATTTACCGGCACCGTTGCGACCTAATAAACCGATACGGCTGCCTGGCAGCAACTGGAAATTAATCTGCTGCAAAATTGAAGTGTCGCCATAACCGGCACGCACATTTTCTAATTTCAGCAGCGGGTTCGGCAGTGCGCGCGGCGCTAAAAACTCAAACTGGAATGGCGAATCGACATGCGCCGGCGCCAGCAACGTCATGCGCTCCAGGGCTTTAATCCGGCTTTGTGCCTGTTTGGCTTTGGTGGCCTGGGCGCGGAAACGGTCAATGTAAGACTGCAGATGTGCGACCTGACGTTGTTGTTTTTCAAACATCGATTGCTGCTGCGCCATTTGTTCGGCGCGCTGGCGTTCAAACTGACTGTAATTGCCGCGATATAAATTCAGCTTTTGATTGTCGATATGCACGGTGTTGTTGATCACCGCATCAAGAAAATCACGGTCGTGGCTGATCAGCAGCAAAGTACCGTCGAAGTTACTCAGGTATTTTTCCAGCCAGAGGACGGCATCTAAGTCGAGGTGGTTGGTTGGTTCGTCCAGTAACAGCAATTCCGCACGTTGCATCAGCGCCCGCGCCAGATTAAGCCGCATCCGCCAGCCACCGGAAAACGACTTCACACTGTGTTGTTGCATCTCGCCACTGAACCCGAGGCCATCAAGCAACGTACCTGCTTTGGCTTCGGCGCGATAACCATCCAGCGTTTCTATCTGATGGTGCACCGCGACCAAATCGGTGTCAGCAGCGGCATGGCGTACCAGCAGCAGTAACGGATACAGCGATTCGTCGCCCTGCAGCACATAGTCCATCGCGCTGATATCCAGCGCCGGCGTTTCCTGCGCCACAGTGGCTATGGTCCAGCTCGCCGGAATACTGACACTGCCGGCGTCCGGCTGCAGTTTGCCCTGCAGCATGGCAAACAGCGACGATTTGCCACAGCCGTTGGCGCCGATAATGCCGACCTTTTGGCCCGGAAATACGGTAAGATCGGCGTCTTGTAATAAAGCCAGCGCGCCGCGGCGTAATTCAATGTTCTGAAGTTGGATCATAAAAACTATACCCGTCGGAAGAGGCTGCTAATGTAATCGGAATGGCCCGGCAAACCAAGTATTGCCGCGGTTTTTACTCAGTGGGAGTCAGATATTTTCATGCAAAACCGCAAAAAAAAGCGCTTTATCGCCGGGGCGTCCTGCCCAAAATGTAAAGCAATTGACACCATGATGTTGTTTCTGGAAAACAACGTGGAAAAAGTCGAATGTGTGCACTGTGGTTATCAGATGGCACAACCGGGAGCTGCAGTCGAAAAAGCCTCCCGGCCGGAAGAAACCGTTATTGGCGTATTTAAACCGGAATAAACGGCGCTGAACCTGTTAATAATGCGGCGGTGGCGGTTCTTCGTCGGTGCGTAAAATACCGCTGTCGCTACTGCCCTGTAATTTTTCGGCCAGGATCAAGACATGGCGCTGCAGTTTTTCAATGCGGCGCTGGTGCTCCAGCAGTTCATTGTTGAGTGCCTGTAAAGTGTCTTCCTGAAAAGCGACTTTGCTTTCCAGTTCAACTACTTGCTGTTGTAATTGCTCATGACTGTTGTGCAGTGTCATGGTTTGAACTCCCAGTATTCGGCCAGACCACTGGAACTCAGGGTCAGCACCTGCCCATTATTGAGCAGCGCGACATCATACACTACGGCACCCGGTGGTTTGGCAGAAGGTGACGGACTGACTGCCCAGTCTTTGACCAGTTGACCGGTCTGAACGTTCCAGATGCTGGCGCGCTGCGAAGGCGAGCCGGTCAGCAGCCATTTGCCATCACTGCTAAAACGCGCGCTGCTAAAGACGCGGCCACGGTCCAGGTTCAATTTACTCAGCACCCGGCCAGTTCTGATATCCAGCAGCTGGGCCTGTTGCAAACTATCAGCGCTGAACAAAAAACGCCCTTGTGCATCCAGCGCCACCCGGGTCACCCGATTGGGATGCGACACACTCTGCAGGATTTGCGCGCTGTCGGTATCCCAAAAATAACTGTGTAAATCGCTGCTGCCGGTTAAGG
The DNA here is from genome assembly GCA_937978655.1 of uncultured Chromatiaceae bacterium. GTDB lineage: Bacteria > Pseudomonadota > Gammaproteobacteria > Enterobacterales > Alteromonadaceae > Pararheinheimera. The sequence goes on from CALJUX010000086.1 coordinate 37,834, forward strand.
CGTAACGGCCATTCGGTGACAACGCCACCGCATTGATATTTTCGCTATGGCCCTGAAACTCCAGACGCCGGCCGCTTTTAAGCGTGATGTGCTGGATTTTGCCATCGCTTTGGCCGATCAGCAGGTGCCGGCCATAATCTGACACCGCGATGTCGCGCACTGTGACACCACTTTGCATCGCCCAAAACCCAAGGTTTTTGCCATCCTGCAGATCCCACAACGCCACATTCTGCGGATCTGCACTCAGCAGAAATTTTCCGTCCTGGCTGAATGCCAGATGGGTCACCAGATTTTGGGTGGGATCGCCATGACTTAAGCGAAATTTAGCAACGGACTGCGCTATGTCCCAGACGATAATGCCTGAGGTCAGACTGCTGACCGCCAACAATTGACTGTCGGGGCTGATGGCCCCGGCGACTGTACCTTCCGCGCTGATCGCCTGTTGCCGGAGCAAATCTTTTGGAACTTCTGTGCAGCTCACCAGCCAAAGGCTGAGAAAAATGGCCAGATATTTAGATCTAAGTGTTAACGTCATCCGCACAAGCCTGTAGTATAGCCGTGGTTGAAGGTTAGTCCTTTCTGCTTATCACAACACAATTTTGCAGTGAAGTCTGCAGTTTATTTGGAGAGTCAAATGCGCGTAGCAATGAAGGTGTCGCTGATCGCAGCCGCCCTGATTTCATTATCAGCTTGTCAAAAAGAAGCTGCTGAACCAGCTGCACCGAAGCTGGATACCGACACCGCCAAGCAGTCTTATGCACTGGGCCTGTCTGCTGGTAAATACCTGAACAATGCGGTTGAAGAACACAAAAAATTAAACCTGACGCTGGATTCAGCACTGATCCTGCGCGGTGTGCAGGATGCAGCTGGCGGCGGTAAACCAGCCATGGCGGAAGAAGATATTCAGAAAGTGCTGACTGCGCTGGATGAGCAATTCCGCAACAAACAAGCGGAAATGGCCAAAACTAAAGCTGAAGAAGCCAAAGCTAAAGGCGTTGCTTACTTAGCTGAAAACGGCAAAAAAGCTGGCGTGACCACTACAGCTTCAGGCCTGCAATACGAAGTGATCACCGCTGCGGATGGCGCTAAGCCAAAAGCAGAAGACACAGTCAAAGTGAAATACAAAGGCACGCTGACTGACGGTACTGAATTTGACAGCACTGAGAAGAACAACAACGGCGAGCCAATCGAGTTCCCGTTAAACCGCGTGATCAAAGGCTGGACTGAAGGTGTGCAGCTGATGGGCGTTGGTTCTAAGTTCAAGTTCACAGTGCCATCAGAACTGGCTTACGGTGAAAACGGCATGGGTCCAATCCCGGCGAACAGCGTCCTGGTATTTGAAGTTGAGCTGGTTGGTATTTCTGCACCTGAAGCCGCTGCACCTGCAGGCGAAGAAGCAAAAAAGTAGTGATAGCTACCCCGTATAAAACGCAATAAAGCCGGCAATGCCGGCTTTATTTTTTCAAACGTGGGACTGACAGCCCCGTCACAGCACCAACAGTCGGAGCGGACTATGTGGTGTGTGCCAGTTAAGCCGACACCCCTGGTGCGTGCTTCAGAAACAAGGTTTGGATCAGTTCATCTTCCAGACCAAAACGTTCTTCCAGTGCCTGACCAAGCCGGGACAAATCGGCATCAAAGCTGCTCAGCGTCTGATTTGCGGCTTCATCGGCAAATTTATCGTTAAATTCCAACGCCAAATCCGTCGAGGCTGCAATTTTTGGACACAAAGCTTCCGCCAGCGATTTGCTGTGGGCGCCGTTGATCGCGCATTGCGAGACTATCTGGTCGTAGACTTCAAAATGGCCGGCGGATAAATAATCCATCAACAGCTGGCAAAAATGTAGAATTTCTTGCTGTTCAGGCAATTGCTGGCCAGCATTTTGTTTGTCAAAAGGCGGCAATGCCGCGAGTTTGCAATAACAGACGATGAGTTGCTGCCGCTCTTCCAGCCAGTTATCAATCGCTGTCAGAGAGCCTCCCCATTGCTGCCGGGCACTCTGTAGCCGGTTGTACATAAGCGGTTCCTTGTAAATCTTAACCTGTCTGAATAATGCTAATAAAAAGAATTCTGCAATAAAGATCAACACATTTTTGATTGGTCGGTTCAGTCTGTGCCGTTATGATGGCGTTGTGCTTGTATTTGTTTCGAAAGGGTAGCCATATGGGAAAACACAGTCTGACGCTTGCCAGTGTGCCACAGGCGCATTGGTTTGTCGTGTGTCAGGGCAAGTTGTGGTTGCCGGACGGGCAGGTGCCGTTTGGCCACTGGCATGAATTCGGCTTATCAACGCCTGAGCAGTTGTGCCAGATTGGCGAGTGGCAGCAGCAGCCCTGTATGCTGGCTGTTTATCAGGACCAACAAAGTGTGCCTGAGCAATGGCATACAGCCAGAACGCTGTTGGAGCACCCGCAACCACACTGGTTTGCGCTGGCGGCCCGTGCCACGCAGTTAACGCTGTTTTTGCAGACGCATCGCTATTGTGGTCAGTGTGGCGGCTCGATGCGTCTGGTCAGTTGGGAACTGGCGATGTTGTGTCCGCAGTGTGGTCATCGCACTTATCCGCGTATTTCGCCTTGTGTGTTGGTTGCCATCCGCAAAGACGATTGTATTTTGCTGGCCCGTTCTAACCGGCACAAACCTGGTTTCTTCTCAATCCTGGCGGGTTTTGTCGAGTCGGGCGAAACCTTAGAGCAGGCCGCGGTACGGGAAGTTGCCGAAGAAGTGGGCGTGCAGATTGATCACCTGCGTTATGCCGGCAGTCAGCCCTGGCCATTTCCGCATTCGCTGATGATGGGTTTTTATGCAGATTATGTCGGGGGTGAGATTGTCTGTCAGGAAGATGAAATTGCTGAGGCGGCCTGGTTCAGATTGGATCAATTGCCGGAAATTCCCGCCGAACAGACGCTATCGGGCCAGATGATTCGTTATTTACAGCAAGAGTTTGATAAGGCTCAGTAAAAAGGCTGGAAAAACCAAATAAAAAAGCCACAATTGTGGCTTAACTTTGAAATGCGGGCCCGTATATTCGGGCTCTTCATTATAATTTTCTTCACTAGCGCGGCAAGTTTATATCAAATGGCTTCAGTGGCTGGCAAGAGTAGAAATGCAGAAAATCAGAATTTTTTTCATCAAACTGCAAAGATAGTGTGCTGGCAGCGATGCTGCTAGAATGACAGAACTCAGCATGACGGTAGAGCAAAGATGCAGCTAAAAAACGATCGGTACTTAAGAGCCCTTTTAAAACTACCAGTTGACCGTACTCCGATTTGGATGATGCGTCAGGCCGGACGTTATTTACCAGAGTATCGCGCGACCCGCGCCCAGGCCGGTGACTTCATGTCGTTGTGTAAAAACCCGGAACTTGCCTGTGAAGTCACCTTGCAGCCGCTGCGTCGCTATCCGCTGGATGCCGCGATTTTGTTCAGTGATATCCTGACTATCCCGGACGCGATGGGCATGGGGCTGTATTTTGGTGAGGGTGAAGGCCCGAGATTCACCAAACAACTCAGCGATTTTATGGATGTGGTGCAATTACCGGTGCCGGACCCGGAAGTTGAACTGCGTTATGTGATGGACGCGGTCCGGACTATCCGCCGTGAACTGAATGGCGAAGTGCCGCTGATTGGTTTTGCCGGCAGTCCCTGGACTTTAGCCACTTACATGCTTGAAGGCGGCAGCAGCAAAACTTTCGCTAAAATCAAAAAGATTATGTATTCAGAGCCGGAAGTGATTCATATCCTGCTCGATAAACTGGCCCAAAGTGTCATTTTGTATCTGAATGCGCAAATTGCTGCCGGCGCCCAGTCCGTGATGATTTTTGACACCTGGGGCGGCGTGCTGACGCCAAATTCTTATCGGGAATATTCACTGAGCTACATGCAGCAGATCGTTGACGGACTGACCCGTCAGGTCGATGGCACACCGGTTCCGGTCACCTTATTCACCAAAAACGGCGGCTTGTGGCTGGAGGATATCGCTGCGACCGGTTGTGATGCCGTCGGTCTGGACTGGACCATTGATATCCGTTCCGCCCGGCAGCGCATTGGCGACAAAGTGGCGTTACAGGGCAATATGGACCCGGCATTCCTGTTGGGCACGCCGGAGCGTATGCGCTTAGAAGTACAGGCGATTCTGGACGGTTATGGTCAGGGCTCAGGCCATGTCTTTAACTTAGGCCACGGTATCACGCCAGACGTTGACCCGGAAAAGGTCAAGGTATTCATCGAAGCCGTGCAGTCATTCAGCCGGACTTATCACCTGGACAACAATATCTGACGCTTGGGATTTGCAGCAAAAGCCAGTCAATCGACTGGCTTTTTTGTTTCTGTATATCAGCGGGCTCTTGCCTTCAACAGGTTGTCTCTGCTTGCCGGCTCGTCTTGTATCACCAGCTCTCTGAGCAAATTTTCTCAAAGCTACTTGCGTATCGTTATTTTACGATATATATTTCGTCTTATCGCGATATATGGATATTAAACATGAGCTCAACTGACATCGATGAAGTAATCAAGGCGCTGTCGCACCCGGTGCGGCGGGAGATCCTGAACTGGCTGAAGCAACCGGAACTGCATTTTGCCGATCAGGAGCATCCGCTGTCGCTGGGCGTCTGTGCCGGCAAAATTGATCAAAAAACCGGATTGTCGCAATCGACAGTCTCAGCCCATCTGGCCACTTTGCAGCGCGCTGGCCTCATCAGCAGCCGCAAAGTTGGACAATGGAATTTTTTCTCCCGCAACGAGGCCGCCATTGCTGAATTTCTGGCCCGTTTGCAACAACAGCTTTAATGGAGCTTCTATGCCAACTCTTTTCGACCCTCTGCAGCTGGGTGAACTCAAGCTGCCAAACCGGATTGTGATGGCACCTTTGACCCGTTGCCGTGCTGATGAAGGCCGGGTGCCAAATGCGCTAATGGCTGAATATTATGTGCAGCGTGCCAGTGCTGGCCTGATCCTGTCGGAAGCGACCTCGGTCAATGCCATGGGCGTAGGGTATCCGGATACACCGGGCATCTGGTCAGAGGCTCAGGTTGCCGGCTGGCGCTTGGTCACTGAAGCCGTGCATGCGGCAGGTGGCCGGATCTTCCTGCAACTGTGGCATGTCGGTCGCGTGTCGGCACCTTTATATCTGGACGGCGCGACGCCGGTGGCACCAAGCGCTGTGCGCCCGGCCGGTCATGTCAGTCTGGTGCGTCCGCTGCAGGATTTTGTCACGCCACGCGCGCTGAGCCTTGATGAGATTGCGGTGACAGTAGCGGATTACCGCCAGGCCGCAATCAACGCCAAAGCCGCCGGTTTTGACGGCGTGCACATTCATGGTGCCAACGGTTATTTACTCGATCAGTTTTTACAGGACAGCACTAATTTACGGGATGACCAATATGGTGGTTCTGTTGAAAATCGGGCCCGTTTGTTACTCGAAGTCACTGACGCCTGTATTGACATCTGGGGTGCTGGCCGGGTTGGTGTGCATCTGGCACCGCGGATGGACGCACACGATATGGCCGATAGCAATCCGACCGCGACCTTTGGTTATGTCGCCACTGAGCTAGGCAAAAGACGCATAGCGTTTTTGTCGACACGCGAACATGCTGCAGACAACAGCCTGACGCCCCTGCTGAAGCAGCTGTTTGGCGGTGTGGTCATCGCCAACGAGCAATTTGATAAAACTCAGGCCAATCAGTGGCTGACCGAAGGCAAAGCAGACGCGGTGGCTTTTGGCATTCCGTTTATCGCTAATCCGGATTTGCCGGCACGACTGGCGGCAGACGCACCATTGAATCCGCCGCGTAAAGAGTTGTTTTACGGCAAAGGTCCGGTTGGTTACACCGATTATCCGACGCTGTAATATTGCGCTTTTCAATATAAAAAACGCCGGCAATTGCCGGCGTTTTGTCTTACATATCATCAGACTCAGAATAGGCGGTTTAAGCCATTCATTGCTGCGACGCGGTAGGCTTCTGCCATGGTCGGATAGTTAAACGTGGTATGCACGAAGTACTCGACGTTATTGCCGCCATTTTTCTGCATCATAATGGCCTGACCGATGTGGACGATTTCCGCCGCCCGCTCGCCAAAACAATGAATACCCAGAATCTCTTTCGTGTCGCGGTGGAACAGCAGTTTCAGGCTACCGACACTGGTGTTGGCAATTTGCGCCCGCGCCAGATGCTTAAACTGTGCCCGGCCGACTTCATACGGAATACGGGCCGCGGTCAGTTGTTGTTCGGTTTTGCCGACTGAGCTCATTTCCGGAATGGTGTAAATACCAACCGGAATATCTTCAATCAGCCGGGTATCACAGTGGCCGTGAATAATCGAATTGCCGGCAATACGGCCCTGGTCATAAGCGGCACTGGCAAGGCTTGGATAGCCAATCACATCGCCAACAGCGTAAATGTTGTCGACCGCGGTCTGATAATTCTCATTCACCTTCAGCTGGCCACGACTGTCGGCTTTGAGGCCCACCGCTTCCAGGTTCAGCGCGTCCGTGTTGCCAGTACGGCCATTGGCAAACAGGATACAGTCGGCTTTCATCTTTTTGCCGGATTGCAGATGCAGAATGACACCGTCATCTAAGCCCTCAATGGATTCAAACTCTTCGCCATGGCGAATGGTCACGCCTGAATTCCAGAAATGGTAGCTGAGCGCGTCGGAGATCTCGGCATCCATAAAAGATAATAAACGGTCGCGGGTATTCACTAAATCCACCCGTACGCCTAATCCGCGGAAAATCGAAGCGTATTCACAGCCAATCACACCGGCACCAAAGATGATGATATGACGCGGGTCTTCACTCAGTGACAAAATGGTGTCGCTGTCAAAAATATGCGGATGATTAAAATCGACGTTAGCCGGGCGGTAAGGCCGCGAGCCGACCGCGAGCACAATCGTCTGGGCGCTGATCACCCGTTCCGGACCGGTCGGCGGCACAATTTTAATATGATGTTTATCCACAAAAGAGGCGTCGCCGGCAAAGACTTCAACCCGGTTACGATCGTAAAAGCTACTGCGCAGCCGCACTTGTTTGCGGATCACGCCAGCGGCGTGTTTCAGAATTTGCGGAAAGGTCAGATTGGACGACTGATTGTCCATCTGAAACAGTGGGTTTTCATTGTATTCAATAAAACGGCTGACGGAATGGCGTAACGCTTTGGAAGGAATTGTGCCCCAGTGGGTGCAGCCACCACCGACCTGGGTATGGCGCTCAATCACGGCAACTTTTTTACCGCTTTTGGCCAGATTCATCGCGGCGCCTTCACCGCCAGGGCCTGTACCGATGATAATAGCGTCGTACTCGAATTGTTCCTGAGGTTGCTCTTTGGGCTTTTTATTAGACACCTGAAATTCCGCCTGTTACCTGCTTGCGATGGCAAGATAATAGCAGCTGAAATTCAGGGAACAGAAGCAGAAAAGCCGACTTCTGTCGGCTTTTCTGTTGGTTTTACCAGAGCTTAGGCATATTGACTGATAAACAGCTGCCACTGGCGCTGTTGCAGCTGCCAGTTTTGCTTCAGTTCGGCGCAGTGTTTGCCCAGATCAAAATCGTTATAGCTTTGCATCAGCTGGTCTTTCTTCTGCTGCAAGCCAGCTTTTTTCTGCTGCAACAATTGTTTCCGTGAATCGTAGTAGGCCTGCATCCGTTCCACTAATAACGCGTATTCATGTTCCATTTTTTGCAGCAACTGCTCAGCGTCCGGCAGTTGCAGCTGCAGGGCTTTCGCCTGCGCCCTTTTAAGTTGCATCAGTGCTTTGGCTTTCACAATCTTATCTTCCGGGCAGACTTTCAGATTACGGGTCAGACCAATAAAAGAGCAGCTTTTGATCAGCCACTTGGTCGGATCAAAGTGCCACCAGCGAATGCCGTTGCGATAATCGAATTCAAAAATATGGTGGAAGTTGTGATAACCCTCGCCATAAGTAACAAAGGCCAGCCAGCCGTTATCCCGCGCGGTATTGGTATCGGTATAAGGTTGTTTACCCCAGATATGCGCCAGTGAGTTGATAAAGAAGGTGAAATGGTGGCTCAGCACCAGGCGTAATACGCCGACACTCAGTAGCATGCCAACAATATTGCCAGTCAGCACACCCAATAACAGCGGAATACCGAAGTTGGTTAGTACGGTCAGCAGCAGGTAGTTGTTGTGTTGCCACATCACAATTTTATTACTTTGCAGGTCGCGGACATTGCTGTAATCACTGTAACGCTGCGCCTGATATTCGCGCAGCATCCAGCCGATATGGCTGAACCAGAAACCTTTTTTCGCGGAATAGGGGTCTTTGTCATTCTGGTCGACAAACTTGTGGTGCACCCGGTGATCCGAAGACCAGTGCAATGCGCTGTTTTGCAAAGCAAAAGCGCCGCCTATGGCAAAAAACAGCTGTAACAACGGATGGGCGTCATACGTTTTGTGCGCCCACAAACGATGATAACCGGCTGTGATCGACATGCCGCAATAACCCAGGCACAGCACTGTGGCGATGATTTCAGTCCAACCGAAACCTACAAGGATGGCATAAGCAGGAACGCCGATCGCAGCTACCGCAAAGGTCAGGCTGAATAACAGCACGTTGGTCCAGATAATGGGGTGTTTTTCCATGATGGGTACTTTTAGCTTACAACTGTAAGCTAATTTTACTGTGCATTGAAGCGCGGTCAAGGTATAAAATGGGCTTTTAGCGCATCTGTGAACAGGTAACTTCAGTGTCGAGAGCCCAGCAAAAAGAAAAGACCCGTCGCGCCATCATTGATGCTGCTTTTGCCCAGCTGAGCCCGGACAAAGGCTTTTCCAGCCTCAGCCTGCGCGAAGTGGCGCGCGAAGCGGGTATCGCGCCAACATCTTTCTACCGCCATTTTGCCGATATGGATGAACTGGGTTTAACCCTGGTCGATGAAGCCGGTCTGATGCTGCGGCAGTTATTGCGCCAGGCGCGTAACCGGATTGAGAAAAATGGCAGTGTGATCCGTACGTCTATTGAAACCTTTATGGAATTTGTCGTCGGCAACAGTAACGTGTTCCGCTTGTTGCTGCGCGAACGTTCTGGCACTTCTGCGGCGTTTCGCCGCGCAGTAGCGCGTGAAATTCAGCATTTTTGTGCGGAACTGGCCGATTATCTGCGTAAAGAAACAGCTTGCCCCGATGAATACGCCCAGATGCAGGCCGAAGCGATGGTGACGCTGGTGTTCCATGCCGGCGCCGATGCACTGGACGCCAGCCCGGAAACCCGGGTGCAAATCACCTTAAGAACTATCTTACAGTTACGTTGGCTGGCGCATGGCGCGGCCGGCTATGGGCGCCGGCCAAAAGACTGATTAGCTGTTCGATGTTTTCCGGCGCAGCCAGACCCCGGATTCCATGTGATGGGTATAGGGGAACTGGTCGAAGAAGGCGAATTGCTGCACTTCGTGTGTTTGCGTCAATGTCTGCAGATTGTCGGCCAACGTCGCCGGATTACACGAAATATACAGAATGTCGTCAAAACGGCTGACCAGTTGCACTGTCGCCGGGTCCAGACCAGCCCGCGGCGGGTCGACCAAAATTGTATTGAGTGCCAAACCATTTAAATCGATATGTTTCAGTGCGTTGCCTTGTGCTAAGGCGGCGCTGACGTCTTCCGCCGACATCGCCAACACTTGCAGATTGTCGATTTGATTCTGGCGGATATTCAGCTCAGCCGATTTAATCGATACTTTGGATAACTCAGTTGCGACCACCTGGCGGAAATAAGGCGAGAGCGCCAGCGAAAAATTGCCATTGCCACAGTACAGCTCCAGCAAATCGCCTTGTAATTGCCGCGCAATATCACAGGCCCAGCCGAGCATCTGCTGGTTCACCACTGCGTTCGGCTGACTGAAACTGTTTTCGACTTGCTGGTAGCTGAGTTGTCGGTTGTCGACCTGCAACTGCTCGGTAATAAAATCCCGATCGATCAGGATTTTCTGTTTACGGGCCCGACCGATAAAATCCAGCGGGTGGTCTGTTGTCAGTTCTGCTTTCAGTTGCCGGACTTCGTCCGTCCATTCAGCCGGTACCGGCTTTTTGTAAATCAGCGACACCAGCAATTCACCGCTCAGGCCAGACAGATAGTCAATCTGGTACAAGCGGTTACGCAGCAATGGCCGGCGCTTGAGTGCATCTATTAAGCGGGGCATAAAATCGGCGATGGTTTTGATCGCGACCGGGAAATAGTCAATCCGGTGGCGGGTCTTGGTCTCTGGGTCAAACATAATGTGATACAGGTCATCGCCGTCGTGCCAGACGCGGAATTCCGCCCTACAACGATAATGCTCGGCCGGGGACGGGAAAATTTGCACGGGTGGCATGGCGAAACTGTTAAACAGCTGACCGACCTGCTGCGCTTTTTCCGCCAGTAACTGGGCGTATTGTGCCGGGAAAACCTGACCTGGTTGCATGATGTTGTCTCAGAACTAAGGGGCGCACATTTTAGAGACTTTTCTTGCAGAAACCAAATGCTCTGACCGGCGCTGTTGTGCAGATCGCAAATCTGGCAAAATAACAGCGGTGAAGCGTGGGAGCAGATATGCGGATTGGATTTATCGATAGTGGAGTGGGCGGTCTTAGTATTCTGGCTGCGGTCAGAGCTAAAGTGCCGGCCCACTATATATATGTGATGGACAATCAGTATCTGCCATATGGCGAAAAGTCTGAAGCATTTATCCAGTCACGCCTCGCTCAATTGTCTGCCTTATTAGTCGAACAAGGTGCAGAGCTGATTGTGATCGCCTGCAATACGGCGACCACTCAGGCGGTAGCATCATTGCGCCAACAGTTTGATATTCCTTTTGTTGGAACGGTACCGGCGATTAAACCTGCTGCTGCGAAGTATTGCCAAAGTGGCTTCACGGTTTTGGCCACGCCTGCGACCTGCCGCAGTAGCTATTTGCAGGGATTAATCGCAGAGTTCGCGCCTGACTGTCTGGTCGGTACCGCAGGTTCCAGCGAACTGGTCCGGCTGGCTGAGCTGAAAGTCTGGTATCAGCAGGATGTCAGCAGCGCTGTCGCTGTAGAGTTATCCCGGTTGGGGTTACAACAAAAACCGCCTGTAGCCTTGGTACTGGGTTGTACCCACTTTCCCTTTCTGACTACTGAGCTTGCTGCTTGTCTGCCAGATACGATTTTTCTGGATACTGCGGACGCCATTGCACGTCGGGTACAGGCATTAGTTGAAGCTGACGGGTATGTGAGTAATGAGTCTGAAGAGTATTGCCACTTATATATAAGTAGTGGTGCATTGGATGAACGGCAACGGGGGCGGGTGGCGGAACTTGGTTTTGACCAATATCAACATTGGTCAAAACCGGCAACAGAGGTTTAATTACTCGTCGCTGTCATCATTGTCCTGACGCTCTTTTGCTTCACGGACTTTCAGCGTACGACCTTCATATTCAAAATCGTTCAGTTTCTGAATCACTTTAGCGGCATCTTTTGCTGCAACTTCAACAAAACCAAAACCACGACGACGGCCGGTCTGGCGATCTTTCATTAAACGCACATTTAATACAGTGCCGGATTGCTGGAACAAATCCCGTACTGCTTCTTCGTTCGCTTTATATGGCAGATTACCAACATATAAAGTGACGGAAGGGCCGCTGGCGGTCACGGTGACAGATTTTGCCGCAGTTGCGGTCGGCGCAGACTCCAGCGGTTTCAGTTCCACCAGCACAGGGACCAGAATACCTGCCAGCACTATACCGATAGTCACTGCGGTCGCAGTATCTAATGTCAAGCTGCTCAGGACAAAGCTGAAAACGAGGTAAGTGATAATAGCGAGTGCCAGGGTAAATGGCAGTGAGGATTTTAAACTTGGCAACATATGGAATTCCTGATTCTGCAAAAGGTAAGTAAATACAAAGAAAGCTTTCTACTTATAGTAGTCAATCAGCATCTTAACCAGTAGTTCGCAGGAAGCCAAGCAACTAAGCGGTTGTAAAATGGGAGTTTTTGTTTGGAAAATGCACGTTTTGCGGCTTATTTGTCCGAACGATCGCAAAACGGTAACTTTTCTCAAATTTAGGCTTGCGTAACTTTCCTG
>CALJUX010000087.1 GCA_937978655.1 uncultured Chromatiaceae bacterium
GAGATGGTGATTCGTGACTGGAGTTCAGACGTGTGCTCTTCCGATCTGGGCAGTCGCTGGCGTTACAGGTCACCTTGCCAGATGCGCTGGAATCCATTGCCGTGTCAGGCAAAGTCGCCTGGCTGACGCCGCAAGGCGCGCAAAATACCAGCCCGGCCGGGATTGGGGTGGCTTTTATTGATGACAAACTGAATCTGCGCGATCGGATTGAAAAACTGTTAAGCGGTACCCAGGATTCAGCGGAACTGACGTTTACCCTCTGAATGCAGGCAGCAGCTCTTCCCGACGTCTGGCCCTTCAGTTACACTGCCGCGCTTTTTGTTTCCCTGCCTGTTATTTCGGAGTTTGATTGTGTTTATTGATTCGCATTGCCATCTGGATCGCCTGGAACTGGACAAACTCGGTATGGACCTGCCGGCAGTGCTAGAGGCTGCATCACAGGCGCAGGTCAGTCATATGCTGTGTGTCAGCGTCAGTTTGCAGGAGTATGCCGCGATGGCGGCTTTGGTACGCGGATACCCGCAAGTGTCATTGTCCTGTGGCGAACACCCGTTACACCAGCAACTGGATTTCAGCCCCGTGCAGTTACTGCAATTGTGCCAGGCGGACGAGGTGGTGGCAGTGGGCGAAACCGGTCTGGATTATTTTTACAGTCCGGACAACAAATCGACGCAACAAGCTGCCTTTGCCGCGCATATTGCAGTGGCACGTCAGCTGAACAAGCCTTTGATTGTGCATACCCGTGATGCCCGTGCCGACACGTTAGCCTTGCTGCATGGTGAACAGGCGCAGGACTGCGGTGGTGTGTTGCATTGTTTCACCGAAGATTGGGATACTGCCAAAGCGGCATTGGATCTCGGATTTTATATCTCTTTTTCCGGCATTATGACCTTTCGTAATGCCGATGCACTGCGTGAGGTTGTCCGGCAGGTCCCATTAGACCGCTTATTGATTGAAACCGATTCGCCTTATCTGGCACCAGTCCCTTATCGCGGTAAAACCAATCAGCCTGCCTATGTCGCTGCTGTGGCCCAAGCTATTGCAGAGCTCAGAAACATCGATTTGGTGACGTTGGCCGCTGCGACCAGCGACAATTTTCGCCGGTTATTTCCACTCGCCCGGCTGTAAAAGCCAACATCATCCGTTTGTTGCTGCGCGCATTGATTGTCGACAAAAGAAAAGAAGCCCAGAACGAATCCGCATTGTTCCGGGCTTAGGGGAATGGCTCAATGATGAGCCGTGCGCTAGAAGGGGACTGGGCCGTTGATTGCGCCAGCCGCTGAAATCCAGTGTAGCCAACTGTATTTTTTTTGCGCAACCATGCGCCGGCAGCAAAACGTTGAATTAGTAAAATAAATGTGATTTTACCCTGCGTTACACCCAGCTTATCCAGAAGTTATCCCCAGCTTTATTCAGCTGCCGGAGCGCTAAATAAGGCGTAGCGCGGATATTCCCGATCTATGCAACAATATCCTCACATTCTATTCAGTTGCATCAATTACAATTTTAATCACCAAATATTCTATTAAAAAATTCGCTGCAGGTAGTGCCAGCGAAAATGGAAGAAATTTGTTACAACGATCTGTCAACCATAATGGCCAATGGATAGGGCAAACATCAAAAGATTGTCGACAATAATACCAAGGTCCAGCTTGACTTCCGCGCCAAATGCTTCTAAAAATGCACCATATCCAATTTATGTCGACATATTGCAGGTTTCTCGTGCAAAAAGACCCCGTCACCGCCGCCGACAGAGTGCTGCTGGAGATCCAACGCGCCATTGTGGCCGGAGAGATCCCGGCCGGCAGCAAAATTTCAGAACCTGAACTGGCGCGGCAGTTTGATTTAAGCCGGGCGCCGCTGCGTGAAGCGCTGGCAAGGCTCGAACGCTGCCACCTGATCGAACGGATCCCAAACGCCGGCGCCCGGGTCGTCAAGCTGACGCCACAAGGTTTAATTTCTTTGTATCAAATCCGCGAGAATCTGGAAGGAATGGCTTGCCGGCTGGCAGCCGAGCAGATGTCAGACGCGGAAATCGCACAGATGCAAAATTTGCTGGACCAGCATCTGTCGACACAACGTGTGCGCGAAGGTGAAAGTTACTATCAGGAAGCCGGTGATGTCGACTTTCACTACCGCATTATCCAGGCCAGCAAAAATCCATATCTCATCAATATTCTGTGTGATGAGTTGTATTACCTGGTGCGGATGTACCGGGTACAGATGGGGATGGCCGGGCCACGCGTGTCGCGTGCATTTGACGAACACAAAGCCATCTTAAATGCCATTGCCAGTCGCGATGGTGAACTGGCCGAACTTTTGATGCGCCGCCATATCAGCGCGTCGCGGCGTAATATCGAAGCATATTTACAACAGGGGAACTGAAATGACACAAAGTGCAGGGTTAAAATTCCGTCAGGCCATCAGCGCCAACCAGCCATTACAACTGGTCGGGACTATCAACGCTTATACCGCAATGATGGCGGCGCGGGTCGGGCACAAGGCGTTGTATTTATCCGGCGCCGGTGTCGCCAACGCCTCCTTTGGTTTACCAGATCTGGGTATGACCTCATTAAATGATGTCTGTGAAGATATCCGCCGTATCACCGGCGCCACAGATCTGCCGTTATTGGTTGATGCGGATACTGGCTGGGGTGGTGCATTTAACATCGCCCGGACCGTGCGCGAAATGACGCGGGCCGGTGCGGCCGGTTTTCATATCGAAGACCAGGTCATGCAAAAACGTTGTGGTCACAGACCGAACAAAGAAATTGTGTCGCAGGAAGAGATGGTCGACCGCGTCAAAGCAGCGGTGGACGCACGCACCGACAGCAACTTTTTTATCATGGCGCGCACCGATGCGCTGCAGCAACAAGGCTTAGCGGCAGCTATTGAACGGGCGCAGGCTTGTGTTGAAGCTGGTGCTGACGCCATCTTTGCCGAAGCTGTGTACACATTAGAGCAATATCAGGCATTTACCAGCGCCTTGTCGGTGCCGGTACTGGCGAATATCACCGAATTTGGCCAGACGCCGCTGTTTAACACCGCCGAGCTTGCCGGTGTCGGTGTGAAAATGGTGCTCTATCCATTATCCGCATTTCGCGCGATGAACAAAGCTGCACTGAATGTGTATCAGTCTATTCTGGCCAATGGCGACCAAAAGGCCGTCGTGGATAGCATGCAAACCCGTACCGAATTATACGATTTTCTGAATTATCACAGTTACGAAGAAAAACTGGACGCCTTGTTTGCACAGGGCAAAAACAAATAACCATTCATCTCAACGAACTCTGTACCTGGAGAGCAGCATATGTCGACTACCAAGCAACTGACTGGCGCCGGACTTCGCGGCCAAATCGCCGGCAAAACCGCGTTATCAACGGTCGGAAAAACCGGCTCTGGCCTGACTTACCGTGGCTATGACGTCAAAGATTTAGCCGCTAAATGTGAATTTGAAGAAGTCGCGCATCTGATTTTAAAAGGTGAGCTGCCCACAACCGCAGAGCTTGCCGCCTATAAAGCCAAGCTGAAGTCGCTGCGCAGCCTGCCGCAGGCGCTGAAAGAAGTGCTGGAGCGTATTCCGGCACAGGCGCACCCGATGGATGTGATGCGCACCGGCTGCTCGATGCTCGGAAACCTCGAAACTGAACACAGTTTCAGCGCGCAGCAGGACGTCACCGACCGTATGCTGGCCGTGTTCCCTGGCATGATTAACTACTGGTACAACTACAGCCATCATGGTAAACGCATCAATGTGGAAACGGACGCGGATTCGGTTGCCGAGCAGTTCCTCTGGACATTGCACGACAAAAAACCTGAGCCATTGCATGTTACCGTGATGCACGCTTCGCTGATTTTATACGCGGAGCACGAATTTAACGCCTCGACTTTCACAGCCCGCGTTTGTGCCTCGACATTGTCCGACATGCATTCCTGCATCACCGGTGCTATTGGTTCGCTGCGCGGCCCGCTGCATGGCGGCGCCAACGAAGCGGCGATGGAACTGATTGAAAACATGCAAAACCCTGAGCACGCTGAAGAGACTTTGCTCGGCATGCTGGCGCGTAAAGATAAAATCATGGGTTTTGGCCACGCGATTTATTCCGAATCGGACCCACGCAATGCCGTGATCAAAGCCTGGTCTGAGCAACTGGCCAAAGCCAATGGCGACACGCGTTTATACGATGTGTCGGTGCGTTGTGAAGCTGTGATGTGGCGCGAGAAAAAACTGTTCTGTAACGCCGATTTTTTCCATGCCTCGGCGTATAACTACATGGGTATTGCCACCAAGCTGTTCACACCAATTTTTGTCTGTTCCCGCTTAACCGGCTGGGCGGCGCATGTGATGGAACAGCGCGCGGATAACCGCATCATCCGGCCAAGCGCCGATTATGTCGGCGTTGAACCACGCGAAGTACAGCCCATCACGGCACGCGGCTGAGTCCGTCCGGATAAGGCGCTGCACCCACGCAGCGCCTGTTTCTACACAGCCTGATAGCTCAGACAAGGTCTGAAAAGAGAGAGCGATGAACACTTTATTCCGTAAACCTCTGGCCGGCACCGGCCAGGATTATTTTGATGCGGCCGCTGCAGTAGATAGCTTGCAGCCGGGCGCCTGGGCAACGCTGCCTTATACCTCCCGTGTGCATGCTGAAAATCTGGTGCGCCGGGCTGATCCGACTCAGCTCAATGCCTATTTACTGCAACTGATTGAACGCAAACAAGAACTGGATTTCCCTTGGTTTCCGGCGCGGGTGGTCTGTCATGACATTCTGGGCCAGACCGCGTTAGTGGATTTGGCTGGGCTGCGCGATGCCATTGCGGCGCAGGGCGGCGATCCGGCCAAAGTCAATCCGGTGGTGCCGACGCAGCTGATTGTCGACCATTCGCTGGCCGTCGAGCATGGCGGTTTTGAAAAGGATGCGTTTGAGAAGAACCGCGCTATTGAAGACCGCCGGAACGATGACCGCTTCCATTTCATTAACTGGACGAAAAAAGCCTTTAAAAACGTCGACGTGATCCCGCCAGGCAACGGCATCATGCACCAGATTAACCTGGAGCGGATGTCGCCGGTCATCCACGCTAAAGACGGTGTGGCCTATCCGGATACGCTGGTCGGCACCGACAGCCACACGCCGCATGTCGACGCTTTGGGCGTCATCGCCATCGGCGTTGGTGGTTTAGAAGCCGAAAGTGTGATGTTAGGCCGGGCGTCCTGGATGCGGCTGCCGGATATTATCGGCGTTGAGCTGACCGGCAAAGCGCAGCCCGGCATCCAGGCAACCGATATCGTGCTGGCGCTGACCGAATTTCTGCGCAAGCAAAAAGTGGTGTCGGCGTATCTGGAATTCTTCGGTGAGGGCGCCAACAGCCTGAGCCTTGGCGACCGTGCCACCATCTCCAACATGACACCGGAATATGGCGCCACCGCCGCGATGTTTTACATCGACCAGCAGACACTGGATTATCTGACGTTGACCGGGCGTGACGCCGCACAAGTGAAGCTGGTGGAAACTTATGCCAAAACGGCGGGCCTTTGGGCTGACAGCTTAACCACTGCGGTGTATCCGCGTGTGCTGCGTTTTGATTTGTCGACAGTAGTACGCAACATTGCCGGCCCGTCGAATCCACATGCCCGTGTCGCCACCACAGATCTGGCCGCCAAAGGCATCAGTGGCGTGGTCGAAAATACCCCAGGCCTGATGCCGGATGGCGCGGTGATTATCGCCGCAATTACCAGCTGTACCAACACCAGTAACCCGCGTAACGTCATTGCCGCCGGCTTGCTGGCGCGTAACGCGCACAAGCGTGGCCTGACACGTAAACCCTGGGTGAAAAGTTCGCTAGCACCCGGTTCCAAAGCGGTGGAGCTGTATTTAAAAGAAGCCAATTTGTTGGCAGATTTAGAAGCGCTGGGTTTTGGCATTGTTGGTTTTGCCTGCACCACCTGTAACGGCATGAGTGGCGCGCTGGACCCTGTTATTCAACAGGAAGTGATCGAGCGTGACTTGTACGCCACCGCAGTATTGTCGGGTAACCGCAACTTTGATGGCCGCATTCATCCATATGCCAAGCAGGCATTTCTGGCCTCACCAGCCTTAGTGGTGGCTTATGCCATCGCCGGCACCATTCGCTTTGATATCGAAAAAGACGTGCTTGGAACGGACGCGGCGGGTCAGCCGGTGCGGTTAAAAGATATCTGGCCAACTGATGCTGAAATCGATGCCGTTGTGGCGGCCAGCGTCAAACCTGAACAATACCGCCAGGTGTATGAGCCGATGTTTGCGCTGGATGTCGATTATGGCGACAACATCAGTCCGCTGTATGACTGGCGACCACAAAGTACTTATATCCGCCGTCCCCCTTATTGGGAGGGTGCTTTGGCCGGTGAGCGCACACTCAGCGGCATGTTGCCGTTAGCGCTTTTGGGCGACAACATCACCACCGACCATTTATCACCGTCCAACGCCATCATGCTGGACAGTGCTGCCGGTGAGTATTTGCACAAAATGGGCCTGCCGGAAGAGGACTTTAACTCTTACGCCACCCACCGTGGTGACCATCTCACGGCGCAGCGCGCCACTTTTGCCAATCCAAAGCTCATCAACGAAATGGCGCTGGTGGATGGCAAAGTAAAACAAGGTTCACTGGCGCGACTGGAGCCGGAAGGCAAAGTCCAGCGGATGTGGGAAACCATTGAAACTTATATGCAGCGCAAACAGCCACTGATCATCATTGCCGGTGCCGATTATGGCCAGGGTTCCAGTCGTGACTGGGCCGCCAAAGGCGTGCGGCTGGCGGGGGTGGAAGCTATTGTGGCCGAAGGTTTTGAGCGTATTCACCGCACTAACCTGGTTGGTATGGGGGTGTTGCCACTGGAGTTTAAACCGGGTACAAACCGGCTGACGCTTGGGCTGGATGGCACAGAGTGCTTTGATGTTGTTGGTGAACGTCTGCCGCGCACCACGCTGACTCTGGTGATCCACCGCAGAAACGGGGAAACGCTGCAGGTGCCGGTGACTTGCCGGCTGGATACCGCCGAAGAAGTGTCGATCTACGACGCTGGCGGCGTGTTGCAACGGTTCGCCAAAGATTTCTTAGGCGGCAATCTGTAACAGAGCAAAGCCGGCCTCGTCGCCGGCTGTTTCATTTGAGAATTAAGGTGATCTGATGAGTTATGCACCTCAGTTAAGAATTCCGGCCACCTACATGCGTGGTGGCACCAGTAAAGGCGTGTTTTTCCGCTTACAGGATTTACCTACGGCGGCACAAGTCGCGGGGCCGGCGCGGGATGCCTTGTTGCTGCGGGTGATTGGCAGCCCGGATCCATATGGCAAACAAATCGATGGCATGGGCGGCGCCACCTCCAGCACCAGCAAAACTGTGATCCTGAGCAAAAGCAATCAGCCCGATCATGACGTCGATTACCTGTTTGGTCAGGTAGCGATTGATAAAGCCTTTGTCGACTGGAGTGGCAACTGTGGCAATTTGTCGGCAGCGGTCGGCTCTTTTGCCATCCAATCTGGTTTGATTGATGCGGCGACATTACCGGCAGATGGCCTTGCCACGGTGAAAATCTGGCAGGCCAATATTCAAAAGACCATCATCGCCCATGTCCCGATGCGTGGCGGTCAGGTGCAGGAAGACGGCGACTTCGAGCTTGATGGCGTGACCTTCCCGGCCGCCGAAGTACAGCTGGAGTTTCTGAACCCGGCGGCGGATGAAGGCGAAGGCGGTGGTGCGATGTTTCCGACCGGCCAGCTGGTGGACACACTGACTGTTCCTGGTATTGGCAGCTTTGCCGCCACTTTTATCAACGCCGGCATTCCAACAATTTTCCTCAATGCGGCGGAACTCGGTTATCAGGGCACCGAATTGCAGGAGGCGATTAATGGCGATGCCCAAGCGCTGGAACGCTTTGAAACCATCCGCGCTTATGGCGCATTGCAGATGGGCCTGATTAAAGACATCAGCGAAGCGGCTGTCCGCCAGCACACGCCAAAAATTGCCTTTGTCAGCGCACCGAAGAGTTATGTTGCATCAAGCGGCAAAGCGGTCGGGGCGGCCGATGTGGATTTACTGGTACGTGCACTGTCGATGGGCAAACTGCATCATGCCATGATGGGGACTTGTGCGGTGGCCATTGGCACCGCTGCGGCGATCCCCGGCACACTGGTCAATCTTGCCGCCGGCGGCGGTGAACGCACTGCGGTGCGTTTTGGTCATCCCAGCGGCACTTTGCGGGTTGGCGCCGCAGCGGTGTTGCAGGACGGACAGTGGCAGGTGACCAAGGCAATCATGAGTCGCAGCGCCCGGGTGCTGATGGAAGGTTGGGTCAGAGTCCCGGCCAGCCGGTAAAATAGTTGCAGCAGCCGGTGTGATATTGGCTGCTGCTCCTTATTGATTTTTCTACACTTGATTGCAAATTCAGTTTTTTCTGATTAGATTGAGTAAATGTCGCAACTTAAGCGGGATGCTTCCGATGAAAAAATGGTGTTTAGCGGGATTACTTCTGAGCAGCTTGCTGCCGGTTCAGGCAGCAGATCAGGATTATAAGTTAGTCACAGTTGCTGGTTATCTTAATTTCTATTTGCTCAATCTGAACGCCTGTCAGGATTTTCATCCGTCAGTGCGCAAAGATGCGTATGCAGCAGAGAGTACCTTGTATCCGTGGCTGGATAAACTCGATGCAAAAACCAAAGGCAGTATCGATTCCGGTATGTTAAACAGCGTGGTGCAAAAACGCCGCGATGCGTTAAATGCCCAAATCAAAGACGGTGATTTTACTATTGATCACTGTCATGCAGTCATTAAACTGCTGACCGCCGATGGTCTGGACAAAACGCTGTTAAAAGCAATCGAATAGTTTCACGCAGTAGGTGTCTGCGCCAGTCGCAGACCAAAGAGTTATGTTTCACATCCGTCTGATGCAAATCGCAGATCTCAGAGCAGTGGTCCGGCTACAGGACCACTGTTATGCAGATGAATTTTATGAATCCCCGCAGGTCGTTGCCAAACGGCTGATGTTGTATCCACAATCCTGTTGGCTGGCTTGCTATCAGGACAAGATCTGGGGTTATCTGTTTACCTATCCCTCACGTCTGGGCCAGGTTAATCCGCTTGGTGCAGAATTTGGCCAGTACGAACAGGCTAACTGCCTGTATCTGCACGATATGGCGGTAAGTCCGGATGCACGTGGCCAGGGCGTTGCCAGCGCATTACTGCAACAGGCGCTGAATTATGCCATCACGCTTGGTTTACCGTACGCCGCCCTGGTGGCGGTACAGAACTCAGCGCCTTTCTGGCAACAGCAGCAATTTGACGCGGTTGCAGATTTATCTGCTGCGGCTGCAACTGCACTTAGCAGTTACGGTCCTGATGCGGTTTATCTGGCGCGCTGTCTGAACGACTGAATTTGCGCTTTTTACTGTCATACCGCCGTCATTTGGCCGCGTTAGTCTCTGAGTCTTTTCAGCTTTGGAGACTTTCTAATGCGTGTCTGCTGGTTTTTTTTATGGTTGTGCAGTCTGAACACGCTCGCCGCATGTCCGGTGTGGCCGCTGGTCATTGCCCATCGTGGCGCTAGTGGCGAATATCCGGAACACAGCGCGACCGCATATTGGCAGGCGATGGTGCAGGGCGCCGATTATATTGAAGCCGATCTGGTACCAAGCCGGGACGGCGTATTAATCAGTCGGCATGAGAACGAGCTGAGCCAAAGCACCAATGTGGCAGCGCTGCCACAGTTTGCCTCGCGTAAAGTCAGTAAAGTGGTCGATGGTGTGCAAGTCACCGGCTGGTTCAGCGAAGACTTCAGTCTGGCCGAACTGCGCCAGCTGCGGCTGCGTGAATCCAAACCCGATTTGCGCCCGGCCAGCGCGCGCTATAACGATCAAGATGGGATTTTAACGTTGGCAGAAGTGATGGAGCTGGTGTTGCGCTTTGAACAACATAGCGGACGCCAGGTCGGGCTTTACCTTGAGACCAAACATCCCAGTTATTTTCTGCATGAAGGCCGCTACTTGGACGGCGCCCCGATCCGGCGGGATATCTCGGTATTATTACTGCGCCAGTTGGGGCGCTGGCAACAACAGCATCATTACCCGGTTTATATCCAGTCATTTGAAATCACGAATTTATGGTGGATGCGCCAGCAGGGCCTGCAGCAATATCAGGTGAATGCGCAGCTGGTACAGTTGCTTGGTGATATCAGCGGTACTGCCTTGTATCCGGCGTCAAACTTTGCTGAGCCCTGGGATTTGCGGAACTCCGCCAACCTGATGTTATTGCCCCCGGAGGCAAAGGCGCTGCTGCAAAAAAACGGTTTTCACTACGGCGATTTGTTAACCCCGGCGGGGCTACAGCTGTTAAGTCAGTATGCCGATGGCATTGGGCCATGGAAAGAACAGTGGTTTGCACAACAACAACCGTTGCTGTCGCACAGTCAGCTAAAAGCACATCGCCTGCAGTTACATCCCTACACCTTTCGCGCCGAAACCCAGTTTTTGCCGGCGGGCGTCCCGACGCTGACTGCTGAATTGCAACAGCGTTATCAACAGGGTGTTGATGGGGTGTTTACCGATTTTACCGCGCTTGCCGTGCAAAGCCGCGACGCGACTTGTGGCGTGAAATCAATGACTAATCAAAGGTCACACTGACATAACTTGTTACTGTTTAGGCTGTTGGCTTTGTGAGCGCTTTCTATAGACTAGGCTGCAGACATATTTCTCAAAATTATCTGGAAGCCGGTGTATGAAAGCTCTACCAAAACTGACAATGTTGGCAGTCGCCCTGGCGCTGACCTTAAATGCCTGCTCCAAGCCAGCAGAAACAACAAGCACCGACGACACCTTATCCAGCCTGCAGCTGGTGGCACAGGACATTGTGACCATTGCCAACAGCGAGCTGTCGCAAGGTCCGATGATCTCCGGTACTTTGCAGCCGGTGATTAAGGCCGAACTGAACGCCGAAGTTGGCGGTATCGTCACCCGGGTGTTAAAAGACAATGGCGATCTGGTTAAAACCGGCGAAGTGCTGGTGCAGCTGGATCAAACCACTTTTCGCGATAAGTTGTTGTCTGCCCAGGAGGCCGAACGGTCTGCGGCTGTGGCCGCAGATCAGGCCACGCGCCAGTTAAAACGCATGCAGAAATTAAGCCGGCAGAATCTGGTGACGGCTGAAGTATTAGAAACTGCTGAGATCAAAGCCAATCAGACCCAATCTGACTTGGCTTCTGCCAAAGCCCGTACCGTCGAAGCCCGTCAGCAATTAGAAAGAACTGAAGTCCGGGCGCCGTTTGACGGCGTCGTGGCTGTGCGTAAAGTGTCGTCCGGCGACACCGCGCAGGTTGGTAAAGCGCTGCTGGTCTTAATTAATCCGGCCAGTATGCGGTTTGAGGGATTTATTGCCGCCGATCAGGTTGGCGCGGTTAAAGTGGGCTCTACAGTCAGTTTTAAGGTCAATGGTTATCCGGGGCAGCGCTTTGACGGTGAAATTGAGCGCATCAACCCGCAGGCCAATGAACAAACCCGCCAGGTGCAGGTATTTGTCAAACTGGCGGCCCAGCATTCTTTTGTCGCTGGCCTCTATGCCGAAGGCTTTATTGCAGTTGAACAGCAACAAAGCCTGATGTTGTCACCATCAAGCCTGGTGACCGAAGGTGATCTGCAGTTTGTCTGGTTGTTAAAAGACAATGCTCTGGTGAAAACTGCCGTTGAAACCGGCGCCACAGATCCACGCTTTGGCACTGTGCAGGTGCTAAGTGGTGTCACCGCAGGTCAGCAAATTCTGCGCCATCCACAAGGTGCGCTCAAAGACGGTATTAAAGTGACCATCGACGCGAACACTGAAGTGGCCAGTAAAGCCGCTGATGCCAATCAGCCTGCCATTGGGAAATAAGCATGATCTTATCTGATTTCAGTATTAAACGCCCTTTGGTGGTGGTGGTCGTTACCATCGCGCTGATGCTGTTTGGCTATTTCGCCCTGACAAACCTCAAGACCAACCAGTTCCCCGATGTACAGCCGCCCGTGCTGGTGGTGAACGTGCCTTATCCGGGCGCGTCACCGGAAACCGTTGAGCGGGAAATTTTAAACCGGGTGGAAGACTCCATGTCGACCATTCAGGGCATTCGTGATATCCGCTCCTATGCGCGCGAATCCAGTGCCACCATAGTTGTATTCTTTGATTTTGATAAAGATTTGACGGCTGCCGCCCAGGAACTGCGCGACAGTATTTCCACGGTACGGGATAAATTACCGACGGAAATGAAAGAACCTTTTATCAACAGGGCCGATCCGAACGCCCAACCGGTGATGTCGCTGGCGTTGTCGTCAGATGTGCTGACGCCGCTGGCGTTGTCGCGTCTGGCCGAGATCCAGATTGGCCGGCAGCTTCGTTCGGTGTCTGGTGTGGCACTGGTGGAGCTGGAGGGTGAGCTGGAACGTGAAATGACCGTGTTCCTCAACAGCCATGCGATGCGCGAAGCCAAAGTATCGGCACAGGAAGTGGTCAACGCGCTGCGGGCACAAAACCTGGCCGCGCCGGTGGGCCGCGTCGTCAATGGTCTGGAAGAGCAAAGTATTCGTTTGCAAGGCCGGCTGAAAGATGTCAGCGAATTCCGCCAGATGGTGGTCAAACAAAGTGGTGATCAGGCCATCCGGCT
Organism: uncultured Chromatiaceae bacterium; assembly: GCA_937978655.1. Lineage (GTDB taxonomy): Bacteria > Pseudomonadota > Gammaproteobacteria > Enterobacterales > Alteromonadaceae > Pararheinheimera. The sequence goes on from CALJUX010000087.1 coordinate 12,665, forward strand.
CGGGCAGATAGCCGACATTGTGGACGGTGGGGCCGAGCAGCGCCGGCTGTCATTTTTTAATGGCAAAAAAGCCTTAGGCATCAATATCACCAAAGCCCGTGAAGCGTCGACGATTTCTGTGACGGACGAGATCAAAGCCAAACTGGAAGAAATCAACAAAACACTGCCAAAAGAAGTTGAACTGGTGATTGTGTCGGATCAGGGGGAAGACGTCGCGGCCAGTATGCGAAATGTCACCGAGGCACTGGGTCTTGGCGCCTTACTGACCATCGTCGTTGTGTTTGTGTTTTTAAACTCCTGGCGGTCGACGCTCATCACGTCACTGGCACTGCCGACTTCGGTACTGGCATCTTTTATCGCGGTCTGGGCCTGTGGTTTTACGCTGAATTTCATGTCGTTATTGGGTCTGTCACTGGCCATTGGCGTGTTGATTGATGATGCGATTGTGGTGCGGGAAAATATCGTACGCCATATGGAAATGGGCAAAGACAATATGACAGCGGCCCGCGACGGCACCCGCGAGATTGGGATGGCCGTGATCGCGACCACGATGTCAATTGTCGCGGTGTTTATTCCAATCGCCTTTTTGGATGGTATTACCGGGCAATGGTTTAAGCCGTTTGGTTTGACAGTGGCCTGTTCTGTTTTAGTGTCGTTATTTATTTCGTTCACCATCGACCCGATGATGTCGGCGTACTGGCATGACCCTGATCATGATAAAAACAAACAGCGCCGTGGCCTGGGTAAGGTCTTTCAGCAGTTTAATATCTGGTTTGATCATCAGGCCGAGCGTTATTCGCGGCTGATTGGCTGGGCACTGAAACACCGTAAATCCATGTGGTCACTGGCGTTTCTGAGCTTCTTTGGCGCGTTATTTTTGCAAGGCAAATTTGGCGGTTCAGGCTTTATGCCGGACACCGATAACGGCGCTTTTATTGTGTCAATCCGCGGTCCGAGTGAAGCCAGCATCGATTACACCCGGATTAAGGCGGCGCAGGTTGCCGAGATCACCCAGCAGTTGCCGGAACACCGCTATACCCAGACCACCATCGGCGTGCAGGGCAATATCACCCGGGCCCAGGTGTTTGTCCGGCTGGTGCCGGAAAAAGACCGCAACCGCAGTGCCAAACAGATTGCTGAAGAAGTGCGCGGCAAAATTAAGTCATTAGTGGGTGCTGAGTTTACCGTGTCTGCAGATTTAGGCGGCGGTGGTGGTGGTGATGGCAAACCGCTGCAAATTCAGTTCCGCGGTCCGGAGACCCGGGTGCTTGAAGGCATAGTGATGGATTATGTCGCCAAGCTGAAAAAAGTGCCAGGCGCAGTGGATGTTGGTCTGTCAGCGCAGGACCCAAAACCAGAATTGCAGGTTGAGTTTGACCGGGGACTGGCCGCCAGTGTTGGCCTGTCGATGAGCGATGCCGCCAATGCGATGCGACTGGCGTTTGCTGGTGCTGAAATTGGCGATTGGGTCGACCCGACCGGTGAAACCCGTAACGTCTTTGTTCGGGTACGGCCGGAAGAACGGGCGACAGTGGCGGATTTAGAGCAACTGCCATTGTTGTCCAGTAAAACCGGCGCTTTAGTGCCGCTGGAGCAGGTAGCAACCGTCACTTTGGGTAAAGGCCCGGCCCTGATTGAACATTTGGACCGTGAAACTATGATGGCAGTGACTGCCAACGTACAGGGGCGCAGTTTTGGTGAAGTATTCGCTGATGCGATGAAGCTTGCGAAACAAATTGATTTCCCGCCCGGCTATGATTTGGTGGTCGGTGGCGAAGGCCGCGATCAGCAGGAAGTATTCGGCCGCATCTTTGGCGCATTGGGCCTTGCGGTGGTGCTGATGTATCTGATTTTGGTCGTACAGTTCCACAGCTTTATGGCGCCGGTGGCAATTATGATGTCCCTGCCGCTGTCACTGATTGGCGTGGTGCTGGCCTTGCTGATTGGCAACTCAACGCTAAACCTGATGAGTTTGATAGGTGTGGTGATGCTGATGGGGATAGTGGCGAAAAATGCCATCCTGCTGGTCGACTGTGCCCGGAAAAAAGAGCAGCTCGAAGGCATGTCGCTGGAAGAGTCATTAATTGCAGCGGGCCGTGAGCGTTTGCGTCCTATCCTGATGACAACCTTTGCATTGGTCGCCGGCATGCTGCCAGTGGCTATCGGTGTAGGCGAAGGCTCAGGTTTTTATCGTCCGTTAGGGATTGCTGTGATTGGCGGCACTATCACCTCAACAATTCTGACATTGTTGGTGGTGCCGACCTTCTACGATAGTCTGGAGACCATGAAGCGTAAACTCAAGGCCAGGTTCAGCCGCGGGAAAACGGACAAACAGCTGCACCTCGCAGCGCATCAGGAGTAAGCAGATTTTGCTGGCCTGCCAGCCGTTGCAATACGGCTGAGCAGGCAGGTGCAGCCTTATCACCCGCAGTTTTATGATTACCTGCAAGCCTCAGTTATCCTCCACTTTCCGCCAATCAAATGTCGCGATACACCGCAAAACCAGCATCTTCATCAAACCGAGCTGCTGTCGGCTGTACCAGCCGGCTGAAACAACGTCTTTCTGCAGTGAATATTGCCAAAATTAACAAAAACGTTAATAAAATGAAATTAATTAATGATTCTATTAACAATGTCCTGGCGCTGAGCCAGACAAATGTTCTGACCTAAAATAGGAAAATTAATTATGCGTCATTGTTTTTGTTATATGTTTGCAGCGGCCATATCACTGCAGTCTTATGCAGTATCGGCAGCGTCCACCGAGCTGCATTTCACCCGTCCAACCGGTACATTTGTTCCGCATCAACAGCGATATGTAGTACCTGTCGGAAATTTAGCCGACCAACTTTTTCAAAAAATCGGGCACACTGAAGCAGTCATTGAACAGAAAATAATGACTGAGATGCAAAACACACCGGAGATCTCAAGATTCTACAGTACAGATCTGAACACAGATAACCTGCGCCTGGAGTTGTCATATAGCGGGACCCAGGTGCTGAATGGCAAGTTTACCGGCTTGAGTGTTGTCACGCGGATCGGTATTGATGGCATCGCGGTGCTGTGCCCAACATTAAAATTGGATATTTCTGTGCGGGATATTGTGTTACATGCCCAATACAATTTTTTTAGCGGTCATTTGAACGGTGTTCAGGTTGAGTATCAAAGCAATGTTCAGGCAAATTGTACTGGGATGCTCGGTCTGCCATTAGTTAACAAAGCGGTTAGCTACTTCGCGGCAGATAAGGCAAAAGCCAAAGTTGACGACATGCTGGCAGAGGTTATTCAGGCGCAGCTGCCAGTGACGCAAGCGCATGAGTTAGTTGGCACCCGGCAGTTAATGGAACATCCGACGGTCATTGCTAAGGTTCGTGCTGCGGAGCGTCAGTTAGCCATGCCAATTTTAGCTGCGCTGGATCAGCTGACAGACGGGATGAACCTTGCCATTGGTTTGCACCGCAATGCACAGGGCAACGGACTTCATGTGTTGCATCTTGATAGCTATTTTAATCGTCCTGTGATCTATTTTGACCCGTCAATACGCACTTATAACACCCGCTTGCCGACAGCTGCGGGGAGTGAAGTACGCTCGCCTGCAGACTGGACCGCCGGACTTTTAACGCAGCAAAGCCTGATCAAATCGATCGCATTTCACCGGCTGACAAACTTCCCGAGTTATCCTGCCACTGATGTAGTTACGTTGGGAACCTGTGGCAAAGCATGTGAATAGCGCATAACGCTTTGCACCATCAAAGGTCACAGAGGTCTTTGGTGGTGCAGTCTGTTGTTGGACAACATTCGAAATTGCCTGTGTTTATACCGACATGAAGCGATTTTCACCGTAGCAAAGAGCACAGTATCAAGCAGTAAAATGTTACTTAATAATTAATAATGTCACGTAGATGGCATATTAAAGTCATGTTTTCTCCCCATTATTAGGCGCCGCCGGAGTAACTCCGAGCATCAAAAAGACCATGATAACGCTGAAATTTTGGGAGATTTTCCTGTGTTTATAACCCGTTTGAATCCTATTGCTGTTGCAGTCCTGCTGGCCTGTCAGTCACTGTCAATCCAGGCCGAAGAAAGTACGGCTGCGGCAGAAGCTGCTATTGAAGTGCTGACGGTCAGCGGAAAAAAAGTGAGTTATGCCAATAATGTCACCGCTGAGACTGCAAAACTCGCGCACTCACCGATCGGTAACGTTATGGATTTAATCAACAATCTGCCAGGCGTGCATGTAAGCCAAGGCGACGCATTTGGCGCAGACGACTATACGACGACAGTCAGCATGCGCGGCTTTGTGATCGACCGCGCCGACCAACAGCTGGGTATCACTATCGACGGTATCCCCAACGGCGGTTCTGCCTATGCCGGTGGCAGTAAGGCCAACCGTTATCTGGACGTCGAAAACACTCTTTTGGTGGAAGCTGGTCAGGGCGCTGCGGATATAGCCTCAGCATCGCTTGATGCGCTTGGCGGCACGCTGAATTTTGTCAGCAACAATCCGCAAGCGGATCTGGGCGCACGTTATGGTTTCACCCGTGGCAGCTTTAATGCCCGGCGCGATTTTATCCGCTTTGATTCTGGCGAGGTTTTCGGCAATACCACCGCTTATGCCAGCTTATCGGACAGCTTTAATAATCGCTGGATTGGCACAGGCAGCAATGGCTACAGTGATCGCCTGCATGCTGAAGCGAAATCCGTCACTGTGCTGGACAACGCCACAATCACTGCGCGTATTTCTTATGATGACACTCACGAAGATAACTATCAGCCGGTTTCACTGAGCCATTTTGACAAGACGCCACGCTGGGATGGCCTGACCAATGTCTGGACGGGCGATCCGGAGATTGACCAGAACTTTGCGGAAGCCTGGTCAACACTACGGGAAAACACGCTTGGTTATGTCAAAGCTGAATTTACCCTGTCAGATAACATGACGCTGGCGGTCACGCCATATCTGCACCAGCAAAGCGGACGGGGTGACTGGCTGCCGCCATATCAGCATTATGTTGTCGATGCCAATGGCAACAGAGTAAACAAAGGTAACTTAAAATCAATCACTTACAAGTATGTTGATCTGCAGGGCCGGCCTATTCTTGACCCCAAAGCAGATGTCACAGCAGCCAAACGCGTTTCCTCGTATCGTCACACTCACTACGATAAAACCCGCTACGGTGGCATGGCTGATGTTCAGTGGCTGTTAGATCGCCATCAGATCCGCGGCGGCCTGTGGCTGGAACAACAAGAGCGTAATCAGCTGCGTGACTGGCACGCGGTAACCGATAGCAAAATCTATCACTATTATGACGAAAAGCCTTATTGGGTACAGCTGGATGATGACTATCGCAATGACGTGGCAAAATTCTATTTGCAGGACAACATTACCCTGGACGCACTGCAACTGACCGTCGGAGTTCAGCAGTATTTTGTCAATGTGGAACGGGAAGATCTGCTCAACACACTGGGGCAGGACAAAATCGACAGTGACTCAAAGTTACTGCCAAGTGTCGGATTGGTGTACCAGCTGACTGAGCAAATGGAAATTTTTACCGGTTATGCCCAGAACTTTAAGGCGATCTCTGACAAAGTGCTCGAAAAGAAAAAAGCCAGTGCGCTGGCTGATCTGGAACCGGAAACGGCTGACAATCTGGAGCTGGGCTTGCGATATGCCGCACAGACATTTGATCTGTCCGCAACCCTGTACAAGGTAAAATTTGATAACCGGGTTGCTTTGTTAACTTACCAGACCAATCCGGACGGGACGCCGAACTACGATGCAGCGGGCGACGCTGATTATGACAATATCGGCGGAGTTGATTCAAAAGGTTTTGAAGGCAGCGTGAACTGGCATATCACTGAGCAGTTTAATCTGACCACTGCGCTGACGCTGAATGACTCAACCTATTCAGAAAATGTCCTGGGTATAAAAACAAATTCTGCCGGCAAAAAAGTTGAAGTATCTGAATATAAAGCCGGTCAGGAAATCGCCGGGATCCCACGACGGATGTTGGCTGTATCACTGGATTATCAGCAAGAGAATTACCGGGCCGGGATTGGTGCCAAGTATCAGGGCGACTATTTTGGCGCAGCCAAGCACAGTTATGTGGCAAATCAGGAGGTATGGAACAAAGATGTGATCAACAGCCATACTTTGTGGAATGCCTACCTCGGCTATAACAAAGTGTTGTCCGGGCAACAGTTATTCAACTCGCTGGACATTAACTTCGTCCTCAATAACCTGACCGATAAAGCGCATATCAGCGGCGGCAGTGAGGGCGCCTATCTGTTAGGCGCCGGACGCAGTGCCAGTGTGACCCTCGCAGTAAGTTTTTAAGCCATAGCAACAAAAATAAGCAGCAGCGTGGCAGACGCTGCTGCTTCATTCGATTTATATCAGCCTAATGGCCGCAGCAGAAAACGTCCTGCGGCCAAATCCTCCGCCAGTTCAAACGAACGATCAGTGACTTCCTGCCAATAAGCGATACGGCTGGCATCCGGTAATTTGCCAAAGTCGGTGCGGTCCGGAATTTTGCCGTAAGGCAGGCTGGCAACCCATTGCGGCGTCGGACATAACATCGCAACCTGACTGAACTGCTGTGGCCTGGCGCGGCGCCATGGCAGCGCCTTATCAAACCAGCCTGGGCTGGCATACGGATAAAAGTGCGGAAACAGCACTAAACCGTCGGTCTGAAAGGGCCAGGCAAAGTGATAATCGGTCAAACCACCGTCAATGTACTGACCTGGCTGCATACCGGCGATTTCAGTGACCGGGTCCAGCACTAAAGGAATGGAGCCGGATGCGAGCAGAGCGGCTTGCAGGTTGGCTGCCGTCAGCACCTGACGCTTAGTTGGCAGGTCTGGCGGTACCTGCAGGCTGCTGTGTTTTTGCGAAAACAACAGGCGCTGATAAAAACGCCCGAGCCAGGGCCGGTGCAACAGATTAGCCGCTGCCGCCGTGGTTATTTGTCCGAGCTGACCGATGCGGCTGCTGGCAAAAGGCCGCCCGAGTTTTTGTGCGACAATAAAATTCAGCCGCATTTGCGTGTTGCTCACCACCTGACTGACATGCGCCGGGGTCGGAAATACCGCATCGAGCACCGTTTTAGAGATGGCGGTCACTTCGGCGATGGGGGCATTAACCGGGTAACATAAACGCCGGTAAGCCTCACAAAAGCGGCGTGAGGCGCCAGCACCATCAGTTTGCGCAAAGCAAGCAAAACGCCAGGCGCCGGCGGAGCTGCCAAGCAATTCCAGTGGTGCCTGGCGGTGTTTAAAAAAAGTACTGAGCAGATATTGGTCAAGCCCAAACAGACAGAACCACTTAGGTCCGCCGCTGGCGCCAACCAGCATCTTCACATCCTGTGGCAACAGACCATCCTGCTTGATCCGCGGATACGCGGCCGGTCCGGCAAACAGCTGCAGGCGAGGGGCACGGCTCACGGCATGACTCCATACAGGCGTTGCATCATCCGGCTGGCGTATTCATCAGTCATGCCGGCAATGTAATCGCAGACTGCACGCTGGCCACAACCCTGTTCAGACAACAGGCGCCAGCGCTGTTGGGTATTTGCCGGCAGCAACCGGGTTGGCTCAGCCGAAAAAGCATCAAATAATGCCTGTACGATGCGCTGACCACGATACTCATTTTGCTGCAACTCAGGATGTAAAATAACATACTGATAGATAAAGCCTTTTAATAGTTGCAGGATCTGGTGCTCACGCACAGGTAAGCCGGCATTAAAACGGATCAATGGCTCCTGCGCCTGTGGCAATGCTTCGGACCATTCAATGGCCGTGATCAGGCGGTTCACCAGCGTGCCGATCGCCGTTTTGCGGATATAGTGCTCTGGTCGGAACAGATGCTGGCCGGCCAGCTCGAGAAACTGTAGGTCCTCCGCACACAGCTGGCTTTCTGCCAGTTTTTGCTGCCACTGTGCGGCTGTGACAGTGCCGGTGACTACCGCATCTTCCAAATCGTGCACACCATAGGCAATGTCGTCAGCCAGCTCCATAATCGACGCATCCAGCGATTTGTGTTGCGATTTACGGCTGTGATTTTCTACACTGACCTGCTGAAACAGCTCGCGCTCAGACTGCTGTAGCGGTGCCAGTACCCAATCGAGCAAAGCACTGTCCTCGCGATACACCGCTTTGCTGGGTTTATGCTGGCCGGGCAAAGCTGACAGGGGCTGCAAGACCGGATATTTCAGTAAACCCAATAAAGTCCGGCGGCATAAATCCATCCCCCCGGATTCCGTGTAGGGTTCAAGTTTACCAACAATCCGAAACGTCTGGCCGTTGCCCTCAAAACCGCCAAAATTACGCATTCTCTGATCCAGCGCGGTTTCTCCGCCGTGACCAAAAGGTGGATGCCCCAAATCATGGGCCAGACACAAAGATTCCATCAATGCGTCATCGGGCAGTAACAGCCGACGCGCCGGATCCGTCGTTTTGTTGCGTAATTGCGCGACCAGTGCAGTACCAATTTGCGCAGCTTCCAGCGAATGGGTCAGCCGGGTGCGATAAAAGTCGTTTTGGCCCACACTCATAATCTGGGTTTTGGCCTGCAAACGCCGGAAGGCCGCGCTGTGCAGGATGCGGGCTTTGTCACGTTGGTAGGGCGAGCGGTGATCGCCAGGACGGTTTCCTTGTGACGACAAATGACGTTCGGTCCAGACAGCCATAGTTTTCTCCTGTAATGACAGAGCTATCTTACTGAATTTAATCAGCACAGGCGAACCTGGAAAAAAAACCAGCATCAACCACTGGACATAAAAACAGTTAAACTGTATAAATAAACAGTATTCAATCGGGGGAGCCAATCATGCCAGTAATTATTCAATATGTTGTGGAACGGGACGGGGAAGCCAAAATGACTTTTGCCAGCAAACAACAGGCCGATGCCTATGACAAAATGTTAGATCTGGCTGAAGTGATGGGGGATTTGTTGGGACGCAGCGCGCTGCTGAATGAACAACAGACCGAAACCCTGTCGATGTATCTGGCACAAAACAAAGATGAGTTAATCGCCGCCTTGCAGGGAAAAGCCAAAGCGGCGAAAAAACCGAAAGACGAAGATCAACCATTAAGTGATCCGTCAGATCATGAGACAGAGGCCGCAGAAGACGGGGTCGTGACGGCCTTTGCCAGTGCTGCTTAGATGTGTTGACTCAGTGTTCTGATTGCAGCAGTTTCAGCTTTGCTCTGAGCTGCTGCAGTTTTTGTTGTAACTTTTTAATGTCATCAACACCAGTTGCCTGACTTAATTGCTGTTCGCAGGCCAAAATTTCCTGTTGCAGCGCTTTGATTTTATCCGACTTGTCATTTTTCAGTGTTTGCTGTTCAGTCGCAAATTCTGCGGCAAGATCATCTTCTGGCAACAATGCGGTTGCCGCGGCCGGTGTTTTCGTTTCGGTTACCGTCTGTGCCTGCTGAAGCAATGGTTTTTTGCTGTCAGCAACAATGTCAGCGCTCAGCTGAGTGTTTTGCTCCAGCCCGTTGGCAGGTATTTTTACTTGCGACACAATATCTTTGACCGGCGCATTAATGGCCTGCGCTGCTTGCGCTTGCAATGGTTTAACACTTTGCGCCGCCTGCGTCAGTGCAAGATCTGCCGGGGCTGTTAATGCCCGGCTGGCTTTATCTTGTAGTTGCTGTTTTTGTTGTTCTACCGCCATTTGCGCATTGGCAACCGGGGCTGTCGCTTGCGTCACTAAAGCCTGTTTTTTCTGCTCTAATAACGCCTTAGTTTGCCCTTTGATATCTTTCAGCTCTGTGACAGTGTCGGTGATCGGGGCAATAGCTGCAGGTACAGGTAATTGCGTTTTCAGTTCAGCTGTGGCCTGCGCCAGGGCACGCTGTTGCAGTTTTTCCGGATCGGTATAGTCAGTCAGTTCAGCCGGCCAGCTTGGCACTTGCTGAGCCATCTGTTCATTCAGTTTTTCCGCAAATATTTGCGGCGCACCACCAGATACTAACAATACGGCCATCTGATTTGTTTCCGAATTCCATACAAATCCAGCTTTCTCCGCCAGTTCAGGTACTGGCGTATGTTTCGAGACCACGTAGAACAATGGGCCTTCTTGTTGGATCTGATCTGCCGTTTCCAGCAACTGTACAGCGGTCCCATAGTGTGGGCCAAGTAACGGCTCCAGGCGGGACTGGATCAAGGGTTGTTTAAATAAATTCGCTTCTTTTGGATCTAAGCCGACCATGGGTTTGAGCAATGCCCACATCAGCTGTCCCTGCGGAGCCAGTAACAATGCAGGTGCAACACACTGGGTTAACAATGACGCCAGCAGCAACGCCGGGATAAACTTAAAAAAAACGCCAAACAAACGATTATTCAATGTGCATCTCCCGGACGACTCTGTGCGTCAAGTTCACGTTGCTTCTGACCCAGCGTCCGCCGGTCTTTCAGCTGCTCCAGCGTCTTGGCGACCGCATGATACAGCAGAGTAAAAGGCCCCATCTTCAGTAAATGACCACGAACAACCCAGGCCAAATGGGCGGGGCGGTGCCAGAACGAAGTCTTGTCCAGCAGGTGGGACAGCAAAAATCGCATTTGCCACTGTCGATATCGGCTGGCAAATGGCAGCAGTTGCGCTGCTTCTTCGGGCAAGCGGATACCAAAGATCAGCTGCAGACTTTGCAAGGCATACAACACCGCAGCCTGAGCCTGCGAGGCTTGTGCAGCGTCGATGATCTGCTGGACCGGCTCTTGTTTCATGACCTCCAGATACATCTGGTACAAATCGCACAAGTCTTTGATCAGTTTGTGTGTTTCATCCTGATAAAACAGGTGTACCGCAGCATGCATAAATAAATATGCCGGAGCCGGCGTTGAAAAAGCAGAATTCTTGAGCGGCAATGCTGTGGATATCATGGATTCGACGCGAATATCCTCGCGCGATGCAACAGGGAATATATGATGATGCAGGTCGATGTTGGCGCCACGAAGAAAGTGCATTAACGGCGGGCTCTGATGACTCCAACGTAAATAATAACGTCGGTCATAAGCGGACATCGCCATTTCCAGGTAGCCTGCATTGTTTAACACATGCAGAGCCTGCGTAAAATGCTCTGGCGGCACTAACAAGTCGATGTCCGAGAATACCCGGCCTCTGGCGAATTGGTAGCCAGCGAGACGATACGCTGTGCCTTTCACGACTAACACCGGAAAAGCACCGTCGGTGAAGACTTTTTCCAGCGCCAGCATTTCATGCAGCAAGGTGATTTTTTGCTTTTCCGCGTAGTGGTAACCTGACGTTAAATGCGCTTGCACCTGTGATGGGATCAGGTCCCAGAGGTGTTGCTCACGAGCAATAAAATAGCAAGTGCCAAGCAATGCATATTGCCGGGCTTCCTGAATGAACCGGCTCCAGCAGGCATTGTCAGCATGCTGACAAAATTCCGCCGGTGACTTCAAAAAAGCGATGCATTCACTCTGCATTTAACAAGGCCTCAATTTGCTGAACCGCCAGCGTACCGTTGTTATATTCAAAACTAAAGCCTTCCACTTGCTGCACTAGAGCTTGCAGGGTTTCGAAGCCGGTTTCACCCATGACACTGTAATTAAAACAATTTAATGCGAGCTGCATAAAAAGTGCTGAAGGTGGGAAGATACTGCCGGTGAGTCCGTCAACCTCGGCATTGTATTTCGGAAAAATAACCAGCCTGGGTTTAGCTGTCACTGTGCGTGACGCCCAGGACAATTCGCTGGGCGCCAGATAAGCCATAGTACCTTTGGGCGTATTTTCTGTTCTTTGCCGCAGCGGGATCTGCGGATACAGTGCTGCCATCACGCTCAACGAATTGTTTTTTAAGCTCAGTGGCCGCACACAAGGGATAATATCACCGCTTGCCGGGTCAATCATGCAATGCTCATCCGACAGCAAACGCCAGCCGTGCAACATCATCATCGCGCACAAGGTGCTTTTGCCGGATCCTGGCGGCGCAGGTAAAATGACCGCCATGCCATCCTTCTCAAGAACTGCAGCATGGATCCATAAATAACGGCTTTGATAAGTGGCAACGCACCAGTTCAGACCCCATTCAAACACCGGACCAATCTGATCAGCATCGGCGAAGCGAAAGTGTTGTTGGCCCAGCCGAAATGCGAGGCTGCCACCAGGTTGCCAAAACCGTCGTTTGAAATGGATTTCAAAATCATAAATCAGGTCGTTTTGTCCAGATTGCAGTACCGACGGTGGGTATAATTCGGATAAACGCTGAAACAACTCTGGCGCAGAGGTGTGAACCAAAAATTTAAAAGGGGCCAGATCAAGTGAAAAACTCTGATTCATAGGTGCTTCTGATAGATTTTTGCAAAGCGCCAGTAGTGCTGACACCACAACTTCTGCCGTATCAAACAAACGCAACTGAACCATCCAGCCTGTTTGCTCGCGCAAGGCATTTAGATACTGAGCTAAAAACAGCCAACATGGATGCTAAAGGAAGTTTGAACAAAAAGAAACCGTTACGGCAGGTCTGAGAGGGATTGCCGTGGCGACGCTAACACCGCATCGCCATCAGCTAAAACTTTGGTTTCATGGTTCCAACGATCAAACACTACCGACAATTGTTCACCGGGACAGGGCATCACATGATAGCGCTGTTCAAGGCAGACAACGCCAGCAAGCACGCTGGCGTATTCCGGCAATTCGTTCAACTATTTGATACCGACCATGTAAAGTTTAAACAGCGATAACATATCGTCTTTGGCTTTTGCGTCTTCCTTCCGGCCACTGGTACTGCGTGCAATAACCTTATCATAAGCCGCAATCAGCTCTTCAGGTGATGGAAAACAGTAGTCGTTTCGATTTGGGTTGGTACCATCAAAAGCACCTTTGTAAGACGGATGACGTTCCCATAAAGCGCCAACAATAGCCGCAACGACGTATGACTCAAGTGTACTGCCTTTAATCAAAGTACCGATGGACGTCGCCGGCAAATTAGTGCTTAGTACCTTAGCAGAGGTAGTATCAGTGATAACTGTACCGCGGTAAGTAGCCGGCATCAGCGTATTGTCTTTGTTATACTCTGAAAAGCCTAAATTGGATGTTGAGTAGAAGGTTTTATTCAGGTTACTGGTTTTACTGACATTATAAACCATAACACCTGGTACACGTGAAAACACTTTCACTAATGCTTTATGGTCCCAGTCCCATTTACTTGCGGAATCCCACCAAAGCATTGATAAATCAGAAAACGGCAGTGGTGTAAATACGTATGTTTTTTTGGTTGTTGTTTTGCCCTTTACTGTGGTCGTTTCGGTACCTTCGGTACAAACTGCCAGTTTCTTCGCTTTCACTAAGTTGTAAGTACCCAACAAGTACTTCACAAAATCCTCTGTGAAGGCATAACGGATATTATCCATTGTTGGCCAGCGTGGCCGCTCGTAAATTTTATTCGGCCCTTCAGTGACAGAAGCCACCTGAGAGCCGGAGTTACTCAGGCTTTCCTCGCCAGGCGCACAGTTTAATTTAACACAGCCCCAGGCATTGCCACTTTTAAGTGACATCGCAGCAGGTACCGAAACCGCTGTTGCCTGCAATAAAAATTTGCGGCGTGACAACGCTTTGGTGCTACTGCTCTGCGATTGGTGGTCATCCTGAACTTGGTTCTGTTGTTTCATTATCGTGTTACCTCTGAGTCCGATTTGTCGGATATAGCAAATGGCACGCCAATTTTTTAAGTTATTGTTTTTAATGGTTTATTGCAATCCCATGCACAACCTAAATTAGCGATTGTAAAACTAACTGACACTACGGCTGACCGACGCGTACAGCTAACTAGTGTACACGGCAAAAAATTGCCATGCCAGTGCTGTTTCAATAAGTTCTAAATCTGTTAAATACTGTTGATATAACCGAATAACTGCTTGAGCAGCAGCAACGCTTTCTCGTTGTCTTGTTGTGTTTCGGCACACTGCTCCAGCTCGAGGATAAATTCGTCCAAGGTGCGCGCCGGCTGCTCAGTACCAAATTGCAACCGGTCTTTGCAAAAGCGCTGCCATTGCGTTAACTCACTGTGAGATAACGATTCCGGATAATTGCGGGCACGAAAACGAAACATCAGCTGATTTAACCGATCATCCTGAAATAGCGGCGGCTGTACCGCTAACTGGGCCGGTGTCAGCTGATGCACTTGCGGCAGTAGACGCCGGTCCTGTTCAGAAAGAAACCCCTGATACAAGCTATAATCCGGGTTTGCCGAGGCGGGGGCAGGTTGCTCATTGCGATAAATCTCGTTGATCTGGCTCAGGATTTGTTGGTGTGCACTGCGCAACACCTCCAGATGACGCAGACACAAACCCCGGTCAATACCAAGTGCCGCGGCACGCTCAGCCGACAATGTCTTCGCCGGTGCTAACACCGGGCACTTATTCAGATGGACGAGCTTCAGCGCCGGCCGCACTTCATCCGGTGCTAATTCACTGGACTTGGCATAGAGCCTGCGCTGCGCTTCTGTTGCAGTTAAGTCCAACAATATCGCCGGGTCCTGCTGCAGATTAAAACAAATCACAGCGTTTTTGTTGGTTGGATGAAAAGCCAGCGGCACCACCCAGCTGCAACAGCCTTGTTGCGCCGGGAATTTTGACGATACGTGCACTAAAGGCGTCAGTCCTGCGATATCAATCAGACTGGACAGCGCCTGCTTTTGCCGGTGTTGCCACAGATAGTCAAAAAGCCGGGGTTGGGCCTGTTTGATTAACGCCGCCAGTGCAATAGTCGCATAGACGTCGCTGCTGGCATCATGTGCGTGCTGATGACTGATGCCGTTGGCCTTGGTCAGCTCTTCAAGGCGGAAACTGGGCGAACCATCTTCTTTTAACGGCCATTGGATCCCTTCGGGGCGCAGCGCATAACAGGCACGGACCACGTCAATCAGATCCCACCGGCTGTTGCCATGTTGCCATTCCCGGCCATAAGGGTCGATGTAGTTACGAAACAGCGTGTGACGGACCAGCTCGTCGTCAAACCTGACATTGTTATAACCAATCACACAGGTACCCGGCTGTGCCAGTTGTTCGTGCAACTGGCGGATAAATTCGACTTCCGGCAGACCTTGTTGCTGACACTTTTGTGGGGTGATGCCGGTGATCAGGACTGCTGCGGGGGCCGGCAGATAATCGGGAGCCAGCTGGCAATAGGCCATTTGCGGTGTACCTACAGGTTCCAGCGCTTGATTAGTGCGTACGCCGGCAAACTGGGCGATGCGGTCTTTTTTCGGATCAGCGCCCCAGGTTTCAAGATCATAGAAATAGAAAGTTGCAGCGCTCACACCAGCGTCCTTTTGACTGAACAGGCCATAGAAAAAATCGCGGCAGTATAAGCCAAAGCCTGAGGCTTAAAAAGCAGTAACTTTCTGTTATGCTGCGCGCCGGGCCTGCGGTTGGCCTGAAATTAGCAGTAAAGAGGTTGCGGTGTATTGCGGTAGAATTTTATTGATGTTGTCTCTGCTGATGCCGGTCTTTACCGTGGCGGCGGCACCGGCTGATTTTGATGCAGCTAAACGCTTAGCCCTGCGGATTTATGCAGACGAGCCAACAGATTTTTATTGTGACTGCCCGATCCGCTGGGTCGGCGGCAAAGGCCAGCTTGACCTGAAGCGCTGCGGTTATCAGGTGCGTAAGAACGGCCCACGTGCCCAGAGAGTCGAATGGGAGCATGTCGTTCCGGCGCAACAATTTGGTGCCGCCAGAGCGTGCTGGAAAGCCGGCGGCCGTGAAGAATGCGGCAACAAGGACAGCCGCTTTCGTGCCATGGAAGCGGATTTATTTAACCTTCGGCCGGCACTTGGCGAGGTCAACGGCGACCGGGCCCATTTTCGTTTTGCTGAACTGCCACAGACACTGCCACAACATGGCGCCTGTCCGGTTCGGATTGACTTCCGTCGCCAGCTGGCAGAGCCGCGGCCACAAGTCCGTGGTGATATAGCGCGGATATATTTTTATATGGCCGACCGTTATCAGCTGACATTGTCCGCTGCCGAACAACAGTTATTTTTACGCTGGCATGATGAAGATCCGGTTGACCAGCGCGAGCTTGAGCTGATGCAGCGCACCGCTCAGCATATGGGTCATCAGAATGACTTCGTCAGTGGGGAGAAACGCTGGTATCCGGGGTACTTATCAGCACAGCCACAGCCGGAAGACCACGCGACAACGCCGGTCCGCGTGACGGAACAGCAAGACCAGAACAGTGCGATGACTATTCGTGGCAATAATAAAAGCAAAAAGTATCATTTGCCGCATTGCAGCGGATATCAGCAGATAAAACCAGAAAACCAGCGGCTATTTGCCACCGAAACCGACGCGCTGCATGCCGGATTCAGCCGCGCCGGCAACTGTAAATAACAACAAATAACAACGGCAGCGCAAGGCTGCCGTGTGTGTAATCAGGCTTGCTGTAAACTCTGATACAGCTGGTCTTTAAGTTTTAGTCTTAATTTTTTACGCTGTTCCAGATAATCATCGGCAGCCGTTTCAGCACCTTGTTCCAGACGAAATACTTCGTGGTCAATATCATGGTACTCGGCAAACAAGCGGGCAAAGTGGTGATCCGTGGTTTTCAGCTGATGAATTTTGTCACGAAACTCCGGGAACTCGTGGACTAAATCATGTTTTTCCAGACTCATGTGTGTTTCCTTTGCGTCATTATCAACGAAACAAGCATATCCTGTTGTTATTCACCGGCCTTTGATCTGGCGCAATTGCCGGCAGTTTGGTCGCGAACACCGACAGCCGGCTGCTGGACTGACGTATGGTATTTCGAACTTTATCAGGAGTCCTGCAATGATATTCCGTCAGAATAAAATGATCGCAGCCGCCAGCGTTGGCTGCCTGCTGTTGCTCAGCGAGGCCATCGCCGCGCCAATTGGTATTGTGATCCATGGCGGCGCCGGCACCATCTCCCGCGACAGTATGACCGCGGCGCAGCAAACCGCGTATGAAACGACGTTAAAACATGCCGTAGACCAGGGATATCAGGTGTTAGCAAAAGGCGGCAGCAGCCTCGATGCGGTCAGTGCCGCAGTGATAGTGCTGGAGGATTCACCATTGTTTAATGCCGGCAAAGGCGCGGTATATACCTTTGAGGGCAAACATGAGCTGGACGCCGCAATCATGCGCGGCGACAACAGAGCTGCCGGCGCCGTTGCCGGTGTGCGCACGGTGAAAAACCCAATCAAACTGGCGCGGGCCGTGATGGAGCATTCGGAGCATGTGTTGCTGGCTGGCAGCGGCGCCGAACAGTTTGCCCAAGCGCAGCAGCTGGAGCTGGTCGACAACAGTTATTTTGATACTGAGTTTCGGTATCAGGCACTACAAAAGGCGCTGAAAGCGCTGAATAAAACACCCCATCAGGCGCAGTTGCGGTTAAGCCCGTTGTTTCCGCTGGAGTGGAACGTTGGCACTGTTGGCGCGGTCGCCATCGATAAAAATGGACTGTTAGCTGCCGCGACGTCCACTGGCGGCATGACGGCGAAACGGTACGGTCGCATCGGTGATGCCCCCTTGATTGGCGCCGGTACTTTTGCCGATAACCACAGCTGCGCCGTGTCGGCAACCGGTCACGGCGAGTTTTTTATCCGCTATCAGGTCGCCGGTGATATTTGTGCCCGGGTCCGCTATCAGGGGAAAACCGCGGCAGCGGCGGCCGACGAGGTGATGCAGGAATTAAAAACTGTCGGTGGCCTTGGCGGCGTGATTGTGGTTGACCACGACGGCAATCTGTCCTGGCATTTAAACGCCGAGGGCATGTACCGGGCGAAACGGCAACAAGGCAAAGCAGCCGAAGTGGCCATCTTTAAAGATTGATTTACCGCAACGCATCCCGCTGAATTTGCACTAAGCTTGGGCGGAGGGGTTGTTAAAAGCCCCTTCTTTCTAACAGAAGTTTGATTCGGAGGGGATGCATGAACTTATTAAAAGTGTCTGATCATATGAACCGCCATCCGGTGACGTTTAATCAGGATATGACACTGGAAGCCGCAGTTGACCGGCTGACCGATGCAGCGCAGCTCGGTGGTCCGGTTGTAGATTCTACCCACAAGGTTGTCGGCTTTTTGTCAGAACAGGACTGTCTGGCGCGGATGCTGCTCAGTTCTTACCATGACGAAGGTCTGGCGTATGTGCGCGACTTAATGCGCAAAGACGTGCTGACGGTGCATATGAACAGCGGCATCATTGAACTGGCGCAGCTGATGCTTGGTTTAAAGCCGAAAATATATCCGGTCGTTGATGATAACGGCGTGCTGCAAGGGGTGATTAGCCGCACCGACGTGCTGCGCGCAATTGATCAGGAACTGCATTCTCACTATCGCAAGGTCAGCTGAGCTACGGATTTTGCCGTTCAATTGCACCATAGCCGGCACTGCCGGCTTTGTCAGTTTGTGCTAGCATAGCCGCCTTCTTTTTACGGGGGTTGTGTTTTGTCTGAGTTATCTTCCGTCGCCAGCTTGCTGCCGGTCAGCGCCTTGTTGGACGCAGTACCTTTTTGTCTGAATAAAGATCAGTTCCGCCTGCGCCGCCTTGGCCGTGAACTGGTAAAGACCGCCGATCCGAAACGGCATGCGCAATTACATGCAGACATTATGCAGTCCCAACAAGCCCGCCAGAGTCGGGCTCAGGCGATGCCCCGCATCAGTTACCCGCCAGAGTTGCCCGTCAGTGGCCGTAAAGATGATATTAAAGCCGCCATTGCCAGCCATCAGGTGGTCATTATCGCCGGTGAAACCGGTTCAGGTAAAACCACTCAAATTCCGAAAATATGTCTGGAGCTGGGCCGTGGCGTCGCCGGTGTGATTGGTCACACGCAGCCGCGACGGCTGGCGGCACGCAGCGTGGGGCAACGTCTGGCAGACGAGCTGGCGGTACCGCTGGGTCAGCAGGTCGGTTACAAAGTGCGCTTTGGCGACCACACGGGTGCCAACACGCTGGTGAAGCTGATGACCGACGGTATTTTGCTGGCAGAAATTCAGCAGGATAAATTCCTCAATCAATACGACACGATCATTATCGACGAAGCGCACGAGCGCAGCCTGAACATTGATTTCCTGCTCGGTTATTTTAAGCAGTTGCTGCCCAAGCGGCCGGATTTAAAACTGATTATTACCTCGGCGACTATCGATCCGCAGCGCTTTTCCCGGCATTTCTCCGACGCGCCGGTACTGGAAGTGTCCGGTCGCACCTACCCGGTGGAGGTGCGCTACCGGCCGGCGACTGAGATGGACGACAAAGACGCCGATCAGCTGCAGGCCATCTTTGACGCCGTCGAAGAGCTTTACCGGGAGCCGCCCGGCGACATTCTGATTTTCTTAAACGGTGAGCGTGAAATTCGTGACACCGCCGATGCGCTGGAAAAATTAAAGCTGCCACACACTGAAGTGCTGCCACTGTATGCCCGCTTAAGCGCGGCCGAACAAAACCGTATTTTCCAGAGTCATGCCGGCCGGCGTATCGTGCTGTCAACCAACGTAGCGGAAACCTCGTTAACAGTGCCGGGCATTCGTTATGTGATAGATCCCGGCACGGCACGTTTGTCGCGTTACAGCTATCGCTCCAAAGTACAGCAATTGCCGATTGAACCCGTCAGCCAGGCCAGCGCCAATCAGCGCAAAGGCCGCTGCGGCCGCGTTGCCGCCGGTATCTGTATCCGGCTTTACAGTGAAGACGATTTTAATAACCGTGATGCATTTACCGACCCTGAGATCCTGCGCACGAATCTCGCCTCGGTCATCCTGCAGATGCTGGCGCTTGGCCTGGGTGATATTCAGCACTTCCCGTTTTTGCAAAAACCGGACAGCCGGTTTATTAACGACGGCGTGCGGCTGCTCGATGAGCTTGGCGCGTTAAAAACTGAGCGTAAACAAGGTCTGCAGCTGACGCCACTTGGTAAACAGCTCAGCCGTCTGCCAATAGACCCGCGTCTGGCACGCATGGTGCTGGCTGGCGCCGAGCGTAACAGCCTCGACGAGCTGTTGGTGATCACTGCTGCATTGTCCATTCAGGACCCGCGGGAACGGCCGCTGGATAAAAAGCAAAAAGCCGATGAACTGCATGGCCGTTTTGCCGATCCGGACTCTGATTTTGCCAGCTGGCTGAAGCTGTGGCGCTATTTGCAGGAACAGCAGGACAGCCTCAGCAACAACCAGTTCCGCCGGCTGTGTAAACAGGAATTGCTGAATTATCTGCGGGTACGCGAGTGGCAGGATTTATATGCGCAGTTGTCGCAGGTCTGTGATGAACTGGCATTGAAAAAGAACAGCAGTGCAGCGGACTACCAGAGTATTCACACAGCTATCCTGACCGGTCTGCTCGGCCAGATTGGCAGTAAAGACACCGAGGCCGATTATCTGGGCGCGCGGCAAAGCCGGTTTTATGTGTTTCCGGGCAGTCATTTGTTCAAGCGCAAGCCCAAATGGGTGATGAGCGCAGAACTGGTGGAAACCAGTAAGCTGTATGCCAGAACGGTCGCGAAGATTGAACCTGAATGGGTGGAGCCGCTGGCACAACATCTGGTCAGCCGCAGTTACAGCGAACCGCACTGGGAGAAAAAGCGCGGGGCGGTGATGGCTTTTGAACAAGTCACTTTGTATGGCTTGATCATCGTCGGCAAACGCGCGGTGCAATACAGCAAAATTGAACCCGAACTGTGCCATAAAATTTTTATCCGCGAAGCGCTGGTGAATCAGGAACTACGCTTAAACGAGCCATTTTTGCAACACAATGCCCGCCTGATCGATGAAATAACCGATCTGGAAGACAAATCACGCCGGCGTGACATTCTGGTTGACGAAGAGACACTGGTGGCATTTTATGCCGAAAAAGTGCCGGTGCATGCCAATAACCGCATCGACTTCCAAACCTGGTGGAAAGCGCAAAAGCAGCGGGATGCCAAGTACCTGAATTTTGATCCCGACATGCTCAAACGCCACGATGCGGAGCATATTACCGACGACAGTTATCCCGAATTCTGGCGCCAGGGCAATCTGCGGCTGCCGCTGGAGTATCATTTTTCACCGGGCGCACCGGATGATGGTGTCAGCTTATGTATTCCGCTGGCGTTGCTCAATCAGGTAGAAGAGCAGGGCTTTGACTGGCTTATTCCGGGCCTTCGCCATGAATTGTTAGTGGCACTGATTAAATGCCTGCCCAAAATGTACCGGCGTAATTTTGTGCCGGCGCCGAATTATGCCGACGCGTTATTACAGTCGGTCAGCCCAGACGATGGCGCTTTGTTGACAACCGTGGCACAGCGCTTAAAGCGGATGAGCGGCGTGACTATTCCTGAAGATGCCTGGGAACTCACTGAGTTGCCGCTGCACTTAAAAATGAATTTTAAAGTCACGGATGACAAAGGCGCAGTGATAGCACAACACCGCTCGTTGGCGCTGTTAAAGCAACAACTGCAGGGCCAGGTACAGGAAACTTTAAGTGGCGTGGCAGAACAGGGCATTGAACAGCAGCAGCTGACCGACTGGAGTTTTGGTGAACTGCCGCGTGAATATATCGCACTGCAGGCCGGCTATGAAATCAAAGCCTTTCCGGCCTTAGTGGACCAAAAAACCAGTGTAGCTATCCAGTTGCTGGACAGCCCGGAACAGGCCGCGGCGCAATCCCGGCTTGGTCTGCGCCGGCTGCTACTGCTGAACTTGCCGTCACCGGTCAAATACCTGCAGGACCATTTGCCAAACAAAGCCAAGTTAGGCCTGTATTTTAATCCGTTTGGCAAAGTACTGGAGCTGATTGACGACTGTATTGCCGCCGGTATTGATCATCTGGTGGCTCAGCAGTCCTGGCCACATAACCAGCAGGAATATCTGCAGCTGCGCGACAGCGTGCGCGCAGAGATCGGCGACACCGTGCTTGCCATCGCGGTGCAGGTCGAACAAATTCTGACGGTAGGACACGAGATCAGTAAAAAACTGCGTGGCCGGATGGATTTGGCGCTGGCTTATGCCAATGCCGACATAAAACAGCAGCTTGATGCGCTGCTGTTTAAAGGCTTTGTCAGTGAATTTGGCGCCGGCCGGCTGGACGACATCAAACGATATTTGCAGGCGCTGCAAAAACGGCTGGAAAAACTGCCGGTCGACCCACAACGCGACCGCTTGCAAATGCACGAGTACCAAAAAGCCGCAGACGCCTATCAGCAACTGCTCGGTAAATATGCCGGTAAAACCCTGCCTGAGCCGGTCCGGGAGATCCGCTGGATGCTGGAAGAGTTAAAAGTATCATTATTTGCCCAACAGCTTGGCACACCATATCCCATCTCATCGAAGCGGATTTTGTTGGCGGTACAGGAGCTTAGGTAGCAGGCGGCTTGTCGGCCGGCACTTTTTCAGCTACAACCTTGCAAGTGGCAAAAAAGGAGCCGGCCCATGACAAACCCGGTGTATCCGGCCAGTACCAGAAAAGTACTGCTGGTTGACGATGAGCAATTTAATTTCGACCTGTTGCGTCTGGCCTTGCCGGCGCGGCAGTACCAGCTCAGTTATGCCGCGCAGGGGCAGGCTGCTTTGATGCAGATCCACGACGATAAACCCGATTTAATTTTGCTGGACATCCTGATGCCCGGCTTAACCGGCATAGATTTGTGTACCTTGCTCAAGCACAACCCGCAGACAGCAGACATTCCGGTCATTATGTTATCCGGGTTGGATTCACCGGCAGACGCCCGAGCCGCAACCGCGGCCGGCGCTTTGGGATTGATCCCAAAGCCATTTTCGGCACAACATATCCTGTGGCAGATAGAGCAGCTTGCAGGGTGGAGCTGACCAGCGCGCTTTACAGCTGTAGCAGAAAGATTTATAACAGACCGGTCGCACTCAGACGAGACAGAACATGCTGAACAGAAACGATAAACGCAATTACTTCCGGATGATGGTGAATGCCGAAGTACAGATGATGATCAATGATCCGGAATCTGGCCGGGGGCTGAGCGGCATTTGTCGTGATTTAAGTGCAACCGGTATGGCGGTTGAAATTGACGAGCCACTGGAAATGGGCACGCTGATCCACTTAAGACTGGAATCCACCAACAGCTCAGTAGTGCCGCTGGATGCCCACGCAAAAGTGGTGCGTTGTACGCAGGAATCGGAAGATTTATACCAAATCGGTTTAACTTTTATCGAGCTGAACTGACATGGCAGAGGCGTTAACAGGACGCCGTTATTAAGGCTGAAATGGCTGATTTTTCGCCAAACCGCCGCAGAGCACGGATTGCCCCGTGACAGCACCGCCGCTTTTGATTAGGCTGTGCCGCCTTTAACCGACAACATCGATATTTCATCATGCCTGCATCTGAAAACTACTCCACTTTGCGCAACTGGCTGGTTTTGTTGCTGCCATCTTTGCTCGGTGTGTTTTTGTTTATGACACCGATCCCCGCCGAGAAGGGCCTGACAATCCCGGTCGCGGTGATGGCCAATCAGCTGAAACAGACCATCGGCAGCTGGATGCCTGATGTGCTCGGCATCATTGTCACTTTGTCTGCCGTGCTGACGCTTGGCATGAAGCTGCTGAGGCCCACGGCGGCAACGACCGGCAGTTTTGCTGGCAGGCTATTTGCGCCATCCTGGGGCTGGGTCGCTGTGCGCGTGCTCGGGGCGATATTCCTGTTGCTGATACTGAGCGGTCAGGGGCCGGAATTTATCATCAGCAAAGCAACCGGTGCTTTGGTGCTGTATGACTTGCTGCCGGTGTTATTGTGTGTCTTTGTGTTCGCCGGATTGTTACTGCCGTTATTGCTGAATTTTGGTCTGCTGGAAATGATTGGCACGCTGATGACCAAAGTGATGCGACCGGTGTTTCGCTTGCCCGGGCGCTCAGCGGTTGATTGTATTGCCTCCTGGATTGGCGACGGCAGTGTTGGGATTCTGTTGACCAGTAAACAATATGAGGCCGGTTTTTATACCGCGCGTGAAGCCGCGGTGATCGGCACCACCTTCTCGGCGGTGTCTGTCACTTTTTGTATTGTTGTGTTAGGCCAGGTCCGGCTTGAACATATGTTTTTACCTTTTTATGCCACCATCTGCACCGCCGGACTGGTCGCGGCTATTGTGTTGCCTTATCTGCCGCCACTGCGTAACAAACCTGACACTTACATCGACGGTTATGACCACATGCGCGCCGAAGGCGGTCAGTTCCCGCAAAAATCGCTGTTTGGCCGGGCCTTAGCACATGGTTTACACCGGGCCAGTCAGGCCCGCGGTTTTACCGCAACGCTGCGTGAAGGCGTCGAGGCGGTGCTTGATATGTTATTTGGCGTGTTGCCGGTGATAATGGCTGTCGGTACCACGGCACTGGTCATCGCCGAATACACTTCAGTATTTAGTCTGCTCGGCGCGCCTTTTGTGCCGTTACTGGAGCTGTTGCAGGTGCCGTTTCCGGAGCAGGCGGCCAAATCAGTGATGGTTGGTTTTGCGGATATGTTTGTGCCGTCTATTCTGGTCAGCGAAGTGCCCAGCGAAATGACCCGTTTTGTTATCGCGGCCCTGTCAGTCACGCAGTTGATTTATATGTCTGAAGTTGGCGCTTTGCTGCTTGGCAGTAAAATTCCGGTCACGCTGTGGGATTTGTTTGTGTTGTTTATTCTGCGCACCTTGATCACGTTGCCGGTGATTGCGCTGATGGCACATTGGCTGTTCTGATGCACATTAGGAACAGCCGGATAAAATAATGGCAGCCGTGGCTGCCATTATGCGTTTTGTTGCCGGCGGTTATCGGCTGAACTGCACGTCAAAATTGACCGGCACCACCAGTTCAATCCGGTTTAACTTGGCGATTTCCTGCAGCTTTTTCACGCCACCATCCAGTTTAAAATCGACGGCTTTAACCAGCACCGGTGCTTTGGTGTAAGCCAACACTCGGTTGTCAGCCAGTTTCACCACGCTTAAATCCACTGTGACTTTTTGTGTCTGATCTAACAAGGTCAGGCTCATTTCTACTTTTTCCTGATGCACAGCGCCGGTTTTCAGTGCCGTGATCTTTGCTGTATCCAAAGCACCTGATGCTTTAATCGCCGGGAACTGTTTGGCGTTAAACAGATGTTCCAGCATCCGTTCGTTGCGAATTGGGATCAGGGTATCGAGGCCTTGTACCGGGATCTCCACACTAAACTGGCCATTATCGGCCCACTGGCCCTGCAGCTGTTTAAAACTATGCGTCTCGGCCACCACATCATTTTTGACAGTGACAAAATGCAGAGACGACTGCTGAGCGTCCAGTTGCCAGGCGGCCTGAGCAGAACCGGCGGCAAGCGCCAGGGCGAGCATTAATTTTTTCATGACAAACTCCGGTTAATAACGATAAAGGATGAATGCGTGGCTATACGCCCAGCAGCATACTTGACTGGCAAAACAGGTCCAAGTGTTTTTACTGACTCTCGCTGTGCATTCACCGAATTCAGGCAATTATTGCTGCCAAAGCATACTGACAAATAAAAAAAGCCCCGTGGATACAGGGCTTTATAGTCTAAGGCGGCGTTAGCGGATCAAACAAACCCAGCCTTTTAAATAATGACCTTCCGGATAATAACTGGCGATCGGGTGATCGGTGGCCTGGCTCAGTCGTTCGATAAACAAACAATCACGACCGGCATCCAGCGCCGCGTCGGCAACAATTTTCTGAAACAGGCTGTCTTCCATCAATCCGGAGCAGGAAAACGTCAGCAGCAGGCCGCCTTTTTTCACAATTTGCATCGCCACACGATTGATATCTTTATAACCGCGGCAGGCGCCCATCAGCTGCGCTTTGCTTTCGGCAAATTTCGGCGGGTCGAGGATCACCATGTCGAACTCGCGGCCTTGCTCTTTGTACTGGCGCAGCAGTTTAAAGACATCGGCCTTGGTAAAATCGAGCTTGCTGAGGTCCAGCCGATTCAGTTGCGCATTCCGTTTCGCGGTTTGCAGCGCGAGCTCCGACATATCGGCATTAATGACATGCGCCGCGCCGCCGCTTAACGCAGCCACGGCAAAAGTGCCGGTGTAGCTGAAACAGTTCAGCACGGTTTTATCTTTGGCATAACGTGCCGCCGCCGCGCGGCTGTCGCGCTGGTCCAGATAAAAACCGGTTTTGTGACCATTCACGACGTCCACCAGGATCTGCATACCATTTTCCACAATGGTGACTTCACCGCTGTCGCGTGGTGCATGTAACCAGCCGGTGACCGGCGCTAAACCTTCTTTTTTGCGCACATCAACATCTGAGCGTTCATAAATGCTCTGCTCGGGGAATATCTGCCGTAAAGCCGCCACGATATGTGCACGCTGATAATCGGCGCCGGCACTAAGCAGTTGCACCACTAAAATGTCGTGGTACAGGTCAATCGTAACGCCAGGTAAACCGTCTGATTCCGCCGCCACGACGCGGATGCCATTGGTTTTCGTCAGGTCAAACAACTGCTGACGGACTTGCCAGGCGGCGCTGATACGACGCAGGAAAAAACCGGCATCGATCTGTTCGGTTTCATCAAAGGACCAGACCCGCACACGGATCTGTGAATCCGGTGAATACGCGCCGCTGGCGATAAAAGCGCCGTCAACGCTGCGAACTGTGACAGTTTCACCGCTGTTGGCGTGGCCTTTGACCTGTTTTACGGCTTTGGAAAACACCCAGGGGTGGCGGCGTTTTAATGATTTATCCCGATCGGCTTGTAAAATGATGCTGGCGGCCATAAAAAGTCCTGAGTCTGTGCGCTGACAGCGCCGGCGAATTCAAACAGAATAAACACCGGCACCTGAAAAGGGCGCCATTTTAGTCGGCTTGGACAAAAAGCTAAAGTAAAACCGCGTGTGCGGCCGCTTCTGTCGCACCAAGGACAAAAAATGCATGTTTTATCCGCTTTACCTTTAACAATGCAGGCGATTGATGTGACCGCTGAGCGACAATTGCAGTTTGTCAGCCGGCCGCTGCCTGCCATTGCTGCCACTGAAGTCTTGGTGCAAGTCGCGGCCGCCGGTGTGAACCGGGCCGATCTGGTGCAGCGTGCCGGCTTTTATCCGCCGCCTGCCGGCGAGAGCGATATCCTTGGGCTTGAAGTCGCCGGAACCGTGGTGGCTTGTGGCGCCGCAGTCAGTACTGACTGGCTCGGCGCTGAAGTTTTTGGCTTAGTGCCGGGCGGCGGTTATGCCGGCTATGTAAAAATGCCCGCCGCGCATCTGCTGCGCCGGCCGTCCGGCATGACTGTCGAGGCTGCCGCTGGTTGCGCTGAGGTGTTTCTGACCGCTTATCAGGCGATGTTTATGCTGGGTGAACTGACAGCAGGCCAGGCCGTGTTATTACATGCCGGCGCCAGCGGTGTCGGTACTGCGGCTATCCAATTGGCAAAAGCAGCCGGCGCGCAGGTTGCTGTGACCGTCGGCTCTGATGAAAAAACGGCCGCCTGCTCAGAACTTGGTGCTGATTTTGCCGTGAATTATAAAACGGCTGATTTTGTCGACGTGCTAAAAGCTGCACTGCCGCAGGGATTTAATGTGATTGTGGACCCGGTGGCTGGTGATTACTTGCCAAAAAACCTGCAGGTGCTGGGACTGGATGGCCGCATTGTGGTGCTGGCGATGTTGGGTGGGCGCACAGTGCCGGCTTTTGATTTAACCCAAATGTTTAAAAAACGCGGTCAGCTGATCTGTTCAACCTTGCGTAACCGCACAGATGCTTACAAAGCCGACTTAATCAGCCGTTTTTTAGCGCAGTTTGGCAGCAGCTTAGAGACCGGCGCTATAAAGCCAGTCATTGCCAAAGTACTGCCGTGGCAGGAAGCTGAGGCTGCCCACCAGTCATTGGCCAGCAATCAACTGGTGGGCAAAGTGGTGTTAAAGGTCGGTTAGTCGGTATTTTGGGCGGTACCTTTTGCGGTGTTGCTGGCTGGCTCGGCATGGCCGGTCAAATCCAGTTCAAACTGCGCCGGATCTGCCGGCGTCGCTTCTGCAGCATAGCGTTCGGCCCGCATCTGACTGTCCACGGTTTGTGGGTCGACACGCGGGTCCAGCGCTGCAGCGAGTGGCGAACCGACTAAATCACCGGCGGCCATCATATAATCTTTCGGCGCGATTTTTTCCTGTTGTTTTTGCTGGTAATTCACTTGTTGTAAGCGGACAAACAACAAGGCCGCGACCGCCGCCATAAAGGCATACAACATCTGACTGCCGCCAAGCTGCATAAACGCCGATGCCAGCAGCGGGCCGATACTGGCGCCCAGGCCAAAAGTCAGCAGGATAGTCGCAGATAGCGCAACACGTTCATGTTGTTCGATGTTTTGGTTGGCAAGCGCAGCGCCGAGCGGATACAGCGTAAAAGCAAACACACCAAACACAAAAGTAAAACCAAGCTGCAGCGTGCCACTGAGCGGCAGCAGCGCCATCGCCAGCACCAGTAAACCCAGAATGACACTGTTGGTGCGAATGAGCCGGCTGCGCCGCACCCGATCGGACAATTTTCCCATCGGCCACTGCGCCAGTAAGCCGGCCAGTACAGTAGTCGCCATATAAGCAGCAACCTGTTCGGTGTTCATGCCCTGACTGGCAGCATAAGCCGGTGCCAGACCATAAAAGGAGCCGACTATCACGCCTGCCATCGCAATAGTGGTCAGCGACTGCGGCACTTTTTGCCAGAACACTTTGATTTGTAGTGGTGCCGGTTTCAGTGGCTGCGGGTGAATACGCCGCGTCAGCGCCAGTGGCACGATACAAAGCGCAAAACACATCGCCACCAGCAACAGCGGCTTAATCGTCAGCTCCGGATTTAAGCTCATCGCGCCTTGCCCAAGCACCAGCCCGAGATAAGACACAATCATGTAGCTGGCGAAAATAGTACCGCGGTTTTTGCTGTCGGCCTGTTCGTTCAGCCAGCTCTCCAGCACCATGTACTGACACATCATGCACATGCCGACGACAAGGCGCAGCAACAACCAGACTTCCAGCTGCTCAATCATGGCATGACCCAGCGCGGACGCAGTGACGACACCGGCACTCGCGACAAAAGCGCGGATATGGCCGGCCCGCGCAATCAACCTGTGGCCGATTTTGGAGCCAAGCACCAGCCCGAGGTAATATGCCGACATCATGGCGCCGATCCAGACCTTGGCCACTTCCATCGAGGCAAGTTTGAGGCCGAGATAAGTGGTCAGCAAACCCGCCGCCAGTACCATCAGCAAGGTTGCGCTGTATAACGAAGAAAACGAGCGGATAGTCGCCGCCATGCCTGTTCCTTGTCTGTGCTAAAAGAAAAACCGCAGCGGGGCTGCGGTTTTAGCTGGACTATTTCACCCGCATGCCCGGTGTGGCACCATCGTCCGGGCTCAGCAGGAAAATCTCACTGCCGCCTGGGCCTGCCGCCATCACCATGCCTTCTGACATGCCAAACTTCATCTTGCGTGGCGCCAGATTGGCCACCATCACCGTTAACCGGCCAACCAGTTGTTCCGGCTGATAAGCGGCTTTAATGCCGGCGAACACCTGACGTTGTTCGTTGCCAAGGTCGAGCTGCAGGCGTAATAACTTGTCGGCGCCTTCGACATGCTCAGCGCTGACTATTTTGGCAATACGCAAATCGAGTTTGGCAAAATCATCAATGTTAATGGTCGGAGCTATCGGCTCAAGCTCAGCTGCAACAGCTGCGGCTTTTACCGCTGCTGGCTGCGCCGCCGGTGCTGCAGTCGCCTGCAGATTGTCTTTCGATGCGTCGACCATCGCCTGCACTTTGACCGGATCTACGCGCTGCATCAGCGCTTTGAACGGATTGACGGCGTGATTCAGCAACGGTTGCTGATAATTATCCCAACGCAATTCGCTGTTTAAAAACGCTTCGACTTCACGCGCCATGGCCGGCAGCACTGGTTTTAAATAATGCATCAGCACGCGGAACAGGTTAATACCCATAGAGCAGACATCCAGCGTTTCCTGCTGTTTGCTGTCGTCTTTGGCCAATACCCAAGGCGCTTTGGCGTCGATATATTGGTTGGCTTTGTCGGCGAGCGCCATGATGTCGCGGATAGCGCGGGCATATTCACGCTCTTCGAACGAGGCTGCGATGCTGTCACCTTGCGCAATAAACTCGGCAAAAAGCTCCGGTTCAGCCAGATTGGCAGACAAAGTACCGTTGAATTTTTTGCTGATAAAACTGGCGCAGCGGCTGGCGATATTGACCACTTTACCGACCAAATCGGCATTCACTTTCTGCGAAAAGTCTTCGAGATTTAAATCCAAATCAACAATCCCGGAAGTCAGTTTCGACGCAAAGTAATAACGCAGATACTCCGGATTTAAATGCTCCAGATAAGTGCGGGCCTTGATAAAAGTGCCGCGGGATTTCGACATTTTTGCGCCGTTGACTGTAACAAAACCGTGGGCAAACACGCTTGAAGGTTTGCGATAACCGGCACCGTGTAACATCGCGGGCCAGAACAGGCTGTGGAAATAGATAATGTCTTTACCGATAAAGTGGTACACCTCAGCGTCTGAATCTAATTGCCAGAATTGGTCAAAATCGATACCAGTTTTGTCGCAATAATTTTTGAAGCTGGCGAGATAGCCGATAGGCGCGTCCAGCCAGACATAAAAAAACTTGCCCGGCGCGCCTGGAATTTCAAAACCAAAATAAGGCGCATCACGGCTGATATCCCACTGCTGCAGGCCGTCTTTAAACCATTCCTGCAGTTTGTTCGCCATTTCGCTTTGCAGTGCGCCGCCACGGGTCCAGTCCTGCAGCATCTGTTCAAAGGCCGGCAGGTCAAAGAAATAATGCTCAGAATCTTTTAATACCGGCGTTGCACCTGAAACTACAGATTTCGGGTTTTTCAGTTCAGTCGGGCTGTAAGTGGCGCCACAGACGTCACAGCTGTCGCCGTTTTGATCCAAAGCGCCACATTTCGGGCAATCGCCTTTGACAAAACGGTCCGGCAGAAACATCTGTTTTTCCGGGTCAAACAGCTGGCTGATCGACCGGCGTTTGATATAACCACCGGCGTCGAGCTTGGTATAGATTTCGCTGGCAAAGGCCTGATTTTCGCTGCTGTGTGTGCTGTGGTAATTGTCAAAACCAATTAAAAACTCTGCAAAATCAGCCTGATGCTCAATGGCGGTCTGGGCAATCATTTGCTCTGGTGTTAACCCCAGCTGCTGGGCTTTGAGCATAATCGGCGTGCCGTGGGCGTCATCGGCACAGACGTAATAACACTGATGGCCGCGCGCCTTTTGAAAACGCGACCAGATGTCGGTCTGAATGTACTCAAGCAGGTGGCCTAAATGAATAGGGCCGTTGGCATAAGGTAAGGCACTGGTGATTAAGATTTTACGTGTCGTCATGAAGGCGGCTCTGTATCGATGAATACCATAAAAACAATGGCCGACATGATACAATAGCCAGCCTCAAAGCGCGACACTGCCGGCGCAGTTGGGCGCAGCAATTCATTCTGTAATTGTGGCCATACAAGGAACAGCTTGTGTTTTCATTCTGGAAAAAAACCACAGCAGCCGCCGGGGCCAACTGGCCCGACGCGCTGCAAAACCTGCTGAGTCAGCCATTTTCTGCCACGTTACCGCTGGCACTCACTGAAATTGCTGACATCACATTAGACAAAACTACATTAAGCCTGGCGTTGCCTTTTCCGGCGTTATGGCTGGAGGCTGAGCTGCAGCAGCAGCTGAACGCCCGTTCGCTGGCGCTGCAGGCCCGTGTCAGCTGGCACAATGACACCGCGCCGGCCTTTGGCAAAGTCCGACAAGTGATACTGGTTGCCTCTGGCAAAGGCGGTGTGGGTAAATCCACCACGGCGGTGAATCTTGCCGTTGCACTGTCGCAGCAAGGCGCCAAGGTCGGTTTATTGGATGCAGATATTTACGGGCCTTCTATTCCGTTGATGCTGGGTGAAGCGCAAAGCCGCGCCACCTCGCCGGATGAAAAACACCTGAATCCGCTGCAAAAACACGGCATTGTGCTGCAATCGATTGGCTTTTTGGTAGATCCGGAGAACGCCACGGTCTGGCGCGGTCCAATGGCCAGTCAGGCCTTGATGCAGCTGTTAAATGAAACTATCTGGCCTGACCTCGATTATCTGGTGGTCGACATGCCGCCGGGCACCGGCGATATCCAGCTGACGATGTCACAAAAACTGCCGGTAGCGGGCGCGGTGATTGTCACCACGCCGCAGGATGTCGCGCTCGCTGATGCGAAAAAAGCCATTCAGATGTTCCGTCAGGTCAATATTCCGCTGCTGGGCCTTGTTGAAAACATGAGTTTTTATCAATGTCCATCCTGTGGCCATCAGGACGATATCTTCGGCACTAATGGCGGGCTTGAACTCGCCGCGCGTTATCAGGTCAGTGTGCTGGGGCAGTTGCCACTGCAGGCGCAAATCCGCGAAGCAGGCGATGCGGGGACACCCATCGCATTAGCAAAAGATAATCAAACAGCTGAAATCTATAGAAAAATAGCACAGCAGCTGATCTTCACTTTATACTGGCAAACCCGGCTCAGCCCGCAACAGGCAGTCGAAATTTTAATGACGGATGATTAACATGAGACTTTGTGATCGCGACATCGAACAATATCTGGCAGAAGGCAGAATTCAAATTGAGCCAAGACCTGCTGCCGACATGATAAGCGGCGTCAGCGTTGATATCCGGCTGGGCCACAAATTCCGCACTTTCCGCGCTTATGCCGCGCCTTTTATCGATTTGTCCGGCCCACGCGAAGAAGTACAGGCTGCGCTTGATTCAGTGATGAGTGACGAAATCGTACTGACTGATGATGAAGCATTTTTCCTGCATCCGGGGGAGCTGGCGCTTGCCATTACGCTCGAATCAGTGACGCTGCCGGCGGATATCGTTGGCTGGCTGGACGGACGTTCGAGCCTGGCGCGGCTGGGTCTGATGGTGCATGTGACCGCGCACCGCATTGATCCGGGCTGGTCTGGCAATATTGTGCTGGAATTCTATAACAGTGGCCGGCTGCCACTGGCACTTCGGCCCAATATGAAAATCGGTGCGCTGAATTTTGAATTAATGACCGGCGAAGCGGCGCGGCCTTATAACAAAAGAGAAGACGCCAAATATCGCCAGCAAAGTGGGGCAGTGGCAAGCCGCATCGGCCAGGATGACCCCGGACATGCCTGAGCCTGCGCGACCAATACCTGGCCGCAGAAATTAAAAAGCCCATACAAAACGTATGGGCCGAAGCAATAAAGCAAAAATGAAGCAGGGCAATTATGCGGGATTTTTGCTTGTCTATGCAAGATCCTGCGTCGGCTTTTTTACTGCGGTGGCGGATCGCTGCTGCAACAGCCGACAAAGACATCGCACCAAAACACATTGCATAAATAGCCAAGTGTTGCTGCAACAGGAGTAATAAGACCATGAAACTGGCAGATATTGGGCGTTTGTTGTTGCTGGCCGCGATCTGGGGCGCGTCGTTTTTGTTTATCCGGCTGGCAGTGCCTGCGTTTGGGCCTGGGACTTTGATGGCTGGCCGGGTGGGGCTGGCTGCGCTGTTTCTGGCAGTGGCCGGCCTGCTCTGGCAAAAGCGCCTGCTCTGGCGTGGCAAAATCCGGCATTTTATGCTGCTGGGGTTTATCAATTCCGCCTTGCCGTTTTTTCTGTTTGCCTATGCAGCACACTGGTTAACGGCCTCCGTTCTGTCAGTGCTGAACGCCACTGCGCCGATTTGGGGAGCGGTACTTGGCGTGTTATTTTTTCGCCAGCCGCTCAGTGCCCGGTTAACCGCCGGGTTGCTGTTGGGAGTGAGCGGGGTCGCTATTCTGGTTGGTTTTGATGCGGTGGTATTACAGCCAGGCGCCGGACTGGCCATTGCAGCCGCTGCCGGCGCCGCAGCTTGTTATGGTCTGGCGACCCATTACACCCGCCGGGCCGAAGCGGTAGAGCCCTTTGCCAATGCGCATGGCAGTATGTGGGGGGCGCTGCTGTGGCTGCTGCCAGTCGCTTGGTTACAGCCGCCACTGGCGGAGCCCAGTACCTTGCAAGCGGCAGCGTTGCTTGCATTGGGCGTGCTGTGTACGGGCGTGGCGTACTTATTATATTTCGCCCTGGTGCGCGATATTGGTGCCACACCAACCTTAACAGTGACTTTTCTGATCCCGGTATTTGGTGTCAGCTGGGGCGCCTTGTTTTTAGGCGAAACTGTCGGCTGGCACACGCTGGCCGGTGCAGTCACTGTGCTGACCGGTACCGCATTGGTCACGGGGGTATCATTGACAAAATTGTGGCAACAAATTTACGCCAAAGTCTGAGAAACTATTTATTCAGAAAGAGTTCAGAATACCAGCCCTATAACTGGAGTTATGCTGCGGCGTTATAATGCGCAGTCAGGTACCAAGCGGGCTGCCAATGCAGCAAGGAGCTATCGATGTCGAGCCGAATACTGTTGTTATCTGCCATGAGTGTTGCATTGTTCACGCAGTTCCCGCTGTTTGCTGCAGACAAACAGGCTGCAGCGAAAGCCACGCAGCAACTGAGCCAACCTGCAGCACCTGCTGCAAAACCAAAGAAACTGTTTTCTCAGGCTGAGCTGGATCAAATGCTGGCGCCGGTTGCACTGTACCCCGACACAGTGTTGTCCCATGTGTTGATCGCCGCTACTTATCCACTGGAAATTATCAAAGCAACGCGCTGGTTATCCGGCAAACCTGGCATGACGTCCGAGCAGGCATTAAAAGCAGCAGAAAACGAAAGCTGGGACCCCAGCGTACGTGCACTGGTCGCTTTTCCGCCGTTGCTGACCAAAATGAATAACGAACTGGACTGGACGCAAAAACTGGGTGACGCCTTCCTGATCCAGGAAAAACAGGTGATGGCCACGGTGCAAAATTTGCGTGAGAAAGCCTACACCGCCGGCAATCTGAAAAATCAGGAACATCTGCGGGTTGAACGTAAAGAAAAAGTGATCATCATTGAGCCAGCCAGGCCAGAAGTGATTTATGTCCCGGTGTACGATACCCGGGTGGTCTACGGCGACTGGTGGTGGCGTTCTTATCCGCCAGTGCACTGGCCATATCCAACGGGCTATCGCAGCCATGCTTCATTTTACTGGGGCGCCGGCGTGCAGGTTGCACCGAATTTCTATTTTTCCACTTTTTATTGGCCGCGTAATGAAATTGTGGTGATCCATCATCACGACAGCCGGCCGCGGCATTATTACCGCAGCCAGGACATCTACCAGCATGAAGAACGCCGGCACTGGCAACATAATCCGCAGCACCGTCATGGTGTGGTGTATCACACCGCCTATGACCAGGTGCGGGAAAGCCGTGGTGACGACGCACGATATGAAGACCAGGGCGACCGGCGACGCTGGGCGGCTGAGCGGCGTCAGGACAACCATGTCGCGCTGCCGGGTGATCAGCAAATTATCCGCCAGTCTGATCCGGATTTAGATAATTTACGCCGGCAACAACAAGACCGCGAACAAGTGTTTGCTCAGCCGGTAAACGAGCTGAACCCACAAACCGACCCGGTCAGCATCACGCCGGATCAGGGCGACAGCCAGACGCCGGTTCAGCCTGTAGCAGAGCTGCCGCAGGCACCAGCACCGGAACAGCCTGCGCCGGTGGAACAAGGACCGGAAGTGGGGCAACCCGCTGAACCGTCACCACAGCCCGTGCCAGATTCAACAGAACCTGTTGTTCAGCAACCGGATCCGGAACCACAACCGGTGTATGAACAGCCGCAGCCAGTGGATCAACGACCAGAACCCGTGTATCAGCAGCCTGAACCCGTGCAGGAACAACCGGTCACTGAGCAACCGGTGTATCAACAACCTGAACCGGTATATCAACAACCTGAGCCAGTGCAGGAACAACCGGTCACTGAGCAACCGGTGTATCAACAACCTGAACCGGTATATCAACAACCTGAGCCAGTGCAGGAACAACCGGTAATTGAGCAACCGGTATATCAGCAACCTGAACAGGTGTATCAGCAACCTGAACCCGTGTATCAGCAGCCTGAACCCGTGTATCAGCAACCTGAACCCGTGTATCAGCAACCTGAGCCGGTGTATCAGCAACCTGAGCCGGTGTATCAGCAACCTGAGCCGGTGTATCAGCAAC
>CALJUX010000088.1 GCA_937978655.1 uncultured Chromatiaceae bacterium
GAGTTCAGACGTGTGCTCTTCCGATCTCAGCTTAATGTAGCTTTTACCGAGTTGGCCGTTTGCGCCTGTAAGAATAATCTTTTTCAATGTCGCTCCTCTATTGACTTTTTATTATTTCGCAATGAAAGCGCGGTTAGTTTGCCGTCCAAATTAAAACCCTAGAGTCGATAGACGCTATATATTTTTCGATTTCTTCTTTATGTGAAAAAGACGCTACAAGTATCAAGCCAAGATCCAGATTAGAGATGTCATTTGGATTTAACACTTGGAGTCCATCGAACTCTGATAATTGTTGGTACTTTTTGTCAAAGATATAACGTGGCCTTAAATTGCTTGTCGTTAATATTTTTAGCAACATAGCTCCAATAGTACCAGCTCCGTAGAGCGCAAAATTATTACTATACTGTTGAGCCAAATCTAACATTGTACAAACGCTCTCAAGAGTCAGTTCTTTCTGTTTATTTTTAATTCGTGTTAAATTAGCTGTAGCCATTTTTCTTTGATAATTGTCGTCATGCCAACTTAACATTTGGGCTATTTCTTCCGCTGATTTTTTATTTTTAAGCCCTAACTCCTCTTGCGCCCAATTTATGAACTGTTGTGCCTGTTTCGGATGTTTGCAGAACAAAAAGGGTACGAGCTGTCTAACATACTGCTCAGTAGTGTGTTGAATCTTGAATGCGAATAGATCTTTGTTAGCTTGGGCGTAGGGGTCTTTATCAAAATTATAAGTTGAAAAGTCTGAAAATTTACCGTAGATCGACACTTTAGCTCCGCAGTAGGCTGCATATGGCAGATGGGAACCTATGGTATTTGTTGTTACGAATTCAAAGCTGGAAAATATATGTTGCAATCTAATAATCGCATTAGTTTGGTTCGCACTGGCACCGATTATCATTGGGAAATTGTGCTTCTTTAGCAGGTCGGGCCAAATACCATGTTCGTAACACGAATGATGAATGCAGAAAACTACTTCATCGAAATCATGCCTGATTTTTTCGATTTCTTTGATATATTGCTCTTCGTTACCTACATTTGGGACGTAGGGTAATGTATGTTGTGGCATCACCAATAGAGTGTTCGGCACTCGTAGTGTTGTATCAATGGCTTCGGCATATATAAACGGCATACCTACAGCAGTCGCCATTATCTTGTGCTGCTCCAAGAAATTGACATGCTCCTCTTGCGCAACTAAAAAATGCTCATCATCTTTGCCCCAAACTGTAACTTGTTGTTTGTATTTTAGTGGGATATGTATCCAGCCGTGCCTCCAACCGGCACAGCTAAATGGCACGTTTTTTATCCTCAGTTGGTCGGCTATTAAACGTGACGCTCCATAGTAATCTGCCTCAGA
Organism: uncultured Chromatiaceae bacterium; assembly: GCA_937978655.1. Classification (GTDB taxonomy): domain Bacteria; phylum Pseudomonadota; class Gammaproteobacteria; order Enterobacterales; family Alteromonadaceae; genus Pararheinheimera. Next base: position 1,355 of record CALJUX010000088.1, read on the forward strand.
TAATATTCTTGCATCGTCATTATGGTAGATTGGTTCTGGGATCTGGCGTAACAGTACATCCAACATATTGTCTTTTCTCATATAAATCATCTTATTCTGATAATAAATCAGACAAGAGAATTAGATCATTATTAGCAACCGCTATAACATACATGTCTTTTATTTCTTTCAACCTAGCGTTGCCGGACAGAAAGTTCAGTTTACCCTGTTCATCTCTTGATTCACGGATCTTTGATTCGACGTAGGCCTCTTTGGCTGTCAGCGCCCTGAGCGCACCAACCCGGTCATTTCGGACAAAAAACAGGTTGTGTCCGGTACTGTTCGAACCAATCAACGAGTAACCTTTTTGTCTGCCAAGCTGCTCCAGCGCCGCAATCGACGCCCCGTAATACAGGTGTGAATAGTGTGCCTGGCTGCGACAAAACGCCGGGTCATAAGGGACAGTGACGGCTGCATCTGGCCCAAAAATGCTGTTCCATTCAATCACAACAATAATGGGGCTCACGACTTCGATCGCCTGCCACACCCAATAGTCATTGCCGTCAATATCGACACTGAGCAGGCCAATCTGGCCGGTAAAACCGGCGTTGGCGATGATTTCATTAATGTTTTCGCAGCTTATCCAGGCATGTACTGCTGTCAGGTCATGTCGCCAGTAAAAATCCTGTGCCTGAATACTGGCGATATGAGTCGCCGAACCGTCCAGTACCAAACCACGCCAGTTATTGTTTACCAGCAAGAATCGGGTGTTAGATTCGAGATAATTTTCGACACCAAATTCGATAAACACCTGCTCCTGGTCGTTTGTGATCAGGGTGTTGGTAAGATACTGAATGATCCCGTCCTCACCAAACTGGGAAAAGACTTTAAATTCAGCATCATGTAGTGATTGTATTGTCAGATCCCGGTTCTGATTCGCGATGGTCCGCCCTTGCAATACCATCAAATCAGACAAGCGTTTATGCAGGACTGACAGCGAGCCTTTTACAGGGGTTAACTGATCTGCCAGCTCATCTTGCGACTTATTCATAAATTGTGACTCCTGTGCGGGGTGGTGCGGAGCATGGCCCGCACCATGGCGATATAGCGGTTGGCGAAATCCTGCCGTGCCAGTTGATAACGTTGCCTGGCCGCATCAAGGCCGGCCAGTTCAGTCTGGTGTAGTGTTGCGCGTTGTTGCCAGGTCTGCAGCATCACGGCGGCGAGCGCGTCACTGTGCTGCGGCGGGAAATAACTGGCTGATTTGGGAGCCTGCTCCCTGTGTACCGGAATATCAGACAGCAACACGGTTTTGCCAAAGGCTTTGGCTTCCTCAATGGTCGTGCTCCAGCCTTCGAATAACGAAGGATTGATGACCGCCACTGAGCCTGCCATCAGCCTGATAATTTCATCCCGGTTGACTAATCCTCTGATAATAAACCGGTCTTCCAGGCCATCACGACTGATCCGCGCTCTGATATCGTCCATGTGGTTCTTATTGCGGTAATCGTCAGGATTGCCGGTGCAAATCACTTTAATATCGTTCGGCAGCTTTGTCAGGGCATCCAGCACCAACAGATGGTTCTTGTGTGTCCAGAACTGGTTAGGCAAATAGAAAAACGCCGCTTCCTGTTCAGGCTGCTGCAGGGTTTGGCGGAATAATGAAAAGTCGTGTTCAAGAATAAACGGCGAAAAGTGCACAACGTGCGTCTGTACCGCGGAGTATTGCGGAAAAAAGGTCTGAAAATCCGTCGCTGCGGCCTGACTGCTCAGCATCAGGTGGCCGCTGCGTTCAGCCGCCATGGCGATATTGCGGTCTCTGGTTTGTAATTCGGCAGGCTGAAAAAGTTGTGGCAAATGACAATGCTGAAAATCAGGCATCCAGAACACTGTCGGTGGCACCAGGCGGGTACCTGGCATCGCATGTGTCAGCAAATCCAACTGATACTGGCGGGCGTAATAAGCCAGGCGGATATCGGTTTGAAAATGCCTGGACAAACGCCGGGTCCGGTCTGAAATACAAGTCAGCTGGTCACATTGTCTGACTTGCACCTGGTCGCTATAAGGCTTGTCAAATAAATCGCTGCGGTTGGTCAGCATAAAAAACTGCAGGTCGGCAGGGCAGTGTTCACTGAGTACGTCGAGCAGACTGAGAAAATAGTTGTTGCCGCCATGCCAGGCATCGCCATCAATGAATACAGGAATGCCAATCCTTTTCATAAAACACTCTCGTTAAACCATTGAATATATTGCTGTAAACCTTCCGTCAGTGAGGTTTTATGCAAACAATCGAAAGAAGACAATTCTTGTTTTGACGCCACCAAATCATCCGGATCGCCTTCTTTGGCGTGTAAGCTGAATTCTGGTTGTCGTGCATAACCGGCTAACTGCAGCGTAAGCTCAATTGCCGTTCTGACCGAGGTGGGTATCCCTGAACCCGCATTCAGGACTTGTGGCGTTTGCAGCCAACCTGGGTCAGATAAATACAGCAAAAAGTCTGCCAGGTCATCAACATACAACCAATCTCTTTGTTGCATACCAGAACCGAAGTAGGTGAATTGCCCTGATCTGGCTTTCTGCAGCACGTCCCAGAATAACTGTTTCTTCAGGCGGGGACCGTAGACGGAAAACGGCCGGACAATTTTGACCTGCAATTGATACATGGATGCGTAGTACCGCAGCATCTGTTCGGTCATTTGTTTGTGCAGGCCATACGGGGACATTGGCGCAAGACGGGTATCTGCCGGCGTCTGCAGCGAAGCGTTTTTGCCGTAAACTGCAGCACTGGACAGGTAAATCAGTTTGCTGTCTGGCCAGTCTTCCCGCATTTTGTTCAGCAGTGCGTTCATGGCTGGCAGGGTTTTATCAAAATCATGCTGCGGGTCGCGGATGGACTCTGCCACCGAAGCGCCACCCGCCACGTGAAAAATGACATCCGGTTTTGTACATTGGTCGAGCAGGGCCCGATCGATAGTGCCTGACAGGGTGTTCGCTGCTGCAGGCTGTGCATCGCGAATGGAACGCTGGACCTGGTGTTGTTGCTGATCTATCCGATCGTACAAATGAGAACCGATGAAGCCTCCGCCCCCCAGGATCAGGATTTTTTTGCGCAAATCGGCCTCCGGCTTGTAATAAATGAGCTGCTATCCACGGGATTTCTCACTGTTCGCTGCACTCCTGCTGAGATCGGATTGAACGTAAAGTATCAGTTGCGGCTGCAACTCTGCACATTTGTGACTGGTCATCTGTATCAACCTGAGAAGACTGCGTTTTTCTGCCACTTTGGGTTTCACTCAACAGCTGGTTTCAAACAACAAAACTCTGACCTGAACTAACTGCGCTGCACCTTTGCATATAAAACGGTTTCAAACCAACTGCTGGTATGATGCCCCAAACTGAATCGATATCCGGAGTCAACACGGGCAATCCATTCTGCTAATAACCAAAGGTCATCCAGATAATGATATGTACAGATCGCAAGTAATGGACTGGATTGCTGGATCATTTGTCTGGCCCCTTCAAGGGCTTCATATTCGGCACCCTCGATATCCATTTTTATGAGGTCGGGCGTTAACTGCCGTTCGGTTAAATAAGAGTCCAGCGCGCAGGTCTGGATCTCAACATTGCCCTCATCACTGATGCTGCAATTAAAACTTGCTCCTGACACGTCGGCGGCCATAAAACGTAAAGTACAGTTGTTTGACCAAAGACCTTTTTCTTCGACATATACCGTCGCGTCCGGCGCCAATATGTGTTGGTGCTGACGCAGGTGCTGTGCATTCTTCGGATCCGGTTCAAAGCAGACAAAGGTTTTTTGCGGCAGTTGATCAGCAAAGGTGCGGAAAATCTCGCCACAACAAGCGCCCGCATCAACGATGACCGCCTGTTCAGACAAACTAAAATCCGGATGGCGGTATTGCGGATAGTTGCTCAGACTAAAACGATAGTTCTGGTCGCTGCAAATGGCTTCGCAGACCTCGGACAGAACTGACCTTGAAGCTGGATCCAATACTGAGCAGAGCCAATCAATTTTAGCCTGAATATCTGGAATGGGAGCAAAGCGGGCCACCGCCAATAAACTCACATTCATAAACCTGTTAAAACCAAGTTGGCGCAACTGCTCCGCTATTTCAAAATGCCAGCTGCTGGCGATCAGAATCAGGCAATTTTGCTGTGTCGCGCTCTGTGCTGACAGCACAGGTAATCCTGATAACTGTCGTTGACCATCAATGGCCGTGCTGTCACAAAAACCGATGACCTGCAGTTTGCTCTGTTGTAAATAGCTGAATACCTGCCGGGCATTTTTGCCGGTGCCATAAATGATAACTTGTTCATTGCTGTGATAAAGCCGGAAAAAGTCTTGGTACAGCGTGATGAATGCCTGCTCTGCTGAGCCGGTCAGTGAATCATTTGGTCGCATTATGTTCCTCTTTTCAGCCGCTGATGAAGGGCACAGTGTTATTTCAACACTGTATTGATGGTTTTGTTTGCAGCCGGCATAACTGCAGCACTAAGTCGCCGCCATCCCAGACTTCACTGAACTGCAAAGCCTGGCCGAGTGGCACTATTCTATCCAACCCACGCAGCATCTGGTGTTGCAGCACACTCAGTTCCGCCGGGTTCAGGCCCCAGTATGTCAGGGTCTGATGGGCAGGCGACAGTTGTAATGCCAGATCGCTGAGTGCCGGTAGTTGCAGTTCCAAAAACAGCCCACATCCCGGATGCAGCTGGACCATTACATCGTCCAGTTTATGGATTTGCAGCCGCTGGATTGGGCCCGGTGTCCAGCTTTGGTAATTTTCACTGTGCAGCACTAGTTGTTGTGCACTGGCCAGCGCCTGATAATGTTCGCTATCCGTCAGTTGCGGTCTTGTTGCCAGATAATGACTGAGCTTTGACCAGAATTTTTGTTGGGCCTGAGCTATTTGTTCGCCAGTGCCAAGCCAAATCATTACTTTGGCTGAAGCGCAGGCTTGCTGGGCATAAGTCAGGTTGTCCCGGCAGAATAACTCAAGCAATGTCGCCATCTGGCTGTCGTCAGCGTCGAGCAGGGCGCTGGCGCCAAATAGCGCCAAAGAAAACTTATGATTAAATATCAGATCGCGACAGTGGGCGGCGACGGGCAACTGACGCTGACTGATAATCGCCTGATCAGAGCCCCACAACAGGCGACCATCCAGTTTTTGCATCAGCGCGGCCAGTGTTTGATCCTGATGGCTGGCACGGATAAATTGCAGCCGGTTTTGTAGCGCGGGATATTCAACCGCCAGCGCGCTGATGTGCGAAAGCAGCATTGCGGCACTGGCGCCGGCACGCGAAGACAAGCGGATCAGATTCACGTTACCGCACAATAGGGACAGTAATGCCGGATACATAAAAAGGCTGTCGACATTGGCCGGCGTATTGTGAAAGACCAAGCCTAAGGGTTTGAGCAGGTAAGGCAACTGCTGATATTTTTGCTGCAAACTGTGCAGCCGGGCCGCACGGAACCAGAAGCCAAGCGCCAATAAGTCCGGCATCGCCCGGCAGGCCGGATCTGTCAGTAAGCGCGACGATAGGGCCGCGACAAAGGCCTGACTGTCATCAGCAAATGCGCTGACCGGCTGTTGTTGCAACAGGGCGGGGAGCCCGCCGGATGTTGCCATGTCTGCGTTTGCAGGGATGAGATATTCCATCAGCGACTCCTCGCGTCGGATGCAGATATCAGCGGCCCACTGGCGACCGTATCACTGCAGCCGCGGGCCTCAGCCAATGCCAGCCGACCCAGCACCTGAAAGTATTTACCGGCACGGCCACAGGGACAGTCATCTTCGCCAAGCAGGATGCCGCGATCTTCAGTCAGCAGGCTGTGGCCGGGATATGAGCGGGGTAGTGTTGACAACAGTTGTAGCACCCCGGGCTGACCGACCGCGTTGCATTGCCAGCTTTGCGGGTCGCGCACCAGCACATCGGCTGAGGCCGGACAATGCAGGTGGCCGTGCTCACATTCCACAAATACCGCGCCGATTTGTTCGACCATGCCGTAAAAATTATGTACCCGTTTAATCGCGCTGACCTCGGCCAGCCGGGCTTTAAATTCTGTATTCCCGACCGCCTGAGCCTGCAGTTTTTTCCAGCCGCCGCTGTGCAGCAGTATCGCCTGTGGCAACTGCACCGCGCCGGGGGCTAACTGGCTCAGCCAGTGCCAGACCATAAAAGTGAAACCAAAGACCAGCACCGGGCCCTGGCCGTATAAGCGGCAGAATTCGCTCAGCGCTGCGATGTTGACGGATAAATCTTCGTTCAGTGCATAACAGTGGTTACGGCCCATAAAGGCCAGGCCCTGAATACCGGCGCCGCGGGCGCTGAAATTGCTGCGATCTTTGACCACGCCGGGATGGTCAATGATCAGCATCGGCAGCCGGTCTTTGCCGAGCCAGTGCTGCATGATGCGCACTAATACCCGCGATTGCAGCGCGGCAGCGTCTTTATCCAGCACGATGCGTGAAGGCTGGCCGGTGGTGCCGCTGGAATACAACGTTTTGAATACGGCGTCATCCGGCACCGACTGCAAGGCAAACTGTTTAAACAGCCTTACAGACAGGTAAGGCAATTCTGCCAGTGTGGCGGCGCTGCTCGCAGTAGCCGGCAAGCTGCGCAGCAAACGCTGATATAAAGCACAATGTGCGTGATGATGGCCAGTGAGTGCCTGCAACTCTGCCAGCAGACGGGGTGTTTTTTCCGCGGCACTCAGGCTATAGGGCGCTTCTTCTGTTAACGGCTGCATTAGTGGGTACTCCCGCCGGGGCCTTCCGTCAGCGTCTCACCGGTGGCAATACGCTGCAACGCCTGATAATGCACCTTACCATTGCTGGTATAAGGCACGTCACGCACCAGAATGACCTTAAACAGGCTCGGGTGCAGCAACAGGCTGGCGGATAAATACTGGCTGACGGCTGCCGCTGCCGTCGATTCGGCATTGGCGTCAATCACTGCGACCACCAGCAAATCGTCGCGGCCGGTACAGATGGTTGACCAGCGTTCGCGCAGCAGCAGTTGTTCGAGTTGGTCCAGTTGCCAGCGTTTGCCCTGAATTTTGAGCATCCGGTTTAACCGGCCGGTAATTTGGTACAGGCCGTTGGGCAGCCGGATCGCCAGATCGCCGGTCGCCAGTTCCGTGATTTTATCGGTGCAGCGCAGGTCTGCCGCATGCAGTGCGTAGCCGAGCATCACATTGGGTCCCTGATAAATCAGCTCGCCTTCACAGTGCGCCGCGGTGATTTCCACGCGGCTTTGCACATCACGCAGCAGCAAAGTGCCGCCAGGAATGGCCTCACCGATACAATCGGCATGCTCAGCCAGATACTCCGGCCGCAGCCATGCGATGCGCGCTGTGGCTTCGGTCTGGCCGTACATCAGGTACACGGGCAGTTGTTTTTGTGCAGCCAGCTGCTGCACATATTCGCGCAGCCCGGCATCAAGTGGTCCGCCGGCCTGCGTCAGATAGCGTAACGCCGGTAAGGGCAGGCGCTCAAAGCGAAGCGTTTTTAACATCTTATAGCTAAATGGCACCCCGGACATGCTGCTGACGGCAAAATCACGCATCAGTTGCCAGAATTCTTTATTCATGACGGAATAGTCGGTCAGCAGCACCGTAGCCCCACACAGCAGGTGACTGTTCAGCACCGACAAGCCATAAGAATAATGCAGTGGCAGGGCGGTAATGGCGACATCAGACATTTGCAGCGGCAGATAACGTGAAATGGCCAGCGCGTTGCTGTGTAAATTGTCCAGCGACAGCATCACCGATTTCGGATCACCGGTACTGCCGGAGGTGCTGAGCAATAATGCCAGATCCGGCCGGGCACGAAATGCGCTGGCGCTGACCCGGCGCATCGTACCTAAATCATCGATGAGCACGGCAATTTCCAGCTGCCGCACCAGTTGATCAAGCTGGTTTTGTGGTAATTGCGGGTCCAGTAATAATAAGGGCCGCTGATGACGCAGGCAGCACAGATAGGCCACCACGGTGGTCAGGTTATTGCGGCATTGTAAGGCACAGACCTGCTGCGGCCAGACATCAAACTGGACAAAACGCTGGGCAAAATGGTCAGCCAGCTGCGCCAGCTTCAGATAACTGATGGCGGTGCCATCGGGCAGCAATAACGCGGTCTGCTCGCCAAAGCGTTCGAGATTTTTGGCAAAATGCAGGCTCATAGGACCAATCCGCCATCAACGGCCAGCACCTGACCTGTGACATAACCAGCCGCGTCTGAACACAAAAAGCCCACGACCGCCGCCACGTCTGCCGCAGTGCCAAGCCGGCGCAGGGCGGTCTGCGCAACCAGCTCACTGCGCGCAGCGTCGCTGTAATGGGCGGTCAACGCTGTGGTAATAAACCCTGGCGCCACCACGTTGACCCGAATGCCTTGCGGCCCCAGTTCTTTCGCAAGCGCTTTACTGAGGCCGGACACTGCGGCTTTGCTGGCACAATAAGCGGCCTGACCGCTGCTGCCTGATTCGCCTACTTTTGACCCAAAGTTGACGATATTGCCGCGCTTTTGCCGCAACATCAGCCGGCTGGCCAGCTGGCAGCATAAAAAGGTGGCATTGACGTTGAGCTGAAACTGCGCGGCCAGGCTGCTCGTTTTGGTCAGCGCCAGCGCACTGTCTTGCATGATGCCAGCCGCGTTCACCAGATGATCGAGCCGGCCAAACTGTTGTTGCACCTGACGAAAACAGCCCAGGATTTGGTTTTCATCACAAAGGTCGGCAGCAATCACCAGATCGCCCGGTGCGGCGAGCGCCTGCAAAGCCGCGCTGTCGCGTGCCACCAGCACCAACTGATGGCCGGCCTGTTGCAGTTGCTGCACACAGGCTGCACCGATCCCACGGCTGGCACCGGTGATCAGACTGACGGGCCTTGGCGCGGGGCTGGTCATCCAAAAACCACGCCGTGCCGGGTTAAGATCTGCCGGGCTTTGGCAACCGAACTCATGTCGATAATATCGTCGGTATCCAGCATCAGATTAAAACTGTTTTCCAGCTCGGCGATGAGCAGCATATGGGCGGTGCTGTCCCACTGCGCGATGCTGTTGTAGGCCAGTGTATCGGTGATAAGCGCAAGGTCCACCGCCAGCGCTGTGGCAAAAGCCTGCAGCAGTTTTTGTTCGTTGCTTTGCTGTAATTCATGATGTTGCATCGGGATCTCCATTCAGGGCGACGGTTGTGCTGCAGTGGCAAAACGGGCAAAACGACGGGCCGCTTCAGTAAATCCGGCCAGATCCAGCTGCATCTGTTGCAACAGCACCGGGCCGTCGGGGGTCGTCTGGCTCAGCTGCTGCGTCGGCTGATAACCGAGTTGCTGGTTAAAACGCAGCGCTGCGCTGTTGTCGAGTTTGACATTTGCCAGCAGTGTCGTACAGCCAAGCGTTTGAAAGCAATACTGATTCAGCGCAAGCGCCGGAAAAAACGCCAGCATAGAACCGCGAAAACGCGGGTCCGCCAGATAAAAACCACTCTCCAGCACCGCACTGCCGGCTACGGCCGCAGCGTCGGGCTGTTTCAGATTACAGGCACCGACTGGCACATCTTTATACCGGATCACAAAATGTTGTTGTGACGGATCGGCGCTGATGTGGGCAAACCAGTGCAGCTGTGCTTCAGCGCTTATCGGGCGCTGGTCCAGCATCTGCATCGCGATATCGGGGCTGTTGCGCCAGGTGCGCAGCTGCGACAAATCGGCGGCGACAACCGGGCTCAGCTCCACGCCATAAGCACGGATCACGGGCGCGGTCGTCGTGGTCATGTCAGTAAGTCCCATGACAGCGCTGTGCCGCGCGCGACATCTTGTTTCACCGTTTTACCGAGCAGCAGCGGCAGATACTTCGGCGCCAGGCCAAGGCCAGGCCGGATCGACCTTACATTGTCCGGGCTCAGCACATCACCGGCTTTGAGGTCCTTGGCGATATACAAAGAACGGCGATGGCGGCGGGAGGCCACTTCTTTGGCGGTCACGCCGTAATGCACAGATCCCAGCGCCAGCTGAGCCCGGCGGGTCTCATCGACCAGCATTTTCAGCTCGGCCGGTTCCAGCGAAAATTCCGCATCCACGCCGCCTTCACTGCGATCCAGTACAAAGTGCTTTTCAATCACAGTGGCGCCGAGTGCCACTGCGGCAACCGCCACGCCGATGCCGGTGCAGTGATCTGACAAACCGGCCTGACAGCCAAATAATGCTGCCAGATGCGGAATAGTGCGCAGGTTGGCGTCGACCGGCTCTGCCGGATAGTTGCTGGTGCATTTGAGCAGGATCAGATCCTGACAGCCGTGCGCCCGCAGGACTTCGACCGCTTCAGCCAGCTCACTCTGGCTGGCCATGCCGGTGGACATAATCACCGGTTTACCGGTGCGCGCCACGGCCGCGAGCAGGGCATGATCGGTATTCTCAAAGGAGGCAATTTTGTAGCAAGGCACCGCCAATTGTTCGAGAAAATCTACCGCGGTCAAATCAAAAGGCGTGCTGAACGCCAGCATACCCAGCGCTTTGGCGCGCTCAAACAGCGGTGCATGCCAGTCCCAGGGGGTATGAGCGACCTGATACAGCTGGTAAAGGCTCTGGCCCGCCCAGAGGCTGTCCGGGTTATCGATAAAAAACTCACCGCTGCTGATGTCGAGGGTCATCGTCTGAGCGGTATAGGTTTGTAGTTTTATCGCATGGGCGCCGGCGGCGGCGGCGGCATCAACCATCGCCAGCGCTTTGTCCAGCGACTGATCATGGTTACCGGATAATTCGGCAATGATAAATGGCGGCTGATTTGCGCCAATCTGAAACGAACCCAGTGAGATAGTGGGGACTGCGGCCATCTGCGCTGCTCCGGTTAAACTGTACTATTGCCACTATTGGCGGTTGCTGGCGATTGCTGCAGTAATTGCAGCAGGGGCGGAATACCGCCACCAGCCGGCACTAACTGGCGTGCTGTTGCCGACATCTGTGCCCGCAGGGCGGCATCACGCAGCAAAGCCGCAGTTGCCGCACTCAGCCGGGCGACACTGAGGTTTTCCACCGCGCCCAGGTCAACACAAACGCCAAGACTGGCCAGATATTGTGTAGTTGCCTGTTGATTGTCCGCCAGCGCGACAACAATGGCCGGCAAACCCAGACAGGCCCGCTCCCAGTGTGTCGCGCCGCCGGCGCCAATCATCAGATCCGCAGCTGCCATCAGCCCTGCCATCCCTGGCGTCTGTATGTGCAGGGTCAGACGCCGGTCCTGTGCACAAAGTTGCTGCAACAACAGACGGTGCGGGTTGGCCTGACCAATCACGATATCGGCCAGCCAGGGCAGTTCCTGAAGCTGTTGTAGTGCATTTATTGCAATTGCTGTGCAATTGGGCACATCGCTGCCACCAAAAAATACCAGAATGCGGGCCGGCTGCTGTGCGCTGAATGCCGTGGTTGCGCGCACTGGCGCTGGCCGCGCGAATTCTTCCCGCAATAAGGCCCAGCCCGGGCCGAGTAATGGCTGGCAATGGGCCGGCAGCAGCGCCTGATAGCGGTGGCGAAAGTCGGGTAATAAATTTTGATCGAGCAGGATGTCGCAGTCATAGCGCCGGTCCGCCAGATCGTCAATTTGCAGCACGGCCCGGCAATAAGGCCGCATGGCCTGACAGAACTGCGCGCCAAGCCCGTAGTGGTCAACGACCAGCCAGTCAAACTGCGCCGGCGCGCCCGCGTCCTTAAGCGCTTGTTGCAGTGCCGCCGCATCCTGCAGTTCAGTGGCTCCCAGCCAGGCGGCGTAGCCGGTCGCGGGCGGATCATTGCGCAGCGCCAGCGTGAGCACAGCAAAGCCTTCGGCCTGCAGCAGCGCCAGCAAGTGGCCGCTGTGGGCGCGACAGGCAAACCAGACCTGATGGCCGGCCTGGCGCAAAGCCCGGGCCAGCGTCAGGCAGCGCATCAGATGGCCTGAACCTATTTGCAGCGACGCGTCGGTGCGAAACAACAGCTGCATCAGCGGGGGCCGGGCGCTTGTAATAACAACGTCTGCAACAATTCCGCGCGCAGCCAGTCGGCTTCGGTATCAATATCCTGCACCCGGTGCTGTGGCAATTCCTGCAGATAACTGTGAGGGGCGAACATCGCGGCGCCGCTTAACCAGGCGTCGGCGGCGCCCAGATAAAACTGGCCGGCATCATGAAAAGTTTCCGGTAAATCCTGCGAGCGTTTGGGGATAGCGTCGGGCTGCACCGGTGTGATTTGCCCCTGCGCATTGCGATACAGTGCGCGCTGAATGGGGAAGCTGAAACGGCAACCGGAGAAGACAAATTTCAGCGCCGGATCGGCGTTTAAGGCCGCGGCGGCTTGTTGCAGGTCGGCAGGCAGCAACAGCGGGGCGGTAGCATAAATGCAGCCAACCAAAGACGGCGCTTGTTGCTGTTGGCGCAGCCATTCAATGGCATGACAGACCACAGCGCCGGTGCCGGTATAGTCATCAGCCAGCGTCGCCGGACGCAGAAACGGCACCTCAGCACCGGCCTGGCGGGCGACTTCAGCGATGGCGGCATCATCCGTCGACACTATCACCCGGTCAAACACCCCGCTGTGCAAGGCCGCTTCAACCGACCAGACCAGCATGGGTTTGCCATTAAATAACCGAATATTTTTGCGCGGAATGCGTTTACTGCCACCCCGCGCCGGAATAATTGCCGTTTTCATCGTTCAGTTTCCGTGCAAGGCCTGGCGCAGCGCGTCGGCCACTTGTTGTTGTTGTGCGGCGCTGATGCCGGCAAAAAGCGGCAGACTGATGATCTGACTGTAATATTGTTCGGCGCATGGAAACTGGCCCTGGCGAAAGCCCAGTTGCTGGTAATACGGCTGGGTATGGATCGGAATGTAATGCACATTCACGCCAATGCCGGCAGCGCGCAGCTGCTGAAAGACCTGCAACCGCCCGGCAGGTTGCTGCAGCCGGACTATGTACAGATGCCAGGCGGACTCGCCGTCGAAGGCAGGGGCCGGCAGGTGCAGCGGCAGCCCGCGCAGCAGCTGCTGATAGTATTCTGTTGCCTGAATACGCTGATGAATAAACTGCGGCAGGCGGTCGAGCTGACTTAACCCCAGCGCGGCCTGTAAATCGGTCATCCGGTAGTTAAAGCCGAGCGCGGTTTGCTGATAATACCAGGGGCCGTGCGAAGGCTCTGTCATGTCGGCTTCGTCGCGGGTGATGCCATGACTTCTGAGCGATCTGAGCTGGCGGTCCAGCGCCGGATCGTTACAAAGCGCCATACCGCCTTCCGCCGAGGTGATAATTTTGACCGGATGAAAACTGAACACCGTGATGTCACTGTACTGACAACTGCCAACCGGGTGGTTTTGATAGCTGGCCCCAATGGCATGGGACGCATCTTCGATGATCCGGATCTGATACGGCTGACACAGCGCTGCGATTTGTTGCATATCACAGCTATGGCCAGCCAGATGCACCGGGATCAGCACTTTAGGCAGGGTGCCGTTTAATGCTGCTTGCTGTAATTTTAACGCAAGCGCTGCCGGGGCCATCAGGCCGGTGCCCGGGTCTACATCGACAAAATCAATGTCTGCACCGCAATACAACGCACAATTGGCTGAAGCGACAAAACTGATTGGGCTGGTCCAGACCCGATCGCCGGGCCCGACGCCTAATGCCAGACAAGCCAGATGCAAAGCCGAGGTTGCGCTGTTCATGGCCACCGCAAAGCGGGCCTGACAACGGTGCGCGACGGCCTGCTCAAATGCCGGCACTTTGGGGCCCTGCGTTAAAAAGTCGGATTGCAGGGTGTCGACGACTGCGGCGATATCGGCAGCGTCAATTTGCTGACGCCCGTATGGGATCATAACATCGCGTCCTGATTAAACTGGCGGATCTCATCGACGGTGAGAAACCACGGGTTTTTATCCGAGACATACTCAGTGCCCGGCTGCACTTTCTGCCCCCGTTCTTTCAGCGCATTGACGGTAAAATCGTTGCTGCGGTTCGAGAATAAAATCGATGGGGCTATAACAAAATGGTCGTCATATTCATAAGTGTTATACGACATATCACCCGGACACATCATTTCATGCAGCTTTTCCCCTGGGCGGATACCGACATCTTTCAGCGGCAGCTCCGGCGCAATTGCCAGCGCTAAATCGACCACCCGGATGGATGGGATCTTCGGCACGAAAATTTCACCACCTAGCATGCGTTCGAAATTTTTCAAAACAAAATCAACGCCTTGCTGCAGGCTGATCCAGAAGCGTGTCATCTCAGGATGGGTAATAGGAATATGATCGGCGCCCGTGTCGCGGAGCTTTTCAAAAAACGGCACGACGGAGCCGCGGGAGCCAACGACATTGCCATAGCGGACCACGGAAAAACGCGGTTTGCTGCCGCCGGAAATGTTGTTGGCGGCGATGAAAAGTTTGTCGGACGCCAGTTTGGTGGCGCCATACAGATTGACCGGGTTGGCGGCTTTATCGGTGGACAGGGCAATGACTTTTTCCACGTTATTTTCAATGGCTGCATTAATCACATGCTCGGCACCATTGATATTGGTTTTGATGCACTCCATCGGGTTGTATTCGGCAGCCGGCACCTGTTTCAGCGCGGCGGCATGGATCACATAATCGACGCCGCGCATCGCCCTGATCAGCCGTTCCTGATCGCGTACATCGCCAATCATGTAACGCATGCAAGGTGCGTTAAAACGTTGCTGCATCTCGTACTGTTTTAATTCGTCGCGGGAGAAGATGATGATCTTGTTTGGCTTGTAGCGCTTGAGCAGCGTTTCGGTGTATTTATGACCAAAAGAACCGGTGCCCCCGGTAATGAAAATATTTTTGCCGTTAAACATATCAACCCCCTGGCAGCGCATTGCCCACGCTGCTGCGTCTGTTGTCTGAACCATAGCATAATTTATTCCACTATTAAAAAATGCTTGTGATTAAGGGTGTTAGCCAATGATTGTCCAATATGTCGGTGTTATGGTCAAAATTAATGCAACAGCAGTTTTGCCTGTTCGCTGAAACAGGGCGTAGAATGGGTTTAACAGCCAGCCAATCGGAGCAGCCAGATGAATGTAAATGGCCAGAATAGTATCAGCGGTTTGTTGTCAGACAGTCTGCAGCGCACCACAGAAGACAAACTGAAGCAGCTGGCTTCTGCCCGGCGGATTAACTCCGCTGCAGATGATGCCGCAGGCTTGCAGATAGCCAACCGGCTCAGCGCGCAAAACAGCGGTACCCGCCAGACGGAACAAAATTTGTATGACGGTCTGTCCCTGGCGAATCTGGCTGACCAGTCTCTGCAGGGCGTCACCGATGGTCTGAATGAAATTGGTCGTCTTGCCACACAAGCCGGCAGCGGTATTTTGACCGCAAATGACAAAGCCGCATTGCAGAAACAAGTTGATGCCATCAGCGCCGGCATCAAAGATCAAATTGCCAATACCGAGTTCGCCGGCACCAAACTGTTTGCCGGCAATGGCAGTATTGCGCTGGGTGGCGAAAAAAGTCAGTTCAGCCTGAAGACCACTGATCTGGCGAAACAGCTGGAAAGCGGCGGTGTGTTTGCCATTGACCTGCGCAGCGCCGACGGTGTCGCCAAAGCGCTGGATGTGGTGAAAAGCAACACGCAGCAAATTGACAATCAACGCACCGAGATTGGCGCAACGGCTAATGCGATGACCGCTTCAGCCGCTAATCTGGCGAATCAGAATGTCAGTGAGCAGGCGGCGATCAGCCGGATCAGAGATTTGGATTATGCCAAAGCCAGTACCGAGCTGGTGCAGGGACAAATTCGGGAGCAAGCCGGCATTGCGGTGGCAGCTCAAAGCCGGATCCAGGCCGAACAGGCGGTGCAGTTATTAAGTTAATGCCAGAAACGCTGTTTTTTTGACGCCACTGTCAAAAAACCAGCGTTTGTTGCTTGCAAGGGCCGCGAGCCTTTGCAACAATAAAAAAAAAGCTGGCACTGCGACCTACATGAACCCACGTTTATTTATTTTGGATCAACAGGATAGCCGGGCCCAGCGCCTCAGTGTCATCCTGAATTTTATTCATGAACCGCACGCGGTGCTGAGCGAAGCGCAACTGCATACCGAACTGGTCGCAGATCCAAAAGCGGTGGTGTTGCTGGGCGCTTTAACCTCACAACAACACGAACAGATCCTGCAACAATATCCGGCCTGCGCCTTTCTGCTGCTTGGCGAAACACTGAAACCGCTGCTGAAATTCGCCAACGCGATAGGTCTGTTAACCGAACCTTTTGCTTACGCCTCGCTGACTCAGCAACTGCGCGATTGCCAGGAATATCACCGCCTGTTGCCAGGCCAGCGCCAGCACGAGCTGCAACACCGGTTTGTTGGCATGGTGGGGACCAGTCCGCTGATGCAACAAGTGCGGTTTTTGATCCAACAAGTGGCGAAAACCGATGCGAATGTGTTGATCCTCGGCGAGTCCGGCACGGGCAAAGAAGTGGTCGCCCGGAATATTCATGTGTTGTCGCACCGCAGTGACGGGCCTTTTGTGCCGATTAACTGTGGCGCAATCCCGGCAGAGCTGTTGGAAAGCGAATTATTCGGCCACGAAAAAGGTGCCTTTACCGGCGCGATCTCAACCCGCAAAGGCCGCTTTGAACTGGCGCAGGGCGGGACTATTTTCCTTGATGAAATTGGCGATATGCCGCTACCGATGCAGGTGAAGCTGCTGCGTGTCTTGCAGGAGCGCACTTACGAGCGGGTGGGCGGCAGTCAGCCGATCCGGGCTGATGTGCGCATCATCGCCGCCACCCATCGTCAGCTTGAAGGCATGATTGCCGACGGGCGGTTCCGGGAAGATTTGTATTACCGGCTCAATGTGTTTCCGATTGATACGCCGGCGCTGAAAGATCGCGTGGACGATTTACCGTTATTGCTCAGCGAACTGCTGCAGCGGCTGGAAGTTCAGGGCCAGGCGGGTGTGAAGTTCACCGAACGTGCTATCGCCAGCCTGAAGTTACATCCCTGGCCTGGCAACGTCCGTGAATTGGGCAACCTGGTCGAACGCCTGACCATTATGTTTCCGAATCAGGTGGTTGATGTCGCCGAATTGCCGCATAAATATCGCCATATCGATGTGGAAAGTTATGTACCGCATTATCCGGAGGCGCTGCTCGAGCGCGATGCCATTAATGAGCTGTTTCAGTTTGGCGGCGACGAAGATGACAGCGCTGACGACAGCAGTTTTGCCCCGGCGCTTTCGGGGCAGCTTGATCTGCTGCCGGATGATGGCCTGGATCTGAAACAGTTTCTGGCTGATCTGGAAGTCAGTCTGATCAATCAGGCGCTGGAGCGCCACGATTTTGTGGTGGCTCGCGCCGCGGATATTTTGTGTCTGCGCCGCACCACGCTGGTAGAAAAAATGCGCAAATATAACCTGATGCGCGATGAGGCTGACAGCGGCCAATTTGATTGACTGCCAAATTATTGGCAGCTTATTTTTACTTAAACAACTGATATAACTCATTTAATTTAGTGGCATGATTTCTGCTTAAGACGGGTAGTGTTCAAAACCCTGACGGTGAAATCATGCGCACCTCTTCTCATGCTGTCCACAAAGCTGCTTCGCTGCCCGCTGCTGTATTGCTGCCGGGGCTGGCTGCAGCCATTGCTGCGCCCGAGCCGGCTGCGCTGATGTCCGGTGCTGAACGCGCCGAGCTGCAACGTCTGCAGCATCTGTTGCAGGTGTTGCCCAATGGGATTGTTGTGCTGGACCAGCGTGGTTATGTGATGCAGGCCAACCCGGTGGCTGTGGCCATGCTGGGAGAGCCGCTGCATGGTCAGCGCTGGCTGGATGTGATTAACCGCAGTTTTCGGCCGCGCAATGATGACGGCCTGGAAGTCTCGTTACATGATGGCCGCCGTGTCCAGCTGGCGATTAGTGCGCTGGAGCCGCTGGCCGGCCAGTTGATTGTGTTAACAGATCTGACCGAAACCCGCCAGCTGCAAAGCCGGTTGTCACATCTGCAACGTTTGTCGTCGCTGGGCAAAATGATGGCGTCGCTGGCGCATCAAATCCGCACGCCCTTATCCGGCGCTTTGTTGTATGCGCGCAATCTGGCGAATCAGAAACTCAGCGCCGAAGCGCGTGAACAATTCACCCAAAAACTACTGAACCGGCTGACCGATCTGGAACAACAGGTCAATGATTTGCTGTTGTTTGCCCGTGCCGGCCGTGAGCAGCAGGCTATGCCGTTGTCGATGCAACAACTGCTCAGCGAAGTGTTTGCGGCAGTGGAGCCTCTGGTGCTGCAGCAACAGGGCGCGGTGCTGGTGGAGCTGCCAGATCCGGATATTACCGTCCTTGGCAATCACACCGCGCTGGCCGGTGCGCTGAGTAATCTGGTGCACAATGCCGTGGAGCATGCCGGGCCCGGCGCCCGCATTCATTTATCGGCGATCGCCAGCC
Organism: uncultured Chromatiaceae bacterium; assembly: GCA_937978655.1. Classification (GTDB taxonomy): domain Bacteria; phylum Pseudomonadota; class Gammaproteobacteria; order Enterobacterales; family Alteromonadaceae; genus Pararheinheimera. Next base: position 19,773 of record CALJUX010000088.1, read on the forward strand.
CGGACCGGCGGCAGGTTGTGCTGGCGGTGGAAGACGAAGGCCCGGGCGTCCCGGAGCATTTACGTCAGCAAATCTTTGAACCCTTTTTTACCACCCGCAGCAACGGTACAGGCCTTGGCCTTGCTGTGGTACAGGCCGTGGCGAACTCGCATAACGGCGTAGCGCGCTGCCTGAGCAGTCACTGCGGTGGCGCCCGTTTTGAATTGATCCTGCCGATCTATCAGGCAGATATCAGCACTGACAGTGCTTTACCTCTTGAGGAGCCTTGCAATGCAGAAGCCTAAAATTCTGGTTGTAGAAGACGATGCCGGTTTGCAGGAAGCGCTGGCCGATACCCTGACGCTGGCACAATATGATGTGGTGCTGGCGGGCAATGCCGAGCAGGCGCTGCAGCAGTTGAAACAACACAAGATCCGGCTGGTGATCAGTGACGTGCAAATGGGCGCAATCTCCGGCCTGGAACTGCTCAAATCGGTGAAACTGAATTATCCGCAGTTGCCGGTGCTGATGATGACGGCCTATGCCACAGTCAATGATGCGGTCAGTGCGATCCGCCAGGGCGCCGTCGATTATCTGGCGAAACCCTTTTCACCGGAAGTGCTGGTCAATATGGTCGGCCGTTATGTCAGCCCGGAAGAAGTGCTGCCATTTGAACCCATAGTGGCAGCGCCATGCAGCCAGCAGCTGGTGAAACTGGCGGCAAAAGTCGCCCGTTCAGATGCCAGTGTGATGGTGCTTGGCCCCAGTGGCTCCGGTAAAGAAGTGCTGGCGCGGTATATCCACTTACAGTCACCACGCCACGACGGTCCGTTTGTTGCGATTAACTGTGCGGCCATTCCGGAAAACATGCTGGAATCTACCTTGTTTGGCTACGAAAAAGGTGCATTTACCGGTGCTATTGCGGCCTGTCCCGGCAAATTTGAACAAGCACAGCAAGGCACCATTTTGCTCGATGAGATCAGCGAAATGGACCTGAATCTGCAGGCCAAATTATTGCGCGTGTTGCAGGAGCGGGAAGTCGAACGTCTTGGCAGTCGCAAGACGATTAAACTGGATGTGCGGGTGATTGCCACCAGCAACCGTGATTTACGCCAGGCCGTGGCACAGGGCCAGTTCCGTGAAGACCTGTTCTACCGGCTGAACGTATTTCCACTGACCTGGCCGGCGCTGGCAGAGCGGCCGGAAGATATCCTGCCATTGGCGGCGCATCTGATGGAGCGGCATTGCCAGCAGCAGGGCTGCGCGGTGCCGGAACTGGCGGCCAGTGCCAAACGCAAACTGTTAACACATGAGTGGCCGGGCAATGTGCGGGAGCTGGATAATGTGATCCAGCGCGCGCTGATTGTCCACAACGATGGACTGGTCACCGACGAAGACATTTTGCTGGAAAACAGCCCGGTCAGTCTGAACCGGACTGAGCCGGTGGTGCTCAGCCCAGATCCCGAACTCAGTGTGTTTAAATCCGGCGTGTACGAGCAGGAACACCGGATCATTCTGGAGACGATGCGCGCCTGCGCCAACCGACGCAAAGAAGTGGCAGAAAAACTCGGCATCAGTGCCAGAACCTTAAGATACAAACTGGCGCGGATGCGTGAATCCGGCATCGCCTTGCCGTTCTGATCCCAGTTGACTCTTACCAGCCCCCAGCCAGCGACAGCTTTGATGCCGCTGGCTGCGGTTTTGTGTTCCCCTCACATTGTTTTCCTCTGTGCTGCCCCGGCGAATTTCAGTGGTGTCGTTTTTTTGACTCTGCAATGCGCAGGGTAAGTCATTGAATTTAATAAAAAATATATTGGCACAACTTGTGCTTAATCCTGTGATATCAATAGCTTTACAGGCGGGATCATCATGGATATTAAAGGCGCAGGGCTTTATCAGGAAATGCAGGCATTCGCCCGGCAGGCCCGCAGTCTGTCCGGTGATATGCAAACAGGGCAGGCGCAAGTTGACAATGTCAGCCAGAGTGATTTTTCTCAGCTGTTTAAGCAGGCACTGAATACCGTCAATGGTCTGCAGCAGAACAGCAGCGAGCTGGGAACTGCTGTGGAACTTGGTGATCCAAAAGTGTCGCTGGCCCAGGCCATGATCGCCGGGCAAAAAGCCTCAGTGGCATTTGAAGCGACAGTGCAGGTCCGCAATAAGCTGGTGGAAGCATATAAAGAAGTCATGGCAATGCCGGTCTGATGGGAGCAATGTAAGTGGCTGAATCAACTGAACTAACACTAAGCAGTAACGATTTCAACAACCCAGTTGAAAGCGGGACGCCGGTCGAGCAGAAATCCGGTTTTATCGGGTCGATGGGCGGGATGGATATAGTCCGGCAAATTGCCCTGATCATCGCGTTGACCATTTGTATCGCGATTGCGATTTTGATCATCATGTGGGCGCGTGAGCCTGATATGCGTCCGCTCGGGACCTTTGAGACTACTGAGCTTATCAGCCATCTGGACCATCTGGACGCACAGAAAATCGAATACAAGCTCGAAGGTAACACCATTCTGGTGCGCGGGGATAAATATCAGGACGTTAAACTGGGTTTAAACCGTGCCGGTCTGAGTAAAGAAAGCAGCAGCGGCGATGAGATCCTGATGCAGGACAGCGGTTTTGGCGTCAGCCAGCGGCTGGAAATGGAGCGGCTGAAACACAGCCGTGAGCAGCAGCTGGCCAGAACTATTGAAGAGTTCCAGAGTGTGGCCCGTGCCCGGGTGCTGCTGGCTATTCCGAAAGAAAACATTTTTGCGCGGGTGGAAAAGCAGCCATCCGCGACTGTGATGATCACCGCCAAAGGTGGCAAAGCGATTAAAGACAGCGAAGTGGACGCTATTGTCGACCTGGTGGCGTCGGCTGTGCAGGGGCTGGAGCCGTCAAAAGTCACAGTGACCGATCAGAATGGCCGTTTATTAAATAGCGGCTCACAGGATGCCGCGTCGGCACGGTCCAGACGTGAGTATGAAATTGAATTAAAACGCGAAGATGAATATCGTCAGAAAATTGACTCTATCTTAATCCCAATCCTCGGGATGGATAATTACACGGCGCAGGTCGACCTGCAGATGGATTTCACCGCGACTGAGCAGACGCAAAAACGCTACAATCCGGATTTGCCGGCGGTACGCAGTGAAATGACGTCGGAAGAAAACAGCGTTGGCGGCGGTGCGATGGGCATTCCGGGCGCGTTGTCGAATCAGCCACCGCTGGATTCCAATATTCCGGAGAAAACCAGCAATGGCGAAGCGCCGGTCGTGCCGGGCCGTAACGCCAAAGAAGTGACCCGGAACTACGAGCTTGATACCACCATCAGCCACAGCACGCAGCAAAGTGGTGTGATCCGCCGGATCAGCGTCTCAGTCGCAGTCGATTATAAAATGGGCGAAGCCGCGGCAGACACGCCGGCGAAGGCCGAGCCGCGCACACAGGCCGAACTGCAGAATATCCGCCGTTTGTTACAGGGCGGCGTCGGCTTTGACGTGCAGCGCGGTGATACGATTGAAGTAGTGTCGGTGCCCTTTACCCGCGAAGCCATTGTCGCGGCCGCCGAACAGCCGATTTATGAGCAGGAATGGTTTATGCGGGTGATCCGTCTGGCCCTGGCTGCCCTGGTGATTATTGTACTGATCCTGGCGATTGTGCGGCCAATGCTGAAAAAACTGATCTACCCTGAAGATACGTCTGAGACTTATGACGAAATGTCACTGTCACGCGGTGTTGACCTTGGTGACGACACTATTGACATGCTCAGTAAAGAATTTGATGCGAAGTCTGTCGGTTTCGCTGCAGATGGCACCTTAATGCTGCCAGATCTGCATGGTGATGAAGACTTATTAAAAGCGGTACGGGCCTTGGTTGCCAATGAGCCTGAACTTTCCTCTCTGGTCGTGAAAAACTGGTTGGCTGAAGATGAGTAACGTAGATACCACCCAAAAACCGGCGTTTGACGTCGGCAAGTTAGATGGCGTGGAAAAAGCCGCCATCCTGTTGCTGAGTTTGTCGGAAGAAGATGCCGCACAGATCCTGAAACATCTGGAACCAAAACAGGTGCAGAAAGTCGGGATGGCGATGGCGTCGATTGAGGACCTGAATCAGGCCAAGATCTCGGCGGTACACCGGCTGTTTATTGAACAGATCCAGAATTTCAGTACCATCGGCTTCCAGAGTGAAGACTTTATCCGCCGTGCCTTAACGGCAGCGTTGGGTGAAGAAAAAGCCTCGAATCTGATTGACCAGATCATTCTGGGCGGCGGCGCCAAAGGTCTGGATTCGCTGAAGTGGATGGACTCCAAGCAGGTGGCCAACATCATCCGCAACGAGCACCCGCAGATCCAGACCATCGTATTGTCCTACCTGGAACCGGAACAATCGGCCGAAATTTTGTCGCAGTTCCCGGAGAAAGTGCGGCTCGATTTAACGATGCGGATAGCCAACCTGGAAGAAGTCCAGCCGGCGGCCTTGCAGGAATTAAACGAGATCATGGAGAAACAGTTTGCCGGTCAGGCCGGTGCTCAGGCGGCGAAGATGGGCGGCCTCAAAGCGGCAGCCGATATCATGAACTACCTGGATACCAACGTCGAAGGTCAGCTGATGGATTCTATCCGCGAACACGACGAAGAAATGGCGCAACAAATCCAGGACCTGATGTTTGTGTTCGAAAACTTACTGGAAGTCGACGACCGCGCTATTCAGGCGATTTTGCGCGAAGTGCAGCAGGATGTGCTGATGAAGGCACTCAAAGGCGCCGACGACAACCTGAAAGAGAAGATCCTGAAAAATATGTCGAAACGGGCGGCCGAAATGCTGGCCGACGACCTCGAAGCGATGGGACCGGTGCGCGTCAGCGAAGTCGAAACGGCGCAGAAAGAAATTCTGTCGACCGCACGTCGTCTGGCCGATGCCGGCGAGATTATGCTCGGTGGCGGTGGTGGCGAAGACTTCCTGTAACCAATACCTGTCAGCGATGCACGGCTTTTGGAGTAGCAAATGAGCCTGAACGATTTTATCAAGCACCGGCCTTTTGAGCCGGATGCCGAAGTGCTGGAGCTGCTGCGTAACTGGCCAGCGCCGGAATTTCAGGCCGGTTCTTCGAAAAAAACAAATAAAACCAATGCGTTGAACAAAGCTCCACCGCAACCTGGTGAGCGGTTGCTGGCGCGCCAGCCTGAAGTGGAAGAGATTAAACCGCTGACGGCGGATGATATCGAACAAATCCGTCAGGCGGCTTTTGACGAAGGGCTGGGGCAGGGCAAAGAAGAAGGTTTTAGTCAGGGGTATGCCGAAGGCCGCGAACAGGGCTATCAGGACGGCCTGCAACAAGGCCTGGCGGAGGGGCGTAAAACCGGCCTCGCCGAAGGTGAAGGCCTGATTGCCGAGCAACTGGCGCAGTTACAGCAACTGCTTGGCCAGCTGCAGCAGCCGCTGCAACAGATAGATCAGCGCGTCGAACAGTCTTTGTTAGATTTGGCCATTGCGATGGCACAGGCCGTGGTGGCTGTGGAGGTGCAAACCAATCCGCAGGTGATGCTGCAAACCTTGCGTCAGGCGATTGACGCCTTGCCGCTGCAGGCCAGTCAAATCCAGATCCGTTTGCATCCACAGGACCTTGCTGTGATCCAACAACATTACAGTGCAGAGGATTTAGCGCAGCGCCAGTGGCAACTGCGGGCAGAACCGGCGCTGGAGATAGGGGATATCCGCATTGATGCCGGTGATTCTTCCGTCGAACGATCGCTAAAACAACGCATCCGGCAAAGTCTGGAACACTTCCTGCAATCCCCTGAACATTCTGAATAAAATTCCGGTTGTGCCAAAAACATGACGATTGAATCCCGCAGCAGCAGTCTGGCTGAGCGTCTGGCGCAGCAAAACCAGTATATCCGGCAGAACCGGCCCGTGGTGGCCGGTCGGCTGGTGCGGGTGGTCGGGCTGACGCTGGAAGCCACCGGTTTATCTGCGGCAATTGGCCAGACCTGTCGGGTGGATACTTTTGACGGTGAATTACTGGCTGAAGTGGTGGGGTTTGCCCAGGACCGGATTTTCCTGATGCCCAAAGACGACATCACCGGCGTGATCCCGGGCGCCCGGGTGACGCCACTCAGCGACTATCTGGGCGTGCCGCTGACCATGGCGTTGCTGGGCCGGGTCATCGATGGCGCCGGCAATCCGCTGGATGGCAAAGGCCCGGTGCGGGCCAATGAATTTGCCCGGCAGAAAAAAAATCCAATCAATCCGCTCAATCGCCGGCCAGTCAAACAACCGCTGGATGTTGGCGTGCGCGCCATCAACAGCATTATCACCGTTGGGAAAGGCCAGCGGATGGGCTTGTTTGCCGGCTCCGGCGTCGGTAAATCGGTGTTGCTCGGCATGATGACTCGCGGCACTGCCGCCGATGTGATTGTGGTTGGGCTGGTAGGTGAGCGTGGCCGTGAGGTCAAAGAATTTATCGACGAAATCCTCGGTGATGAGGGCCGGAAACGCTCGGTCGTAGTGGCGGCGCCGGCAGATGTGTCGCCGCTGATGCGGCTGAAAGGCTGTGAAACAGCAGTACAAATTGCCGAGTATTTTCGCGATCAGGGGCTTGATGTGCTGCTGCTGCTTGATTCAGTGACCCGGTATGCCCAGGCGCAGCGCGAAATTGCGCTGGCAGTGGGTGAGCCGCCGGCCACCAAAGGCTATCCGCCTTCCGTATTTGCCAAATTACCGGCGCTGGTGGAACGCGCCGGCAACGGCGGTGAAGGTCAGGGGTCCATCACGGCGTTTTACACTGTGTTATCGGAAGGCGACGACCTGCAGGATCCCATCGCCGATGCGGCGCGGGCTATCCTCGACGGCCACATCGTGTTATCGCGCCAACTGGCGGACAGCGGCCATTTCCCGGCCATTGATATTGAACGCTCCATCAGCCGGGTCATGCCGGCAGTGACCAGCATGGAGCATCAGAAACTGGCGCGTGCGGTCAAGCAGCTTTATGCCAGTTTCAGTCAAAGTAAAGATCTGATCTCCATTGGCGCATATGTCAAAGGTTCAGATCAGATGCTGGATCAGGCGATAGCGCTGATGCCAAAAATTAACCGGTTCCTGCAACAGGGCATGACAGATGTTGTGCCTTATGACGAGTGTCTGGCAGGCCTGAATACCTTGTTACCTGCCAACCGGAGCTTCTGAACATGGCGCTGAAACAACTGCAATTATTAGTACAGGTGCAAAAAGAAAAAGAAGAAAAGCTGCTGGCGAATTTTGTGCAGGCTCAGCAGTTTTTGCAAACCAGTAACGAGCGTTATCAGGGGCTGGCGGATTATCGGACCGACTATATCCGCCAGACCCAACAGCGCGGCGCCGAAGGGGTGCAAAGCCGTCAGTTTAACCAGTACCTGAATTTTATTACCAAACTGGATCAGGCGTTAGAGCAGCAGAATCTGCAGATCCAGCAGGCGCAGCGTGTTGTCGATATGCGCCGCACCGCCTGGCTCGCTATGCAAAAGAAACGCAAAGCGATTGAATTGCTGATCGATAAAGAACTGGCCGCCAGCCAGCAGCGGCAAAACCGGCTGGAGCAAAAATTACTCGATGAAATTGCCACTCAGCAATTTTTCCGCCGCTTACAACAAACAGGTGTGTGACTTTTATCAGTCTGGCGCGGAATTTGTATGAATTCGGATAAAACTAGCTCTATAAAACGAAAGCAGTCCGCGACAAGCGGTCGGAGGCGTGATGATGAATCTCAGTATTAACCTGACGTTGGGCAGCCCTGGTGCCGACAGTGTGCTGAATACAGCGCCGGCAGAAGAGGGCGCTGCCGACAGCTTCAGCCAGGCATTGGCCGATGAGCTGAGTGGTCAGGAACTGGCGCCATCAGTCACGCTCGCTGACGCTGAAGGCACAGAGCCAATACTGCCGGAGCTGATTGCCACGTGGCAACCCGTTGCCGTCACAGAGGAGACCGTCACAGGGAAAGACGGCCAGATCTGGCTGGATGATCCGATAGCCGGCCTGCCAGTCGCGACAGACGAGGCCGAGGCTTTGGCTGTGATTGGCGAAGAAGACAAGCCGTGGCTGGATATTATCGAAAAAGCCAAAAGCTACAGCCCGGCACTGCAAACAAATAAAAGCAGCCATGACAGTGTGCCAGAGCTTCCTCCTGCTGCAGAGCCTGAGGCTGCCGCTTTACCCGCGATGGCAGTGGCATCAGGTCAGACTGATACTGCGCTGTTGTCTGGTGCGCAGCCTCCAGCCAACGCCGGGCAAGCGCCATCTGAGGTGGTACCGGTGCTGGCTGACACGCTGCCGGATGTGGTTACTGCACCGGACATCGCGCTGCCGGGGGCACAACCGGCCGCGTCTGCCGACACTGCTGCCGTGCAATTGCCGCTGACATCAGGGCCGCAGGAAGGCACAAAGCCACTGCAGCCAGAGCTGGCCAATAGCCCAACCACCACCGTGACAGCCGCTGCCGTCATCGATGGCGCAGAAGTCGCGGCTCCGGTTGCAACACCATCACTCAGTGCTGGCGTAAGCCAGTCATCAGCCGCCGACACGGCCGCACCAGCTGACGCTGTGGATACACAGCACAGTGCGCAACAGCCCGCGGTGCTGAGTCAGGTTGCAGTGGCCAGCAGCGAAACACCAGCTGCGCCGGCGGCTTCGGCGCAGCAGACCGCCCAGGTCAATAAAGTGACAGCACAGCCAGTGGCTGCAGGCGCCGCAGCTGAGGCAGAGGTTGTGGCTATGGTCAGTACGGCGGATCCTGTGCAGCAGGCGGCCGTGATGACAGAGACGCTGGCCAGTGCTGGCGCGGTCAGTCGGCCAGTCCAGGCCACAGCTTCGGAGAAAGCCCCGGCGGCTAATGCCTTTGCCGAACATTTAAAAACGCAAAATCAAACACTGGCCCAGCAACAACAGCAACAATCTGGAGCTGAGCAACAGCCTGGTCAGGGCCAGGCCAAAGCCAGTGCCGGTCTGGAACCGGTCGCGGTAAATCTGCCAGCAGCGTCGGCGGGCCCGGTGCCGGTGTTCGCGTCGCATTTACAACAAGCCGCTGAAGCCACGTCTGCGCAGACGCCGCTGGTGCAGCCATTGAGTCACAGCAGCCTGACTGCCACCGGCCACACCGCGTTATCCGCCCGGCCGGCTGACATCACTCCCTGGCAGGCACCTTTGGCCTTAGCAGATCCCTCGGCGGCCCAGCAAATCAAAGATCGGGTGATGGTACAAATTCAGCACAAACTGCAGACGGCGGAAGTGCAGCTGCATCCGGAAGACTTAGGCTCGATGCAAATTAAACTGAATTTGCAGCAGGACCAGCTCAGCGTGCAGTTTATTGTGCAGCAGGGCGCAGCCAAAGAAGCGCTGGAGCAACAAATGCCAAGGCTGCGTGACATGCTGGAACAACAAGGGATCCTGCTCAGTGAGGGTCAGGTGGAGCAACGTCAGGCCGGCTCCGGCAACGAGCAGCAGCAGAGCCGGCAGTCTCAGGCGCATGATGCTGATATAGACATTGCGCCAGTGCAGACGGTGCAGATGCGTGTCTCTGATCGAGTGGTGGATTTTTACGCATAAAAGCTGGCCGGATGCAGACAAAACGGCCGGATGTGCCGATGTTGATTGCCTTTGTCCCGTAACGAAGTAAATAATAACCAAAACAACGGACACGGAGCCTGACAATGGCAGCGGAAAAAGAACTTCAGATTGCTGATGGCGGCAATAAAAAGAAAAAAATGATCATTATCGCAGCAGCTGCAGTGGTGTTACTCGGTGGTGGTGGTGCGGCGTTTATGATGATGGGCGGCGATCCGCCGCCGGTAGCTGAAGCCGCAGGCGCACCAGCTGCTGAAGGCGCAGCCGCACCGGCCGATGGTGCCGCGCCGGCCGCAGCTGGCGGTGCTGAGATGGGATCCGCGTTGTATGTCGGCATGCCGCGGCCTTTTGTGTTTAACGTGGCAGGCGCCAGCCGTGACCGGCTGGTGCAAATCAAAGCGCAGCTGCTGGTGCGTGGCACACAGAACGAAGAAACTGCCAAACAACATATTCCATTGATTGAAAGTACCATGCTGCGCACTTTCAGTAAGGCCAATGCCGACGAGCTGGTGACTGCCGCCGGCAAAGAAGCCATCAAAGCGGCGGCACTGAAAGATGTACAGGAAGCGCTGAACGGCGTGGCGGGTTCACCTGTGGTGGAAGAGATCCTGTTTACCGGGTTTGTGATGCAGTAAGGCCGGTGTTTACCGGAGGGCAACAGATTGACTGATTTATTATCCCAGGACGAAATTGACGCGCTACTTCATGGTGTTGATGACGTCGAAGAAGAAGAGATCGAAGAAAGTTCCGGTCCGGGTGGCAGACGCTCGGCGATGGAATATGACTTCTCTTCGCAGGATCGGATTGTCCGGGGCCGGATGCCGACGCTGGAGATGGTCAACGAACGTTTTGCCCGCCATATGCGCATCAGTTTGTTTAACATGATGCGCCGTACTGCTGAAGTGTCGATCAACGGCGTGCAGATGATCAAATTCGGTGAGTACGTGCACACGTTATTCGTCCCGACCAGTCTGAATATGGTGCGGTTTCGTCCGCTCAAGGGGACCGGCCTTATCACGATGGAAGCGCGGCTGGTATTTATCCTGGTTGACAACTTCTTTGGTGGCGACGGCCGTTACCACGCCAAAATTGAAGGCCGTGAGTTTACGCCGACCGAACGCCGGATCATTCAGATGCTGCTGAAGCTGATTTTCGAAGATTACAAAGAAGCCTGGGCGCCGGTCATGGACGTCTCCTTTGAATATCTCGACAGTGAAGTGAACCCGGCGATGGCCAACATCGTGAGCCCAACTGAAGTGGTCGTGATCAGCTCGTTTCACATCGAGCTGGATGGCGGTGGCGGTGATTTCCACGTCGCGCTGCCGTATTCAATGCTGGAGCCTATCCGCGAGCTGCTGGACGCCGGTGTGCAAAGTGACAAAGAAGACACTGACCTGCGCTGGAGTAAGGCGCTGCGTGATGAAATCATGGATGTTAAAGTCAATCTGACCACCAAAATGATGGACGTTGAATTGTCGCTGGAACAGGTGATGAACCTCAAAGCCGGCGACATTATTCCGGTTGAGATCCCCGAGACTATTACGGTTCTTATCGAAGATCTGCCAACCTATCGCGCCAAAATGGGCAAATCCCGCGACAACGTCGCACTGAAAATTGTAGAGAAAATCAAACGACCAGAATCGGTGAAATCTGAATTGCACGTCTTCACCAAAGGCGGCCGGCGCTTAGACAGTGACGCCGATATCAGCGAACTGGAAGCCGATTTGATCCTGAACGAACGCACTGAGGAAAGATGGTAATGGCTGACGATAAAGACACCATGGACGAATGGGCGGCGGCGCTCGCCGAGGCTGAAGGCAGCACAGATGCAGCAGAAGCAGTTGAGCTGGACGAGTTGCAGGAAGAACATGCGCCGTTAAGTGGTGATGAGCGCCGCAAGCTCGATACCATTCTGGATATTCCGGTCACCATTTCGATGGAAGTTGGCCGGGCTAAAATCAGTATCCGCAATCTGCTGCAGCTCAATCAGGGCTCGGTAGTGGAACTTGAGCGTGTGGCCGGTGAACCGCTGGACGTACTGGTCAACGGCACGCTGATCGCTCATGGTGAAGTGGTGGTGGTGAATGATAAATTCGGCATCCGGCTGACCGATGTGATCAGTCAAATCGAACGTATTAAGAAGCTGCGTTAAGATGCGCCACAACACGCCTTGGTTGGCGGGCCTGCTGCTGAGCTGCGCCGCTATGCCTGCCGCTGTGCTGGCGCAGGTGGCATCACCGGCAAACGCGGTGACGCAGCCGCTGAAGCAGGGCGCCGGTTTACCTGGCCTCGGTCAGATCGTCATTTCTTTGGCGCTGGTGGTGGCGGCTATTGTGGTACTGGCGGTGCTTTATAAAAAACTGCAGCTGAAATTACCGGGTTCAAAACATTTTAAGCTGGTGGCCACGCTGCCAGTTGGTCAGAAAGAACGTATCTTAGTTATTGAAATACAAGGAAAACAACGAGTAATTGGTGTCACGCCACACAGCGTCAATTTCCTGTTTGACCTCGAAAACCCGCTTCCCGAAGAAAAGTTGGCATCAGATTTTCATACACAGCTGCAGTCGTTCCTGAAAAAATAAGCTGCTGTGATGTTCCGAATTCTTTTTGTGCTGCTGGTGCTGTTAAGCCCGGCAGTGCTTGCTGACAATACTGGCCTGTCGGCGCTGCAAATTACCACCAACCCTGACGGCAGTCAGGAATACAGTGTGACGCTGCAGGTGCTGGCGATGATGACCGCCCTGAGTTTCCTGCCGGCGGCGCTTATTATGATGACCAGTTTTACCCGGATCATCATCGTACTGGCCATTTTGCGCCAGGCGATGGGCCTGATGTCGAGCCCGTCGAATCAGGTGTTGATCGGCATCACCTTATTCCTGACGTTTTTTATCATGGCGCCAACCTTTAAGCAGGTGAATGATCAGGCCATCCAGCCTTATCTGAAAGAAGACATCACGTCAGTGCAGGCGCTGGATGCGGCGATAAAACCGATGAAAGCCTTTATGCTGCATCAGACCCGCATCAAAGATCTGGAAACCTTTGCTGAGATCGCCGGCCACCCGAAAGTGGCCAGTAATCAGGATTATCCGATCACTATCGTGATCCCGGCTTTTGTCACTTCTGAGCTGAAAACCGCGTTTCAGATTGGCTTTATGATATTCATCCCGTTCCTGATCATCGATTTGGTGGTGGCGTCAGTCCTGATGGCGATGGGGATGATGATGTTGTCGCCGATGATTATTTCGCTGCCATTTAAGCTGATGATGTTTGTGCTGGTGGACGGCTGGCTGCTGGTGATGGGTACGCTGGCAAACAGTTATGGTATAGGAGTCTGAGATGACGCCGGAAACCTTTGTCGATATTCTGAACGACGCCTTGTATCTGGTGATCCTGCTGGTCAGTATCATTATTTTACCATCGTTGGCGGTAGGGCTGATGGTGTCCATTTTCCAGGCCGCGACTTCCATTAACGAACAAACCTTAAGTTTTTTACCACGGCTGATTGTTACATTACTGGCGCTGATCTACGGCGGGCACTGGATGACACAGACCCTGATGGATTACACCACGTCGCTGTTTTTATCTATTCCAACGTTGGTGAGCTGAGATGGAATACCCGTTGGCGGTGCTGATGCAGGGGATCGCTGATTTTTTGCTGCCGTTGTGCCGGGTCGGCGCTATGTTTGCACTGATGACCGGCATTGGCGCCAAAACGGTGCCAAACCGGATAAAACTCGGCCTGGCGGTGATGTTTACGCTGGTGATTATGCCGGTGATCCCCCCCGTGAAAGACACCAACCTGCTGTCAGCGTTTACCGTGATCCAGGTCATGCAACAACTGCTGATTGGTTTTGCGATGGGATTTGTGTCGATGATTTTTATCAACACTTTTGTGCAGGCCGGCCAAATTCTTGCGACCCAGACCGGTCTTGGATTTTCGTCGCTGGTTGACCCGTCAAGCGGTATCAGTATTCCAACCATTGGTCAGTTTTATTTAATTCTCGCCACTTTGTTGTTCTGGGTATATGACGGCCACCTGATCATGTTTCAGATGATAGTGTTCAGCTTTGAGTCGCTGCCGATTAACGGCCAGTGGTGGGATGTCTCCAATTACCTGACGATCGCTGAATTTGGCGGCTGGATCTTTGCCACTTCGCTGGCGATTGTGCTGGCGCCGGTTACGGCGATGTTGCTGGTGAATCTGGCGTTTGGGGTGATGACCCGCGCGGCCCCACAGCTGAATATTTTTTCGATTGGTTTTCCGGTCACGATGATTGCCGGCCTGTTAATCCTGTGGCTGACGATGAATACCTTTATGTTCCACTTTAATCTGCAATGGCAGCACGGCATTGACGTGACCTGCAAGCTGATTGGCTGCTGACGGAGGAATGCCATGGCTGCCGACAGCGATATGGAAAAGACCGAAGACCCCACGGGTAAAAAACTCAGTGAGGCGGCGGAAAAAGGCAATATCGCCAGGTCGCAGGACCTGGCGACAGCGATGGTACTGGTCGGCAGCAGTCTTGGCATTCTGATGTACGGTGCTGAGCTGGCTGAGGCCACTTTGCAGGTGTGCCGGCGTTTGCTGAGCCTGAATCAAAAAGATGTACAGGACCCGACGATGATGACCGCCGCAGCGCATGCTGCGCTGGTCGCGGTGGCGCCGGCATTTCTGAAACTCTGTCTGGTGATCCTGATCGCCGGTTTTGTCGGCAACACTTTGCTGGGGGGCTTTAACTTTACCTGGTATGGCGCCAGTTTCCGCCCGGATAAATTAAGCCCGCTGGCCGGCATCAAACGAATGTTCAGTATCAATTCGGTGATTGAACTGTTTAAAGGGGTGTTAAAAGTCTCAGTGGTATCGGGTTGTGCGTATACGCTGCTTAAAGTGTTTTTTAATGACATCATGGCGTTGTCGCTGATGACCAGTCCGTCCGATATTGCCGCTGCTATCTATTTGTTATGCTGGATGTTTTTTGGCTTATGCGCCAGTACCATGCTGATTGCGGCTATCGATGCCCCTTATCAGAAATGGCGGCATATCCAGCAAATGAAAATGACCAAACAGGAAGTCAAAGACGAATATAAAAACTCCGAAGGTAACCCGGAGATCAAAGGCCGGATCCGCGGTCTGCAGATCCAGATGTCGCGCCGGCGCATGATGCAGGCGGTACCGACCGCCGATGTGGTGGTGACCAACCCGACGCACTACGCCGTGGCGCTGAAATATGAACATGGCAAACAACGGGCACCGGTGGTGGTGGCTAAAGGCGTCGACGAAATGGCGATGTATATCCGTCAGATAGCTGAGGCCAACAAAGTGCCGATTGTGCGCTCGCCGGCACTGGCGCGTTCGGTGTATCACACCACCGAATTAGACCATCCTATCCCCGAACAGCTGTTCTCGGCGGTGGCGCAGATCCTGGCTTATGTCTACCAGCTGAAAGTTTACCGGCGTGGCAAAGGCCAGAAACCAAAACCACTGGCCAAAGATTTGCCAATTCCGGAAGGGTTCAGACACTGATCACCAGTGGAACGCGGCTCAGCTGACATCATGGAACGGTTTTTGCCTTAGCAGGGAGTATGTCAATTTTCCGACGGAACTCTTATGCAGCTAGCCAATGTCCTGATGCGGTTTGATCGCTCACAACTGCAGTATTTAAAAGGTACCGGCACGCCTTTATTGATCCTTGCTGCCCTGGCGATGATAGTGTTGCCGTTGCCGCCACTTCTGCTTGATATCCTGTTTTCCTTTAATATTGCGCTGGCGCTGGTGGTTCTGCTGGTGACTATTTACGTCAGAAAACCGCTGGATTTTGCTATTTTTCCTTCCGTCTTGCTGGTGGCAACCATCTTGCGACTGGCGCTGAACGTCGCCAGTACCCGTATTGTCTTGCTGGAAGGTCATACTGGCCCCGATGCGGCCGGTGCTGTGATTGAAGCCTTCGGTCATGTGGTGATCGGCGGGAACTATGCAGTCGGTATCGTCGTGTTTGCCATCCTGATTATCATCAACTTTGTGGTGGTGACCAAAGGTGCCGGCCGTATCGCAGAGGTCACCGCACGTTTCACCCTTGACGCGATGCCGGGTAAACAAATGGCGATTGATGCGGACCTGAACTCCGGGTTTATCGACCAGGATCAGGCGCGTAAACGCCGTGATGAAGTGACGGCTGAGGCCGACTTTTATGGTTCGATGGACGGTGCGACCAAGTTCGTCAAAGGTGACGCGGTGGCGGGCCTGATCATTTTATTTGTCGGTCTGATTGGTGGCATTTTTATCGGCACGTTGCAGCATGACTTAGCTTTTGGCGAAGCGCTGGAAGTCTATACCCTGCTGACCATTGGTGACGGTCTGGTTGCGCAAATCCCCGGTTTGTTGCTGTCAATTGGTACCGCAATTATCGTTACCCGGCAAAATAAAGAGGCGGATCTTGGCGAGCAGATGAGCGGTCAGCTCGGTAACCTCAAAGTGCTGGTTGTCGCGGCTTTGTTACTGACCATCATGGGCATAGTGCCTGGGATGCCGCATCTGGCGTTTTTAAGCCTGGCGGCCTTGTTAGGCGGCACGGCTTATCTTATCCACAAACGTAGTCTTGCACCTGCAACGACCGCCGGCCAGGCGCGTTCTGAACTGGTGCCGGCGTCTGAACTGGCGCCGCAAAAAGAGATCAGCTGGGACGACGTGCAACCGGTGGATGTGATTGGTCTGGAGGTCGGGTATCGCCTCATTCCGCTGGTTGACAAAGCGCAGGGCGGTGAATTGCTGGCCCGGATTAAAGGCGTGCGGAAAAAACTGTCACAGGAGCTTGGATTCCTGATCCCGGCGGTACATATTCGTGACAATCTGGACCTTGAGCCGAACACTTACCGCGTGACATTGATGGGGGTCAATACCGGCCAGGCTGAATTGCGTCATGATAACGAGCTGGCGATCAATCCTGGTCAGGTGTTTGGCAATCTCAAAGGGATAGCCACCAAAGATCCGGCTTTTGGTCTTGATGCAGTGTGGATACCGCGTAATCAGCGTGAGCACGCACAAACACTGGGATATACCGTGGTTGATGCGGCGACTGTGGTAGCCACGCATCTGAGCCAAATCCTGACGAATAATGCAGCCAGTCTGCTTGGCCATGAAGAAGTACAGAATCTGTTGGATATGCTGGCGAAAACCTCGCCGAAACTGGCGGAGGCGCTGGTGCCGGATACCTTACCGTTGCGTTCTGTCGTCAAAGTGCTGCAGAACCTGCTGCACGAAGGGGTGCCGATCCGGGATATGCGCACTATTGCCCAGACGCTGGTGGACACCGGTGCGCGCAGCCAGGACATCGATGTGCTGACCGCATCCTGTCGTATTGCGTTGCGGCGCCTGATTGTGCAGGAAGTGGCCGCTGGGGCTGCTGAGATCCCGGTGATGACCTTTGCACCGGAGCTTGAACAGATGCTGCATCAGTCGATGCAGGCGGCCGGCAGTGATGGCGCCGGCATTGAACCTGGCCTGGCGGAGCGCATCCAGCAGTCGCTGCGTGAAGCGTCGCAGCAACAGGAACTGGCCGGTGAACCTGCCGTGTTGCTGACTTCCGGCATCTTACGCAGCGTGATGGCACGATTCGTGAAATACACCATTCCAGGATTGCGGGTGTTGTCTTATCAGGAAATTCCCGACGACAAACAAGTGCGGATCGTCAGTGTGGTGGGTCAGGCTGGTTAGGAGTTAGCAGATGAAAATTAAGCGCTTTGTAGCAAAAGATATGCGCACCGCCTTGGCGGAAGTAAAAGAGTTTCTGGGCCCGGATGCCATTATTCTGTCAAATAAAAAAGTCGCCGGCGGTATTGAACTGGTGGCTGCTGTAGACCCGGAGGCCGCGCCGGCAAAGGCTTCCAGATCAGAAGAGCACAGCAAACCGGTGACTGCAACGACCGGCAGTCAGCTAAATGTCCGTGTGGATGACGATGAGCCGGAAACGGATGCTCCGGCAGATTCACTGCGGGCCTTGCTGGCCAGACAAATGATTAAACAGCAAAAAGCACAGGCCGAACCCACCGCTGTCAGCGACAAAAAATTGACCCCACGCCCGGCGGCTGACCTGCAGCAATCGCCTTTGCTGGCGAAAAATCGTGCAACAGTGACTCCCGAACGTCAGAATTCTGTCACAGCGCCGACGGCCATCGCCGATTTCAGTAAGTTACAGCAGCAGCAAATGCAGATGATGCAGCAACAATTTGACACCATGCGTCAGGAAATGAGTTCAATGAAACAATTGCTGCAGCATCAGGTCTCCGGCCTGATGTGGCAAGACCTGGCGCGGCGTGAACCGGTACGGGCACTGGTCATCGAAAAATTGTCAGCACTGGGCTTAACTGAGGCGATGGCAGACCAGCTTGCCTGTTTTATGCCGGAAGATATTGCCGACGCTGATGCCTGGGACTGTGCGCTGGAGTTACTGGCCGGTCAGCTGACAACCACAAATGATGATTTATTACGCCGTGGTGGGGTGGTGGCACTGGTTGGACCTACCGGCGTCGGAAAAACCACAACGGTGGCCAAACTGGCCGCACAGTTTGCCCGCTTACACGGCGCGGACCAGGTTGCACTGATCACGACCGACACCTTCCGGATTGGCGCTTTTGAACAGCTGGCGACTTTTGGCCGGATCATCGGCTGTCCGGTCAAACAAGCCAAAGATCACGAAGAGTTAGCGGTACTGTTAACTCAGTTGCAGCAACGTAAACTGATCCTGATCGACACCGCAGGAATGAGCCAGCGCGATGTCCGGCTGGCAGAAAAACTATCCGCTTTGATGCATAATTCGCGTGTCAAAATAAGAAGTTATCTGGTATTGTCTGCGACCTCACAAGCACGTGTGATGCAAGAGACCGTAGAGCACTTTAAACGAATTACGCTATCGGGTTGTATTTTCACAAAACTTGATGAATGCTTAAGCTTGGGTGAAATTATTAATATCGCAATTCAAAATGCTTTACCTGTCAGTTATTTGACCAATGGTCAGCGGGTTCCTGAAGACATCGAAGCGGCGCAGGCCAAAGCGATGGTGATGCAGGCAGAGCAACTGCGATTAGCGCAATGCGGCGCAGAGCATCAATGGTATCAGGATGTGGCAGCCCGGGCGGATGGAACCTATGCATAATCATGAATTAATGTTTGATCAAGCCAGCGGCCTGAGAAGAATGAAAAAGCAGATGGTAAAAGTAATAGCGGTGACAGGTGGAAAAGGCGGCGTGGGGAAAACCAACGTGACGCTGAACCTTGCCATGGCTATGGCACAGATGGGTAAAAAAGTACTGGTGCTGGATGCAGACCTCGGACTTGCCAATTGTGACGTGATGCTCGGTCTGCGGGTGGAAAAAAACTTATCGCATGTATTGTCCGGCGAAGCTGAGCTGGACGATATTCTGATTGAAGGCCCGTTTGGGATCCGGATAGTTCCGGCCACCTCGGGTACCCAATCCATGACGGAACTGAGTCCGGCGGAGCACGCTGGTCTGATCCGTGCTTTCAGCGAGCTTCGCGCCTCGTTTGACGTGCTGCTGGTGGACACTGCCGCCGGTATCTCTGATATGGTCCTGAGTTTTTCCAGAGCGTCACAGGATGTGTTGGTGGTGGTGTGTGACGAGCCTTCTTCAATCACTGACGCCTACGCCCTGATGAAAATTCTCAGTCGCGAACACGCCGTGCATAAATTTAAAATCGTGGCGAATATGGTGCGCAGTCTGCGCGAAGGTCAGGAACTTTTTGCCAAACTGAGCCGCGTGACAGATCGCTTTTTAGATGTAACGCTGGAGTTAGTTGCGACTATTCCGTTTGACGAAAATGTGCGTAAAGCGGCGCGTAAACAGCGGGCTTTTGTCGATGCATTCCCAAAAACACCGGCATCTTTGGCGGTGAAGACACTGGCAACACGCGCCGTCCAGTGGCCGGTGCCGCCCAGTGCATCGGGTCATCTGGAGTTTTTTCTGGAGCAACTGGTTCAGCCGCAGTCGGAACGGCGGGGGGTGATGTGAATAGTCGTTTAGCGGCATATGGCAGTAATAACCAGCTGCAGTTGCTGGTAGAGAAGCATGCACCTTTAGTAAAACGTATTGCATATCACTTGTTGGCACGGTTGCCGGCCAGTGTGCAGGTCGATGATTTGATCCAGTCTGGCATGATTGGCCTGATTGAAGCCGCGAAGAATTTTGACAGTACCAAAGGGGCTAGTTTTGAAACCTTTGCCGGGATCCGGATCCGCGGTTCCATGCTCGACGAAATCCGGCGTGGTGACTGGACACCCAGATCTGTGCATCGAAACTCACGCTTGATTGCTGAAACAATCGCCGAACTTGAGGCAACATTGGGTCGTGACGTAAAAGATGTTGAAGTTGCTGAAAAACTTGATATAACTTTAGATGAATATCATCAGATGCTCAGTGACGCGAGTAATGGTCGTATCGTTGGCATGGAAGATTTGGGGATCAGTGAAGATGTACTGGTTACCGCAAACGATAAACAGGACGATCAACTGTTTGAAGAACAGGCCAACGACTCGTTTCAGCAAGCCTTGGTAAAAAATATCAGTAGCTTACCGGAACGCGAGGCAATAGTATTGTCGCTCTATTATAATGATGAGCTTAATTTAAAAGAGATTGGCGAAGTGCTTAGCGTCAGCGAGTCTCGGGTCAGTCAAATTCATAGTCAGGCGTTGTTGCGGTTAAGATCGCGGATGCAGGACTGGTTGTAAATTTTGAGAATAACCACTGGGGTATCTCGTCGGAGGGGATTTTGGATAAAAACATGAAAATTCTCGTGGTAGACGATTTTTCTACTATGAGACGCATCATTAAAAACCTGTTACGGGACTTAGGTTTCACGAACGTACAGGAAGCAGATGACGGCAGCACGGCTCTGCCTATGCTGCAAAATGGTGATTTTGATTTTGTGGTCACCGACTGGAATATGCCTGGTATGCAAGGGATTGATTTGCTTCGTGCTATTCGCGCTGATGCCAAATTAAAACACATCCCGGTCCTGATGGTCACTGCGGAAGCCAAGAAAGAGCAGATTATCGCCGCTGCTCAGGCTGGTGTGAACGGTTACATCGTCAAACCTTTTACTGCTGCAACCTTACAAGAGAAGTTATCAAAAGTATTCGAGCGCTTAGGTTAAGCCGTATCTGACACAGGAGTGGCGCCATGTCTGCATATACGGCACCTATTATCACCCTTGAACAGGCGCGTGAGCTTGTGCAGTTGTTGGAGATGGGCGAGCAGGATGCTGCCAATGAACTGGTGCAGGGGCTTGCAGTCCCCGGTTCATCTGAGCTCTTCGCGGAAGTTGGGAAGCTGACGCGACAACTGCACGATTCTCTGAAAAGTTTCCAGGTAGATCCTTCAATCAGCAATTTGCTGGAAGAGGATATCCCAGACGCAAAACGCCGGCTGTCACACGTGATTGATATGACAGAGCAAGCAGCGAACCAGACGATGGATGCTGTTGAATCTTGTTTACCTATTGCAGATAAACTTAATAACAGCTTGCATGCAATCCTTCCTGAATGGCAAAAATTGATGACCAGGAACCTAAAACTTGGTGAATTCAAAGCCTTATGCCATAGTTTGAATAGTTTTCTGCATGAGTCTTCTACAAATGTCGAGGCATTGCAGGGCTCTATGACCGAAGTTTTAATGGCACAGGGATTTCAGGACTTGACCGGACAGATTTTGCGTCGTGTCATCGAACTGGTGCGTGAAGTAGAAGACAGTTTGATTGGATTATTAACTGCATTTGGACATGTGACTGTCGCAACAGAAGCAAAACCTGCTGTTGTTCGTAAACCCAAAGCCGGACATGAAGCCGAAGGGCCGATTATTGATGCCAGCAGCCGGAGCGATGTGGTGCAGGGACAGGATGATGTTGACGATTTATTATCGAGTTTAGGGTTCTGAGAGAGGTAAGGTGGCATGGGCTTTGATGTTGATGAGGATATTTTACAGGATTTCCTAGTCGAAGCCGGCGAGATCCTCGAGGCATTGGCGGAACAGTTGGTCGAACTAGAAAACAACCCCGACGATTCTGCTTTGCTGAACGCAATATTTCGTGGATTTCATACGGTAAAAGGTGGTGCAGGGTTTTTATCGCTGACAGCGCTGGTTGATGCCTGTCACGGTGCAGAAAACGTGTTCGACATCTTACGCACCGGTAAGAGACGCGTAACGTCCGAGCTGATGGACGTCATTTTACAGGCTCTTGATGCGATCAATGAAATGTTTGCCAATGTGCAGGCGCGTCAGCCGTTGGAGCCCGCAACCCCTGAATTACTCGACGCTTTACACCGCCTCAGCGAACCTGAAGGCGAAGATGAGCATCATGCACCGGTGGCACAAGCTGCCGAGCCGGAGATGAGCATCGAGTCTTTTGATGCTGCCGTATCATTTGAGACGGAAGCTGAGCCTGCAAATCACGCCGGTTCAATTGACGATATCAACGAAGACGAATTTGAACGTCTGCTCGATGAGTTACATGGTTCCGGTGCACCAGGCCGAAACACGCCACCGCCAGCAGCGGCTGCGCCTGTGGCCATAACGACTGGCGCAGGGTCAGATATTACTGACGATGAATTTGAAGCGATCCTGGATCAGCTGCACGGGAAAGGGTCATTCATTCCCGGACAGACAGACGCGGCTGAAGCACCGGCATCCAAACCTGCAACAGCGGCGCCCGCGCCTGCAGCAAGCGCCAAAGCAGGTGACGATATCAGCGATGACGAATTTGAGTCATTGCTGGACGAATTGCATGGGAAAGGCAAGGCTCCGGCAGGGCCTGCCGCAGTGACTGCCCCTGCAGCAAAATCTGAACCGGTAAAACCCGCTCCAGCCAAAGTGACAGCCGCACCGGCAGTGGTCAAAGCAGAACCTGCTAAACCTGAAGCCGCGAAGCCGGCGCCTGCGCCACTGGTTGCCAAAGACAAGGACAGTGGTGATGGCGACAGCAAAGGCGCTGCTCAGGCAGATACTACAGTTCGGGTCGACACTAAACGTCTTGATCAAATCATGAATATGGTTGGTGAGCTGGTGCTGGTGCGCAATCGTCTGGTCAGCCTTTCAAGCGTTGCTCAGAACGAAGAAATGAGCAAAGCGATTTCGAATCTTGATGTGGTAACGGCCGATTTACAAGGCGCGGTGATGAAAACCCGGATGCAGCCAATCAAGAAAGTGTTTGGCCGTTTCCCGCGCGTCGTTCGGGATCTAGCCCGCTCATTACAAAAAGAAATTAACCTGGAACTGGAAGGCGAAGAAACCGATCTGGATAAGAACCTGGTCGAGGCACTGGCCGATCCGCTGGTCCACTTGGTACGCAATTCTGTCGATCACGGGATTGAGATGCCGGATGTCCGGGTGAAATCCGGGAAGCCACGCAATGGTTTAGTCAAACTGGCCGCACAACAGGCAGGTGATCATATTCTGCTGACCATCCAGGATGACGGTGCCGGTATGGATCCGGAGAAACTGAAATCTATTGCTATCAAACGTGGTGTTCTGGACCCGGATGCTGCGGCCCGTATGTCGGATACCGAAGCATTTAATCTGATTTTTGCGCCGGGTTTTTCCACGAAAGAGCAGATATCCGATATCTCTGGTCGTGGTGTCGGTATGGACGTGGTCAAAACCAAGATTAATCAGTTAAATGGTACTGTGCATATCCATTCTAAACTGGGTCAGGGTACCTTATTGGAAATCAAGGTGCCGCTGACACTGGCGATCCTGCCGACACTGATGGTTGTTGTTGGTAAACAGCCGTTTGCATTACCTCTGGCCACGGTGAATGAAATTTTCCATCTGGACCTGTCCAAGACCAATAATGTCGACGGGCAGTTGACGATTGTCGTCAGAAATAAAGCTATCCCGCTGTTTTATCTGGAGCATTGGCTGGTCAGAAACTCTGATAAGAAATTGCGGCGCGAACAGGGCCATGTAGTAATAGTGCAAATTGGCACCCAGCAAGTTGGTTTTGTGGTTGACTCGTTGATTGGTCAGGAAGAGGTTGTGATCAAACCATTGGATGCATTGCTGCAAGGTACACCGGGTATGGCAGGTGCCACTATTACTTCTGATGGCAGTATTGCACTGATCCTTGATGTACCAAACTTACTGAAGCACTATGCGAAAAAATCCAAGGTGAAATTTGATCGCTTTAATAACTTAGTGTCATAGGAGCCAGCTCTATGGCAATCAGAGTTTTAGTGGTTGATGATTCGAGCTTCTTTCGTCGTCGTCTGACAGAAATCATTGCGGCAGATCCCGAGCTTTCAGTGGCGGGAACTGCAAACAATGGGCGTGAAGCGGTCGAAAAGGCGTTGGAAATTAAGCCTGATGTCATCACAATGGACGTGGAAATGCCCGTGATGGATGGTATTCAGGCTGTGCGGGAGATCCTGAAAACCCAGCGTATTCCGATCCTGATGTTTTCTTCTTTGACACATGATGGCGCCAGGGCGACATTAGATGCACTTGAGGCGGGGGCAACTGACTTCCTGCCGAAAAAATTCGAAGACATTGCCCGGGATAAAACCGAAGCAATTGATGTGCTGCGGCAACGGATTAAAACCGTTGCACGGCGCCGTTTATTGGTGAAGCCTGCTGTTGCTGCGCCTGCCCGCCCAAGTCACACACCGATAGCCCGGACTCCGGCGAGCAGGGCAGAGTTACTTCGTACAGTCGAACGGCTGGATACGCCGGAAGCTGTTGAGCGTCCTTTTAAAGTCTCCGGCAAACACTATAAAGTGGTCGCAATCGGTACTTCAACCGGTGGTCCTGTCGCATTACAAACTATTATTACTGCATTGCCTGCCAATTTCCCATTGCCCATTCTGCTGGTTCAGCATATGCCTGCCGCGTTCACTGGCGCATTTGCCGCAAGATTAAACACTTTGGCAAAAATCGAGGTGAAAGAAGCGGCGGATGGTGACCTGTTGCGTCCGGGAGTGGCTTATCTGGCTCCGGGTGGTAAACAGATGTTGCTGGAAGGCTCTGATGCGCACTGTAAGATCCGGATTAAAGAGGATGATTCAGCCAGGATCACGTTTAAACCAAGTGTGGATATTACATTCGGCAGTACTGCAAAGGTGTTTCAGGACAAAGTGCTGGCAATTGTCCTGACCGGAATGGGCTCGGATGGCCGTGACGGTGCAAGGTTATTAAAACAGTTCGGCTCCAGGATCTGGGCGCAAGACGAAGCCAGCAGTGTGGTATACGGAATGCCTCAGGCGGTGACGGCTGCAGGGCTGACAGATGTAGAAGTCAGTCTGAGTGATGTCGCAGTTAAATTAATGTCGGAAGTTGGTCATGGATAGGCTGGCGTTACTAGGGCTGACGCTTGGCTTGTTTGCGATTGCCAGTGGTTTTACTCTGCATGGCGGCCATCTTGATACTTTATTTGACCTGCCGGCGCTGGTGATCGTGCTTGGCGGCACCCTAGGGGCCGTTTTATTTCAAACGCCGTTGCCGCAGTTTACTGTCGGCGTCAAAATGCTGGCGTGGGTGTTTAAAGCGCAATACGTACCTTTAAATGCGACAGTTGAGCGTTTAATCAACTGGGGGACCGCTGCCCGTAGCAATGGATTTCTTTCGCTGGAAGCGGAGGCGTTACAGGAGTCTGATCCGTTCTTACACAACGCGCTGAACTTGTTGGTAGATGGTGTGGAACCGGCAATTATTCAGGATGCGCTGGATGCGGAATTGACACTTGAACGTGAACGTCTGCTCAGAAGCGCCCGGATTTACGAAGCAATGGGCGGGTATAGTCCAACGATCGGCATTATTGGCGCTGTGCTTGGCCTTATTCAGGCTATGCAAAACATCAATAACCCTGAACTGCTTGGCAGTGGAATTGCGACTGCGTTTGTCGCCACCATCTATGGTGTCGGATTTGCCAACCTGATTTTTATTCCTGTTGCCAATAAGCTCAAAGCAGTTGTGGTGCAGCGTTGTTTGTATCAGGAATTGATAGTCGAAGGCGTCGTTTCGATTGCAAATGGCGAAAATCCGCGGGTAATTGAGCGCAAGCTTGCCGCTTATCGGGTCAGCTGAGATGTACAGGCACCGGGTTCGGCATCAGGACAATGAGCAGGAGCCGCTCGACCGTTGGCTGGTTTCTTATGCGGACTACGTGACACTGATGTTCGCTTTGTTTGTTGTTTTATACTCGATTGCGATCCACAAAGAAGAACAGTACAAGACCATTTCAGAGACTTTGTCACAAGTTTTTGAAAAACCGACGGCCAAACAGACGGGCGTTACCGGCGACGCAGTGCTGACAGATAATCAGCCGCGCAGTGACTACCAGCAGTTTGGTACCTCCCTCGAAACACCAAGCGGGCCTGAGATTGTTGCCGATGCCAAAGAACAACCTGTGCTGGAAAAGCCACAATTCGGCAATCCTCTGGTTTCTTTGCAGGAACAGCTGACACAATCGCTGGCCAACCTGATTGAAAAGGGGGTCGCAAAAGTTGAGACTGATGAAGACTGGCTTACCATTCAGCTGAACAGCGGGTTGTTATTTCCTAGTGGCAGCGGGTCACCTATCGCATCTGCGGATATTGTCCTGAAAGAAATCGTCACGATCCTGAATCAGAACAATAATGTTATTCGTGTGCGCGGTTATACCGATAATGAAGCTATCCACAACGAAATTTTCGATTCTAACTGGGAATTGTCTATGGCGCGGGCGATGGCAGTATTGCGTCGTCTACAGGTGTTGGGTGTGACGCCGGCCCGTATGGCTGCTGAAGCCTATGGGCAGTACGCCCCTTTCGCCGATAATTCGACAGTCGCGGGGCGTGAGGAAAACCGCAAAGTAGTGATTGCAGTGTCCAAGTTATCGGTCAAAGCGAACCGCGCTGAACCGGATAGCCCGGCTGAAGCCACGACATTAGAGCAAGCAGCAAAAGTTCTGAACAGTCAGCAGCCTGCTCTGCCGCAGACAGAGCAGGCTGAAGTTTCTGCAGACGGCACTATTAAAGTGATCCGCCTGCCTCATGGTGGTATTAAAATTACATCTGCGGCTGATACACCACCGCAGACGCAGCAAAAACGGGATAATTGAATTGGTAGTCTGGACCATTGCGAATCAAAAAGGCGGGGTTGGTAAAACCACCTCGACAGTAACACTTGGCGCATTGTTAGCCGAACGCGGCTTCCGGGTGTTGTTAATTGATACCGATCCGCATGCATCACTTACTTATTATTTTGGGATTGATGCTGAAGAGCTGGAAAACAGCGTTTACGATATTTTTATTCGCGGTAAAACGATTGCAAAAGAGGAAATATTGCAGTCGCTGTGTCCGAGCGGTGTTAATAATCTGGATATTCTGCCATCGTCAATGGCGCTCGCCACACTGGACCGCTCGCTGGGCGATAAGGGTGGCATGGGCTTGATTCTGAAAAAAGCCCTGGCGAAAATCGAAGATGAATATGACTATGTGCTGATTGACTGCCCGCCCGTGATCGGTGTGCTGATGGTCAATGCGATGGCCGCTTGTGATCGCATCCTGATCCCGGTGCAGACCGAATTTCTTGCCTTAAAAGGTCTGGACCGGATGTTAGCAACGATGCAGCTGATGCAATCGCCCGGCCAGCCAGGTTATGAATTTACCATAGTGCCGACCATGTACGACAAACGGACTAAAGCATCGCTGGAAGCGTATAAAGAACTAAAAGCAAAATACGGTGATTTGGTCTGGTCTGCGGTGATCCCGATAGATACCAAGATGCGTGATGCCAGTCTGGCCCAAACGCCACCACCGGTGTTTGCGCCGAAATCCAGAGGGGTATTTGCATACAACACACTGCTGACTTATCTGTTACAGCTTAATCAGGAGTCGTCGCATGAGTGATCTGTTCGCCAGCCGCAAGGTAATGCGCAGTTACCTGAATGCGTTGCTGACAGAGGAGCAGGAACCTGCGCCTGTTGCTGTGCAAAAGCAGCAGCTCAGCAAATTGCTGGCAGAAGTGAAGCCCCAGACCGAAACTGTCACTGCGGAAATCACCCGGCCAGCGCCAGTCGTCGCAGCACCTCCTCCGGTGGCGCAGACCCGAACCCCTTCTGCGGTTCCGCCAGCAGTTGTGATGCCGGCAAAACAAGTAACAGTGCCACCACCAACAGCTCCGGTTGTAGTGCAAAAAGACTACCGGAAAGGCAAGTTTCAGGCGTTGTTCTTTGAGGTTGCCGGTTTAAAAGTTGCTTTGCCGCTGAAAGAGCTGGGCGGGATCCATCAGATAGGTACACTGAATACCTTACCTGGCAAACCTGATTGGTACAAAGGTGTGATGTTGTACCGTGAGCAAAAAATCAATGTCGTGAATACTGCGATGTGGGTTATGCCAGAAAAATATGATCAGGTACTGGCAGAAAAGCTAAACTATCAATATGTTATTATGCTTGGAAAGAGTTCTTGGGGTCTTGCCTGCGAAACACTGGTGAACACCATTGCCCTCGAGCAGGATGATGTGAAATGGCGATCATCTGAAGGAAAGCGGCCTTGGCTTGCCGGATTGATCAAACAGCATATGTGTGCGTTGTTGGATGTAGATGCCTTGATTGCCCTGCTGGCAAAAGGTGCAGCAAGTTCTGACTGAACGCTGAGAATGAATCAGGTAGAGGAGCGTTAAATGAGTAATTTACTGGCACAGTCCGGCAAAGGCAAAGAGTCCACCGATCAGGTGTTGCAGTGGGTCACGTTCAAGTTACAGGAAGAAACCTACGGTATTAATGTGATGCAGGTACAGGAAGTGCTGCGGTATACCGACATTGCGCCAGTGCCGGGCGCGCCAATGTATGTCCTTGGGATTATTAATTTACGCGGTAACGTGGTGACTGTGATTGATACCCGTGCCCGTTTTGGTTTACCGCCGTCAGATGTGACGGAAAACAGTCGTATTGTGATTATCGAAGCCGACAAACAAGTGATTGGGATTCTGGTCGACAGCGTGGCTGAGGTGGTCTATCTGCGGGCTTCAGAAATTGATACCGCGCCCAATGTGGGCACTGACGAAAGCGCCAAGTTTATCCAGGGCGTATCAAACCGGGACGGCGAGCTGTTGATTCTTGTCGATCTGAACAAATTGCTGACCGACGAAGAGTGGGAAGAAATTACCAGTATCTGATGAGCTGAACGTGAATCTTTCCTTTGAATTCATTGTGTTATTAACAGTGCCGGCAGCCTCAGTGCTGCTGGTGCTTTTTGTGCTTTGGCAACATAAAATTCAACGTGAAGAACGTATAGCGCAAAGTAAACAGCACCAGCTGGCATTGCAGCAATTGCAATTGCTGGCGGCAGAGCTTGAAGAGATCCGCTCTGGTTTTATTGGCATGGGACAGCGGGTCATTGCGGTGGAGCAACAGTCTCAGAGCTTGCACCGCCATGTACAGGAGTTGTTGGATAATCAATTACAGCTGGCTGAACAACAGCAGAAAATTGATATGTTTGATCCTGAATCAAAATTGTATAGCCGGGCAATGAAGATGGTTCAGCTGGGCGCGCCACTGGAAGAAGTGATGCGTGAGTGCGAATTGCCGCGGGCAGAAGCCGAATTGTTGTATAACCTGCATAAAAACTGAATGCCGATTTGTTAGCGGATTGATGCGCAAAGGTATCAGAGCGGCGGGTAAGACGTCAGTCTTTACTACGCCGGATAACACCGCTCCACCACAGACTGCACTATGCGTACCGGCTTAGTTTTGTTAAGCTAACTGCCGTTTTTGCTACGTTCGCAATGGAATCCGCTGATGATTAAAGTCCTGAGTGTCTTTGGTACCCGTCCTGAAGCCATCAAAATGGCGCCGCTGGTAAACTTGTTAAAGCAAGACCCTGCCATTGACAGCAGGGTTTGTGTTACAGGCCAGCACAGAGAAATGCTGGACCAGGTACTGAAGCTGTTTCATATCGTCCCTGAATACGACCTGGCAATTATGAAAGCCGGCCAGGACTTGTACGACGTGGCAACCAGCATTCTGCTGAACATCAAACCCGTATTGCGTGATTTCCAGCCCGATATTGTATTGGTGCATGGTGATACCAGTACCACCTTTGCGGCTGCACTGGCGTGTTATTACGAGAAAATTGCGGTCGGCCATGTTGAGGCAGGCTTGCGCACCGGCAATATTTACAGCCCCTGGCCAGAGGAGGCGAACCGTCGCCTGACCGGTGCTATTACGACGCTACATTTTGCGCCAACGGCGACATCACGGGATAATCTGCTGCGTGAAAATACCGCCGCAGATCGCATTGAGGTGACCGGCAATACGGTGATTGATGCCCTGCATCAGGTGGTTGGTAAGATTGACGCCGATCCGGCGCTTGGTGGCGAATTTGCCCGGCAGTTTCCATTTGGCCAGGATGGCCGCCGCCTGATCCTGGTCACAGGACATCGCCGCGAGAGCTTCGGTGCCGGTTTTGAGAATATTTGTGCCGCGCTTAAATCTGTCGCGGACGAATTCCCGGATACGGATGTGGTTTATCCGGTGCACTTGAACCCTAATGTACGGGAGCCTGTCTACCGCTTGCTCAGTAACAGTCCAAATGTGCACCTGATTGCGCCGCAGGACTATTTGCCTTTTGTCTATCTGATGAGCCGCAGTTATCTGGTGCTGACCGATTCAGGCGGAATTCAGGAGGAGGCACCATCATTGGGCAAACCTGTACTGGTGATGCGTGACACTACAGAACGTCCGGAAGCCGTTGCCGCCGGTACCGTCAAATTAGTCGGAACTGATCAACAGAAGATAGTGTCAGAGGTGCGCGCCCTGATGACAAATCAGGCCTACTACGACAGCATGAGTTTTGCGCACAACCCTTATGGCGACGGCCAGGCTTGCGGTCGCATTGTGGACAGCATTAAACGTTATTTCAGCACGAACAACGGATGACAGGACCCCGCATGACCACCAGTTTTGAACAGCGCAAACAGGCTTTGCAAGCGACACCAGCCACCTGGCTGATCACGGGCTGTGCCGGTTTTATTGGCTCAAATCTGCTTGAGCAGTTATTGACGCTTGGGCAACAGGTTGTCGGACTGGACAATTTTGCCACCGGACATCAGCGAAATCTTGATGAAGTCCAGCGACTGGTGACGCCACAGCAGTGGCAGAACTTCCGGTTTATTGAAGCAGACATCCGGGACTATGCCAGCTGCGAGTTGGCGGTGCAGGGCGTTGATTATGTGCTGCACCAGGCCGCGTTAGGCTCGGTACCGCGTTCCATTCACGACCCTGTTACTACAAATGCCACCAATATCAGTGGTTTTTTGAATATGTTGCAGGCAGCCCGCAGTGCAGGCGTAAAGCGTTTTGTCTATGCGGCGTCCAGTTCGACCTATGGTGACCATCCGGCCTTGCCGAAGGTGGAAGCAAATATTGGTAATCCATTGTCGCCTTATGCCGTCACAAAGTATGTCAATGAGCTTTACGCCGACGTGTTTTCCCGCTGCTATGGCTTTCACGCCGTTGGTTTACGTTACTTTAATGTGTTTGGACCGCGTCAGGATCCAAACGGCGCTTACGCCGCAGTGATCCCGAAGTGGACAGCCGCGATGATTAAAGGCGAAGCGGTGCTTATTAACGGGGATGGCGAAACCAGCCGTGATTTTTGTTTTGTCGCCAATGCGGTACAGGCAAATATTCTTGCGGCAACCACGCCGCTTGAGCAGGCCGAAGTCTTTAATGTTGCTGTTGGCGATCGCACAACTTTAAACGATTTGTTCAATGCAATTCGCACGACGCTGGCTGATAATGGGTCGCATTACGAAGCTGCGCCGGTGTATCAGGATTTCCGCGCCGGCGACGTGCGGCATTCCCAGGCCGATGTCAGCAAAGCCGCACAGATGCTGGGGTTTGCCCCCAGCCACACGCTGTGGCAGGGACTGGCAGTGGCTATGCCTTGGTATTTACAGCAGTGATTTCCTGTTTTTAATGCTGGATCTGCAGGCGCCGGGAGGTGTCTGTCAGGCTTTTTTTGCGCCCCGGATGTAGGTTTATGCCGTATCAGGGTGCTATTCAGGTCGGAGTAAAAGAGTGGCTAGTTTGATGAAAAGAATGCTGTTGTTGCTGGCTGTGATCTGTAGTGTGCAGACAGTTGCTGCGGTCACCCCCTCGCCAGCAATGATGGCGCAGCTGAAAAAGTTGCCAAAATCAGAACAAATGAAAATTGCCAAGCAGTACGGCTTTGATCTGGCGGAGCTGGAGGCAAAAAGCAGCAGTCCCACCAACGAAATGCAAAATCCGGACGAGGTCATTGCTGAACCTCTGCAGCCAGACGAACGCACTGAGCCAAAACAAAAAGACATCCAACAAGAGCCGGAAGACCCAAAAAAGCCCGTCCGTTATGGCTTGCAGCTATTTGATGCCAGCATCAGTACCTTTGCCCCTGTCGGCAACATTCCGGTACCGGATAACTATATCCTCGGCCCGGACGATGAGCTGCTGGTGCAATTGTTTGGTAAAGAAAACGCCAGCGAAAAGGTGCTGATTAATCGGGACGGTACCGCCATTGTCGACGGATTCCCGCCATTTCAGCTGGGCGGTCTGACCTTCGCCAAAGCCAGAACCCTGATTGCCGAACGGATCCGCCAGCAGAATATCGGTGTGGACGTGGCGGTCAGCATGGGGCAATTACGCACGATCAGCGTGTTTGTTGCGGGTGAAGCCAAATTTCCGGGTTCTTATACCGTCTCGGCGTTAAGTACGGTGACACAGGCATTATTTGTCGCCGGTGGTATCAGCGACATTGGTTCATTGCGTGAGATTAAAGTCAAAAGAGCCGGTGTTGAAGTGGCCAGTTTTGACCTGTACAAATTACTGATCCACGGTGACTCCAGCAATGATGTGCATCTGCGCCACGGCGACGTGATTTTCGTATCACCGGTGCAGCGACTGGCAGAGGTGTCGGGTGAAGTGCAGCGGCCGGCTATCTATGAAACCCGTCACGGTGAAACTATCGGTGATTTGGTGACAATGGCAGGTGGCAGCAAAGCGGGCGCTTTTCCGCGTAAAGTGGTGATTGAGCGCTTTAATCAGGATAATGTCCGTACTTTGCTGAATATCGACCTGACCAAAGCTGAAGATCGGCGCCTGGCGGTGCAAAACGGTGACATCGTACGGATTGGACAAACCTCGAAACGGGTTGAGCACGTTGTGACTGTGGCCGGTGCTGTGGTGCGGCCGGGACAATACGCCTGGACGCCGGGGATCCGGCTGAATCAACTGATTAGCTCACTCTGGTCAGACTTACATCTGACCGTTGATCTGGATTACGCGTTGGTTGTACGTGAAATCAGTACCACAGGTGACTTAAAAGTTCTGCAGTTTAATCTGGGCGAAGCTATTACCAAACCCGGCAGTGTGCATAATCTGGAGCTGGCACCGCGGGATCTGGTGCTGGTCTTTCACCACGGTGAACAGTCGTACATGCGTGCTGAGCTGGACAAATATCTGTATGACAAACTGCTGAAACAATATCCGCAGAAGACGCTGTTTGCTAAAACCGAACCGGTGCTGGATGACAAACTGCCGCAGCCGTTTAAAGTGGATGTGGCGGCGTTAACCAGTCAGGCTTTTGCCGCCGTTTCCGAAAAGTATGCGGAAGTGGAGTTAAAGCCCGGAGTGGCGCCTGAGCCAGTACGGGTACAACCCAATGCTGAGCATAAAGCCTACCTGAAGTCATTAATGCAGGAGTTGTTAACCAACCTGTATTACGAACCGGAGGTGCTGCAATTCTCTGCGCATCTGACCCGGACTGAGTTGTTATATCCGCTCCTGCAGAAACTGCGCCAGCAAGCCCGTTTTAATGCCATGACAAAAGTGGTGTCGGTGTACGGTGAAGTGAAATTGCCAGGTGAGTATCCGCTGGCTGAAAATGCCGGCGTTGAGCAGCTGATCACCGCCGCAGGCGGTCTCAATGACAGCGCTTATCTGGAAAAAGCTGAACTGACCCGCTTATTGCAGCAAAACGAAGAACAGTCCGGCTTACGGGTGCAACACCAGAACATCAACCTGATTGACGTGCTGCAAGGCACATCGGCGGTCAAACTGGCCAGTCGTGATCGCCTGACCGTTTTTGCCGTACCGGACTGGAACGTTGAGCGCACTATTTCTCTGACCGGGCAGCTGCGCTTCCCCGGTAAATATACCATCCAGCAAGGTGAGAAACTGTCGGCAGTACTGGCACGGGCCGGTGGTTTAACCAACGACGGATTTGCCCGCGGCGCTATTTTTACCCGTAAACAAATCCGTGAGCAGGAAAGCCAGCAGCTCAGTAAGCTGATGCAACAACTGCGTTCAGATATCGCTGCCAAGAACCTGTCGGCCGAGACAGACACGGCACAGACCAAACCGGAAGATGCGATCATGATGATCGCTGAGATTGAAAAGACCAAGCCGATAGGCCGGCTGGTGATTGACCTTGATGCGGTGTTAAGAGCCGATCCGGAGTTCGATTTACTGGTGGAAGAGGGCGACGAATTATATGTTCCGACAGCGCAGACCACCGTTGCCGTGGTCGGCGAGGTGCAGCACGCCTCCAGCCATCGTTTTAAATCCGGCATGACAGTGGACGATTACTTGCAGCTGGCCGGTGGCTTTCGTAAACGCTCGGACGATGAGCGCGTCTATGTGATCAGAGCCGATGGTTCGGTGTTTATCCCAGGGCGTAACTCATGGTTCGCGGTCAGTAACGCGGCGTTACAGCCAGGCGACACTATCGTAGTGCCACTGGACACTGACTACAGCTCCAGCCTGTCGTTGTGGAGTAAAGTCACCACTATTATTTCGCAGAGTATCGTTGCTCTGGCCGCCATTAATAACATTTCGAATTAGAGCCGGATTGAGAAGTGCAGAAATCAGAAATTAAATCAGACCAGGTTGCACTCCCCGTGCTGATCGTTGCGCTGTGGCGCTATAAATGGGCCGGTTTGTTGTGGCTGGTGTTGGTAGTCGGCGCCACTGTTGCTTATGTGCTGACCTTACCCAATCTGTATAAGTCACAGGCTATCCTGATCCCAACGGAGGCCACCGGCAAATTAGGTGGCTTATCCAGCTCTTTAGGTAGTGTTGGTGCACTTGCCGGAATTAATATCGGCGGCGGCGGCGAAAAAAAGTCAGTGGTGGCGCTGGAGCTAATGAAATCGCGCGCGTTTTTTGCCGCATTTATGCAGAAATATCAGCTTAAAGTGCAGTTAATGGCGGCAAAAGGCTGGGATCCGGCGACGAAGCAGCTGCTGCTTGACCCGGAGATCTATGATGCGTCAAAGCAGCTATGGCTGCGTCCAGCCATAGGCCTTCGCGCCGCAGAGCCGTCAGATCAGGAATGTTATGAAGCCTTTATGCGTATTTTCGCCAGTTCGCAGGACAAGCTGACCGGTGTGATTACCATTTCGCTGGAATTTGTCGCGCCTGATCTGGCGCAGCGCTGGTTGCAGTTGTATCTGGATGAACTCAATCTGCAGATGAAACAACGGGACATCAGCGAAGCCGACGAGTCTATTCAGTTTATCCAGGATCGCATTGCGAAGACGGACCTCAATGAGATCCGCAACGTATTATTTGCCATGCTCGAGGAGCACCAGAAAACGCTGGTAGTGGCTAATGTGAAGCCGGATTATGTATTTAAGCTGATTGATCCGCCGTCTTTGCCTGATATTAAATCCGGTCCGGTGCGCAGCATTATGGTGCTGGCGGCTATGGTCGGCGCGTTTTTTATCTATATCGTTGTTGTTTTAGCACTGGTTTTATTGCGCAATCGTTTGCAGGTAAAGTCGGAAAAGGAATGCACTGATGCCGTGTAATTTAGAACAAATTAAAATCGCCATCATTGGTCTTGGCTATGTCGGCTTACCTCTGGCTGTTGAGTTTGGTAAAAAATATCCTACTTTAGGTTTTGATATTAATCAGGCGCGGATAGCCGAACTGCAGCGTGGTGAAGACCACACGCTGGAAGTGTCGCCGGCGGAACTGCGCAGCGCGACTCAGTTGCAATACAGTGCTGATATTGCTGCGTTGCGCACGGCCAATTTTTTTATTGTCACGGTCCCGACGCCGATTGACCAGCACCGTCAGCCGGATTTGACGCCGCTGATTAAGGCATCTGAAACCTTAGGCAAGGTTATCAAGCCGGGCGATATCGTTGTGTATGAATCCACGGTGTATCCGGGCGCCACCGAAGAGGATTGCATCCCGGTGATCGAGCGGGTATCAGGCCTCAAATACAATCAGGACTTTTTTGCCGGTTACAGTCCTGAGCGGATTAACCCGGGTGACAAAGAACACCGGGTCATTAATATCCGCAAAGTGACCTCGGGTTCGACGCCCGAAATCGCCCGCTTTGTCGACGCCGTATATGCCAGTATTATCACCGCCGGCACTTATCTGGCGTCGGGTATTAAGGTCGCAGAAGCCGCCAAAGTGATTGAAAATACACAGCGTGATTTGAATATTGCCCTGATCAACGAGCTGGCGGTGATCTTCAACCGCATGGGGATTGATACCGAAGAAGTGTTACTCGCCGCCGGAACCAAATGGAACTTTTTGCCATTCAGACCCGGCCTCGTCGGCGGCCATTGTATTGGGGTTGACCCTTATTATCTGACGCATAAAGCCCAGGCGCTGGGGTATCACCCTGAAGTGATCCTGGCCGGCCGGCGCATCAATGACGGCATGGGGAAATATGTGGTGTCGCAGCTGGTGAAACAGATGATTAAGCAGCAGATGCCGGTGTCTGGCGCCAGAGTCCTGGTGCTGGGGTTGACCTTTAAAGAGAATTGCCCGGATATCCGCAATACAAAAGTCGTGGATATTCTGGCAGAACTAAAAGAATACGGCATGCAGGCTGATGTGTTTGATCCCTGGATTGATGCAGCAGAAGCGGCACACGAGTATGGTCTGACGCCGGTACAGGTGCCGGCCGCGGGACAATATGACGCGATCGTTCTGGCGGTGGCCCACCAACAGTTTAAAGAGCTGGGCGCAGCCGGTATCCGTGCCTTTGGCAAACCACAGCATGTGCTGTACGACCTGAAATATGTACTGCCACGCGAGCAAACTGATTTGCGGCTGTGACCTTGTTGTAGAAGAGAGTAATAGTGAAAATTTTAGTAACAGGCGGCGCCGGTTTTATCGGCTCTGCGCTCGTCAGACATATCATTCGCCACAGTCAGGACCAGGTGTTAAATCTGGATAAACTGACTTATGCCGGCAACCTGCAGTCTTTGCAGGAAGTTAGTGCAGATCCGCGTTATCAGTTTGCCCGGATTGATATTTGTGACCAGGCCAGCGTGCTGGCTGAATTGCAGCGTTTTGAGCCGGATGTCGTGATGCATCTGGCGGCGGAAAGTCATGTTGACCGTTCGATTGACGGGCCCTCGGCTTTTATTCAGACCAATATTGTTGGCACTTACAGCCTGCTGGAAGCCTGCCGCCAGTACTGGCAACAGCTGACGCCGGCACGCCGGGCGAGTTTCCGTTTCCATCATGTTTCGACCGATGAAGTTTTTGGCGATTTGCACGGCACTGAGGATTTGTTCAGCGAAACAACGCCTTATGCGCCCAGTAGTCCGTATTCGGCGTCCAAGGCGGCCAGCGATCATCTGGTGCGCGCCTGGTACCGCACTTATGGCTTACCTGTTTTGGTTACAAATTGTTCGAACAACTATGGGCCTTACCATTTTCCGGAGAAGCTGATCCCACTGGTGATCCTCAACGCGCTGGCGGGAAAACCGCTGCCGGTCTACGGCAATGGCCAGCAAATCCGTGACTGGCTCTATGTCGAAGATCATGCGGCCGCGCTGTATTGTGTGGCAAGCCGTGGCGTAGTCGGCGAGACCTATAACATCGGCGGTCACAACGAAAAGAAAAATATCGAAGTGGTCGAAGCCATTTGTGCCTTGTTAGATGAACTTGCGCCACAACGGCCGGGCCAAATCAGCCAGTACCGCGAATTGATCCGCTTTGTCCAGGACAGGCCCGGGCATGACCACCGTTATGCCATCGATGCCGGCAAAATGAGCCGGGAACTGGGCTGGCAGCCGGCACAGACCTTTGAGTCTGGCCTGCGCCAGACTGTGCTGTGGTATCTGCAGAATAAACCTTGGTGGCAGGCGGTGCTGAACGGCAGTTATCAGCTGGAAAGATTAGGCACAGGAGCCCCGACATCATGAAAGGCATAGTGTTAGCCGGCGGTTCGGGCAGCCGTTTGTTTCCAATCACCCAAGGGGTGTCAAAGCAGCTGCTGCCGGTGTATGACAAACCGATGATTTATTACCCGTTGTCGGTGCTGATGCTGGCCGGGATCCGCGATATTTTGTTGATCACGACACCGGAAGATCAGGCATCGTTTCAGCGTCTGCTCGGTGATGGCAGCGCATTTGGCATTGCGTTGAGTTATGCCGTACAGCCAAACCCGGACGGTCTGGCGCAGGCTTTTATCATCGGCGAGCAGTTTATTGGCGATGATCAGGTGTGTCTGGTGCTTGGCGACAACATTTTTTATGGTCAGGGTTTTAGTCCGAAACTGAAAAACGCGGCGGCCCGCACTGTAGGGGCTACTATTTTTGGCTATCAGGTCAAAGACCCGCAACGCTTTGGCGTGGTTGAATTCGACGCGCAGCAAAAAGTGTTGTCGATAGAAGAGAAACCGGCCAGACCCAAGTCTAATTATGCCGCAACCGGCCTGTATTTTTATGACAACCAGGTGACGGCTATTGCCAAAACTATTCAGCCTTCCGCCCGTGGCGAACTGGAAATTACCTGCGTCAACCAGGCATATCTGGAACAGGGCAACCTGCAGATGGAAATGCTCGGCCGTGGTTTTGCCTGGCTGGATACCGGCACTCATGAAAGCCTGCTTGAGGCCAGTATGTTTGTGCAAACCATTGAACACCGTCAGGGCTTTAAAATCGCCGCACTGGAAGAAATTGCGTTTAATCAGGGCTGGATCGATGCCACACAGCTGCTGGCGCGGGCAGAATTACTCGCTAAAAACGAATACGGTGTTTACCTGCGAGGACTGTTAGCGTGATGAAAATCCCGGTTAACCGGCCTTATCAGCCGGAGTTTGGTCAGTACCAGGCTTATCTGGAACGGGCGTACGCCAACAACTGGCTGACCAATAACGGTCCTTTGGTGCAGGAGCTGAAAAGCCGGCTGGAAGCATACCTTGGCGTCAAAAATTTATTGCTGGTAGCCAATGGTACGCTGGCGATGCAGCTGGCCTACCGGGCGTTAAAGGTGCAGGGCAGCGCCATCACTACGCCTTTTACCTTTATCGCCACCAGCAGTTCATTACAATGGGAAGGCATCCGGCCGGAGTTTGCCGATATTGATGCCGCCAGTTTTAACTTGTCTCCGCAGCAGGTGCAGGCGCAAATGCATCAGGGCGTCAGTGCCGTGGTGCCGGTGCATGTTTATGGCAATCCCTGTGACGTGGATGCCTTTGAAACCCTGCGCAGTCAGCACGATGTCAAAGTCATTTATGATGCCGCCCATGCCTTTGGCGTCAAAGTCGGGGATCGCAGTGTGCTCAGCTATGGCGATGCGTCCACGCTGAGTTTTCACGCTACCAAAGTCTTTCATTCCGTTGAGGGCGGTGCTGTGGTGTTCCGCGACGCCGACGCCTGTGCTGCAGCGGAACAAATGACCAACTTTGGCATTATTCCGGGGAACAGCGGCATCGCCGGGCCTGGCATCAACTGTAAAATGAGTGAAGTGCATGCGGCCATGGGGCTGGCGGTGCTCGACAATATTGATGAAGTACTGACCCGGCGGGTCGCGGCTTATCAGCTCTACAAAGATTTATTGCAGGATGTGGTGGGTTTACCGCGTTGGCATGATGCCGCCAATGACAATGGCGCTTATTTCCCTATCCTGCTGGCCAGCCACAGTCAGTCCGAGCGGGTGCTTGCTGCACTGGCCGCCCGTGGTGTTACGGCAAGGCGTTATTTTGCGCCGGCACTGCATACGCTCAGCGATTATCAGTATCCGGGGATCGCACCTTGCCCGGTTGCGGCCGACTACGCCAGCCGGACTTTGTGTTTACCGCTGTTTTACGATCTGACGGATGCGGAGATCCGTTATGTCGCACAGCAGGTCCGGCAGAGTCTCTGAATATGGCCCTGTTATCGCGACAAAA
The DNA here is from genome assembly GCA_937978655.1 of uncultured Chromatiaceae bacterium. GTDB lineage: Bacteria > Pseudomonadota > Gammaproteobacteria > Enterobacterales > Alteromonadaceae > Pararheinheimera. The sequence continues at coordinate 59,504 of CALJUX010000088.1, forward strand.
ACTGCTGGAGATGGGGTTTGCTGAAGTGGGCGACCCGGTGTTTATTTCCGACAAAGCCAGTTTTTATGGTTGCAGCCGCATTCGTCTTGGCCAGCATGTGCGCATTGACGATTTTGCCGTGTTGTCGGCCGGCGCAGGGGGGATCACTATCGGCAGTTATATCCATATTGCTGTGTATTCCAGCCTGATCGGTGCAGGTGCTATACAGATCGACGATTTTGCTAATATTTCATCCCGGGTTTCGGTCTACAGCTCCAGCGACGATTATTCCGGCGAGACTATGACTAATCCGATGGTGCCCGAGGCATACAAAGCGGTGCAGCATGCGCCGGTGCGGATAGGCCGGCATGTCATTATTGGCGCCGGCACAGTGGTGTTGCCAGGCGTGACCTTACACGAAGGGGCGGCGGTTGGCGCGCTGAGTCTGGTCAACCGCGACTGTGCTGCCTTTGGCATTTATGCCGGCGTGCCGGCGCTATGGCGCAAAGCCCGCTCCAGGCAGTTGCTGACGCTGGAAGCTCAGATGCAGTTGGCTCGCCCGGCCGGGCCACTATGACATTAAAAACAAACTTAATCGCAGGCTACGCCGGACAGCTGTATGTGGCCTTGGTTGGCATTCTGTTGCTGCCGCTGTTTCTGACTTTATTGGGCCGCGAAAGTTATGGCCTGATTGGGCTGTTTTCGTCGTTGCAAACGGTATTTTTGTTGTTGGATCTGGGGCTGAGTCAGACCATTTCCCGCGAAACCTCGCGTTATGCTTCCAAAGCACTGACGGCGAAACTGTACCTGCAACGTTATCGTGCGGTCTTACTGGCATTTTTGCTGATTGCAGTCTGCGGTGGCGGCTTGCTGTATCTGAGTGCCGGCTGGCTGGCGCACAGCTGGCTGCATACCGAACAAATGCCGGCCGCTGATGCGCAGTCTGTATTGCAGGTCATTGCGATTGTCGTGGCGCTGCGCTGGTTTAGCGGTATTTTTCGCGGGGTGATCTCCGGCGCCGAGCGTCTGGTCTGGTTAAACGCCTTTAACAGTGCGGTGGCAACCTGCCGGTTTATTCTGGTGTTTGCCGTGTTTGAGTGGTTTGACTACGACGTATTGGTGTTTTTCTGGTACCAGCTGGCGTTATCGCTGCTGGAACTGCTGGTGTTGTATCTCAAAGCCCGCACTTTGTTGCCCTCTGATGTGACAGACGCCGGCTGGAGTTTGCGGCCATTATCCGCCATGGGCCGTTTTGCGCTGGGCGTAGCAGGCACTTCCGTCATTTGGGTGATTGTCACGCAACTGGACAAACTGCTGATAAGCGGTTTGGTCAGTCTGGCCGATTTTGGCGTGTTTAACCTGGCGGTGACAGTGGCGAGTGGTTTGCTGGTGGTTACCGGGCCGGTCGGCGCGGCACTGATGCCCCGCCTGACACATCTGCACGCTGAGGGTCATACCACCACCTTTGTCCTGACTTACCGTAAAGCGGCGCAGCTGGTGGCGGTGGTGGCAGGCGCCGTATGTTTTTCGGTGATGGCCGTCGCAGAGCCGCTGCTGGCCGGCTGGACCGGCGATGCGCATGTCGCGGCGGACAGCGCCGTAGTTTTGCGCTGGTATATTCTGGGGAATTTTTTTCTCAGCCTGAATGTATTTCCGTATTATCTGCAATATGCCTATGGCATGACCCGTTACCATGCCTATGGCCATCTGTTGCTGCTGTTGGTCTTGGTGCCGGCAATGTTCGCTGCCGTGCGGATGGCCGGTATTGCCGGGGCGGCGCAGTGCTGGGCGCTGGTGCATGCGCTGTATTTTGTGGTCTGGGTCGGATACAGCCATCACCGGCTGCTGCCAGGTTTTCACCGGCAGTGGCTGTGGCGTGATTTATTGCCGGTGTTGGTGCCCGCCATGCTGGTCGCCGCCATCGGTTTTTTCTGCATTGATGTGCAAAGCGGGCGTTGGCTGAATTTGTTGTGGTGCGCAATAGCTGGTGGCAGTGTGTTGTGCGTGTCGGTGCTCAGTTGCGGCTGGATGCGGGACGCCTTGTTAAATTTCTGCCGGGCTCTGTACCGCCGCAGACTATCGTGAGTGAAGAATTGATTAAAGTAAACGTATGTGTGGTCACCTATAACCAGCAAGCCTACATCCGGCAATGTCTCGACAGCATTTTGAGCCAGCAGACAGATTTTGCTTTTAATCTGTTGATAGCCGACGACTGTTCAACCGACGGGACGCCGGCTATTTTGCAGGAATATCAGGCGCGTTATCCAACACAGGTTGTGCTGATCCCGCGGGCGCAGAACCTTGGCGCTTATCAGAACTTTAAAGATGTGCACCAGCAGGCCACGGCACCTTATGTTTGCCATTGTGACGGTGATGACTACTGGCTGCCCGGCAAGTTGCAGGCGCAGGCCGATTTTCTTGACCAACATCCGGCCTGTAATGTGGTATTCACCCGGACATGGGTCGAATACGGGCCCGGTGAGCTGGTCGAAGACAACATCAGCCCGGCATTTATCCCGCCGCAGGGCTTTCGCCGCGCCGATGTGTTGCGGATGATCTCCATCGGCACCAACTCGTCGAAAATGTACCGCAAGCCGTCGCAGCCTTATCCGTACCCGGATATTCCGATCCTGGATTATTTTGAAACTGTAGAGCAAACCGCGGACGGCTATGCCACTTATGTCAGCGATCAGATCTATTCGGTCTACCGGGCCGGCATTGGCATTGCCAGCCAGGGCTTGTCGACCCGCTATGCCTTGCATCAGAATTTCCGCTATTTTGCCCGCCGTTTTCCACAGGAGCGCGCGCATGTGAATACCGCGGCCTTATGTTTATTGCTGGCTGATTGTAAAAACCGTCGGGCGAGCTGGAAAAGCGGCTTCGCAACTTTTGCTGCGACTTTTCATCCCGCAGTATGCTGGCTGATAGTGAAGGCGTTTAAGCACATGAAAACGCTGAGAAACCCGCAGAGGACTTAAATGATGTGGCAGCAGCTGAAACAGGATCTACAGGCGCAGAGTAATGGCGGCAGCCGGACCATTCGCCTTAAAATTGCTTTATTAAACCACAACTTTCATTTGGTATTTTTTATCCGGCTTGGTATGGCTTGCCGGAAAATACCGCTGCTCGGCCGCCTGCTGCAGCACCTGCTGGAGTATTTTATCCGTGTGGTCTACGCCAGCGATATTTCCTGTGCTGCCACTATTGCCGGTGGTCTGAATATTATGCATGGCCATGACATTGTGATTGGCAGCGGCGCGGTGATTGGCCCGAACTGCAAAATTTTTAATGGTGTTACGCTTGGCAACAAAGACACTGAATCCGCGGTGATAGCCCAGCCCGTGCTGGAAGAAGGTGTCATTGTTGGCTCCGGTGCGAAGTTGCTGGGCCAGATCAGGATTGGTGCCCACGCCAAAATAGGCGCCAACAGCGTGGTATTAAAAGACGTGCCTGCCGGTGAAGTATGGGCCGGCGTGCCGGCACGCCGTATCCGCCAGGACGGTGCGATCTAGCCGCGGTTTTATCTGATGTCTGAAATGTGTGTGCTTGTCATCGTTTTAGTGCTGAACAGCCAGGAAGTTAAATGCGTATATCAATTGTAACTCCGGTATTTAACCGGGCTGAAATCATGCACAGGTCGATTCAGGGGTCATTGTTCGGGATCCGTGCTGGCCATTTTCACGAACTGGTGTTGGTTGATGACGCTTCGTCTGATGACAGTGTTGCGCAAATCAAACAAAGCTATGCCAAAGAGCTGGCTCGTGGCGAGGTGAAGTTAGTTGAACTCCCGGTCAACGTCGGCGTGGCAGGGGCAAAAAATGCCGGTGCCCGTCATGCCAGCGGCGACTGGCTGGTGTTTATGGATTCAGATGACGCATTTGTGCCTGATGGCATCGCGGATTTATGCCGTGAAATCGCTGCGCATCCGCAGTCCGGGATACAGTTTTATCGTTGCCGCAATATGTCGAGCCGGGCCTTGATAGGCCCGGAGCAACCGGCAGGGATTATCACACTGGAGCAACTGCTGAACGGTGGCACGCCCGGTGAATGTCTGCCGGTGTTAAAACGGACGGAATTTCTCTCGGTGCTGTACCCGGCTGAACTCAGAGGCAGCGAGGCGCTGACCTATCTGACGCTGGCAAAAGCCGGCACTCAGGTGTATTTGTCTGCCTTAGTGGCGCGGGAGTACGATGATTCTGGTGATGATCGTCTGAGTAACAGACGTGGCGTTTATAAACGCGCCCCGCTGCTGATCAAACATAATTTGCGGCTGCTGCAGTTCTGGCGTTTTGCCCGCTGGCGTACTTTATCAGGCTGGCTGCTTCGCATTGGTTATTACAGTGTCATTGTGCTGCTGGGCAGACATAAGTGAAGACGAGGGGCGGTCTGAGTGAGCTTTCATGATTAACTTCACGGTCAGGATCAGTCTGGTCAGCATGCTGATGCTGGTGATCGCATGGTTATTTTCACTGTATTATGGTGCCGGTCTTTATGCGACCGGTTCCTGGGGCGTGGATTCAGACATCGGTGTTTATCAGCTGCAGTTTGACCGGATGGCGCATTACAACCAGATGACCAATACCATCGACCATGGTTTTTACGGTGTGATGTGGATTTTCACCAGGCTATTTGATTTTAAATTGTTCCTGTTGTTCTGTTATACGTTGTTTTTCAGTGCCTTAGTTGTGCCGATGTATCGGGCATCGATAGTGCCGGCGCTGGCACTGGTGGTTTTTCTCGTCTGCTTTTTTTACCCGGCTTACAATTCGCTGTCGTCGCTGGTGTTACGGCAGGGGATGGGTTTTGCATTGCTGTTTTTAACAAATTTTTTCTTTAAAATTGACTTTAAAAAAGGCACGCTGCTCAAAATCCTGCTGGCTGCGGCCTTCCATTCATCATTTTTGTTTTATTATGTCGTGGTGATTGGCGCCTGGATGTTAAATGGACTCAAACGGATTTCGACAATCTGGCTCGGAATGGTTGGGTTGTATATTGCGGATGTGCCATTAAAACTGGTGAATTATTTGCCGGAAAACATCAAGTTGTTTTATCGGCTGGCAACGGCTGAAGAAGCTGAGTTTATCGTCGGATTTAAACCGCTGTTTCTGGTGTTGTCTGTCTTACCAGTGTTGTTTTTGCTGTATCGCGAATTTTATGAATATGTCCGCACGACCGTGGAAGTTCAGAACTTATACAAGATATATCTTGTGGCCAATACTATCGCACTGATGTTCAGTGGAATTCCTTATTATGATCGAATCATGATGTTTTCATGGGTGTTAGTGCCGATCATCGCGGTGAATTTTTTTAGTTTTCTGGTGACGAAGATCCGGGTTTAAAGGGTTGTTAATTTGCATATTGTACACATCATCACCTGCTTAGACGTTGGTGGGGCAGAAACCATGCTCAAGCGGCTGGTATTGGCACAGCCGTCACCAGGCGAGGGACAAACGGTGATATCGCTGACTTCGCTTGGCGAAATAGGCGCAGAACTCAGTCACGCCGGCGTGCGGGTTATTGCGTTGCAACTGGGGAAAAACCCGCTGCAATTGGTGCAAAAACTGCTGAGACTGCGGCAAATTCTGCAGGAACTCAGACCGGACGTCGTGCAGACCTGGATGTACCACTCCGACCTTGTCGGTGGCATTGCCGCCCGCCTGGCCGGGATCCGGCATGTGGTCTGGGGGATCCGTGGCACTTACCCGCCCATCGGCAAACCTGCAACCTATCTGGTGATGAAGCTCTGCGCCGGACTCTCGCGTTGGGTGCCCAAACGCATTTTGTGTGTGGCACTGAGTGCAAAAATTAGCCATAGCGCATATGGTTATGTGGCTGAGAAAATGCACGTGATAGGCAATGGGCTGGACTTCCGGGATTTTTCGACCACCCGGACCAGTCATTTAAAGCAACTGCTGCAATTACCAGCTGCTGCCGTGGTATTAGGCTCTGTTGGCCGTTTTCATCCTGACAAAGCACAGGACCTGCTGCTCAGCGCTTTTCTGCAAGTGGCCGGGCGTTATCCGGACCTGCATCTGGTATTGATTGGCCGTGGTTGTGATGCTGACAACAGTGTGCTGAGCGGCCTGCTCAGTGGTCATCCGGCCGCCGCGCGGGTCCATTTACTGGGCCAGCGCCGGGATATCCCGCAGTGCCTGAGCGGGATGGATATGTACTGCATGCCATCGCGCACTGAAGGCTTCCCAAATGGTCTGGCCGAAGCGATGGCTGCCGGATTGCCGGTGTTGGCAACAGATGCCGGCGATGCCAGAACGCTGGTGTCAGACTGTGGCATGGTGGTGGCAAAAAATGACCCGGACGCCTTAGTGGACGGCTTGTTGCGGCTCTGTGGTTTGTCGGTGCAGGCACGCGACGACATGGCAAAAAAAGCCGCTTTGCATGTGCGTGCGCAGTATTCGATTGACAGTATTCGTCAACAATATTCAGAGTTTTACCACAATCTTTTGGAAATATAACTATGTGTGGTTTTGCAGGATTTATTAGTCAGGGACTGACGAATACACCTGAATTGTTGCAACTGATGGGCGAGAAAATTGCCCACAGAGGCCCCGATGACAGTGGCACTTATACATATCCGGCTGCTGGCCTCGCGATGGTGCATCGCCGGCTGGCTATCATGGATTTATCCGCAGCCGGGCATCAGCCGATGGCGTCGGATTCTGGTCGTTACGTGTTAGCTTATAACGGCGAAATTTATAATCACCTGGAACTCAGAGCTGAGCTGGAAGTTGCCGGTGCCATTGCCTGGAAAGGGCATTCCGATACGGAAACCCTGTTGGCGGCCATAGAACGCTGGGGCTTGCCCGCCACGTTAAATAAAGCCGTTGGGATGTTCGCGCTGGTGCTGTTTGATGTGCAGGCACAGCAGTTGTTGCTGGCAAGAGACCGCCTGGGTGAAAAACCATTATATTTTGGCTGGCAGGGCCAGAGTTTTGTGTTTGCCTCAGAACTGAAAGCGCTGACTGTCCATCCACATTTTCAGGGCGAGCTGGACCTCAATGCGCTCTCGCTGTTTTTCCGCCATAACTATGTCCCGGCACCACATTGTATTTATCAGGGCTTGCGTAAGCTGACTCCCGGCACCTGTCTGACGCTGGATCTGGCAAGCAAAACAAGCGTCACAACCACCTACTGGAGTCTGGCCGAAGTATTGCAACGCCCGCAGCTGGCGTTAGCGGATGCCGACGCTGTGGCAACGCTGGATCAATTAATTGGCCAGGCGATTCGGGGTCAGCTGATTTCGGATGTTCCGGTCGGCGCCTTTTTATCCGGTGGCATTGATTCGAGCACTATTGTCGCGCAAATGCAAAAGCACAGCAGCCACAAGGTCATGACTTTTTCCATCGGTTTCCATCAACAGGCCTTTAATGAAGCGGAGTATGCCAAGCAAATTGCCAACTATATTGGCACCGAACATACCGAGCTTTATGTCACCGATCAGGACGCGCTGAATTTAGTGCCTCGTCTGCCCGAGATGTTTGACGAACCTTTTGCTGATTCATCGCAGATCCCGACATATCTGGTTGCGGCGCTGGCGAAGCAGCAGGTCACAGTCAGTTTGTCCGGCGATGCCGGTGATGAATTGTTTGGCGGCTATCAGCGCTACCACTGGCTGGATTCGATGCTGCGTAAACAGCGTTGGCTGCCCCCGGCACTCAGTCAGCTGATGAAATCGACTTTGCTGGGTTTGTCGGTGCAACGCTGGAATCAGTTGTTATGGCCGCTGCAACAGCTGCTCAGTGAGCCTTGGTCCAGCGCAAACCTCGGCGACAAAATTCATAAATTTGCTGCGCTGCTGGGGCTCAGTGCTGCCGGCCAGATTTATCAGGCGATGGTGTCACATACCCAAGCGCCGGAATTACTGATCCGTGGCGGTATTGCTCAGGACGGGCCTATTGTTGAGATCGGTCATTCATTGGCGCCGCTTGACCTGCTGCAACAGATGTTGCTGATTGACGGGCAGACCTATTTACCGGATGACATTCTGGTGAAAGTGGATCGTGCTTCCATGGCGGTCTCGCTGGAATCACGGGTGCCGCTGCTGGATCACCGGATTGTTGAATTTGCCGCGGCACTGCCGATGGCGCAGAAATGGCGTGATGGTCAGAGTAAATGGTTATTACGTCAGGTGCTGCACCAGGATGTGCCGGCGCAGATGTACGAAAGACCGAAAATGGGTTTTGCTGTGCCGGTGGCAGAGTACCTGCGCGGGGCGCTGCGTGACTGGGCTGAGACCTTGCTGGACGAAAAGCTGTTGTCAGAGCAAGGTATTCTGAATGTTGCTGAAGTGCGCAAGCTATGGCTGGAGCATCAGCGCGGTGAGCGCAACTGGCATTCGCTGCTGTGGAATATTCTGATGTTTCAGGCCTGGTATCTGCAACAAAATGCGGGTTTGCGCCAGCGCAAGGGCCCGAACTGATGGCCAGGTCGAACAAGCCGCGTCTGGTGATTTGCACCACGGTACCGGATACGCTGGCTTATATTCTGGCGGGCCAGCCGCGCTTTTTGTCTGCACATTTTGATGTCAGTCTGATCTCATCGCCGGCGCCGCTGCTGACCGAATACGCTGCGCAGGAAGGCGTTAAGGCCTATGCTGTGCCGATGGCGCGTGGGATTTCCATCTGGCGTGATCTCAAAGCGCTGTGGCTGATGTACCGGCAGCTGCGTCAGTTAAAACCCGATATTGTGCATTCATATACCCCCAAAGCCGGCCTCATCTGTGCTTTGGCCGGATTTTTGTGCCGGACGCCGGTACGGGTCCACACTTTCACTGGTTTGTTATTTCCCACCGCAACAGGTGGCAGGCAGTGGTTGCTGAAAACGCTGGATAAACTGGTGTGCCGGCTCAATACCAGAATTGTGCCGGAAAGCCTCGGTGTGCAAAAAGAGCTGCGTAAAATCTCCTCACACGTTGGAGATCTGATTGGCGACGGCAATATTGCTGGTGTCGATCTGCAATATTTTTCTGCCGCTCTGGCCGATGTTCAGTCAGCCGCAGCGCAGTTAACCGCAGAGTACCGTTTGCAGCGGCGCACCATGTTGTATCTGGGCCGACTGAATGTTGACAAAGGCCTGCTTGAGCTGACACAGGCGCTGGCGGCACTGCCTGCGGCGAGCCGGCCGGATCTGCTGCTGGTCGGCGGGGATGATACCGAGGCGCCATTACCGGCGGCGCTAAAAGCGCAGTTGCTGGCGTTGCCCGGTGTGCACTGGCTTGGTTTCCGCCAGGATGTCCGGCCCGCGTTGTTAGCCGCTGACTTTCTGGTGTTGCCCAGTTACCGCGAAGGTTTCCCCAATGTGATCCTGCAGGCGGCTGCGCTGGGAAAACCAAGTTTGTGTTCAGATATCAGCGGCTGTAATGAATTTATCCGTGACTCAAACAATGGCTGGCTGGTGCCGCCCCGCGATGCGGCCCTGTTGCAACGGAAAATCGCACAAATTTGCGCTTTGGACGATGCGACAATTCAGGCGGTCGGGCATAATGCCCGGCTTGTTGTCCAGGACCGGTTTGAACGGCAGGGGCATTGGCAAAGGCTGTTAAAGTTTTACCAGGAATTGATTTTTGAAGTTAAAAAGACTTTTTGATTTTATTGCGGCTGGTGCCGGATTATTGGTGTTGTGGCCATTTCTGGCGCTGCTGGCGTTGTTGGTACGTGTCAAACTCGGCAGTCCGGTGTTATTCCGACAGCAACGTGCCGGCTTAGATGGCAAGCCATTTCATCTGTATAAATTCCGTTCGATGACACAGGCCTGCGATGCGCAGGGGCAGTTGTTACCGGACGCTGTGCGCCTGACGGCCTTTGGCCGGCTGCTGCGTTCGACCAGCCTGGATGAACTGCCTGGCTTGTGGAATGTGTTGTGTGGCGAGATGAGCCTGGTCGGTCCGAGGCCGTTGTTGCCGGAGTATCTGCCGTTATATTCGCCGCAACAGGCGCGCCGGCATGAAGTACTACCTGGTATTACCGGCTGGGCGCAGGTCAATGGCCGCAATGCGATCAGCTGGGAGCAGAAGTTTGAACTGGATGTCTGGTATGTGGATAACCGGAGTTTCTGGCTTGATCTGCAAATTTTGTGGAAGACCGTAGCTAAGGTATTAAAACGTGATGGCATCAGTAATGCTCAGGACGTGACCATGCCGCCATTCGAAGGAAGCGCTAAGCATGACCGTTAATCAGACCAAACAAAATGTGTTGATCCTGTCTGCTGGCCGCCGTGTTTCGCTGGTCAGGGCGTTTCAGACTGCGGCCAAAGCCTATGCGGCCAAAGTGTTTACTGCGGATATGAAACCAGATTTTTCTGCGGCCTGTCAGATCAGCGACGGGGCTTTTTATTTGCCGCATGTCAAAACTGAGCAGTATGACAGCGCATTACTGCAATTATGTCAGGCGCATGGCATTGGCATCGTCATTCCGACGATCGATACAGAATTGCTCCGACTGGCCGATTTGCGCCAGGATTTTGCGGCACATGGTATCCGGATTGTGGTGTCAGATCAGGCGCATATCCGCGCCTGTCGCGATAAACGGCTGACGCATCAGCTGTTTGACCGCATTGGCCTGGCCTATCCGCACACCTACAGCCCCGAACAAATCTGCTTTCCTTGTTTTGCCAAGCCGGTTTCCGGCAGTCTGAGCCAGAATATCCGCATTCTGCATGACCAGGCGGAACTGGACAGCTGGAAAGTTGATCCGGCGCAGATGTTGTTTATGGAAGTGATTTCTGCCGAGCAGTATCGGGAATATACCGTTGACTGTTATTTTGGCCTCGACCATCAGCTGAAAATGATGGTGCCGCGTTTACGCTATGAAGTGCGTGGTGGTGAGGTCAGTAAGGGCATCACAGATAAATCGTTGCTGGCGTTACTGCTGCCTTATTTCCGTCAGTTACCCGGCGCTGTCGGCTGCCAGACGATTCAGCTGTTCCGCCACAAAGACGCTGATCAGGTGCTTGGTATCGAAATTAATCCGCGATTTGGCGGCGGCTATCCGCTGTCTTATCTGGCCGGTGCTGACTTTCCCGCCTTGTTATTACGCGAGCTGCTGGCAAAAGAGTCGCTCAGTTACAGCGATGACTGGCAGGATAAACTGATGATGCTGCGTTATGACGCTGAAATTCTGGTGCCAAATGCCGACTATCAATAGCCAGACCGTGGTGGTGTTTGACCTTGATGATACTTTGTATGCAGAGCGGAGCTTCCAGGCTTCAGGTTATCGCCAGATAGCGACACAGCTCAGCCGGTTATTTCATGTGAATGCGCACGCCGCATTAAATGAGGTCATGGCATCCGACAGTCCTGATCATCTTGGGCTGCTGCTGGAAAAACTGGCGTTACCGCAGCAACTGAAAAGCAGCCTGCTGGACCTGTATCGCACCCATACACCGGATATCTGTTTGTTACCCGGCGCAGCAGCATTGTGGCAATGGTTGCGTCAGCAGGGCTGTGCTATCGCAGTGATCACCGATGGCCGCTCGTTTACGCAACGGATGAAGCTGGCGCAACTCGCGTTGCCGGACCAGCCTGATCTGGTGCTGGTGTCCGAAGAGATCGGCGTGCAGAAACCTGATCAGCGCGCTTTTATTGCGGTCGAACAGATGTTCCCAAATAAGCAATACCTGTATATTGCCGATAACCCGAAAAAAGATTTTATTGCGCCGCGTCGGCGCGGCTGGCGCAGCATCGGCGTCAGGCATCTGACGGTCCGTGTGCATCCTTGTGCAGATGTTGCGGCGGATTTACAGCCGGATGTCTGGGTTGATAGTATTTCTGAAGTAAAAGACAAGTTGTGAGTATTTATGCTGAATACACCATTCTCGTGCTGGCCGTCATTTTCTGACGAAGAAGTCAACGCCGTTGCGGCCGTGATCCGTTCCAACAAAGTGAACTACTGGACCGGTGATGAATGCCGGAAGTTTGAACAGGAGTTTGCCGCATGGGCAGGGGTTAAACATGCAGTCAGCCTGTGTAACGGCACCGTGGCGCTTGACCTGGCGCTGAAGGCGTTGAATGTCGGACCCGGTGATGAAGTGATTGTCACGCCCCGTACTTTTCTGGCGTCTGTGTCCTGTGTGGTCAATGCCGGCGCCACGCCGGTTTTTGCCGATGTGGATTTAAACAGTCAGAACCTGACTGCCGCTTCCATCGATGCGGTGCGTACGGCCAAAACCAAAGCGGTGATCGTGGTGCATCTGGCGGGTATGCCGGCAGAGATGGACCCGATTATGGCACTGGCTGCCGAGCATAATTTTTACGTCATTGAAGACTGTGCCCAGGCACATGGCGCTTTGTACAAAGGCCGCTCTGTCGGCTCCATCGGTCATATCGGCGCCTGGTCGTTTTGTCAGGATAAAATCATGACCACCGGTGGCGAAGGTGGCATGGTAACTACCAATGATCCGGCGCTCTGGTCGTTGATGTGGTCGTTTAAAGATCACGGCAAAAGCCATGATTCTGTGTATACCAAAGCGCATCCGCCGGGCTTTCGCTGGGTCCATGACAGCTTCGGTACCAACTGGCGTATGCTGGAAGTGCAGGCGGTGATTGGCCGGATCCAGTTAAAACAGATGGCCGCCTGGTCGGCACAGCGCCGGGAACATGCCGCGATGCTGGATCGCGCCGTCAGTGAACTGCCGTTATTACGCGCGGTCAATGTGCCTGAGTACATCAGTCATGGTTATTACAAACATTACTTTTTTGTCCGCCGCGAGTTGCTGGCAGAAGGATGGAGCCGTGACCGTATCATTGCGGCTATCAATGACGCGGGAGTTCCCTGTTATCAGGGCAGTTGCTCCGAGGTCTATCTGGAAAAGGCATTTGATGACACCGGCTGGCGTCCGGCAACACCGCTGCCAAATGCCCGTGAGCTTGGCGAAACCAGCCTGATGTTGCTGGTTCATCCGACCCTGACCGCGGCAGAAATGGCCAAAACGGCCCGGGTTCTGACCGAAGTTGTGACGGCTGCGAGCCGATAGCATGGCCCGGACACGGATGCCCGGCTGTATCCATTTATAGGATTGGCCGGGATATTCGTGATATATTCCCGCACCTTTTCGCGAAAGCAGCAGAGACCCGCGCGTTTGTTGTGCAAGGTTATTTTTCAGGAGTATGTCTGACGGCATGCAATCAAGTAATGAACTGGTAAGTATTTATATCCCGACCAGGGATAGAATTGATTTGCTCAGACGTGCAGTGAAAAGCTGTGTGGTGCAGGATTATCCGCATCTGGAAATTATCATTTCCGATGATGGCTCAGCGGCGGAACACCGCCAGCAACTGACCGAATTAGCCGCACTGGACCCGCGCATTCAGATCATCAGCTCCGACACGCCGCAGGGCGCCTGTGCTGCGCGCAATAAAGCCATTGCCGCGGCAAAAGGCTATTTTATCACCGGTCTGGATGATGACGACGAGTTTATGCCAAACCGGATCAGCTGTTTTATCAGGTCTTGGCAACAAACCGCTGGCAAAGCGGCGTTTTTGTGCGCGAACAGTGAAGTGATCATTACCGGTGGCTTGCGGCTGAAGCAAAAAAAACGGCCGCAGGCGATCACGTTAAACCAGCTGCTGCACGCCAATATTATCGGTAATCAACTTTTTACAAAAACTGAATATTTGCGTGCTATTGGTGGTTTTGACGAACAGCTCAGCGCACGGCAGGATTATGAAACCTGGCTGCGTCTGGCCGAGCGTTTTGGTGATGGTCAGCGTATTCCTGACGTCACTTACCTGGTACATCAGGATCATCGCTACGAGCGTATTTCCAATTCGTCACGTCGCATCCAGGGATATGATTACGTCTTCAGTAAGCATAAACACCTGATGAATGACTCGCAGAAACAGAGCCATTTGTTTTACCGGCGTTTGTACACCGAAAACCCGTCTTTGTTGCCGCTGTTAGCGAAAACGCCATTGCGGTTATGGCCGGTGGCGATCAAAGTGATTTCGTTACGGATGTTAGGTTACAAAGTATAAATTTGTCGTACTTCTTACATTGAGATTCGAACATGAAACAAAGATTGTCTGCAGGTTTTAGTTTAATTGAGCTGTTAATTGTGATTGCCATTATGGGCGTGCTCGCATCGATCATCGCACCGGAAATGTTTGGCAAGGTGGATTCATCCAGCCGCAAAGCCGCAGTGGCGCAGATGAAACTGCTGGAAACCGCTTTGGATACCTACCGGCTCGATACCGGCAATTATCCAAAATCGCTGCAAGAGCTGATTAAAAGTGACCAGAAAAACTGGGATGGCCCGTACCTGCCAAAAGAGGTTCCCACAGATCCCTGGGGTAATCCGTATGTGTATACCGCACCGGGAACTGGTGGCAAAGCCTTTGACTTGTTGAGTTACGGTAAAGATGGTGTCGCAGGTGGTACGGATTCAAACGAGGACATCGTACATCAATGAGCAGAATGACTCAGTGCTTGCTGCAGTTTGGTGTCTCTGCCATTGAATTAGACAAAGCAGAGACCTACCAGCGCAAATACGGCGGCCAACTGGAGCAGGTTTTAGTAAATATGGGGAGCTTGTCGTCAGAGCTGTTACCGGATTTTTACTGCAGTCTGCTGCAATTACCACGTTTTGATGAAGCCACAGCAACTGAGTGGACGCTGCCGGATTCTGCCCGTCAGTTTCCGGTCGAGGCGCTGGCGGAATTGCAATGGCTACCTTTGCAAAAAAACGAACAGGGCTGGTGTTTTGTCACCTCGCAGCCGTTAAACCGTCAGGCATTAGAGTTATTGGGCGCTGATGCCCAAACCATCAGTTTGCAAATCGCCACGGCGGAGCAAATCAATCTGCTCAAAGCCTGCCTGGACAGCCCTGAGCAACACGACGGTTTGTCACTGGGCGAAGAACGCCGGCTGCGCGAGCTGGCCCTCGAGGCGCCAACCGTCAATCTGCTGAACGCACTGGTGACCCGGGCATTGCGCCTGCGAGCTTCTGACATGCATATTGAGCCGGTCGCCGGCCGCGGCAAAGTGCGATTTCGTATTGATGGGGTATTGCAAGACGCTGATACCATTCCGTCGCCGCTACTGTTGCCAGTGATCACCCGGCTCAAGATCCTCAGTAACATGGATATCGCGGAAAAACGCCGGCCGCAGGATGGCAAAATTGAGATGAAAATCAGTGGCACTGAGCTGGATATCCGGGTCTCAGCGTTACCACTGAACGACGGTGAAAGTATCGTCATGCGGTTTTTACGCAAAGACGCCATTCGCTATGATATGGCCGTTCTCGGGATTTCTGCCGATATTGAACAACAGATCCAGCAGGATTTGCAGACCACCGCTGGTGTGATCTTACTGACAGGGCCCACCGGCTCCGGTAAAACCACCAGCCTGTACACCTTTTTGAATCAGCTTAATACGCCCGGTGTCAAAATCATCACGCTGGAAGACCCGGTGGAATATCAGCTCGAAGGCATTAATCAGGTGCAGGTACAGCCTGACATTGGTTTTGATTTCGCCGCTGGACTGCGCAGCATAGTCCGGCAAGACCCGGACATTATTATGCTCGGTGAGATCCGGGATAAAGAAACTGCAGCTATTGCGATGCAATCCGCTTTAACCGGCCACCTGGTGTTTTCAACGGTACATACCAACGATGCGCCCAGTGCCTATACCCGTTTATTGGATCTGGGCATCGAAGAGTTTCTGCTCAATGCGGCTTTAGTGTCGATTGTGGCGCAGCGGCTGGTGCGTAAACTCTGTCCGCATTGTGCTGCTCCGGACACGGCAATTGCAGCCCATCCGGCTTACGGGCAAATTCAGCAACTGGCGGCACAGCTGCAATTACCCGTGGATGTGCGTCGCGCTGCAGGCTGTGAGCATTGTCAGCACACCGGCTTTTCCGGCCGGGTCGCTATTATTGAATATCTGCGCTGCGATGAATCCATCAAGCAAATCCCCAAAGACCAGGACTTTATTCTGAAGGCCCGCGCCGTGAATAAACAACGCGGCGCGAGAAATTTGCTCGAAGATGGTTTGTTAAAAGTCGCGCAGGGGGTCACCACCATTGACGAGGTGATCAGGGTGGCTGGCTGATGCAAAGATTTGACTACGAAGGTTTTGACAGCACTGGTGCCAGGGTTGCCGGGGAAATTGACGCGTCAACTGCTGAAGAGGCAATGGGTCAGCTGAAACAGCGCGCTGTGCTGGTCAAAACGCTCAAAGTCCGTCAGGCGGAAAAAACTTCTTTGTTGTCAGGTCCGGTGCAACCGGGTCTGGCCGATTTGGAACTGCTGACGGCTGAGCTGTCAGTATTATTGGATGCCGGATTGAAAATCGATAAAGGCATCGAGATCCTGCGCAAGACCAACCAAAAGCCTTCGATGAAAGTGTTGCTGGACAAAGTCAGTCAGAGTTTGCAGCGCGGTCAGCAACTTTCAGATGCACTGTCGCAGTTTGGCAATGTGTTTGATCCGCTTTATATCAACCTGTTACGCATCGGTGAAACCACCGGCCAACTGGCGGAAGTGTTTCGCCGCTTAGCCCGCGATTTGGCATTTCGCCGCGACCTGCGCAGTAAAATTGTGCAGTCTGTAACTTACCCGCTGGTGATTTTGTTTGTCTGTATCAGCTCGGTGTTATTTATCTTTAATTTTGTTGTCCCGAACCTTGCCAAAATGTTCAATGGCCAGGCAGATCTGCCGATTTACACCCGGATGTTGCTCGGTACGTCCGAATGGCTGATCCAATATCAACTGTGGCTGCTTGGTGCTTTGGTGCTGGGTGCTGTCGCGATCAACCGGGGCTGGCGTACTCCTGCGGTGCAGGATGTGGTGCAGCGCTGGCAATTAAAACTGCCCCTGCTACGCACAGCCACTGTTCTGGTGGAGCGGATCCGCTTTAACAGCGGTTTATCAATGATGCTGCAGTCTGGTGTTTCGATTGACGTCGCACTTGAGTTGGCCATTGGTAATGTGCGTAATCAACTGATCCGGCAAGAAGTCACCATCGCGCTTGGCAAAATAAAACGCGGTGAAATGTTATCTGCGGCGCTGAAACAAAGCTGCCTGTACCCAGATCTCTTTGCATCGTTACTGAGTATTGGTGAAGAAAGCGGTGAGCTGGCGCGCATTTTTGATGAGATCACGCAGCGCAGCCAGCGCGAATTTTCGGCCTGGGTGACCCGGCTGACCACGTTGCTCGAACCGCTGATGATGCTGGTGATGGGCGGCATTGTGGGCAGTGTGGTGATCATTATGATGGTCAGCATCAACGCGACGTCTACCGGCGGGCTGTGATGAAACGTGGCTTCTCTCTGATTGAATTGCTGGTGGTGCTGGCAATCATGGGGGTGATCATGTCGGTGGTTGGTCCGTTCGCCCAGCAGCAAATCCAGCGCAGTGAAGCCACCTCCGAGTATATGGAAGCGCAGTCGATTATCCGTAATGCGGGGCGCAAAGCCTTTCTGGCCGGACAGCCCGTTGTCTTAACTTTTAATGGCAAGTTATTGGTGTCGGACCAACCTGGGCTCGTCGCCGATAAACAGTTTGTCCATCTGTTTTTTCCAGAGCAACAAATTCTGTTTAACGCCAATGGCCTGAGTGCTCAGACCCAGGTCCGGCTGCAAGTGAATAAAAAAGAAAAAATAATCGCACTGGAACAACCCGGAACTGTGTATGCAAATGTGGCGCACTAGTCGGCGAATGCAGAGACAGCGGGGCTTTACGCTGCTGGAAATTTTATTGGCAATGGTCTTGCTGTTCAGCGCGCTGGCGATTGTCAGCGATGGCTTTCAGGCATCGCGCCTGAACAGTCAGCAAGCGGCTGACAACATCACCATGCTGGCGCCACTGCCGCTGATCCTGGATGCAGTGCGCCAACAAATCCGCGAAACCAAAGGCCGGGCGCCTGCCGGCGACGGCAGTATCAATCAGGTTAAATACAGCTACAGCGCTGAACTATTGCAACAGGCTGCGCCACCGGCCAAGTATCAGGTGGAAACCGGCACCGAGTTGCGGTACCAGCCGCGGTTTATGCTGTATCAGGTCAGATTAACGCTGAACTATCGCGAGCGCAGTCGTGTGCTTGAATTCCGGGAGGTCGCATGGAGCGAGTCTCGTCTGGCCGAATAGCCTCAGGTTTCACACTCATTGAGCTGTTAATCACCACCTCGCTGCTGTTTATGCTGTTGTTGACAGGCGGTTACGCTTATCAGTTTTTTGACCTGCAGTGGCGCAAAGATCTCGACCGCGCGAAAGTAGCCTTCAGTGAATTTCAGCAATATGAGCTGCTGTCCGGCGCTTTGGCCGGGATCACGCCCTATCTGGTGAATCAGGGCAATAGTTCCGGTTTTTATTTTCTTGGCGACGCCAGTGGTTTTACCGCCTATACCCTGGCGCCGGTGTTTCATCAGGGCGCGCCGGCGGTGATCCGGGTGTTTCGGGAAAAACAACCGGATGGGCTATTTCAGCTGGTCTACGAAGAAGCCTCGTTGCAACAGACGGCGTTAATTGATGGCCGCCAGCAATTGCCTTTTGACTACCGTCTGGTGCTGCTGAAAGATTTGCCCGCACTCAGTTTCAGCTATTACGCCCAATCCCATGTTGATGAAATGGCGCTGGAACAGACGCAGGACATCGTCTGGATCTATCAATGGTTTGATGCGCTGGACGGCATGAAAGTATTAAAAAACCCGGAACAAATTCAGATTGATATCAATGGTTTTTTATGGCGCCAAAGTATGCCGGCCAGGGCGAATCTGCTGCGTAGCCGTGATGCGATGAGCCGGGGAGCCACCTGATGGGCCGGCAACAGGGTATCGCCCTGATTCAGGTGCTGTTGCTGTCGGTGCTGCTGTCGGTGATGCTGATGGCGGTCAACCGGCAAACGAACCAGCAAATTGAACTGGCAACGCTGGTGCAGGACCGAACCCACGCCATGTTAGCGCTACATAGCATGGAAGCGGAGTTATTGTTCCATGTGCTGACCGAAAACCGCGTCACTGATCCGCAGGCCAAATCGGAGCTGAGCCGGCAATGGAATTTTTTTAACCGGCCATTTCCTTTGCTTGGCGGCGAGGCAAAAATTGAAGATATGGCTGGTAAAGTGTTCATGATGAACGCGCAGATGGTGGCGCGGCTGGTCGAAAGTCATAGCGGTAATGCCGACCTTGGCAAGGCAATTGCCGGTGAATTGACTGACTGGCAGGACAATGACCAGAATCGCAGTTTAAATGGCGCTGAACAGAGCGATTACCCCAAAGATGTTCTGGTCAGAAATGCGCCGATGCAAACAGAAGCTGAACTGCGTTATTTAAAATCGATGACGCCTGAGCTTTTTCGCTTTTTGTCGGACAAGGTGACTGTATATCCGGTCGACTACCTGAACCCGATGGCGATGGCACCACAAACCTTGCATGCTTATGCTGGCCAGCCGATACCGGCTGAGGTTGAATCTTTGAAAGATCAAGGGCTTCTGAGTGCAGCCCGCTTCACCAACATCACTGGCATTGATTACAGCGAAGGCGTCAATTTGTATCCAAGCCGTGGTCTGCGCATCACTTTCACACAGCAGGTGAACAGTGTTAGACTGTCACGTCAATTTACTGTCACCATCTCACCTTACGGTGTTGCACCGGTGCAAATCTGGGATTATCAGAAAGTACTTCATGAAGCTGTTAACTAATATACGTCAGCTGGTGCAGCCTGTGTTTGCCCGCCGCTGGCAACAGCTGCTGCGACAACACGCGGCCTATTTGTCTGCTGAGGGCTTTAGCCATTGGCAAGCAGACTCAAACGCAGGCTGGGTAGCGCGAAGCAGTACGCTTGCATCGCCCAGGATCGTGGTGTTGTCACGCCAGTTTTACCGGGAATTCAGCAAAGATTATCCGGTCAGCAGTAAAGCAGATTTAGCAGCGGTGCTGGCCAATGAATTTATCGGTAAACAGGTGTTCCATTTGTCGCAGCCGTTGCCAGAGCAGGGCTTCCGTGTCACCAGCTACGAAGTATTACCGGCCGCACTGCAGCAGCTGCAGCGTTATTGCCTGTTGTTGCCGGAGAGCTGGCTGATCCAACAAGCTGCCACTAAAGATCAGCTGTTACAAGTCAGCCAGTCCTGGGGCCGTTATTTTGTCTTTCGGCATGGCAACCGCGCCGGCTCGCAGCTGACCAGCGCCTTGTGTGCAGATACCGAAAGTGTATTGCACATTCAGGGCCTGCCAGAAGATTTACCGGTGCGGCTTTGTGATGAGCCACAAAGTCGCGAATTGCTGTGGCACGGTCTGACCCAGCAGTTTTCTGCCCAACTTTGGCAGTTTGGCTGTGCCGGGCAGGGCCATGCAAAAACCTTCCCCTGGCGTTGGCTGGCAACAGGCGCTGCCGCTGTGCTGATTGTGTATTTTGCTGCTGCGGCGCTATTCATCGATTATCAGCAACGCCAGACCGAAGCGGAAGTTGCTGCTATGGGGCCCGAAGTTCAGCAACTGCTCGATCAGCAGAATGATGCGGAAACGTTAAAGTCCCAGCTGACCGAGCTGTCTGCGCAATTGACTACAGTACAGCCAATTTTCCCGCTGTGGCAGATGGTAGAACAACTGCTGAGCCAGCATATTCAGGTCCGTAGCCTGCAGGTCAATATGCGCAAAGTCGAGATCTCTGGTCTGGCGGAGCGTGCCACCGACGTCTTACAGATGCTGAAGAATACCCCCGGCGTGACTCAGGTTGAATTCAGTGCGCCTACCCGGCGGGATCAGGGCCTGGATTTATTCAGTATCAGTCTGCAGTTACAGGGGCTAGCTGCCACGCCAGCTCAGGCGGAGGTGTCGCATGAGCAATAATATGCGCCTGTTGATGCTGGGTTTACTTGGCTTGTTGTTGGCCGTGAAGTTTGTTGTGCTGCCCATCGCCGACCATCAGCAGCAGCAGCTGGATGATTTGCGGGTACTCAAACAAAAGCTGGCCAAAGTAAAAGCGACCCAGCAGATGGCCGGGCCACTGCAACAAGACCTTGCTGCGCTGGGGCAACTCAAACAAGATTTTATTAACCTGTTGCCAGTCACTACCGAACATCAGCTTTATGCCATTCAAATTCAACAACAATGGCAACAAGCCTTTGAAGCCGAAAAAGTCCGGCTTGAATTATTTTCCTGGGATGGTGAGCAACCGATGGCCGTGCCTGGGGTCTATCAGGGGCGGCTGACGATGCGGCTGGAAGGTGAATTCGCTGCCATTGCCCGTGCAGTATTAAAACTTGAGCAAAACTCGACGTATCTGCATCTGGTGGAATTACGCCAGGGCGGTTCGCGGCTTGCGCTGGATGAAAGCGCGTCTATCAGCATGTCGGTGGATGTTATGTACCGGTTAGAGGCAAACAATGGCTGAGTTAAACATTGCGCGTCGCATCTCATTCCGGCCTTCTGCCCGCCAGTCAGGGTATGCTGTGTTGGGGTTTTGTCTGCTGAGCGCCTGGTTCTTTTACCGGCATTATGTCCCGCAAAGTACTGACACTAAAGTGTGGGTGCCGGTAGCCGGCAGTCTTACTTTACCCGCCGCCGCTAAGGTGCCGGCAGAATTATTGACTGCCTTTGAGGACACTGATGCAAAAGGGGTTGATGCAGGCCAACAAGCATTGATTGCGCGTGGCGACGGCGCTGTGCTGGCTGATTATTTTGTCCGGCTTTATGGCATTTATCACAAAGACCGGCAGCTGTATGCGGTGTTAAGTTTCAGCAGCAAAAATTCGCCGGCTGAACTGAAACATTTGCCACAAGGCGGTGAATTTTCTGGTCTGCAGCTGAAACAGTTGTCGGTGCGTGAAGCCCTGTTAACCGCGGGTTCGCAGCAGATTAAATTAACTTTATTTCGCGGCCAGCCTGTTACTGCAGCGCCCGGCGAAAAATCATAAGTCAATGCCGGTGACGGCAGGATATTGATGGTGAAACCTTTGAATAAACATATGCTTTACGCCAGTTTTTTATTGGCAGGCCTGGCTGGCTGCTCCACTGCACCAGAAAAATTAATGGTGCCGGATGCGCGTTTGGCGACAGAACCCAAGCCGAAAACGGCAGTGCTGGATGAACCGGTGTTCTCTGAAGAGACCACTCGCCAGGGCGGGCTTCGCACTTTGTCTTCTGCCGGTAATCCTTCAGTCAGTTTTTCCGGTCGCAGTGATTTGTCCAGCGCATTTGCTGAGCAGGGCGCTTTAACACTGGCTATTGATGAAATGCCCGGCAAAGAGTTTTTGCACACGGTATTTGGTGAGCAATTAGGCGTCAGTTATATCCTGGCTGATAATCTGCAAGGCTTAGAAAAGCCCTTTACGCTGAATCTGCAGTCTGGTGTATCGCCGCGGCGTTTATTCCAGATGGTGCAGCAAGTGCTGGCAGATCGCCAGATAGAAATCACCTTGCGTGACGGTGTTTATTTTGTTCATCCGAAAGACCCACAACAGCAAAATGGCACACTGGGCTACGGCCGCAGTCTGAGTTCAGTGCCGGTCAGTAGTGGCCTGATTAATCAGCTGGTGCCTATTTTTTATCAAAGCAATTTTGCGTTTTCGCAATCTGTTGCACAGCTATCCGGCGCCAATGTCAATCTGCTGCAAGGACAAAATGCATTTATGGTCGCCGGGCAGCGCGATGCCGTGGTGAAAGCCATCGAAGTGATCCAGTTATTGGATAGCCCGTCCGCCCGCGGCCGCCACATTGGCATTCTGGATTTAACTTATGTGCCGGTCGATGCGTTTTTAAAGCAGCTTTCTGAATTATTAGCTGCGGAAGGATTACCGGCAGACATAACCCAAACGGGTGATAAAAATATTTCGCTGGTCCCGCTGCCTCAAATTGGTTCAATCGTGGTGTTTGCTGCTGAAGGGCGGTACTTACAACGTGTCAGTTATTGGGCACAGCAACTGGACAAGCCAAGTCAGAGTAATGACAAAGACTATTACATTTATCACCCTAAATTTGCCCGCGCCGCTGATTTAGGTAGCTCCGTCGGGGCTTTGTTTGGCGGTGGCAGCAGTAATTCAGCCGATCGGTCCCGCGATAACAGGTCGGCTTTTGGTCAGAATGCCCAAGCCAGTGCTCAAGGCGGAGCTATGGCTCAGAGCGGTACCGGGCAGTCGCAACAGGCCGGCACTGCCGCAGGCTCTGGCGCAGCAGCACAACAAGGCCCAACTACAGTACAGGCGCCGGATTTGACCATGACGGTCGACCCGCGTTCCAATACCATTATTTTTTATACCACCGGCAAAAAATATCAGACCATTTTGCCAATGATTAAACGGCTGGATGTATTGCCGAAACAAATCTTGCTGGAAGCCACCATTGCCGAAGTCAGCTTAACTGACGATTTTAAAATGGGTTTTGAATTTGCCGTACGTAATGGCAAATTTGGCTGGAGCACGGTTGCAGCTACCCAGGCCGCGGAAAAAGTCGGTGGTGCTACGATTAGCTATCTGGATGGCGTAGACCGGCTGCTGGCTGCGATGGTGGCGACCAACAGTAATATCAATATTTTATCCAATCCTTCTATTGTGGTCCGGGACGGTGTTGCCGCCAATATCACCGTTGGTGACGACATTCCAACCTTGGGCGGTACCACTTTTAACGATGATACCGGCAGTTCCCGCCAGGACATTGTTTATCGTAAAACCGGTATTAATTTATCGGTGCTACCAACTATCAGCGCCCAGGGCCTGGTAGTGATGCAAATTCAGCAACAAAGCTCTGACGCCAAAGGCGAAGGCAATAGCCCGACTATTTTTGAACGCAGCATCAGCACCGAAGTCATTGCCCAAAGTGGCCAGACTGTGATGTTAGGCGGGGTGATTTCTGACAATATAACCAAAACTTATTCCAAAGTGCCGTTTTTAGCCGATTTACCTGTGCTCGGGCACTTGTTTCAGCGTGAGAGTGAAAGTAAAGTAAAAAAAGAGCTGGTGCTTTTTATTACACCCAAAGTACTGGATTCGACCGAACAATGGCGGCAGGTACGCCAGTCTTTGACTAACTCATTACAGTTATTGGCGTTACCAGAAACGTCTGCTGAAAAAAACAGCGAAATCCGCTGAATTTCTTCAGGCTTTTTAAAAATTTATCGTTGACAAATAGTGGTGCGGTAATAGAATACGGACAGGAAAATTGGTGAATGCCATTTTCTTTACAAAAAGAAACTAAGGCAAGATGCCGAGTGTTTCAATTTCATGAAATTGGAGAAAGTTCTAATGAAAACAACTTTTAAAATGTCTTTAGTTGCATTAGCCTTAGTTGCCGGTGCATCTCAAGCTGCAACTATCGTTCCTGCAAATGCTGGTAAAGTTTATGGCCACGAAGGCTTAACCACTACTACCGGTTCTAACGTAAATATCGTTCTGGGTGCGGCTGGTACTGGTACTAACGCTCTGAGCTTCCCTGTTCCAGGTTCTGGTTCAGGCGATGAGTTAGCTGAAAACGATCTGATTCGTATCACTTTCAGTGTGCCGTTTACAGCAGGTGTTGATGCACCAACTCATGTTGATCTGACCACTGGTGCTGGTGGCAATACTTTTGCAACAGGCGGTACAACACTGCGTGTTGCTAACTCTGGCTCTAATTTCGTAGTTTACCGTGTGTCAGGCGCTGGTAGCAAAATTGTACCAGCTGACGTGATTCAGTTAAATACCGCTAAATTCCCAACTCGCGACATCGCTGCAGCTGGTGGTTTGAAGGCAACTATTTCTTTAGAGACTGCTACAGGTACTGTTAAGCACTCTGTGAAAGATGCTGTTTTGGCTGAAGTTAAAAAAGTACGTACATTCACGCTGACTCAGAAACTGTCGGGCAAGATTGACGTGAGCCAAGGCCGTACAGCTTTTGCAGCTAGTCCTGCTGCTACAAGTTTAGTAACAACAAACCCTGCCGCAACAACAGTTGACGCGTTTGGTGTAACTTACACTTCGATCAAAGGCGCCGTTGCTGGCGATTTCTCTTGGGTTAAAGATACTGTATCAACCAACACAGCGTTGGATGCTGCTACTGGCCTGTTCACAATTGGTAACTGTGGTGTTGCTCCAACCAAAGTCACTGCATCTCAGGTTGAGTTCTCTTGTGCTGGCGATAAAGCAGTAGGTTTAGTGATCGATTTAGCTAAGAACACCGATGCGAAACCAGATGAAAAAGTAGCATCTGTTCTGAAAGCATCTAACTTCGCGCTGACTGCAACTGCAGAGTTCACAAACCCAGCAGGTTTAGCTTCTAACGAAATTAAAGTGTTCGATTCTGCTGATGCAGGTTCATGGTCACTGAACGGTTCAAACGTACTGGTTCCATACATGGTTTACGGCACTGTAGGCGGTAAAGCGTACAACCAAGTAATCCAACTGACCAACAACAGCAAAGTTGAAGGCGCAATCTACGTTGATATCACTGATGGTGAAGGCAAAGCAATCGCTTCTAACCAGAAGCTGACTATCGCAGCTAAGCCAAACTCAGTTACCAACATCGGTTCTGAAATCAAAGCTCTGGTTGCTGCTGCTAAATACGAAGGCAAAGTGTCTATCCGTGTTGTTGCAGAAATCCCATCAGACTCAACTGAAGTTTATGCTGCTTACCAAGACGTTGCGACTTCAGAGCGCGCAATCGTAGTTGGTCTGTCAACTAAATAATCAGTTTTACTGATTTAAAAAAAGCCAGTCTGATGACTGGCTTTTTTGTTTTGTCCGCCACAGTTAATCACTTTTTGAAAACAAACTGCCGCCTGCCTTCGTTACGAAAAGTTATATAAAAATACACATTTAGATTTTTCAGGTATCAATCTGCCGCCTTGTAGCTTATGCCCTGAAAAATATAGCTTTTTTGTTGCATTGACTGGGTAAAAAAACAGTATTGTTTTTTTCAGAAAGGCGATTTAATTGCAGCTTTTTACGACGGACTGCGGTATTATACTTGCGGACTGAATTCAATTTCATTTATAAGCTCAACCACTTTATCGTTGAGCTTTTTTTTTGCCAGATTTTTGCTGCGCTGAGGCTATTCCCAGGTGAGACAACATTGGATGTGGCTGATAGCTGCCACAATCAGCACACAAGTCTTACAGTTTGTCACAATGTGGTTGTTGGCACGTTGGTATACGCCAGCGGATATTGGCTTGTTGTCACAGTTCAGTGCTTATGTCCTGTTATTTGTCCCTTGGGCCGGTGCTTGTTTTCCCTCCGCTTTGGCTTTAGCTGCCGCGACTGATCGAACTTCATTGTTTCAGTTAAGTACCCTGGCCATATTGTGCAGTGCAGTCGCCGGCAGTCTGCTGTTGCCTTTGTTGCACGCGCAGTTGTGGCAGGCGATGGCCCTGCCAACGGTCATGCTGCTGCTCAGCGTTTTTGCCGCTATTGTAGCCGCCTGTCTGTTTGCGGCGTTGCAACAATGGAACTACAGCCAACAGCATTTTGTTGTCGTCGCGAAAATTATGCTGGTCAGTGCCATGCTACTGGCTGCCGGCCGTATTCTGCTTGGTATGCAGGGCACTGCTATCACCTTGCTGATTGGGCTGACACTCGCTGTACCTGGATTATCATTGCTACTGTTAGCGGTTTGCACGGGTTTTCCGCAGTGGCGCCAGCGCTTAGATCAGGGCTTAATCCGTCGTTTGTTGCAGCAATATCGCGAGTTTCCGCGTTATCAGATGCCACAACAAATGCTGAATGCCTTTTCGCAGAACTTGCCATTGCTGATGTTGGGGATTTGGTATTCGGCGACAGATGCCGGTTTTTATGGCCTGGCTTTGGCTTGTCTCGGAGCGCCGGCGCTGCTGGTCAATCGCTCGGTGGGTGATGTCATTTTTCCCCGTTTTGCCCGGTTAAAAGATCAGCCCGCGCAGTTATCTGCGTTGTTTATACGCAGCAGTTTGCTGTTGTTGGCTCTCAGCACATTGCCGTTTTTACTGTTTCTGAGCGCCGGGCCCGAATTATTCAGCTGGATATTTGGCAGTGCCTGGTGGCAGGCCGGACAATTTGCCCAGCTGCTCGCGCCCTGGTTTTGGCTGGTTGGCGTCAATGCGCCGGCACTAAAATTGTTAATTGTCTTGCAGCAACAAAAACGCACTTTGCAACTGAATGTGCTGACTTTTGTGCTGCGTACTATGGCTGTGTATCTGTGTGGCACTGCAGATATTGATGTGCTGACCACAATTAAGTTATTGTCTGCTATTGGTATTTTTCATAATCTTGTTGTGCTGGCGTTGGCTTTTTATTCAGTCAAAGCGCAGTGTCGTCGTGTTGCAGAGGACATATGCCGGTAAATTTACAGCTGAGCCGATATCGCTGGCAGCGCAGTCACTCTGGCCAGGTGATGCTGCATGGCACTTTTATTTATCAGGCCCGTCAGCTGGATGCCGATGCTCTGGCGTTGTTATTGTTCAGCTGTGAACCCGTGCAATGGAGCAGTATGCTGGCAGAGGCCAGTGGCCATTTTGCCGTTATCGTCCAGCACCAATGTGACACCTGGCTCATCAGCGACTATGTCCGCAGTACCGCCTTGTTTTATCGCCAGCAGCCGATGGATGACGGTTGCAGCCTGATCATAATTAGCGATGACTGGCAGAGTCTGACAAAAAACGATCCGATAGTGCAGGCCAATGCCGCAGTGTTTGATGAATTCCAGGCGCTTGGTTATGTGACAGGCGCAGAAACGCTCAGTGCAGACATCCAACAAGTAGAAGCGGCCCATCTGGTTAAAATGAGCGACTCGGGACTCTTTGCTGAGCGTTACCAGACATTTGTCCGCACGCCTGACGCCGGTCTGTCTTACCCCGCGAGTTTGCGCACACTTGAGCAGTTGATGAATGCATTGGCCGCACAATGTGTTGCACAAGCGGCAGGACGTCAGATTGTGTTGCCACTCAGTGGCGGTTATGACTCACGGGCTTTATTGCTGGCGCTGGTCGGGACCGGTTATCCACATATCTTTTGTTTTACCTTCGGTGCCAGCGGCAGCGCCGAAATGGCGGTAGCAAAGCTGCTGAGTACGCAGTGCAAAGTGCCGTGGCAGCCGGTGTTTTATGATGCGCCGATGTGGCGGCGGTTAAGAAACGATGCCGAGTTTGCCCGCTATTTGTGTTTTGTCAGTAATGGTGTGGCGGCGCCAAATGTACAGGTCTGGCCAGCGCTGCAGCAATTAACCCAATTAAAACTGATCCACCCCGATGCGCTCTGTATCCCAGGACACACCGGCGATTTCGTCTCCGGTGGCCATTTGATCCAGGACGAACGGCCAGTGGCGGAAGTCCCACTCGCTGCCATCGCCAGGCTGATATTTAATCGTCATTATCAGCTGCATCGTGACTTTCGCCGCAAAGCGGCCTGTTTGCTGCGGATTGAACAGCAATTACAACGTCTGCTGGCAGGCCTGCCGGACAGTGTGACGGTTGAACAACTGGCTGAAAGTTGGAACTGGCAGGAGCGGCAGTCAAAATTTATTGTCAATTCAAACCGTTACTATGAGTTTTTCGGTTTAGACTGGTGGATGCCATTCTGGCAGCGCGATTTTGTCCGCTTTTGGCAAATGCAGCCTCGAGAGCATTTAATCCGGCAGAAATTATGGCGGGATTTTGTTGACCAACAATGTCTGAAGATGGGATTACCGCAAGTGCAGGGCAATGCCGGTAAAGCTCAGCGCTACCCAGGTTGGTTACAACAGGGCCTGAATTACTTTTTTGACCAGAATCGATTGATGAGCTTGATTCCATTTCATTTATGGGTATCTTACCGGCTGAAACTGACCCGGCGCCACGGCACTTTGTTTAGCTATCTCGGCGCTAAGGTGCTGCAACGCCTCGGTGTAAAAACGCGCCCACACGAGAATTAATGTTATGTCTGTACGTCGAGCGGCCAGCAGAGTGTTTTCACTGCGGCAGAAAATGTGGATAAAAGCCCAAATGTATCAGGGCAAAACCTTGTTGCTGCGCGCGTTTGCTGGTCATGGCTGGCTGGCGTCGTTGTATTATTGCTTATTTGACCGCAGTTTTGACCGGGAGCATCTGGCGGTGCTGCGTGGTCAACTGGCGTTTAAGGCGTCTAATCTGCATCCCGCCGATAGCAGCCCGTTGTTGCGTCGTAATGTCCATCGTTTGGAAAAGGGCTTGCTGATGCGCCCGCAACGCCCGGTGTTTGCCGAAGATTACATTGCTGAAACTGTTGATATCTTTGTCAAAGCCAGTGTTCAGCCAGATTTTTCTGTCACAGAACTTGGCTGGGCGCACGATGTGTTACAACGTTATTTTTCGACCGTAAACCACACGGCGCTGGTCGGTGCGGCGTATCAGCATTTTCAAACCGCACAGGTACCAGCCGGCGGTACTAAGGTGCCTTTTTCTCATCAGCAACTGGCAGGTACTACAGTGACTTACGCTGATTTCCTGCAGTTATGCCAGCGGCGTCATTCGGTACGCTGGTTCGACGGGAGGGCACCGGAGCGCTCAGATATTGTCCGTGCAATTGCTGCGGCAGCTCAGGCGCCATCAGCCTGTAACCGGCAGCCGTTCTCTTTTCGGCTGTTTTACGGCCAGCAAGCGCATGCCATCGCTGAGCTCGCGATGGGCACTGTTGGTTTTGCCAGCAACATTCCGGCGTTACTGGTTGTGGTCGGCGATTTGTCCGCCTATAAAGAAACCCGCGACCGTCATCTGATTTATATCGATGCATCGCTTGCTGCGATGCAGTTGATGTTGGCATTAGAAACCTTGGGG
Organism: uncultured Chromatiaceae bacterium; assembly: GCA_937978655.1. GTDB lineage: Bacteria > Pseudomonadota > Gammaproteobacteria > Enterobacterales > Alteromonadaceae > Pararheinheimera. The sequence continues at coordinate 89,163 of CALJUX010000088.1, forward strand.
CTGGCAAGCTGCCCGATTAACTGGCCCGATATCGAAGTCAGAGAAGCGCGGATGCAAAAGGCGCTGGAGCTTGATGAATTCGAACGTCCGGTGATGTTAATCGCTGCGGGCTACGCCGATCCGGCAGGCCTGGTGGCCTACTCAGAGAAAAAACCTGCGGAGCTGTTGTTGCATGACTAAGTCGTTATTTGTCGAGATCCGGGGTGTACAATTTGTCAACAAAGGGGCCGAATTGATGTTATTGGCCTGTATGGATGCCATTTTGCAGCAATATCCCCAGGCACAGATTGTCCTGGCGCCCAATCGGAATTCACCATATCGCAGTCGCGCTTTGCTCGGTGCATTGCAAAAAGTGATGTTCAGGGTACGCGGCTTTGATTTTAATGTGCTGAGTTATCTTATCCCAAAATCTGTGCGGGCCGTGCTGCGCGAGCGTTTTGGCCTGGTGTTTGAGCCGGATATCGACGTGGTGATCGATGCATCAGGTTTTGCCTACGGAGACCAGTGGGGCGGACGCAATGTCAAAGCGATGGTCAGCGAATTACATCGTCTGCGTCGTCAGCATAAAATTTATGTGTTCATGCCACAGGCTTTTGGACCTTTTTCAGCACCTGCTGAGCGACATTTGTTGGCAAACGCATTGCCAAAAGCAGCCTTGGTTTGCGCCCGTGATTCGCAGAGTTTTGCCTATCTGCAGCCATTGTGCCCGCAACCGCCGTTGGTACAGTATGGCGACTTCACCAATCTGGTGCTGCCGGTTCGCCCACAGAACTTACCCGAAGTCCGTTATGGCTTAATCATTCCTAATTCAGCCATGGTTAATCCGAAGAAGAACTACAATGCGAACTGGATTGAAAATTACCTGCGGGTATTACAACTGCATGTTGTTGCGATGAAAGCGCTCGGCATCCAGCCCGTGGTACTGAATCATGAAGGGCCTGCTGATTTGAATATTTGCTTGAAAATCAGCCAGATGAATGACAATCTTCAGGTGGTCAATGAATCTGATGCCAAGATCGGAAGAGCACACGTCTGAACTCCAGTCACGAATCACCATCT